>JBGAKC010000025.1:0-72708 GCA_044224605.1 Hyphomonadaceae bacterium
CCTTCGGGACTTGGCGTACGGGAGGGAGCGATGATCCTGATGCTTGTTGCGTTCATGCCAGAAGGACATGCAGCTGCTGTGGCGCTCTGCGCGAGACTGATGTCGACCGCCGGGGACGGCGCCGCGGTGGCAATTGGATTTGGAATGGCCAAGGTGCTGGGCCTCGAACGCGCGGCGAATGTGGAAGGCAAGAACGACACGAATGGCGGCTAGACATCCCCTCGACACAATCGTTCGGAAAGGACAGTGCATGGGCTGCGGCATCTGTGCGGCCACACTTCGCGGGGCGGCCTCTAGCGTCGAGGTGACAATGGTCGCTGACGACAAGCGGGGCCATCCGCGGCCGGATGTTAAGGGCTGGAAGGAAGGTCTGGCCCCGGGTGAGTTTTTGTGCCCCGGCGCAATGATGAACCTTCCCGCCCTCTCACAACAGGAGTTCGGCGCTCAACCAACCGATCCCATAGTGGGCATTGTCCAAGCTACCCGCGCAGTTCAATCGACCAATGCCGACGATCTTGCGCGCGCCGCTTCAGGCGGCGCAATCCCAGCCATATTGCGTCATCTGTTTGCAAGCGGGGCAATCGAGGTCGCCTATGCCGTGGTGCAGGTACCCGGACAGCGCGAGGGTGTGGGGGTCAGGTTACGGGAGACCGGGCGGATTGTAGAGACTCATGGCTCCTTTTATCACCCGCCAAATTTCGGAGGAGAACTGCCGGCTCTGCTGAACGGTTCGGAGCGCTTCGCCTATGTTGGCCTCCCCTGCCAGGTAGCTGGGCTCCGCATGGCCATGAGCGAGAACCCTGACCTTCGCAAGCGCGCCATCATGGTAATATCGGCCTTTTGCGGCGGCTATAACACCTTTCAGGGCGTTGCTTGGTATCTCAAAGCCTTCGGCATCGACGGACGCGAGGTGGCTGAAATACGCTATCGCGATGGACCGTGGCCTGGTGCGATCGCTGTGACGATGAAGGACGGCACAGTCAGACGCGCACCCCGCATTCAAGGCAATTCTAGATGGAAGATCATGCGCTACATGGCCGCCTTTCAGGGCGGTTGGATGCTGAAGCGATGCCGAATTTGCCCTGACCAGATCGGTGATTTTGCGGACATCTCAGTCGGCGATCCGCACCTGCCACGTTTCCGCAAGCAGATCCAAGAACAGAACGGCGCGGGGTGGTCCGCCATGATAACCCGTACAAGGCGCGGCGAGGCCCTGATAGCGGCGATGATAGGGACCGGCGCTCTCCTCGAACAGTCATTGTCCCGTGACGAGGTTGTGGCCTCTCAGGGCTACACGCTGGACAATCGCCGCCAGTCAACCACCTACGCAAAGGTCGAGCGCTGGCTCGGAGGCCAGCCGCCGCAAGTCACGGTTTACGAAGGCCTTCAGAAGTTCCGACGTCTCCGGCATTTCATCAACGCGGTTCTCGACCTCGCAAAGCTCAGGCTGCCAAAGAAGGGACCCTTGCTTGTGGTCGCACCCTTCTGGCAGGCGTTCGAATATGTCTTCCTGCGCTTCCCGTTGTTGCTCACCGGGGATCGGCTTTCGAAGATGCTGCGAAATCGCTAGGGGGAGGCGCCGCCTAATGATGGCTGAAACACGTCCCAGTAGCCCAGCTTCCTGTTCGACCCGCCTCCATGGGATGCAGCTTCGGCCACTAACGCTCTTTGGAACGGCGTCGATGGCCACCAATTCGGGTCTGCATTGGAGAGCGTAACCAAGCCCACGCGGTTAGCCTCCAACAGGTGCAACGCTGACGCCTCGTCAACGGCCGCAAAGAATGCTCGCCCCTCGGGCGTATAGAGAAAGATTGGGCGGCGTTTGCAGTAGTAAGCGATAGAGTACCGGTCGGTTAGCCAGACGGCATCCTGCGGAAGCCGATCGGCAATCGCACAAATCACTGCGTCGCCGCTCACCACATCGACTGCAGGCTGCGGCGTTTCGTAGAAGTGCCATTTCTGAATGGTTGTATAGGAACCCGCGGCGCCAGCCACGATCAACGGTGCAAGTGCAGCCGCTGCCGTCAATCGGCCGGAGAATCTGCGCACAACGGCTTCGAGCGCAAGAACGCCAAAAGCGATGAGCAGGGGGCACAGCATGAAAGCGACGTACGGGTAGCGGTCGTTTCCGAGGAATGCCTCCTTTATATCGATGGCGAACATGCGAAGCACGTTGGAAAGCGGTACACTGAAAAACACGAATAACACGCACGTCACAAAGAGTGCAAAGCGAACAAACACCCCCTCTGTCTTGAACAGGAACACGCTAGCCAGGACGCCAACAAAGGCGACGGCCGTAACCAGCGCCGGTGCCAAGCCTTGCGATCCCCATAGCTTCGCCACAGAGTCGACCAAGCTCAAATCAGCGAGCCCAAATGTTCCAGATTTTTTCCAGGCATCGAGCAAGGGCGTCCCGACGAACTGGAAGTAATTCATTCCGTCGCCCAAAGCGTTGCCCGACGTGAGCAATGCGCGAGCATAGTGTGATAGCGGCAACGCCGCCATCGCAACACAGACGCCGACCAAGACACCGAGGTCGGCGAGCCGAGCTTTTCGTATCAAAGCAAAGATGAGGAATGCTACGCCCAAAAGGGCGATGAAATAGAGATTGATGGTATGCCCAGTGATCGCCAGCGCGCCCACTAGCCCAACCGGGACACACATCCTCCACGACCAGCGACGTCGGACGGCCAGCGAATAAAGCAGCCCCAGCAACACCACGATCGGTATCAGCCGGAATCCGTCGCGCGAAGAGGCTGAGCTGATATACTCAAACGTCGGGAAGAGACCGAATGCAAGCAGGGTCATTGCGCTTGCCCCTGGCCGACGCGCAAGCCCCGCCAAGGCTCCTAGTGATCCGATAAGTAGAACAACTGTCGCCTGAAAAGCCATGCGTGCTGCAGCATCGTTGGGATATCCAATCGTGCCGGGCGGCGTCATCAATGCGTTCGCAAGGTAGGCAGAGAACAACTTGGTGTGCGGGTGTGTTGTAGGAAGTCGCGCTGCAGGATCAGCGGTCGGGTCAAATGCAGCCATTGACCGCGTTTCAGCGATCGCGCGTCCTTCAGACAAGTAGATCAAACCATCATGGCCGATCACGGGCTGCACCAGGTTGTGCGACAAAACCATCATAAGCGACCCGGCCATCACGCCGACACCGACCCAGGCGAGCGCGGGCCAAATTCTTCGCCCGCCGCGCCGCAACCCCCGGATCAACTGACGCGAGATCCTCACTAGCGCCATGGGCCATCTGATCAGAACTGCGAAGAGAATTGCGAGCGCGCCGAAGATGGGAACAAGAAATGAAACCGCTGCCGGTGCGCCCGGCGCCACGGTAGCCACAATCTCGGTCAGGGCCGCAATAAAGAAGGGCGCCAAGGTCCCCGCAAACGCCATCCGGACGGGGAGCGGAAGTCGGATGACGGATGAACAGAAGGCTGCCGCAAGTGCAAGCGATCCGGCAACGAACCCCAGGACCCCGGCAAAGACTATCGCGTTCATTTCAAACCACCATCGCTAGGACTGTGCCCCAAACAAGACTTTGGCTTCGGACTCACACATCCCCTTCAGGATCGGCGAAATGGCAACATGTTAGGCTCAATGCAAAGCTCGGAGGTCACCGAAAGGCTTCTCCCGCCTGCGGCATAGTTAGCCTCCATGAAGTAGGCGGTGAACCCAGTGCATGGCCCGGCAATTCCCGCTCGGAATCTGCCGGACGCATCAGGGACGACTTCGCTGCGCTGAAACGCCCGAGGGCCAACAGCGCCAATTCGAAAGTCTCGCGCGCGCGGATTGTTTGCCTGCCAGAATCCTACGCGAGCCGGCTTGCTATCGCTTTGAAGGGTGATGAAGCCCTTTTCGCTATGATCAAACTCAAGCTTCGGAAGCGGACCGTTTTGGGCGATCAGCGTGTGCCAAGCAGCAATTGTTTCGTTCACGTCCGTGTCGGCCGGCGAATGCGGCGAATTAGGCAGGACGCGCAGGAATTTCGGTCCGGGGAGTTTTGAAAAATAGTGGCGAGTGCTGTCACATGGAAAATAGTCGTCCCCGGACGCAACCACGATCAGCTTCGGAATTGTCATGCGCGGGTGCGCCAGATAGCTGAACGGGTCCTCGATACCGATCGCCGCTGACAGTTTCGGCCCGGCAATCTCGTCGGGAAGCAGATCTTCATCGACGTAGGGACGTAGTGCCTCGGAAAAGAACCCCAGCGAGTCCCAGTGGTGTCGTACGCATGCCTGCACGTTCACGATGTTGATGACGACAGGTATGATCGCAGCCACACGAGGATCGGCGAGTCCAACGAGCCACGCCGCCCACCCTCTCTTGGAGCTTCCGGAGACCACAAATCTCTCTGCGAGGTTCTTCTCTGACTCATATCTGCTGAGGCATTCCTGCACCGCCGTCATGGCGGCAACCGCGCTCCTGACCATCGGATAGCGGGGCAAGGTGCGATCATCTCCGGAGAACCGGGACAACAGGCGAGCGATGAGGGCATCTTCGGCCAGAAGGCGGCCCGCTCCCTCCTCCGTTCGAAGGGGCTGATTTGGAACCTGCCAGAGCTCCGCGACGACAGTCCCTGATGTGAGCGCCAGACTGAGAAACCGCTCGTTGGGTCCTGCGGGCGGCAGATCGTGAATGAGGCCGCCGCCGATGTGCAGGAACGCAGTCTTGCTCGAGGCTGACTTCGGCACGGTAATCGTGAGCCAGTGTTTCCACAGCATGCTCTTCTGCGTGTTCGGATCAACCCAGGTCTGCGATACAAGCTCGAGCACCCAGCCATGATACCGGTCGCTCGAGAACGTCCTTGCGACGCTCCAGCGGAAGCTGGGATCCAACCCGGCCCAATGGTCTAGTGATTGACCAGTCATCACGGTTTCCAGAGCCTGAGTTAGCGCTTTTCCCCCGACATCGTCACCCCTGTCGCCCCTGCCTCCCTGGCGACCGTCCTGTCTTGCTTTGGCCGGCAACCTGGGTCACTCACATGCTTGCTGGTTTGGAGAGACTAGGTGCCTCGCAAGGGAATCGTTCTGGCTGGGGGAACTGGGACGCGCCTTCATCCCATTACGCAAGGGACGGTCAAGCAGCTCCTGCCCATCTACGACAAGCCGCTTATCTATCATCCGCTATCCGTCCTGATGCTGGCGGGGATCCGCGACGTGCTGATGATCACCACCCCGCGTGATGCACGCGCCTTCTCGGAGCTCCTGGGCGACGGATCGCAGTTCGGCATTAATATTCACTACGCGCAGCAGCCAAGTCCGGACGGGCTGGCGCAGGCTTTTATCATTGGCCGCGAGTTCGTGGGCCGAGACCCCAGCTGCCTGATCCTTGGCGACAACCTGTTCTTCGGTCACGGGCTCGAGGAACACCTCTCGACCGCTAACGCTTCGACGTCGGGAGCAAGTGTCTTCACCTATCACGTCCGCGATCCGGAGCGTTACGGCGTGGTCGAGTTCAACGCCTTCGGAAAGCCGGTGAGACTTCACGAGAAACCCAAGGCCTTCAAATCGAACTACGCAATCACCGGCCTCTACTTCTACGACAACCAGGTCCTCGATATTGCCGCATCGATCAAGCCATCGGCGCGCAGCGAGCTCGAGATCACGGACGTCAATCAGGCCTATCTCGACATGGGCCAGCTCGATTGCATCCGTCTCGGGCGCGGCTTCTCCTGGCTGGACGCCGGAACCCCGGACAGCCTTCTTGAAGCTGCCCAGTTCGTTCAGACAATAGAGAAACGCCAGGGCCTGCGCATCGCCTGTCTCGAGGAAATCGCCTTCCGCAAGGGTTTCATCGGCCTCGAACAACTCGACCGGATGGCGAAGGGGCTCGCCAAGAGCGAGTATGGCCAGTACCTCCTCCGGATTGTTGCGGAAGCTTCCGGTGCGTCTGGCGCCTGACTGCCGCACGATCGAGGACGGTATGTTTGAGAGACTGGAGATCCCGGACGTCTTCGTCTTCACGCCGAAGCGCTTCAGCGACGATCGCGGCTTCTTTGTCGAGACCTACACGCGCCGGCTGATGGAGCCGATGACCGGGCCGCTCGACTGGGTGCAGGACAATCATTCCCGCTCAACCTCCAGAGCCACGCTGCGCGGGCTGCACTTCCAGCTCCCGCCCTTCGCGCAGGACAAGCTGGTGCGTTGTGTACGCGGCAGCATCCTCGATGTCGCGGTCGATATCCGTCATGGCTCACCCACCTTTGGCCGGCATGTGTCGACGACACTGACAGAGGCCGGAGGCGAGCAGGTCTTCGTACCGAAGGGTTTCGCGCACGGCTATGTCACGCTCGAGGAAGGCTGTGAGGTCATCTACAAGGTTACCAGCTACTACAGCGCTCCTCACGACCGGGGCGTCAGATGGAATGACCCAGCGCTTGGCATCAACTGGGGGATCGCGGAAAAGGACATTACGCTGTCGCCCAAGGATGCCGTCCTTCCGATCCTGGCCGATCTGCCGGCGCACTTTCGATATGGCGAACAGGCGGAGTAGTCGCCCATGCGCATGATCGTCACAGGCGGGGCAGGCTTCATAGGCTCGGCGCTTGCGCGTCTTGCTGTCGCCCAGGACCACGATGTCCTTGTGCTCGACAAGCTGACCTATGCCGGTCACCGCTCATCGCTGCGCGACATCGAAAGCAGTCCGCGTTTTTCCTTCCATCAGGCCGACATCTGCGATGATCAGGCAATGGCGGCAGCCCTCGGCGGGTTTGAACCCGACGCCGTCCTTCACCTCGCCGCAGAGAGCCATGTTGATCGCTCCATCACCGGCGCCGCGGACTTTATTGAAACGAACATTGTTGGAACCTTCCGCCTTCTGCAGGTTGTTCGTGGCTACTGGGAGAACCTCCCGGCCAACCGCAGGGACGCCTTCCGCTTCCTCCATGTCTCAACCGACGAGGTCTACGGTTCGCTCGGTCCAACCGGCCTCTTTGAAGAGACGACCGCCTACGATCCGCGCTCGCCCTATTCCGCCAGCAAGGCGGCGTCAGACCATCTCGCAAGCGCCTGGCATCACACCTATGGCCTGCCCGTCCTGATCTCGAACTGCTCGAACAATTACGGACCCTATCACCTGCCGGAAAAACTCATCCCGCTGATGATCCTCAACGGGCTCGAGGCAAAGAGCCTGCCTGTCTATGGCGATGGTTCGAACATTCGAGACTGGCTCTATGTTGATGACCATGCACGGGCTTTGATTCGCATTGTCGAGCAAGGCCGCCCGGGCGAGACCTACAATGTCGGCGGTCGCAACGAACGCACCAATCTCGCTGTGGTCGAGCGCATTTGCGACCTGCTCGACAAGCACGCACCATCACACGCGTCTCACCGCAGGCTCATCACGTTCGTGGAAGACCGTCCCGGCCACGATCATCGCTACGCGATCAACGCTGCCAAGCTGGAAAGCGAACTCGGCTGGCGCGCGCAGGAGAACTTCGACACCGGCATTGAACGCACGCTGCTCTGGTATCTCGCCAACGACTGGTGGTGGAGACCGCTGCGCGAGGCCGGTCACGGCGCGGCGCGGCTCGGCCTGCTCTAGAAAAGCAGCCCAAACGTACATTCCGATTCGTCAGCGCAATTGGTTAGGGCAGCCGATTCTGAGCTCCGTGTTTGCATTCCGAAATGACCCCGGGTTTACCCTGATCAAATGATCAACATGCGTGAGCCGTCCGGCTTTTGGCGTGTGTCTCCGCGACGACAAGGGGCAAGTTATTTAGGGTTGGCCTGATTTCCGACCCCTAAGGGGTTGCCGTCCCTCCCGAAGTTGGATTCCTGTCATCCTGAATTTCTATGGTTGGGACCTACGAGGCATTGCAATGTCGAAGCGCCGGTTGAAGACGGACGGGAGGGGTTTGCTTTTCCCCAGCAATTCGCTTGTCGGTGACGTTGCTGCGGATCCCGACGGGATTGCGTTCTGTGCTGTGCAGACGCCCACGAAGGACACATCGCTGCGCGGCATAGCTGCGTTCCGACACAATCTGCGAGCGACCCCGCTCAGGCTTGAAAGCCTTGTGGGCTGGATTGCGGCAACGGTGTTTCTGGTACTGGCCGTGCAGATCTTCGGGTAGCGATCGCAAATCGTTACTGCTCCGGGCCGATTAGCGAGACCGCTGACCAAGAGCCGAACAAGCTCAAGTTCGCTCGATATGCCGATTGCAGCGGAGCGCATTGCCAGAGGACCCCAGGCGATCTGAAACCTGTCGACGTCCACGCATCGGACGGCGTAAGAATGTCTTGACCGGCAGGGACACACGGCATGAAGGCGCTTGTCATCGGCGGAACCAGCGGTCAGGTCGCGCGTGCGCTCGCCGACCTCGATGATCCGGAGTTCAGGATCGAAGTCGTCGGCCGTCCAAGGGCGGATCTTGTGAGCCCGGACACGCTGCGCACGACCGTCATCACCTCACGCCCTGACGTGGTGATCAATTGCGGGGCCTACACCGCCGTCGACCAGGCCGAAAGCGAGCCTGCCATTGCACACGCCGTCAACGCGGAGGGACCCGCAGCCCTTGCCGCCGCCTGCCTCGCCGCCGGCGCGCCGCTCGTCCACATCTCGACGGACTATGTCTTCAACGGCGCCAAGACCACGCCCTATGTCGAAACCGATCCCACAAATCCGCAGACAGTATACGGCGCCAGCAAGCTCGCTGGAGAGGCCGCCATTGCCGCATCCGGCGTGCACCATGTCATCCTCCGCACCTCCTGGGTCCACGCCCCGCAGGGCAAGAATTTCGTGCGCACCATGCTGCGACTGGCCGGCTCACGCGATCATATCAACGTTGTCGCCGATCAGATCGGCCGCCCGACCTACGCGCTCCATCTTGCGATCGCGCTGCGCGATGTGGCGGCCCGGCTTATCCTCGACCCGCTTGCACCCACGGGCGTCTTTCACCTGTCAGGATCAGGCGATCCGTGTTCGTGGCGGCAGTTTGCGGAGTTCATCTTTTCAGCGTCCCAGGTGCGCGGCGGACCCACCGCTATTGCCGACCCGATCCCCACCTCCGGCTATCCAACACCGGCAAAACGCCCGGCCAATTCAGTTCTCGACTGCACCCGGATCGCGGAGGCCTATGGCCTTGTGATGCCGGGTTGGCGACAGGGTGTTGAAGAATGCGTCGAAGAGATCGCCGCAGGTGGCTGGCGGCTCGACTGATCCTGTCCGGGAGTGGAGGAGACAGGCGCGATGACACGCTACCGCTCTTGGGCGCCAGCCCGGCTCAGTGACACTCCACGACAATGGCGCTGAGATTATCGCTTGCCCCGATCTCTAGCGCCTTCTCCACGAGTTCAGCGAGCGCCTTGCTGGCTTTCTCATGAGATACGATCTGTTCGAGCTGGCTTTCCTCAATCACCGCAACGCCATCCGAACAGAGGAGGAACCGGTCGCCGGCCTGGATGCCGCCGCCCACTGCATCAATTTCCAGCCGGCTAGCTGAGCCAATCGCACGGGTGAGGATGGGCCGGTAGCTGCTGGTTGAGCGATCCGCACGCGGCTCTTCGATGCAATGATCGCTCGACACCTGGCGAAGCGCGCCGTCGCGATAATGATAGGCGCGACAATTGCCCGCCCAGAGGCATGCATACTGTCCTTCCTGGATGAGCAGCACGATCACGCTGGCGCCGATATTTCCAAGTCGTTCGTCCCTGGCGCGCTGGAACAGCGCTGCATTGACATCGCCAAGCGCGGCCCTAGTCGCGCGACGGCCGGAGTACTGCGAGTCAAAGGGCTCAATACGCGACAGCGCTCGCGCGATGGCAGCCGACCCGATGCCTGGCGTGTTATCTCCGCCCATGCCGTCGGCGATGGCCCAGAGGCCCGTTTCACTTCGCTCAAGGATGCTGTCGCGGTTGAGGCGACGCGTGCTGCCGACATGCGTAATCGAGGAGGACATGAACCGGAGTTCGGAAACCGATGGGCCGGGCGACCGCAAGGCGGTCATGACGCTTATCCCCGAGGCTGTTGCGCGACAGGGGAGATCCTCCTCAAGAGAGGTATGCGTGGCGTTAATGCGGATCCAGCAGCCCCGAACGCCTCACCATCGGTGGGGCAGAGCGATCAAGAGCCCTGTCTGTCCCGGGCTCAAATCGATCGCGCCATCAAGCTAGCTAGCGCACGAAACCACCAGGACGATGGTGGCGCAAATCATGGACCATACGAAGATGTTGTCGATGCGCTGCATGAAGTCCCCCCTTACCCGCATGAATTCTGGCCCATCCGCCCTGACTTGCCAAGGCTCATCAATGCTGAAGCAGCAGCGCTCGCAGGCCTTGAGCAACAAATGTTGCGCGCATTGCCGGGCGCCATTGCGAACTTCAAGGAGCGTTGCGGCTCTCTCGTCCTGGGTGTCGCCGGCGCATGGGAATTGATCGACCAGCCGTACCGCCAACTCCGTCCTCGACCGAACCGGGATTGCTGATACGTACGGCATCGTAATGTCTGGCTGGCGTCAGGGCGTTGAGGAATGCCTTGAAGCCATCGCTCAGACTGGCTGGGAAGATCTCTCGCCGGCAGGGCCATCGCGATCAGCGCGGCGTTCGGAAAGCCATGGGCTAAGAGCGCCGGCTCGCTAGTGATGAAGCGTGAAGCTTAGGGCTGCGAACCGTTCACGCTTGTTGACGTCCTGGTCGCCGCCAATGTCATTGAACTCCAGCTTGCGCTCGACCAGCCCGAGCGAGAGCTGCGCCCCCTCGCCTGTCGACATCGCGATGCCGGTCTGCAGATCTCCGACGGTCGCCTGATCCCGCAGGGATGCCCCGTCCATCGCGCGCTGATCGGCAAAGTTCCAGACCAGCGCCTCATTGTCGGCGCCGACAAAGAAATACCAGGAGGGCGCCGCCGCGTTTGATCCGCGCAGGTCCCGATCGGCCAGGTTGAGGCCCATCTTCAACTCTGCGCCGGTCGTCATGACATTGTTGCCGGCGCGATCCTGCGCAATCGACGCCCTGGGCGTGAACGAAAGATCGAACCCGAGGCCAGTCGTTTCCGACGGCGCTGCGAAGGAGACCTCGCCGCCCCAGCGATTGCCGCCAGGACCTGCAAGCGCTGAGGGCGTTGCCAGCTCCCGCAGCCTGAAACGTGCGCTTGTCGATGGCTCGCCAAGGCTCGCCGGCCCGAACGGGCGGATGGGTTGCAGCACAGGTTCATGATCGGGGAAGGTGGGATCGGGCTTGGCCACAGGCGTTTCAGATCCGCTGAGCGAGGCCTTCGAGGTGTCGACCGGTCCAACGTCAATCGCAACGCCCTGCGCAGGCTGGGGAGGACCTCCACAGCCCAGCTGCGTCGTTACGGCTAACACCCCTGCAAGGCCGGCAAGCATCTTCTGATAACCCGGTCAGAAATTCGCCTTCCACGTGCGCGAATTTGAAACCCAAACGGCTCGGTCATGCAAGCCGTTCACGACACGATTCAGACCCTTGACGGCCTGATTCCTGACCGACCCGATTCCTGAAATGTTCTGACCTCGACATCGCGCCGGGCGACCTGTGGCGCCTTGCGATCCGGCGTGATGTTGCTGAGGGCGGTCATCCTCGCCGCCGCAAGCCTGAACGGGGTCGTCCGCGTCCGGTATCCGCCGATCTGCGTGGCCGAGGCTGCCATGCAAAAGGGCGCCCCTTGCGGAACGCCCTTCCGTTGCGGGCCCTCGGTTGGGGGGACGGCCCGGCCTGTCCGCGATAATGCAGGCGACCTCTCCCGCCTAGCCCGCGGGCGCCCCAAAACGGGGTTGAGGCGTGCGGAGCATGGGTTCCAGTCCGCAGGAGCGTCAGGTCTGGACCTTACGCATTCACCGACAGCAGCGGGCCTCCTCATGGGCCGGGCCGGCGCCGTCTCACCCTCCCGCGCATGCAGGCGGACGTGCCCGCGCCCGAGCTTTGCCGACACCAAAAACCATCGAAGGTTGGACGGGAGCGTTGCGCCCGTTTTCGCGCAACTGTCTCTGCCGGGTAGATAGTCGACCGGTGACGCTGCGGCGGCTCTCACAAAAATTCCCGGTCTTCCCTGTGGGTTAAGCCGACCGCAACATTTTTCAAGTTCTATGACAGGGGGATCAGGGCGAGGCGAACGGCAGACCATGCGGTTTCCTTTCGACATGCGTGCATGGAGGCGTGCGCTCTCTGTGGCGTCCTCGGGCCGCCGCCCTGATAGCCGCCAGAGCCGCTGGGTTTTCGCCGGCGCGCTTGGTGTTCTTGCCCTCTCAGCTGCGGCCCTTGTCTGGGGCGTCGAGGCCAAGTCGCGCTCCGACTGGGCCGGGGCGGTCGAGAACTTCCGTCATCGCTCCGACGTTGAAAGCCAGGGCGTCGCCAATCTCGTGAGCGCCCGCATGCAACAGCTGCAACAGGGCCTGCGCGCCATCGGCTTCCTGCCTGGCGTCCGCGATGCATCGCCCGGGAAGGCGATCGGCGGGGCAACGTTCGAGGCCGTGCAGCAGATGGCCAGGAACCTCGCCCTGGATCTTGATGTCGCAGAGGTTCATGTCGTCCTCGCCGATTTCGATACTCAACAGCGCAATCCGGCAACCGGCCTGCCCGACATGGCCGTCATGAGCTTCCATCCGGCCACCGGTCTGGCCTCTGCCCAAACGCCCGCCACCGCGTCCGCGCTGCGTTTTGTGAACGCCCCCGCGCCTCAAACCGAGATCGCCGAATACCAGGCTTTCATGAAGCAGCTCGACTGGTTGCGGCAATTCCGCTCCTCGGGCAGCGCCCATATCGAGCGGCCCATGCTGGCCTCCGACGAGATCACCACCTGCGGCTACGGCTTCCCCGGCCTCGACCCGTCCTATGCGGACCTGCGCGGCACGGCATTCTCGGTGCCCTTCTACGGCCTCGACAACAAGCTCAAAGGCATGGTCACCGCCGTCATCACCATGAAAGCCTTGAGCGGCTACCTGCCCGACCGCAACTATGTCCTCCTGCATCCGGCGCACGGCCTGCTCGCGCTCTCGGAAGTCTCGGGCGTCGAGCGCTCCTCACTCGCCTACGCCAAGGCCGGCGCGGTCGATCCCTCCCTGCTCTATTCCGGCGTCTATCGCGTCGATGGCGACAATCCGCGCGGGAGCTGGCTCTTGTGGAGCGGCCGCCCCAACTCCGACTTCCTCGAAGACGGCGATGCACGCGCCGTTACATCCTTCCGCTGGACGGCCGACGTCATCATCATCATGTTGGCGCTCCTGATCGCCGGCGTCTTCTTCGTCGCGCGCGACCGGATGCGCAAGCGCCTCGCCCATGAGCGCGAGCTCAAGGAAGCGCGCGAGGAGGCCGAGGCGGCGAGCCGAGCCAAATCGTCCTTCCTCGCCAACATGTCCCATGAGATCCGCACGCCGCTCAACGGCGTCGTCGGCATGACGCAGGCGCTGGAGGAACAGGACCTCCGCCCCGAACAGCGCCAGATGGTCTTAACCATCCGCGAGTCCGGCAAGACGCTTGTCGCCATCCTCAACGACATCCTCGACATCTCGAAGATCGAGGCCGGCAAGGTCGAGATCTCCCACGAAGAGATCGACTTCCGCCACCTGCTCGGCCGCGTGCAGCGTCTCTACGCGCCGAACGCGCAGGCCAAGGCAATTGATCTCACCTTCGCGGTCGACGCGGATGTCCCGCGCCGCCTCCGCATCGACTCGACGCGCGTCCAGCAGTGTGTGTCGAACCTCGTCTCCAACGCCATCAAGTTCACGCAGGCGGGCGGCGTCACCGTCACCGCAAGCTGGGAGCCTCACGAGGACGGCGCTGGCCGGGCTGTGATCCGCATCGCCGACACCGGCATCGGCATTTCCGAGGACGCCGCCAGCCGCCTGTTCGCGATGTTTTCGCAGGCCGACAATTCGACCACGCGCCGCTTCGGCGGCACCGGCCTCGGCCTCGTCATCTCGCGCAAGCTGGCGCGCCTCATGGGCGGCGACATCACGCTGACAAGCCGTGAAGGCGAAGGCTCGACATTCACGCTCTCTTTCATGGCGGAAGAGGCCTCCTCCGACATGGCGATCAGCAAGGCCGCCGAGGCGCGCCCCGCAATCGACACATCCTCCCTCGCCGGTCTCTCGGTTCTCGTCGTCGACGACAATGCGCTCAACCGAAAGGTCGTCCGCCTCCTCCTCGCGCCTTTCGAGGCGCGCATCGTCGAAGCCGAGAACGGCGTCGAGGCGCTGGCCCGCCTTGGCGAGGCAACCTTCGACATCGTCCTCCTCGACGTCCACATGCCGGTGATGGACGGCCAGGAAGCCATCGGCCGCATCCGCACCTCCGGCGCCATGTGGGCCGCCATTCCCGTCATCGCCCTCACCGCCGACGCCATGAGCGGCGACCGCGAGCGGTTCCTCAAGATGGGCATGTCCGGCTACACCTCGAAGCCGGTCGACCGCGACGCCCTGCTCGCCGAAATGTCGAAAGTGCTGGGCGCCATGTCCCGCCACGATGGGCTCGACCTGCCGCGCGCGCCGAAGGAAGGGACGGCCCAAGCCGAACACGACCTCGACGATATCCTGAGCGAGATCGACCGCCTGGCCGGCTGACGTTCGCGCAACGCTGCAAGGGCGCCAGCGCCGATCACGTGAACCCTGTTCTGCGGGGCTTCATTCCTTACCTCTCCGCTGGTATTTTCCGGCATGACAGAGCCTGCCCGAATCCCCCGCGAGACACGCCCGCGCGCCTATGCCGGGCTCGAGCTTTTGCTTGATCTCATGCACATCCTCAGGGAGGCGACCGGGCTTGATCACGAAAGCATCGTGATCGCATGCGCCGTCAACGCCGCCGCAATGCGCCCGCTGCTGGTCGGGCCCAACGCGCCGCTCCACCTTCTGGATGCAGCCGAACCGCCAGATGAATTCCGCGGCTCCATCTCCCGGCTCGCGGTTGCCGACCAGACCGGCCTGTCGCGCGAAACGGTCCGCCGCAAGATCAACCAGCTGATCGAGGCGGGCTTGCTGTTCGAGGACGCGCACGGCCAGGTCCGCCCCATTCGCGCGCTCATGGACCCGCAATGGCAGAAAGTCGCCGATGACGGCTATGCCGCCGTGCAGAGGTTCGACAGGCGCCTCAAGTCGCTGGGATGCAAGGGCGTTTGCGACTAGCCGCGAGCCAGCGCGCTAGTGCTGGCTTTCCGGCGTCGTCACTTTCAGGCCGTCCAGATCGTCCCGGATCTTGATCTGGCAGGAGAGCCGCGAGTTCTCCTTCACGTTCTCCGCGAAGTCGAGCATCGACTGTTCCATGGCCGAGGGCTTGCCTACCTTCTCCGTGAAGGCGGCGTCCACATAGACATGGCAGGTGGCGCAGGCGCACGCCCCGCCGCAGTCGGCGTCGATGCCCGGAATGTTGTGTTTGATGGCCGTCTCCATGACGGTCATCCCGTTCTTGCCCTCGACGGTCCGCTCCGTACCGGACGAGTCAATGTACGTGATCTTGGGCATGGGGCTCGCGCCGCTCCTTGCATACATACAACGCAGACAGACTAGGCCAGCGCTTTCGCGCCGATATCCTTCATCGAGATGGATTTATCCGCTAGATCGCCGGGCGCAACCGCCGCTTTCGCCGCAACCAGCTTCTTTCCGACAATGAATTCGGGCGCTGAATTGACCGCATCGACCGCGATCAACCGCCCTTCCTTAAGGTAAAACACCGCAAAAGCCCGGCTGTCTGGATCGCCCCGAACGACCGTCTGGTCGGCCCCCGTCCACAATCCCGCCGTCTGCAGCTTGAGATCGAACTGGTCCGACCAGAACCAGGGCGCTTCCAGCACAGGCTGCGCTGCGCCCAGAATGGCGGCGGCGACGATCTTGCCCCCCTCGATCGCATTGTGCACCGATTCCAGCCGCCCCTCGCGCCCGTAATGCACCAGCGGCCGCCACGCTACATCGCCCGCTGCGTATACGTCCGGATGGCTCGTGCGCATGTGCTCGTCGACAATAATGCCGTTGGCGCAGGCGATTCCTGCATCTTTCGCCAGTTCGAGGTTCGGAAGCACGCCGACGCCGACCAGCACGAAATCCGCCGGCACGACCTCCCCGCCCGCCAGCCTGACCCCGCTTACCCGTCCCAGCCCCTCGAACGCCTCAAGCTTCACGCCAAGACGGATGTCCGTCCCGGCCTCGCGATGGATGCGTGTATAGAAGGCCCCGATCTCCGGCCCGGCCACGCGCGACAAGACCTGCGGCATTGCCTCCAGCACGGTGACATTGAGTCCCAGCTGCCGGCCAACCGCCGCCGCCTCGAGCCCGATATAGCCAGCGCCGACCACCACCATCTTCGCGCCCGGCGCAGCGAACCGTTTCAGCCGGTCCACGTCGGCCAGCGTCCGCAGCTCGGTTGCGCCCTCGAGATCGGCGCCCGGAATGGGTAGCTTCCGCGGCCGCGAGCCCGTCGCGATGACCAGCTTGTCCCATGGCAGATGCGTACCGTCCGCGAGCTCGGCCTGTTTGCCCGCCGTATCGATCCGCCTCGCCGCCTTGCCGGTGATAAGCTCGATTCCGTGCTCGGCGTAATAATCCAGAGGCTTCAGGAACAGCCGCTCGGCCTCCATCTCGCCCTTGAAATACGCCTTCGACAGCGGCGGCCGCTGATAGGGCGGCGCGGATTCCTCGCCCACCAGCGTGATCGCGCCATCATAGCCCGCCTGCCGCAGCGAATACGCCGCCTGCCCGCCGGCCTGTCCTGCGCCAATGATCACCACACGCCTGGGAGCGTCCGCCATCCGGTTCCCTTCCCGAGAAGCCCGCCTCTTAGCATGGCGGCTCCACGAAAACAGGCCACCTGTGCCGGCTAAACGGAGCTTAACCTAGCGCCGGACTTCGACCATGACCTCGTTGCGCCGGAAGAAGGCAAGGGTCCATGGCGGATCGTAGAAGGCAAACACCGGCGCACCGACGGCTTGCAGGCCCGCACGGGACACGGCCGCCAGGAGCCGCTCGCTCTGCCTGCGCATGACGGCATCGTCTGCGGTTCCGGAAAAGCGGATGACAGCCATGCGGCGCGCCGGCTGCTCTTCAAGCCGCACATTCGGATTTGCGGGCTGAGGGAGCGTCGCCATCGAATAGGACGCCGGCATCGTGAAGGCGATGCGCCAGCCGTCCGCGTCGCCCTGCTGGGTGACCGGAGCGGTCATCGCGATCTTTTCGCGCGGCGCCTGCGTGACCGGCGCCGTCATTGCGATTTCCGCCCCGCCGCGATCCTTGGCGAAGATGTAGTCGGCAAGCGGGTAGAAGCCGGAAAAGCGCGAGCCGAGCGCATCGCCGGGCACATCCACTTCGGCGACGATGGTTGGCGCATAATCACGAATTTCCAACTCAGCGATCGTCTGCGCGAGCGTGAAAGACGGCTCCTCGACATGGCTGGTCGCGCATCCCGAAATGAGGGTGAGGCCTAGCAGGGCGAGGCTGAACTTGCGCATCTCATGATCTCCTTGCGCCTTTCTACGCAAGGAGATCCCAGATGGATCGCTTGGGGCGCACCCTCCCCCCTGTCAGCCGGGCAGCAAGGCGGCTCGCCAGGCGAGCCGCCTTGCTGCCGAAGACGTCTCACGGCGCGGCCTTTCCGGGCGTCGGGGCGCGCGTCTTCCAGAGCGAGGCCAGCACCGATCCGCCGACGAGCACGAGCGTTGCAAGCAGCGACCAGTGAGCTTCGAGATAGGGTACGAGATCGAGCTCTTTATGGAGACCGAAATTCCAGATGATCTTGAAACCAATCAGCACGAGAACGGCGGCAAGACCTGCCTTGAGATAGACAAAACGATCAGCAGCGGCGGCCAGCATGAAGTACATCGAGCGCAGGCCCAGGATCGCGAATATGTTCGATGTGTAGACAATAAAGGGATCGCGCGTCACAGCGAAGATTGCAGGCACGCTGTCGATCGCAAAGATGATGTCCACCACTTCAATCGTAACAAGGGCAAGAAAGAGCGGCGTTGCAAAGAGTGCGAGCCTGCCTGCAGCATTGGGGCGACGCACGAAGAAATTGTGATTGACGATATCCTTTGTCACCGGAACGACGCGCTCGACAAGGCGGACGATGCCGCTTGCATCCGGCGCCTTGTGCTCCTCCTTCATGGACCGGATCATCTTGACGCCACTGACGATGAGGATGGCTGCGAAGATGTAGAGCACCCAGGTCAGCTGGGTGACGACAACCGAGCCGGCGCCGATGAAGAGCGCACGAAAAACGATCGCGCCTAATATCCCCCAGAACAGGACCCGATGCTGATAGGCCGGCGGCACCGCGAAGAAGGTGAAGACCATCGCGATGACGAAAATATTGTCGAAAGCGAGGGCCGTCTCGAGAAGATATCCCGTGAGATACTGGACGGTCGCCTGCGTATTGAGATTGTCGGGCGAAGCGTAAAAAGCCGGATCAGGCTCATAGAAGAAGTAGACATATCCGGCAAAGGCGATCGCGCAGGTTGCAAATCCTGCCCACAGCAGCGCGCTGCGCGCGGGCGATATGACGCCATCCTTCCTGTTGAGAACGCCAAGGTCGAGAAAGAGGACGAAGCCGACGAGGACAAGAAAAGCCGCCCAGAGCCAGATCGGCTGGCCGGCGAACTCCGCAAAGATATCGATGGACATGTGACTAACCCCCACGCGCTCGCGCGACTAGAGTTGTGTTGAAAGAAACGATCCGGCCTCATGCCGACAGCTGCTCCGCCTTGGGGCCGGCCCGGCGAACGCGTTCACCTGAACGCGCTCACCTGGAAGCCGGCCAAAGGCGAAAGCGGCCATGCAAATGGCCAGGCGGGGCCCTAGGCCCGCCTGGCCACGACACGGCTTGCTCAGCTGCGATAGGACGTCGTCCCACGGCGATGGGGCAGGTTACTGACGGGCGCCTGCGCCAGAGCCCGTTGTCTTGCCTGCTTTCTGGCGGGCGCCCTCGCCGGCTCCATGACTGGCTTCATGACTGGCTCCAGGGCCGCCGCCAGGCGGCTCAGCTGGTCCTTGAGGGCAAGGTTGAGACGTTTCAGCCTCAAGAGCCTGATGCTGTCGGGCATCGGCCGCCTTTGCTCTGACTCGATTGCTTCTCGGATGACGCCCTGACGAAACAGCAGGGCCCGGATCTTTCGCAGTGACATGTTTTGCTCCCGTACCTGGTTGTCGGGAGCGAGCGATGCGGCCTGGAGGACATACGACACCGAGCCTACACCGGGAACTCCCGATGCGGTCCGACATCGCGTGCGCGCAGCAATCCGCTATCGCACGCCAGAGGGGCCCGGTCCGCATTGAGACGATGGGAAGGCCGATCGCCCCGTTCAACTGCCGCACAGGATATTTCTTGATCACGGACGTGCGAGGCGAGGTCTGACCGGCCGGTCAATGCTGAGCCCAATGAGCAACCCAACACCCCGTCCAGCGTCCTCCTGAACGCCTTGTTAAGCGTAGACGCCTGCATTTCCCGACCGGTTCGAGAAGCGTGTGCAACAATCCCCGGGGTCTTAGGTCCGCCTAACGGCCACGTCACCATCGGAAGAACACTGTTGGGCTCAGCGCTTCGCTTACCGACCTGCTCTTCTGCGCAATTGGTTGACGCCCGCTACGCCTTTGCGGAATGACGCATATCCGCCCTATTCAAGCGATCAAACCCTTCACGCAATGACGCACCGCGTGCTCACGCTCGACCTGTCTGACGACGCCGCCACGGCCGCCCTCGGCGCGCGGCTGGGCGCGGCGGCGCGTCCAGGCGATGTCATTGCGCTCTACGGTGATCTTGGCGCGGGAAAGACGACGCTTGCCCGCGGCCTGATCCAGCATGTGATGGGCGCGGGAATTGAGGCGCCCAGCCCCACCTTTACGCTTGTCCAGACCTATCAGGGGCCCGATTTCCCGATCTGGCATTTCGACCTTTACCGTCTCAACGAACCCGGCGAAGCGCGGGAACTTGGACTGGAAGAGGCTGTGGATGGGCTCGCGCTCATCGAATGGCCCGAAAGACTGGGTCGTGATCTTCCCCACGCCAGGCTCGAAGTTCGGCTAAGCTTCGGGGGCCCTGAACGAATCGGGGCGGGCCGAATCGCCCGCCTTGTGGACCTCGACGACTGGAGTGCGCGTATCGATGGCGACTGGCGCCCAAAGCAATGAATAACAACCTGCGTAGCAGTGAAATCCAGGAATTCCTCACCCGCACCGGCTGGGGCGAGGCCGCGCGCACGCCTTTGAACCAGGACGCCTCAACCCGCCGCTATGAGCGCCTGCGCCGCAAGACCGAAACGTCCATGCTGATGGACGCACCGCCGCTCGAATCCCAACCCTGCCCGCCTGAAGCCACCGAGGAGGAACGGATCGCCCTCGGCTGGAACGCTGTCTCGCGTCTCGCCGCCTCGCGCGTCGAAGCCTTCGCCGCGCTCTCGGCATACCTGCGCACGCTCGGCCTCTCGGCGCCCGAAGTCATGGACCAGGAAATCGCCAAAGGCCTCGCCCTGCTCGAAGACCTTGGCGATGATGTGCTCGCCGAAACCATCCGCCGCGGCGCCGACGAGAGCCAGCTCTACGCCGCCGTTGGCGAAGTCCTCGCCGCCATCCACCGCGCCGAGGCGCCGTCCAAGCTTCCTTATCGCGGCGGCGAGTGGCCGATCCTCCCTTACGATCACCTCGCCCTCTCCGCCAATGTCGATCTCTTCGTCGAATGGATGCCGCAGCGCGATCTCCAGATGCGCATGAACGAGCAGACGCGCCTTCGCTGGGAGCGTGTGCGCGAGAACCTCGTCGGCATGGCCGAACATTTCCCGCGCGCCCTCATCCTGCGCGACACGCACGCCGAGAACTTCATCTGGCTGCCGCAGCGCCCCGGCCTCCAGCGCGTCGGCCTGCTCGACTTCCAGGACGCCGTCCTCGGCTGGGGCGAGTGGGACATGTCGATGCTGCTGCACGACGCCCGCCGCGATGTCTCGCGCGAAGCCCGCGAAGCCGCGATCCGCGCCTATCTTGATGGCACGGGCGGCTCGCGCGCCGCGTTCGACGAGCGCTTCTCGGTCCTCGGCGCGATGAACACGATGCGCATCATGGGCATTTTCGCGCGCCTCGTGACGCGCGACAAGAAACCCCGCTACGACCAGTTCCAGCCCCGCCTGCGCGGCCTGCTCAACGAGACGCTGAGCCATCCCACGATGGCCGAAGCCCGCGCCTTCGTCGAAGCCGTGGCGCCGCATCTGCTGGTCGCTGCATGAAGATCACCACCGCCATGCTGCTCGCGGCGGGCCTTGGCACGCGCATGAAGCCGCTGACTGACAAGCTGCCCAAGCCGCTAATCGAAGTCGCCGGCCGCACCCTCGTTGACCGCGTGCTCGACAAGCTGGTCGCCCAGGGCGTCACCCGCGCGATCGTCAACGTCCATTACCTTGCCGACCTGATCGAGGCGCACCTCAGGACACGCAAGGACATCGAGATCGTCATTTCCGACGAGCGCGCGCTTCTCTTGGAAACCGGCGGCGGCGTCGTGAAGGCGTTGCCGCTCCTTGGGCAGGATCCCTTCTTCGTCGTCAACACCGACGTCACGTGGGCGACGCCAGGCGACACTACCTTCGCGAAAATGGCCGAGGCCTACGACCCGAACGAAATGGACGCGCTGCTGCTCCTCGCCGACATGCACGCCACGCTCGGCTTTCGCGGCCCAGGCGACTTCTTTCTCGGCCATGACGGCCACGTGCAGCGCCGCGGCGAGAAGCCCACCGCGCCTTACGTCTTCGCCGGCACGCACATCACCCGCGCCGACCTCCTCAAGAGCTATGAAGCCAAGCCCTTCTCCGCCAACACCTACTGGAACGCTTTTGGCCGCGCCGGCCGCCTCTACGGCACGGTGATGTCCCCCTTCTGGATGCACGTCGGCGACCCCGCCGGGCGCGATGAAGCCGAAGCGCGCCTCAAAACGATGGGGCCCGGAAGCTGACGCGCAAACCTGCAGTTGGGGGCGTCTTCGCTGAAGGCTCGAAAGTCTTCTCCCTCCCCGGCTCGTCCTTCTTCCTCGACGAGCTGGCGAAGGGTCTCATCGACGCCACCCATGCGCGCGAGAATCCCGAACGCCTCGCCGACGCCCTGATCTTCACGCCCAACCAGCGCGCCGCCCGCGAGCTTGCTCATGCGCTCTACCGCGCCATGGGCGGCACGCTCCTGACGCCTGACATCCGCACGCTCGGCGACATCGACGAGGAAGACGGCATCGCCGCCTTCGGCCCCGACGCGCTCGAACTCCCGCCCGCCCTGTCCGCCGCAAAGCGCCGCGGCGCGCTTGCACGTCTCATCCAGGCCTGGCGTCGCGTCGAAACGAAAGAGAAGCTTCCGCCCGCCTCGCTCCTCGCCGCCGCCGACGAACTCGCAGCCCTCATGGACCAGGCCGCGCTCGCCGGCGGCGCCGACTGGGACAAGCTGAAAGCCCTCTCTGGCGAACTCGCCCCCAATCTCGCCGAACACTGGCAGGTCTCCGCCGACTTCCTCGACATCGTCATGCACGCCTGGCCCGACTATCTGAAGGAACAGGACGCGATCGATCCGCAGACGCGCCGCCTCGCCGCCGCCGAAGCGCTCAAGACCCGCTGGCGCAACGAACAGCCCGATCATCCCGTCATTATCGCCGGGTCCACCGGCACAGGCGCCGCCACGCGCATCCTGATGGGCGCCGTGCTCAAACTCCCGCGCGGCCTCATCGTCCTTCCCGGCCTCGATCCCGATCTCACCAACAAAGGCTGGGCCGCCGTCGCCGATGCCGCCAGCCACCCGCAGCACGCCTTCGGCGAAACGCTGAAATGGCTGAAGCTCAAACCGGCTGACGTCCGTCCCTGGCCCAACAGCGAAGAAACCCCGCGCGAGACCGCCCGCCGCCGCCTCCTCAACGAAGCCCTCGCCCCCGCCACTGAAACCCGAGACTGGACCGAACGCCTCGCGCATCTCGCTGCGCCCGCCAAGCCGCATGATCTCGTGACGCAAGCCCTCGACGGCCTCTCCCTCATCGAGGCGGAAGACGAAAGCGAGGAAGCCCTCGTCGCC
Organism: Hyphomonadaceae bacterium; assembly: GCA_044224605.1. Taxonomy (GTDB): domain Bacteria; phylum Pseudomonadota; class Alphaproteobacteria; order Caulobacterales; family Hyphomonadaceae; genus UBA7672. The sequence goes on from JBGAKC010000025.1 coordinate 22,955, forward strand.
GCCCTCCTCCTCCGCGAGACCCTGGAAACGCCCGACCAGACCGTCGCCCTCGTTACCCCAGAATCCCAGCTCGCCCGCCGCGTCGCCGCGATCCTCGAGCGCTGGAGCCTCGACATCGCGCCGTCCTCCGGCGCGCCACTCTCGCGCTGCCAGATCGGCGCTTTTCTCCTGCTCCTCTGCCGCTGGGTCCGCGACCCGGCAGAACCCGTCAGCCTTCTCGCTGTCCTCAAACACCCCTTCGCCAGCATCGGCCGTTCGCCGGACGTGCTGCACAAACTCGTCAGCGAAATCGAACGCGAAACCCTCCGCGGCCCCCGCCGCCACGCGAGGCTCGAAGACCTCGCCGACCGCCTCGAGAACCCACGCAACGACAATGAGGACGAAGAGCGCAGGAAGAAACCCCGCCCGCACTGCGCCGCCCTCGTGCGCGACATCGAGAGACTGCACTATCCCGCCCGCGCCGCCTTCTTCGATGCGCAGATCGACGGCAAGGCTGCCGCCGAAGCCATCGGCCGCCTCGCCGAAGCCATCGCCGGCGGCGCCCACATCTGGGGCGGCAAGGCCGGCGCACAGGCTGCACAGTTCATCACCCAGCTCGGCGAACTCTCCGACGCCATGGGTCTCATCGACGTCAACGACTTCCCCGACTTCGCCGAGACCGTCATGCAGCGCATGACCGCCGCGCCCGATGCGCCAGAACATCCCCGCATCGCCATCTGGGGTCCGCTCGAGGCCCGCCTGCAGCGCCGCGACCGCGTCATCCTCGCCAGCCTCAATGAAGGCTCCTGGCCGCGCCCGACGCCGGCCGACGCCTTCCTCAACCGCACACTGCGCAAGCAGCTCGGCCTGCCCGATCCGGATGAACGCATCGGCCTCTCCGCGCACGACTTCGCCCAGATGGCCAACGCGCCCGAAGTCATCCTACTGCGCGCCAAACGCGTCGACGACAAGCCCGCCGTCGCCTCGCGCTGGCTCTGGCGCCTCCGCACGCTCGCCGCCGGCGGCCTCGATGGCCGCGACGCCGCCGAGCAGGCCCTCAAGCCCAAGCCCGGCCACGACCCGCTCGTCTGGGCCCACGCCCTCCGCCACGCGGACAAGGTCACGCCCGCGAAAATGCCGACGCCCAGGCCGCCGGTCGACAAGCGCCGCCTCGACAAGTTCTCGCCCAGCCGCGTCGTCACGCTGATCCGCGACCCCTACGCCGATTACGCCCGCCGCATCCTGAAACTCGAACCGCTCCGCCGCGTCGCCGAGGACATCGACGCCCGCGAGCGCGGCACAGCCGTCCACCTCGCCGTCGAGACGTTCGAGAGACAAGACAATGAACGCGCCATCGACGAACTGATCACCACCAGCCTCACCGAAGCCGGCGCCCCGCCCGAACTCATTGAGCTTGAAAAGCCGCTCTGGCTCCGCGCCGGCCAGGCCTATCTGCGCTGGTCCGCTGAGCGCGAACACCACCGCATCGACTTTGCGACCGAGAAGAAAGCTAACATCACCTTCCGATCTTCTCTTGGTCCCGTCATCCTCGAAGCCACCGCCGACCGCGTCGAAAAACTCTCCGACGGCACGCTCGCCATCGTCGACTTCAAGACCGGCCAGCCCAAGACCGCGCCACAGGTCGAACGCGGCCTCGAACCCCAGCTCGCCCTTGAAGCCGCCATCGCGCGCGAAAGCGCCTTTGGCCATATCGGTCCCGCACCTACCTCCGAGCTGATCTATTTCCGAATGTCGCTCAGCGCCCAGACCATGAGCGAGAAGAACGGCCAGCCGCTGGAATTCGAGACCGGCACGACGATGCAGATCGCCGAAGCCGCCCTCGAAGGCCTGAAACACCTGATCGAGCAGTACGCCGATCCCGCCCAGCCCTATTACTCCAAGCCGCGCGTCGAATTCGCCTGGTCCGTCTCCGACTACGACAATCTCGCCCGCCGCGCCGAATGGACCACCGATGAAGGAGGCGAGGAATGACATTGCCTCCCAGTTCTACAATTCAAGAATGGCATGAATGGCCCGACTATGCCGCAGCCTCGGAAGGCCAGCGCCTCGCTGCTTTGCCCACCCACTCCGCCTGGGTCGAGGCCAATGCCGGCTCCGGCAAGACGAAAGTCCTGATCGACCGCGTCGCCCGCCTGCTGCTGAAGCGCGTCGAACCGGATTCCATTCTCTGCGTCACCTACACCAAGGCGGCCGCCAGCGAAATGCAATCCCGTCTCTTCGCCCGCCTCGGCGACTGGTGCGTCATGGACGATGCAAGACTGCGCAAGGAACTCGCCAGCCTCGAGCATCGCCCCGAGACCGACTACGACCATGACGATATCGGCCGCGCCCGCGAACTCTTCGCGAAGGCGCTTGAGACGCCCGGCGGCCTGCGCATCGAAACGATCCACGCCTTCTCCGGCCGCGTCCTTCGCCGCTTCCCGCTCGAGGCCGGCATCGCGCCCGGCTTTTCCGAACTCGACGACGATGACGCCGCCGACATCTGGGACGCTGCCTTCCGCGCCATGGGCCGCCGCGTCGTACGCGGCGACACCGCCCTCGTTAAAGCCGCCCGCTTCGCCGCCGAAGCGGGCGGCGGCAAGGGCTTCGAAGCTGTCCGCGCCCTGCTCCCCCGCCGCGCCGCCATCCAGCGCTACATAGAGACAGCCGGCGGCATCGAGGCAGCCGTCGACACGCTCCGCCAGAAGCTCAAGGCGCCTGCGGCGGGACCCGACGCACTCCTTGATCAGGCCATGGGCGCCGACCTTCCGCGCGAGGCGCTGAGGCGCGCCCTCACCGCCTTTGCTTCAGGCGGCAAGCGCGATCAGGAACAGGCCGCTCTCATCGAAACCGTCCTCTCGGACCAACCCGCCGATGCGCGCTTCACCGCCTTGCGCAGCGTCGTCTTCAAGAAGGACGGTGATCTCAAATCGCGAAGCTATGTCTTCAGCAAGGGCGTCGCCACATCTCATCCTGTCGTCATCGATCTGTTCGACGTGGAAACCCCGCAAGGCTCGGAAACGCTCCGCATCCTGGCCGTCGCTGAAGCCCTCAACGCCGCGCGCCTCTTCGAACGTTCCGCCGCGCTCCTCCGCCTCGCTGACACGCTGTTCGACGAATTCGACCGCCGCAAGCGCGCTCGCGCCGGTCTCGACTTCGACGACCTCATCGAAACCACCTCGCGCCTTCTCACCCGCCGCCACGCCGCCGAATGGGTGCTATGGAAACTCGACGGCGGCATCTCCCACATCCTCCTGGATGAAGCGCAGGACACCAGCCCCGCCCAGTGGAACATCCTGAAAGCGCTCACCGCCGACATCTTCTCCGGCCACGGCGCAGTCCGCGACGATCAACGCACGCTCTTCGTGGTGGGCGACCGGAAGCAGTCGATCTACTCCTTCCAGGGCGCCGACCCGGAATTCTTCCTCCTCCAGAAACAGAGCTTCATCGACAGCGCCGAAACCGCCGAGGTCGATCACGAGATCCCCAGCCTCGCCATGTCCTTCCGCTCCTCGCCGGAAGTGCTCGCCTATGTCGATGCGGTCTTCGACACCGACGTCTTCACGCCCGACGCCCCCTTCACCATCGCGCCGCCCGATACGGCCGACGCGATGCGCCACACCTCCTTCCGCCGCAACGAACCCGGCTCGGTCGAACTCTGGCCGCTCGAACCGAAGAACGATGTCGAACCCGCCGAACCATGGACCGCGCCCAAGGGGCAGGAATCCGCCGCGAGCCCCAAGGCCCGTCTCTCCACGCGCATCGCGAAGTTCATCCGCCGCGAGATCGACGCCGGCGCCGCCGTGTGGGATCGCAAGGAACAGCGCCCCTGCCGCCCCGGCGACTTCCTCATCCTCGTCCGTGGCCGTACTGGCGGCCTCTTCGACGGCATCCTTCAGGCCCTGAAACGCGAGAACATCCCCGTCGCCGGCGCCGACCGCATCCAGCTCCTGGATTCGCTCGCCGTGCAGGACTTGCTCAACCTCGTCCGCTTCGCGCTCTGTCCGGAAGACGATCTCGCCCTCGCCGAGATCCTGAAAGGTCCCTTCGCCGCCGTCGCCGCCGGCGACGGTTCTGAACTGAAATGGCTCGACGACGAGCAACTCTTCGCCATCGCCAACCCGCGCACCGGCCGTCTCTGGCCCGCCGTGCAGGAAGCCAGGCTCCCGATCACCGCCTTCCTCGAAAACGTGCTTGAGCGCCGCCACCAGCCGCCCTTCGAATTCCTCACCCACGCGCTCGAACGCGGCGTCGGCCTCCCCCGCCCCGGCTGGGAGCTGATCCTCTCCCGCTTCGGCGGCCCTGCACGCGAGCCCGTCACGGCCTTGATCGACCGCGCCGCCGCGTTCGATGTGGGCGATGCGCCCAGCCTCCAGCTCTTCCTCGACGCCATCGAGCGCCGCGGCGGCGAGGTGAAGCGCGAACTCTCCGGCCCCCAGGACGAGGTTCGCGTCATGACCGTCCATGGCGCAAAAGGCCTTGAAGCCCCCATTGTCATCCTGCCCGATACCTGCTCGGCCCATCGCGGCGAACGCGACGGCGTCTTCGTGACCGAAGACGGCGCACCCATCTGGGCAGGCTCGAAATCGAACGATATCGAACTCAGCGCCAAGCTGCGCGCCGTCGCCGAAGCCCGCGCGCTGCGCGAACACCGCCGCCTGCTCTACGTCGCCCTCACGCGTGCACAGGACCGCCTCATCGTCTGCGGCGCCTTCGCCGGCCACCCGAAAAGCGCGGGCCACGCAGAGACCTCGTGGTACACTGTCGCCAGTTCCGCGATGCAGCGCCTCCTCGCCGCCGGTGCGGCCAACGAAGTTGAGGACGGTGACCGCCCCATCCTCCGCTTCGGGCCCACGCCCGAACGCCTGATCCCCGCCACCATCGCCGCCCGTTCGGCCACACAACTCCCCGCCTGGCTCACGCGCCCGATCACGCTCGAATTCAAGGGCCGCATCCTCTCGCCCTCGAACCTGTCGCCCGCCTTGGAGCCGCCCGTCATTTCGCCCTTCGGGGCAGGCCGCGCCGAGCGCCTGCGCCGCGGCTCGCTCATCCACATGATGTTCGAAGTCCTGCCCGAACTCCCGCCGAAGTCCCGCCGCAAGGCGGCAGAGGCCTACCTCAAGAAACAGCCCGACCTCACCCCCGCCCAGCGCAAGGAAATGCTCGAAGCGACGCTGGGCGTCCTCGAGGACAAGGCATTCGCCTCAGTCTTCTCCCCGGGCGGCCGCGCCGAGGCGCCAATTATTGGAAGGATCGGCGAGGACACGATCTCCGGCCGCGTCGACCGCCTTGTTGTCACCGACGCCGAAATCCTGATCGTCGACTACAAGACGGATCGTCCCTCGCCGCCCGACATTTCCGGCGTCGGCGAGGCCTATATCGCCCAGCTGGCCGCCTATCGCGCCGTGTTGACGCAGCGCTGGCCGAACCGTCCCATTAGGTGCCTGCTGGTCTGGACAGATGGCCCAAGACTCATGGAAATACCCCCCTCCGCGCTGGACAGGGCGCTCAGGGCCCAAATCCTTTGAAGGGTGCGCCCGTGAACCCTCCGTTTAGCGGGGCTCTGTTCAATGGAGGCCGGTCCGACCCCACTTGAGGCGAGCCAGTTTTCTAGGGATCTTTGTCCATGACCGTCTCAAACATCACCGACGACAGCTTCGATGCCGACGTTCTCGCCGCGGACAAGCCGGTGATCGTCGACTTCTGGGCCGAATGGTGTGGGCCCTGCAAACAGGTCTCCGCCCACTTTGAAGCCCTGGCTGAAGAGCTCGGCGACAAGGTGAAAGTCGTGAAGCTCAACATCGACGACAACCCGATGACCGCCGGCCGCTTTGGCGTGCGCGGCCTGCCGACCTTCATGATCTTCGAGAAGGGCAACGTCACCGCCACGCACCTTGGCGCGATGAGCAAGTCGCGCATGGTCGAGTGGCTCAAGGAATCCGCGCCATCGGTCGCCGGCTAGCACCAACGGCCACTACCAACTCACCAGGGGAATACGCGCATGGCGCTTCAGGAAGTCACCGACGACACCTTCGATGCCGAAGTCATGAACGCGACGGGTCCCGTCGTCGTCGACCTCTGGGCCGAATGGTGCGGCTCGTGCAAGCAGATGATGCCCGCCTTCGAACAGCTCGCCGGCGAATTCGAAGGCAAGGCCAAGCTGGTGAAGTTCAACGCCGATGAAAACCCGATGACGCCGGGCAAGTTCGGCGTCCGCGGCCTGCCCACCCTGCTTATCTTCGAGAACGGCAAGCTGCTCTCGATGAAGACCGGCGCGATGACGAAGGCCAAGCTCGCCGAATGGATCACGCAGACCGCGCCGTCCGTCGCTTGACCGGAGCGAGAGCATCCGACACCAAGGCCCGCCGGAACCGGCGGGCCTTTTGTTTGCAGGCGCCCCCATGAAACCCCGCGAGCTCATCGCCAGCGCAAAAGTACCCGGCGGCGCCGAGCTCCGCCTCGTGCGCCATGCCGGCGATCACATCATCATGGCCGGCAACATCGAACTCATGAGCAGCCGCGTCGGCGGCTCGGAAGAAGCCCTGGCCACAATGACCTGCGAGCGTCTGCGCAAGACGGCCTCGCCGCACATCCTCATCGGCGGTTACGGCATGGGCTTCACCCTGCGCGCCGCCCTCGCCAGGCTCGATGCGAAAGCAAGGATCACCCTCGCCGAACTCGTGCCTGAGATCATCGACTGGGCCCGCGGCCCCATGGCGGACTTGACCGCCGGCTGCCTCGACGACCCCCGCGTCCGCATCGTGCGAGGCGACGTCGCCGCCGAGATCGCAGCCTCGAGCAAGAAGTACGACGCCATCCTGCTCGACGTCGACAACGGCCCCTCAGGCCTCTCGCGCCCCGCCAATGACGGTCTCTATGCGATGAAGGGCCTTGGCCTCGCAAAGGCCGCGCTCAAACCCGGCGGCATTCTCGCCATCTGGTCAGCGACACCCGATGCAGCCTTCACCCGCCGCTTGCAGGCATCCGGCTACAAGACGGAAGACGCCACCGTCCGCGCGCGCAGCAACGGCAAGGGCCCGCGCCACACCATCTGGTTCGCAACGCGATCCTAGCGCCCAGACTTCTTCGCTTTCGGTTTCGCGGTCGCTGCCGCCTCGGCTTCCTTCAACCGCGCGCCGCCAAGAATTCCCGCCATCGCGTAATTCCCTTCATGGCAGGCATACTCGTAGAGCACGCCCCTGGTCGGCTTGAAGACATATTCGCCCGACCACGGCTTCGAATAATGCACCGGATCCTCGACGCGGAACTGATAGAGCAGCTCGCCCTCGCTGATCCGGGTGAACCGCTCCGTTACCGTGCCCTGCAGCGACAGGGGCGTCGATGTGCGTGAAGCCTGCACCGGATGGACGTTCTTGGTCTCGGCGACCAGCGTGTCGCCCTCCCACCACGCCACCGAATCCCCCAGCCACGGCGTGATCGCCGCCGGCTTGTGGGAGGCGCGCGCTTTTTCCGCCGAGGCGTAGATCGGGATGATGCGCGCATCGTGCACCATCTCCACCTCGATCACGAGATAATCGCTCGTCAGATGAAATTCGTAATTGTTGTTGTAGAGCCCGTTCAGCATCACCGGCCCGCCGCCATCGCTCTGCGCGATCAGACAGCGCTCGCGCAGCGGCAGATCTTCCGGCCCCTCATACGCCCCCTTGCCCGAGCGATACTCGACGCCCTCGCGGATCGGCAGCGCCAGCGACTTCGCGCGATCGATGAACGGGATTTTCCCGTCGGTGGGATCGGTGATCAGGGACGAGCGCGCCTCGCCGCGCACCGTCATCAGCCCGATGCCCGGATCGGTCCAGAACGCGTTGTAGCCCGCCTGGCTGTTAGCATCCTTAAACGCGCCCGCATTTGGATCGGTCGGCGCGTTCGCCGCCTTCGCACGCTCGACGGCCGCCTTGGCGACAGCCGCCGCTTCCTCGTTCGACACCACAAGCTGGCTATAGGGCTGTGAACGCTCGAGCCGCGTGCCCGACGCATTCGTCCACACGCCATCGAAGCTCGGCTTGTCCGTTCCCGCCTGCGCCAGGGCCGGCCCGACAAGCGCCGCAACCGCCACGGCCAGTCCCAGGGACCTCGCCAACCTGCCCATGCTTTCCTCCAGACACCGCCGCCAGACACGGCTGACTGTTAGTGTGGCGCATTCACCTACAAGCCGCCCCGCCGCGCAAGCCTGACCCGCCCGTGAACCACCAAGACGTGAACACCTCAGCCCCGCCGGGCCGCGTCGATCGCGGCGACATCGATCTTCTTCATCATCATCATCGCCCCAAAGGCCCGCCTGGCCTCATCCCCGCCCTTCGCCATCGCCTCGGTCAGCGTGCGCGGCGTGATCTGCCAGTTGACGCCCCAACGATGCTTGCACCAGCCGCACTCACTCTCCGCCCCGGCATTGCCGACAATCGCGTTCCAGTACCGGTCGGTCTCGGCCTGGTCCTCGGTCATGATCTGGAACGAGAACGCCTCGCTCTGCCTGAACGCCGGCCCGCCATTCAATCCGATGCACGGTATGCCGCAGACGGTGAAGTCAACCGTCAGCACATCGCCCGCCTTGCCGGAGGGATAATCCCCCGGCGCCCGGTGCACCGCCCTCACCTCGCTGTCGGGAAACACGCTGGCATAAAACCGCGCCGCCGCCTCCGCGTGCCTGTCATACCAGATGCAGATCGTGTTCTTGTGCATGGCTGCTTCCTTCCTGCGCCCTCACGCCGGAGTAACCGTCCGCACGAACCACGGTTCCCCGCAACCCTTGCGCCGCTCAACCGCCCGGGCCCACGCGCTGAACAGAGTGCCGCAAGGCGACAATGCCACTCTTGTAGGCCTTCACCTCCATCAGGTGCAGCGCAACGTCGCGATCGAGGCCTTCGAAAAAGCGAACGCCATCGCCGATGACCACCGGCAGGATCGAATAGCGCACCTCGTCCGCCAGGCCGCGCCGCAACACCTCGCCGCAGACGGCCCCGCCTCCTACGATCCAGATGCTGGCGAACTGCGCTTTGAGCCGCGCGTTGATCAGGTGAGCCAGATCGCCCGACACGAACTCAACCGTATTGCGCGGCCTGGCCAAGGCGCGCGTCGTGAGCACGAAGACAGGCTTCTCGCCATAGGCCCAGCCAAGACCTTTGGCGTCGAACGCCAGCGCGGTCTCGTAGGTCCGCGACCCCATGACATAGCAATCGATCGATTTGAGAAAATCACGGACATAGTCATCGTCCATGTCCTCGCCGCGCTCATAGACGTCGGACGTTTCCATCCAGTCCGTGGCGCCGTTCGGGCGGGCGATGAAGCCATCGAGGCTCGCCGCCATGTGGATCGTTACGCTTGCACCTGACCCCGCCATCCCGTGATCTCCCGTTGAAGGCAGACTAGTGCGAGGACAGCGCTTGCGCGAGTGTGGTTTGCCCCGCTCCGCAACGCTGCTCCCACTTCGGACCACGCAATGCGTCAGGCGGCTTAACCATCCTTGCCGATGACCCGGCTGCGGAGATGGCTGCGTGCGCCCTGCCGACGCGCAATCCCCGCTCGCCGTCCCATTGGCCATAGCTTTCCCAAAAGGCGTCTTGCCCTCGGCCCGTGTCCGGTGTTTCTGCGTTGCAGCAAGCTGAGACCGGAACGACACCATGAGCACGCGAACCCCCCGCCAGTTCTTCAAGCCGCTGGCGATCGGCGCCCCGGAGCCGATGCGGGAGCTGCCCGTTCGCCTCGAGCGCATGATCCATTTCGTGCCGGGCCATAACGAGAAAGTCCGTTCCAAGACTCCCGAGATGGCCGCAAAGGTCGACGTCATCCTCGCAAACCTCGAGGACGCCATTCCCTCTGACGCCAAGGACGCCGCCCGCGCCGGCGCCATCGAGATGGCGAAGATGCTCGACTGGAAGAAACAGGGCACGGGGCTGTGGACGCGCGTCAACCCGCTCAACTCCCCCTGGTTTCTCGACGACGTCACCGAGATCGTCACCAAGGCCGGCAATGTGTTCGACGTGATCATGCTGCCCAAGGTCGAAGGCCCGTGGGACATCCACTATGCCGACCAACTGGTCGCCCAGCTCGAGGCGAAGGCGGGCGTCAAGCGACCCATCCTCTTCCACGCCATCCTCGAGACTGGCCAGGGCGTCGCCCTCGTCGAAGACATCTGCCTTGCCTCCCCGCGCATGCAGGGCATCTCGCTTGGACCGGCCGACCTCGCCGCCAACCGCGCGATGAAGACAACCCGCGTCGGCGGCGGCCATCCAATGTACAAGGTGATCGAAGATCCCGTCGAAGGCCGCGTGCGCATCTCGGCCCAGCAGGACCCGTGGCACTACACGCTCGGCAAGATGGTCGACGCCTGCGTGCAGGCCGGCATCAAGCCATTCTATGGCCCCTTCGGCGACATCGCCGACCTTGCCGCGTGCGAACAGCAGTTCAAGAACGCCTTCCTCATGGGCTGCGCCGGCGCCTGGTCGCTCCACCCCGGCCAGATCGACATCGCCAAGCGCGTCTTCTCGCCCGAGCCCGGCGAGGTGAAGTTCGCCCTCCGCATCCTCGAAGCGATGCCTGATGGCACAGGCGTCGTGATGCTCGATGGCAAGATGCAGGATGACGCCACCTGGAAGCAGGCCAAGGTCATCGTCGACCTCGCAAGGCAGGTCGCGGCGAAGGACCCGGAGATGGCGAAGGCCTACGGGCTTTAGCCCCCGCCACCATCTTCAAAGCCGCTCTCCCCGCCATCGGACAGAGCCCGCGCGCCCCGAGCGCTTCAGCCGTTCCGGCAGCGGTCCGAGCAGAACTTCACATTCTCCCAGTCGCGCGACCATTTCCGGCGCCATGCGAAAGGACGATTACACTGCGCGCAGATCTTCACGGGCAGGTTTGCCTTGAGGATCCTGCGCGCGCCGGCCTTCCTTTTGTCAGTCACCGCAACCTCGCCTGGGTCGTCTTTAAGTCAGGCTCCGGAACGGTCCAGGATCGAGGGCGCAACCGCCTGCCCCGACCGCTGACGCCAGACGCGATCCATCGACCTGCCTCATGTCTCTTCTACGAAGCTGGCTCTCCTCGCGTGCCTGCGACGTCTCAGCACATCGACGTGAAGCGGCCGCCTTTGCCCGGCAAAATCAACGGTCCTGCCAAAACCAATCGCCATGATCCACCGGGCGCCTCGGCGCGTACGACATAGCGCTGGTTCGGACAGCCCCCTTCCCCCGGACCGGCCGCCAGGCCGACGCATCGCATCCGCCCCGTCCCCCCATACCCGGCGGAGCGAGGCGTCGGCCCCAAATCCGCGCACGCGCCGCAATAGATCAGATGCGGGCGAGCAGAGTTCATTTTTTCCGATCCATGAGCACGTGAGCAACGGGGTCGATGCCGCCGTCCTTACCGGCTCGCCAACGCAGCTTGGCGTCACCGTCGGGCAGGTCGTCGCCGACGGTCGCGGCGACATCAAGAACCTCTCTCTTCGCCAACGCCTATTGTGACTTCGACCTCGGCGGTTCCTTCTCGCCTTGTCTCGGGGCCGGCGTGGGCTTCACCAAGGTCGATGTCGACGACAGCCCTTCGGGCGTCGGCATCATCAACGGTGACAACACCGTGTTTGCCTGGCAGCTCAAAGCGGCCGGGACCTATCGGTTCAACAATAACTGGGAAGCCTATGGCGAATACGCCTATCGGCAAGCTGAGGATGTCAGCCTCGACAACAGACTTTTCCCCGGCACGCTTGATATCGAGAACCAGCAGTCGGCATTCTCGCTCGGGATACGCTATCGCTTCAACTAGGAGCGAGCCACAGGCGTAGCGCGGCTCGGGCAGCCCGTCGAAATTGCGCGGGGGGTCGAGCGTGTACGTCCACCCCCCGGCTTGCTTCACGCCGTCGATGCGAACAGACATGATTTATCCAGCGGATGCTGATTTTTCACTTCTGCTGGATAAATGCTTAAGCGTCACCACTCTATACCCGAAGGAACTGGCATCCTCGGCAGTGGCGCCCCTTGAGCTCCTGCGCTCCGCTGGCCAGCCCGGTCGCCGGCCAAATCCGCGCCTTTGCAGCTGCCCGTCACACAAGAGTGTCAATGCCGAAAGCCCGAATCCCCCGCACGCCTTCGGTTCACTAAGCCGGACGCAATCCGATGCCTCTATCGCCCCGGCTCGGGCAGCCCATCGAAATCGCGCGAGGGGTCGAGCGTGTACGTCCATCCCCCGCCCTCTTTAACGCCGTCGATGCGGATGCAGGCATAGGGCCGGCTCTTCTGGTTGTCCGCATCGCGCCGCGCGATCGGCCAGCGCTTGGCGCAATCAGCTGTGAGGCAGTAACAGGCCTCGCTCGAGAACATGTCCGAGGAGGAAGCCCCGTACGTGAAGATCTTCAGCTCGCGCGGCTTAGCCGTCTTCAGCGCATCGATCGCCGTACCCTCGCCCGCGATCAACTGCTCGATCGCATAATCGTTCCGAACGAACCTTTTCAGCGCGGCCTTGTCGCTCGCCTGCAAGGCGGCGCCGAATTCCCCAGCGAGCCCTGCAACCTCGCCCCGATGCTCCCAGCTCTCCGGCGCGACAGCAAGGTCCGCGCCCTTCGCCCCCGGCAGGCGCCGCGTGAGCTTCGAAGGCTTGAGCTCGCCCTGGCTCATGAACACAAGGAACGGCCCCTCCGGGGCAAGGCAACCGAGCGTGCGGTAGTTGAGGCTGATGCCCGGCGAGCGCAAGAGGCCGGTGAGAAGATCATCCTCCGCCCTCGCGCAGTCCGCGACGCGACCCGTGAACGTCCCCGTCCAGAAGCCGGTAAGATCGCCCTGCCCGTCGACATAGCCGCCGATCGATTTCGCATTGAGCCCGTAGATCGCATCCTGATCGGCATAGAGCCGCTCGTTGGAATAGATCGCCTCGACCCGCACGCACTTGCCCATGAAGGCGGCCGGATCGGCAGCAACAGCGGCAAGCGAGACCTTCTCCGAATTATTGGGATCGCAGACCCGTCGCGTCGGCGCCTGCGCGCTCGCGGCTCCCGCAAACAGGGCCGCAATTGCAGCGCAGCCAATCATCGCTGCGAGTTTCATGAAGCTTCCGCCAGACATCGTGGTTCGGTTCCCGTCCCTGTTCCGCCATGCTGGACGCGAGCCCCTGTTCGGCGCAACACTTATCCCGTCACAAACGCTGGAGGGGCGCCTGACGAGGCATCATTATCTTGCGCTGCTGGCGCCGCTGGCCCTGCTGCTCACCGCCTGCTCGGAGGAAGCTGCTTCGGCCTCGCCCACGCCACAGCGCCCGGGCTTCTCGGTTCCGGCAGGCGGCCTCGCCATGCCCCACCTGCAGGTGAAGATGCGCGACGGCGCGCGCCTCGACACCTCTGTCTGGCTCCCCGCAGCCAGCGGCAAGTTCCCCGTCGTCCTCACGCGCACGCCCTACGAGACGGAGATGGGTTCGTTCCAGACGCGCCTGCTCAATGAAGGCTATGCCGTCGTTGAGCAGCATGAGCGCGGCCGCTACCTCTCCGAAGGCGAGATGCGCATGCTCGGCCGCGCCGACGAGGATGGCTGGGACACGCTCGACTGGATCACGCACCAGCCCTGGTCGAACGGCAGGATCGGCACCTATGGCTGCTCGTCCTCGGCGGAGAACCAGCTGAAGCTCGCCTCGCTCGGCCATCCGGCGCACAAGGCGATGGTGGCAGGCTCGCCCGGCGTCGGCATCGCGAAGATCGGCCCGCACCATGAGCAGGGCAATTTCTGGCGCGGCGGCGCCTGGCAGATGGGCTGGGCCAATTATTTCTTCGAGGAGATGTATCTCAACTGGCCGCAACTCCCCGCCGGTCTCTCCGACATCGACCGCACCCGTGCGACGAGCGGATACAAATTCCCAAAGATGCCGGTGATCCCGCAGGAGACCTATGACAGGGTCCGCTTGACCCTGCCGATGATCGATCTTGCGAAAGCCGCAGGCGCGCCGGACACCGAGCTTGAGGAATATCTCGCGCGCGGTCCGGCGGGCGCCGTGTGGGCAGAGGACCGCGTCACCGACAAGGACGTCATCAAGGTCCCGGTGCTCTGGGCCGATGCGCTTTACGATATTTCTTCGCCCGCGGGCGCCGCCTTCTTCGAAAAGACGCGGAAGGAAAATCCGGCAGGCAAGGCCGCCATCATTCTCACCAACGGCCAGCATTGCTCGTTCAATCGTCCGCGTACGAAGATCGGCGAGCGCGATCTCGGCAACGCGACGTTCGACTGGAACGGCATGGCGCTCGCCTGGCTCGATCGCTGGCTGAAGGATGATGTATCCGCGCCCACGCCCAAATCGCCTGTGCGCGCCTACATGGCGGGATCGAACCAGTGGATGGAATTCGGCGGCGTGCCGACGGCGAATGCGAAGACCGGCCTCACACTGTTCCTATCCAGCGGCGGCAAGGCCAACACGCTGGATGGCGATGGCGCGCTTCTTTCCGTCGCCCCGAAGAAGGCTGCTGGGGACCGCTTCATCTACGACCCGGCCGACCCGGTCATCGCGCACGGCGGCCAGATCTCCGGCATGGGCACGGACCAGGAGGATGGCGCCTTCGACCAGCGCGCCATCGAGAAACGCCCTGACGTACTCGTCTATACGACCCCGCCGCTCGAGAAGGACACCCCCGTCTTCGGCTATGTGACGGCGCAGCTCTACGTCGCCTCCGATGCGCCCGACACGGATTTCACCGTGAAACTGGTCGATGTCGCGCCCGATGGAACCGCGTGGAACCTGTCCGATACGATCCAGCGGATGCGCTATCGCGAGGGCGAGGCGAAGCAGGTCTTCATGAAGCCCGGCCAGACCTATGCAATCTCTCCGCCGCCCATGCTGGTCGCGAATACGTTCCTCAAGGGCCACGCGATCCGCATTGAAGTCTCATCGAGCAACTTCCCGACCTATGCGCGCGCCCTCAACACGGCCAAAGATCCCTACACCTCGAGCGAGATGCGCATCGCCAACAATCAGATACTGCATGGCCCCGGCAAGCTCTCGAAGATCGTGCTGCCGGTACAACCTGTCACACAGTGACGTGCGCTGAGACATCGCGCTGAAGTCATGTGCTTTTCAGGAAGCTGTAATCCTCCTGTCATCTGCAGGGCGCGCTTAGTTTCCTGTCTTCCAGGGACGCAGGAGATGTTCGCATGAAACGCTGCCTCATGTTCGCCGCCGTGCTGGCGCTCGCCGCCTGTTCGCCGAAGCCGGCTGACCCCGCCAAGCCTGGCGAGCCGGCGGCGCCCGCAGCGCCCTCAGCGCCTGCGCCCGAGGCCGCCATCGCGCCGGACGTCGCCGCCGCGATGGCCAGCGGCGCGGGCGACCCGCGCATCCCGACCGTCGATCCCGCATCGATCACCGACAAGTCGAGCATCGGCGAGGTGATGCATGCCTTCGTCATCCCCGGCTCCGAGACGCTGTTCGCCGCCGAGACGGAAGGCGCGCCGGCCGATGAAGCCGGATGGGCGAAGCTCCAGAAAGGCGCGGCCGACGTGATCCATGGCGCCGAGCTGCTCAAGGCGCCTGGACGCTCGAAAGGCGCGGCGTGGGACGACACGCTCGACACTGTCATCAAGGCGACCAAGGCGACGGCGGCGGCGCTGGCCAGCAAGAACGCCGATGATCTCGTCTTCACCGACGGCGACATGATGGCCGGTTGCACCGCCTGCCACCAGAAGTTCCGTGACCAGAAGCCGCCCGAAGGCCACCTGATCGAGCAGAAGCCAAACTAGCTCCAGCTCTCGAACCGGAACCAGCCCGTCATTGGCCAGTCAAACAGGCACGGTTCCTCGCGCGTGCCTGCGCCGATATTGTGCGCGATGAGTGGTTGTCCGTTAAGCGTCTTGCGGGTCACGATCCCGATGTGCGGCAGGCCGCCGCCGGTAAGCCGCCAGCTCACTATATCGCCCGGCTTGTAGTCGGCTGCGGTCTTGCTGAGCGTCCGCGCCCCGCCCTTGCGTTTGAAATATGTTTCGAGGTTCGGCACGCGGCGATGATCGATATTGCGGTCCGGCCGCTTGAGGCCCCACATCTTCGGATAGGCATCGAAGTGCGCGGCCATGTCCTCGTGGACCTCGACCTGCAGGTCGACGCCGGCATGGCGGAAGGCGCGGATCACCGTGTCGGTGCACACGCCGCGATCGTCCGGCACGTCGCCCATCGGATAGGCCAGCACGACATAGGCCGGATCATAGACCTCGGCCTTCTTCGCGCGCGCTTCAGCCCCGGCCGCGATCTTGAGCGGGAAGGCGAGCTCCTGCCGGGCCAGCGCCGCAGGCGCAAGGCAGGCAGCGCCAAGCCCGGCGAGAACAAGACGGCGGGTGCTGACGGCGGACATGAAGACCCCTTGAGACTGCGTGATGGCATCGTACAATGTCATCGCGAGACGTCAGGGGGCCAAAGGATTGCGGCGCCGCCGCGGCCGAAAGCCGGCGTGAGGCCGGCTTCAGCAGCGCTAGCCGAGCTTCTTGATGATGCCCATGTGCGTGAGCAGGATGAGGACGCCGCCGGCGACTGTGATGAGCATGCCGGGCGTGACCGCAAAACCGATGAAGCCGATGCCGCCCATGCCGCCCGCGCCGAACGCGGCCGCCATGCTTGCCGCCTCCTGGTACATCTGCGGGGCGACAATGCCTGCAAGGAATGGCAGCACGATCGGCCCACCGATCGCAACCGCAGCCGTGATCAGCCGGAACTGCGCCGTCATCGCGTTGTTGGTGAGCTCGAAGAAGATCAGCACGCCAGCGACGACCGGAATGAAGAACAGGAGGGCGATGAAGATCGCGCTGATGCCGATCCCCGTGCCGAAGGGACCGCTCATCTGCCCGAGCGCGCCCAGCGTCGAGAGATAGCCTGCGATAAGAGACCCGAGGATCACGATCGCGGCCCAGATCACATTCGGCTTGGCAAGAATGCCGGCCACCGTCGGATTGGACGCCATGGCGGAGAGATCGACGCTTGCGCTTGCGGTTGTGACGTAGATGTTCTTGGCGTTGGCGCCGTCGACCTCGAAGTCGACATTGTCGCCAGGCTTGGCCGGCGCTCCGCTTTTGAATTCCGCCGCCGTGAAATTGTAGCGCTGTCCGCCTTCACCACTGATCGCGCCTGTGCCGCTGGCGGCGTCGAACCCAAGTACCTTGCCCTTCATGTCGCCCAATCCCCTGAAGAATTTCCAAGATAGGTCAAATACATAGCAAACTGCGACAATTTGCGCAACGCGGGGTTTGCCGGCCGCAAACGCGTCGAAGCCAAGCGATCAAGGTTTCATCGCCATAATTCGCCTCGCAGGCACACGCGCGAGCGCGTCCTGCTTAACCCTTCCTCAACCGAATACCGGGTCCGGCGACACCGCGCGTTAAGCTTGCTCGGGCATAAACGGCACAACGCAAAATGCGCCGGTAGGGTCGAACTATGTTCCAGATCATCGGGGTGGTGGTTGTCTTCGCGATGGTGTTCGGCGGCTTCCTGCTCGCCGGCGGCCATTTCGACGTCATCATCAAGGCCGCTCCCTTCGAGATGATGATGATCGGCGGCGCCGCTGTCGGCGCCTTCCTGATCGGCAACTCGTTCAAGACCGTGATGGCCGCGGGCGCCGGCTTCGGCAAGATCATGGGCGGGTGCAAGTGGAAGCCCAAGGACTACACCGACTTGCTGTCATTGCTATTCGTGCTGACGAAGACAATGAAGACAAAGGGCGTGGTGGCGATCGAACAGCACATCGAGAACCCGAAAGAGTCCACGATCTTCCAGAACTATCCGAAGATCCTGAAAGACCACTTCGCGACCGATCTCATCTGCGACACGCTGCGCATGATGACGATGAACCTCGAGGACCCGCACCAGGTCGAGGAAGTCATCGACAAGCAGATCGAGAAACACCACCACGAGGCTCACAAGGCCAGCCACGCCATCCAGAACATGGCCGACGCCCTGCCCGCGCTGGGCATCGTGGCCGCCGTGCTCGGCATCATCAAGACGATGGGCGCGATCTCGCAGCCGCCGGAATATCTCGGCAAGCTGATCGGCTCGGCGCTCGTCGGCACGTTCCTCGGCGTGTTCCTCGCCTACGGCTTCGTCGGTCCGTTCGCCGCCCGCATGGGGCAGGTGATCGACGAGGAAGGCCAGTTTTACAAGATCATCAAGGATGTGCTCGTCGCCCACCTGCACGGCAACGCCGCCCAGGTCTCCGTCGAGATCGGCCGCGGCCAGATCCCCAGCGAGGCGCAACCCTCCTTCGCCGAGCTCGAGGAAGCGCTCAACGGCGTCAGCGTCTAACGGTTTACTCCCCGACTGCCATGACGGCCCGGCCTCCGACGCCGGGCCGCTTTCTTTTGCGGATTGCGTGCGCTCGCGCATCGCACCATCCTGCAAACCGTTGGGACATGGGGTTGGAGACGGACGTGAACCACGCCTGCGCATCGCGTCCGATTTTCGCTGCGGCTTTCGTCCTGCTCTTCTCCGCCTGCGCAAGCTATCCCACGCTGGCCGAGCGCTCCGCCCTGCTTCAGCCGACGATGGAATACTACGAGCCCGAGCCCGGCGGCGGGCCGGCGCCGCTGGTGATCCTCACTTCCGGCTGTGGCGGGCTCAACGGCCTGCAAGGGCCGAAGACCATCATGAAGAACTACGCCGCCGCTGCGAACCGGGCCGGCGCCTATGTCGCCGTAATGGATAGCTTCGCCTCACGTGACATCGACTTCAAGACGTCCGTGAATATGGTCTGCTCCGGCATCCAGCTGCGGGGAGATGAACGCGCCGGCGACATCATCGCAGCTGAAGCGCTCGCCCGACTGCACTGGAACATACCCTTCACCGGCGTCATCCTCGGCGGATGGAGCCACGGCGGATGGACCGTGATGGAGCTCCTTTCCGCCGGACCGAAGGCGACAACGATCGGAGGCTTCAAGGTTGGGACGCCGCCGCCCGCGCTATCGCCGGATGCGGTGGCGCTCTATTATCCCTATTGCGGCTTCTTCAATTCTGCGGGTCGCAGCAGGTGGGCATTCAACGGCCCGCTGTTGCTGCTGATGCCCGGCCTTCAGCCGGGAGCGACGTCAGGCGAGTGTGTCGATGAAGTGAAACGCGCGCGGGGCGGCCTTGATGGCGTGACGTTTGCGGGTTTCCCCGCCAACACGCACGCCTTCGACGAGGAAGATCAGATCCCCGGATCGGAGTTCGCCTATGATCCCGAAGCGACCCGGAAGTCGCTGGCGTTGTTCGAGGACTTTGTTAGGGCGCAGGTCGAGCGGCTGAAACCGGCCAAACCCTAGTCAACCTGCTCGTCATTGGCGCCTAGCGCTGCCCCGCCCAGATAGACCGATCCGCAGATGAAGATGCGGTCTGCCCCGCCCTCGCGGGCGATGCGCACTGCTTCGATGAAGCTGTCTGCGACCTGCGCCTTGCCGCCCAGCGTGGTGGCGATCCCGGCCAGATGGCGCGGATCAGCGCCGGGGCCGCCCTCCTGTCCGCCGCTGTCGGGCAATGGGCAGACGAACATGTCGTCAGCCACGGGGACAAGCTCGCTTAATACGGCCTCGACGTCCTTGACCGCCTGGATCGCGAGCACGAGGGCCACGCGTTCACCCGGCGTGCG
Source organism: Hyphomonadaceae bacterium (assembly GCA_044224605.1). GTDB lineage: Bacteria > Pseudomonadota > Alphaproteobacteria > Caulobacterales > Hyphomonadaceae > UBA7672. Next base: position 42,501 of record JBGAKC010000025.1, read on the forward strand.
CGAGGAACGGATCGAGGCGGCCAATGTCGCAGCCCCGCCGGGATTGTGGGCTGCGTCCACCCAGACGGCGGCGTCTCCCGCCAGCGGGCCGGGCTTCAGGCGCTGCTGGCGGGCGGGCCATGTCACTTCACGAAGACCAGCCGACATCTGCTGTGGCGAGATGCGCGTTTCTCCGATCGCTTCCAGCGTGGCGCAGGCAGCCCCGGCGTTCTGCACCTGATGCCTGCCGTGCAGACCCAGCCAGGGCGAGCGAACGCTGAGCTTGCGGCCCTCATAGACGAACGCATCGCCTTGCCAGCGCGCCGTCCAGTCATCCCCGGACTGGTAGATCGGCGCGGCCGTGGCGCGCGCTTCCTCGCGCAGCACGCCGAGCGCCAGCGCAGGCTGTTCGGAAATGATCGCGGGCGCGCCCTGCCGGAAGATGCCCGCCTTCAGCCGCGCGATGGCGGCGACGCCCGAAAGGCCGAACAGGGTTTCGTGGTCGCGACTGATCGGCGTCACGATCGTGGCGGCCGGCCGCGCCATGACGTTGGTTGCGTCTGTCGCCCCGCCTGCGCCGACTTCGATGATCGAGAGATCGGCGGGTATTTCAGAGAACAGTTTGAAGGCGGCGGCGGTCAGCGCCTCGAAATAGGTGAGACCTTCCGTGCGCCGCCAGATCTCGGCCAGCACGCTCGCCAGCTGCGCATCGCCGACCAGCTTTCCAGCGAGGCGGATGCGCTCGTTGACGCGAATGAGGTGCGGGGATGTGAAAACGTGGACCTTCAGGCCCGCCGCCTCGGCCATTGCGCGGAGGAACGCGCCCGTGGAGCCCTTGCCGTTGGTGCCGGTGATGTGGATCGCAGGCGGTATCCGATCCTGGGGATCGCCCAGTTCGACCAATGCCTTGCGGATATGCGCCGTGCCGAACGCCGGAGACGTCCGCCCGCTCGCGCCCGCGCGAAACCTGTCGAGTTCATGAGCTACGATCGGCGCGTCAGCCAAGTCCGTCTAATCTCCGTGGCGCGCGCAATCTAGTGTCGCCTTACAATACGGCAAACACCTTCCCGGCATGCGGGAGGTCAGCTTGCTTCCGGCAAGAAGAATTACTTCGCTGCAGCCTCTTCGGCGGCAACCGCTTTCGAGCGGCGGCCACGCGCGGCCGGCATCAGCATGCCAAGAATGGCGCCGATGGTCGCCGTCAGCTCCTTGCGATGGCAGACAATGTCCACCATCCCGCGCTCGCGGAGGAATTCGGAGCGCTGGAAGCCTTCCGGCAGCTTCTCGCGAATCGTCTGCTCGATCACGCGCGGGCCGGTGAAGGCGAGCTGCGCGCCGGGCTCGGCGATCTGTACGTCGCCCAGCATGGCGTAGGACGCCAGCACGCCGCCCGATGTCGGGTCGGACAGGACGACGATGTAGGGGAGCTTGGCGCGCTTCACGTCCTGGATTGCCAGGACGGTGCGCGGCATCTGCATCAGCGCGAAGGACGATTCCTGCATGCGCGCGCCGCCCGAAGCGGTGACAACAATGAGCGCCGCCTTGCGCGCGACAGCCGTCTCGGCCGCCTTGATGAAGGCCTCGCCGGCAGCCATGCCGAGCGAACCGCCCATGAAGGCGAAATCCTGGACCAGGATCACAGCCTTGCGGCCATTGATCTCGCCATGGGCGGCGACCATGCAGTCGTCACGGCCCGTCTTGGCTTTCGCCGCCTTGAGGCGGTCGGTATAGCGCTTGTCGTCCTTGAACTTGAGCGGGTCGCGCATCACCGGCGGCATCGGGATCTCGGTCCACAGCCCGCCGTCGAACATGTACTGGAAGCGCTGCTCCGGGCTGATGCGCATGTGCGCGCCCGACGGCGTCACCCAGTAGGCGCTCTCAAGCTCCTGCCGGTAGACCAGCTCACCCGTCTTGGGGCATTTGACCCAAAGGCTGTCGCCTTCGGTGTCATCCCGCTTGGCGAAGATGGACTTCAGGCCGGGCGGAAGGTTTGTAAGCCAGTTCAATGAACGCTCCGATCACTACGGGCCATGACTATGGCGTTTGACAGTGACTTAGCAACCACACTTATTCTCTTGACAGACGATGCAGGATCGCCCTGCTCCACCGCCGCGCGGACCTCTTCGACCAGCGCCGAGCCCACCACCACCCCGTCAGAAATACGAGCAAAAGCAGCGGCTTGTTCCGGCGTACGGACGCCAAAACCGACGGCGACCGGCAGTTTCGAGATGCGTTTCGCACGCTCGACGCCGGCCGAAATATCTTCCTGGGCGCCGACGCCCGCGCCGGTCACGCCCGCAACCGAGACATAGTAGACGAACCCGGATGAGCCGTTGGCGATTGTTTCCATGCGCTTTTCGGTCGTCGTCGGGGTCGCGAGGCGGATCACGGCCAGGCCGTGCTTTGCCAGCTCCGTCCGCAACGGCGCATCCTCCTCCGGAGGCAAATCAACGGTGATCACGCCATCCACTCCCGCATCCGCGGCCTTTTGGGCAAACGCGGCAAAACCCATTCGGTGGATCGGGTTCGCATAACCCATGACGATGAGGGGCGTCGAAGTGTTAACAGAACGGAAACGGCGGGCGATTTCTAACGTAACGTTTAGACTCCCGCCAGCAGCCAGCGCGCGCAGGGCTGCCTTCTGGATGGCCGGCCCGTCGGCCATCGGGTCGGTGAAAGGCGCGCCAAGCTCGATGATGTCCGCGCCAGCCTCCGATAAAGACAGGAGATTCTGGTAGGAGGTCTCGATGTCGGGGTCGGCGGCCATGAGATAGGCCACAAAGGCTGCGCGGCCTTGGCTGGCGCAGTTGGCAAACGTCGCGGAGATGCGGTCGGCGGTCATCTGGAAGGAAAAGAGCTTCTCGGTCGACTTGCTGACGTGTCTGGCCAAAGCACGTGTCTGGGACCCGAAACGGGGTGGAAGCGGCGGTAGATACCCGAAATCGGCCCTGTCCCCTATCCCCCCGGACGCTTCCCGATGCCGCACTGCAACAAAGAGCGAACATCTGACTTGGCAGGAGATGATCGAGGTTTCGTGCCTGCACGGTTCTCGCGGGCGGCCACTCCAGAGCTTGCCGCAATGGGCGGTTTCCCAGGGCCGTTCCAGGCCAACCTCGCGGCCCCGGGCCGCCTCGCCCGCGATGCATCAGCCCCCCCGTCCGCTTCTCTTTGTGGCGCGGGTCTTGTCAGAAAAACGTATACAAATTTCTGACGTGGCCTGGCGCCGATGTCAGATTTTTGTATACGTTTTTCTGACAATTTTGGAATCATGCCCCAACGCGCCAACACGCTCAGGAACAAGATCCTCGACCGGATGAACGCCAGAGCGCCGTTCGGCGTTTGGACGCCCGTCGACTTCATTGACCTCGCCTCGCGCGTGGCGGTGGACCAGACGCTGCACCGCCTGGTCCGCGAACGCGTCATCAGGCGCGTGGCGCGGGGCCTTTACGACAAGCCCGCCCTAAACAGCCTTACCGCCAAGGAGACAATCCCGGACCCCGGCGCCGTCATCGAGGCGATCAGCCGACGCGACGGCCTGCGCGTCCTCGTCGACGGCATGACCGCCGCAAACGATCTCGGTCTGTCGGATGCCGTTCCCGCGAGAATTCTGGTTCACACGGACGCGCGCCTGCGGAAGCTCGTAATCGGCACGCTCCCGATAACCTTCAAACAGACCGCCCCAAGCAAGCTTTACTGGGCGGGCCGCCCGGCCATGCGCGTCGTGCAAGCGCTGCACTGGCTCAAGGACACGCTTGAGACCGAGCAAGATCAGATCGTGTCGCGCTTGCGCAAAGTGCTGGCCAATCCCCGAAACGGCGACGACATCCGCAATGACCTGCGCGCAGGCCAGAGCGCGATGCCGGACTGGATGCGGACTTTCCTCAAGGACCTGATCGGAGGCGAACCTGACCCTGATCCGGTCCCGGTCCGGCCCGGGCGAAGACGGACGGTGAAGTGATGCCATCAGGCTGTGACCTGTTTCTTGCGGCGCCAGCCAACGACAGGCGCGACGCCTTCGCGGCAACTGGTGCACGGCTCGGCGCCGCCGCGACAAACATCGAGAAAGACTTCTGGGTCTGCTGGACGCTGGATGCCCTCTTTAACCAGTTGCCGGCGGGGGGCCCTCGCCTCCTGTTCAAGGGCGGCACATCGTTGTCAAAGGGCTTCGGCCTGATCTCGCGCTTCTCCGAGGACATCGATGTCACGGTCTTCCGGGACGACCTGGTTGCGGATGCCGACATCGAGCAACTGAACGCTCTCGGCAACCGCCAGCCTTCGAGGATGTGCTGGCAAGCGTCGCGTCACTTGAAGCGACGCTGAACACAACCGCGACGATCCGGACATGACCGACGATTAGCGAGCTGGTTGCCGAAGATTGAAGTAAGCCAATAACAAAAGGCGGTGGGCTTTAGAGCGCCCGGAAGGACACCCTGAGCCCGCCGCTCGCCGGATCGACCGGGAGTTCCGCTTCCAACGGTTTTCCGTTGACGAAGTCGAGGTCCAGCGTCCTGTGCTCATGCCCGCCGCCTTCCCGGCTGGTTTCGACATGGAAGGTGTAGCGGCCCGGTCCCACCGGCCTGCCCTCATCATCGATACCGTCCCAGTAGATCCGGTAGAGGCCTGTGCCGCGCGTCGACATCGACCGGCTGTTGAGAAGGCGTTCGGTGGCGCCCTGGTTGAGACGCCACCAGACGTGGTTGTTCTCCTGCCATTCCTTGATCGTGCCGATGAGCAGGAGGGTCCGCACGCTCCGGCGCTCGGCATTGCTGATCCAGATCGCGACATAGGGTGAACGGAAGGCGATGGCGCGCCGCATGTCCTTCGGCGGGGCTGTGAAGGTGATGTCCGCAGTCCAGCCCGGCTCCCAGCCGGACTGATACTCGTCCTGTTTGCCTGATGACTTGCTGCCCGGCTTGGCCGTCTTCTGGCGCCATTGCGCTGGCGTCTGGCGCCACAGCCAGTCCGCGCCATTCGCATCGCTCACCCGTGCAGCGATCGCCTCCTCAGGGCGGAGACAAGCCTCAGCCTCGTCACGCGACAACACAAGCATGGCTGTCGCGAGCGCATCCGCCTCCATGGCGCAGGGCGCAAGGACGGTTGCCGAGCGCAGGTAAGCCACCGGCCAGCCGGTGCGCGGATCGAGCGTGGAAGACAAGATCCTCCCCTCCACGCATCTGTCGCGCGGCCCGCAGCCGGAGGTAGCGACGGCCCCGCCATCGAGGACGAACGCTCCGCATTCAGGAGCGTTGTCAAATGGCCTCAGAGGATCGGGCAGGCCGACCTTCCATGTCCCCTCGCCGGGACCAGCCCCGGCGCAGCAGATATCGCCGCCGATATCGACCAGCGCGCCCGCAACGCCCTCGACGGCCGTCGCGGCAGAGAGCGCTGCATCGATGATGTAGCCCTTGGCAAGGGCATCAAGGTCGAAGATTACCGGCGCCGGCCGGATGATCGTGCGGGATGCATAGTCGAGGCCCAGATCGGCAACGGCGATCGCCTGCGCCAGGTCCGCAACTTCTCCAGCGTCAGGCAAACGTGAAGCGTTGCGCCAGGTTGCGAGCAAACGCCCCATCCGGCCGCTTAGCGCGCCAAGGCTCGCCCTGCGCCAGCGCTCGGCGGCGGCGACCACGCTGAACAGCTCAAGCGATGCAATCCATTCCGGATGCCGATTGAGAGAGCTGATCTCGCTGTCGCCGCGCCGCCAGTCGAAAATGGCGGCAAGGCGATCGATCTCGCGCCGGACAGCGCCGGCGGCGGCGAACGCCGCGTCCCGTCCGGAGGCGCGCACGATGAGACCGAGCCGCGTGCCCAGCGCGTCGGGGTCGTGAAAGACATGTGTGTCCCCTGCGATCAGGCCAGGCTCTGCGGGCGCAATGACAGGAAGATGGATGGCCTTCGCCGCCACATGGTCCAGGTCGAAAACCATCCACATACCGCCTTCAGAACCACCCCGCACGGGCGTGGCTAACGCGGATAGCGCTCCTGCGCCATGTGCGAGAATGCAGCGGACGCCTCAGGCATGCGCGCCGCCGCCAATCGGGCAGCCGATGGCGGGATCGACGAGTTCGAACTCCAGCACGGTCCGCTCGCGCCGCCGGAAGTTCGACTGGAAGGAGCGCACGACCAGGCAGCCATGGACGCCGTCGGCATTCGCCGGGCCCGTCCAGGTCTGCTGGTCGATCGACGTCCAGCCTTTGTCCTTGAGTTGCTTTTGATAGGGCGCGAACGCATCGCTCGCTGCGCCATAAAGACAGTCGATCGCATTATCCTTCTCTGTACCCGGAGCTTCGCTGGGACAGGCCGGACGGAGCTCGTCGTCGGCGGCGACGGTAAGATCGAGCTTGCCCGGAAGGACGATCTTGGGCTTGGCGGGACCGCCGCACGCGGCGAGCAGCAGCGCCATCAGAATCACGCCATGACGCATTAGAGGCCTGCACCTAGCTTCTTCATCAGAGCCCGACGCATACCACGTCCCGCCCGCTTCGCGAGCGCGCTTGGTTCGCTGCGAGGCTGTCGGGTCCGTCTTACGCGATCAGATCTTCATGCCAAGATGGGCTGCGACGGAGAAGATGTCTTTGTCGCCACGGCCGCACATGTTCATGATGATGAGCCCGTCTTTGCCGAGTTCCTTTGCCACGTCCCCCGTGCGCGCCAGCGCGTGCGCAGGCTCGAGGGCTGGGATGATGCCTTCGAGGCGCGTGCACAGCTGGAACGCCTCGAGCGCTTCCTTGTCGGTGCAGGTGCGGTACTCCGCACGTCCCGTCTCGTGCAGGAAGGCGTGCTCTGGCCCGATGCCCGGGTAATCGAGACCCGCCGAGATCGAGTGGGCGTCGATGATCTGCCCGTCCTTGTCCTGCAGCAGGTAGGTGCGGTTGCCGTGCAGGATGCCGGGCTGTCCGCCCGAGAGCGAGGCTGCGTGCATGCCGGTCTCAACGCCATGGCCGCCGGCCTCGACGCCGATCATCTTCACACCCTCATCCTCGATGAAGGGGTGAAAGAGGCCGATCGCGTTCGAGCCGCCGCCGATCGCCGCCACCAGCGCATCCGGCAGGCGGCCTTCCTGTTTCAGGATCTGCGCCCGCGCCTCCTTGCCGATGATCGACTGGAAATCGCGCACAAGCTCCGGATAGGGGTGCGGGCCAGCCGCCGTGCCGATGACGTAGAACGTGTTCTTCACGTTCGTCACCCAATCACGCAGCGCCTCGTTCATCGCATCCTTCAGCGTGCCCGTGCCCGAGGACACCGGCACGATCTCCGCGCCAAGCAGGCGCATGCGGAACACGTTGGGCTTCTGGCGCTCGACATCCGTCTCGCCCATGAACACCACGCACGGCAGGCCGAAGCGCGCGCAGATCGTGGCGGTTGCAACACCATGCTGGCCTGCACCTGTCTCCGCGATGATGCGCGTCTTGCCCATGCGCCGCGCGAGCAGCACCTGCCCGATGCAGTTGTTGATCTTGTGGGCGCCCGTGTGATTGAGCTCGTCGCGCTTGAGATAGATTTTCGCGCCGCCGAAATGCTTCGTCAGGCGCTCGGCGAAATAGAGCGGGCTTGGCCGGCCGACATAGTGTTCGAGCAGCCAGTCGAACTCTTCCTGGAATTTCGGATCGGCCTTTGCCTTCCGGTATTCCTGCTCGAGATCGAGCACGAGCGGCATCAGCGTCTCGGCGACATACCGTCCGCCGAATTCGCCAAAGCGGCCATTGGCGTCAGGCCATTGCGACCAGGTATTGCGGCGATCCATCACGCACTCCAGCGGGTCCGGTTCAGCCGGCCGCCTTGGCAGCCTCAACGAAGGCCCGGACCTTCGCGGGGTCCTTTACGCCGGGGCTCGCCTCAACGCCAGACGAGACATCCACCGCCGGCGCCCCGCTCTGCCGGATCGCTTCGGCGACATTTTCCGGCGTGAGGCCGCCCGAAAGGGTCCAATCCTCGTGATCGTGGATGCGGAAGCCCTTGAGGATCGACCAGTCAAAGCTCCTGCCATGACCGCCCTCGCGCGTTGCGCCCTTGGGCGGCTTGGCGTCGAACAGAAAGGCGTCGGCCGCCTCGAAGGCTTCCACGTCCTTGAGGTCACGCTTGCTGGCGAGGCCGATCGCCACCACGACCGGAACCAGCGAATGCTTCCGCACGAAGCCGGCCACCTGTCCGGGCGTTTCCTTGCCGTGCAGCTGCACCGCCCCGATCTCGGGCGTCTCGTTCACCAGCTCGTCGAGCCAGGGAATGTCGAGCGTTGCGACCACCCATGGCTCGGCGCCGAGTTCGGCCGCCTTGCGGATCAGGGCCTGGGCCTTCGCCTTCGGCACGAAGCGCGGGGAGGCTTCCACAATCACGAAGCCGACCATGTCGGCCCTGGCCTCGATGGCCATCTCGACATCTGATTCGCTGGTGAGACCGCAGATCTTGACGCTGACCATCTTCGCCATCCGGCGGTAATGGGCCTTGGTTTTGCAGCGTTTTTCCTGGCCCTAACAAGCAGAAAGGGCGGCGCTCAGGCCGCCCCTTCCGTACGCTACTGAACTCTACTCAGGTATTCCAGATAACTCAGCGCCCCTTGGCAAGCAAGTCCCTGATCTCGGCAAGGAGTTTCTCCTGTGCAGTCGGTTCGGGCGGAGGTGGAGGGGCCGCCTCTTGCTTGCGCTTCATTGAGTTCATGCCTTTGACGACCATGAACATCGAGAACGCGACGATCAGGAAGGTGATGATGAAGTTGATGAACTTGCCATAGTTGATGGTGACGGCAGCGATGTCCTTGCCGTCGGCGCCGACGCTTGCAGGCTTCAGTTCATAGGCCAGTTTCGAGAAGTCCATGCCGCCCGTGATCAGACCGATCACCGGCATGATAATGTCGTTCACCAGTGAGGTGACGATGGCTCCGAAGGCTGCGCCGATGATGACGCCGACCGCGAGGTCGACGACATTCCCGCGCATCGCAAATTCGCGAAATTCCTTGAACAAGGTGTCTCCCCTTTGCCGCCCGACGCTTGACCTGCGTCGATTACAGTCTCGCAACGCGGGTCTGGCCCGTCCAGCCTTAATCCGGCAAGGCGGCTATTCCCTCATGGGCGCGTGGGCATCAGTCCCGGTCTTCGGGATCGTGACCATTATTGAGCCGCGATCGCAGCTCCTTGCCAGCCTTGAAGAAAGGCACGTGCTTGGCCTCCACCGAGACCGAATTTCCCGTACGCGGATTGCGCCCTGTGCGCGCCTCCCGCTTTCGCACGGAGAACGCGCCAAAGCCACGTAACTCCACGCGGTCCCCCCGCTCCAAGGCAGCAGCGATCTCGTCGAAGATGACATCGACGATCTTCTCGACCTCACGCACTTTCAGCGTGGGGTTCTCTTCGGCCAGGCGGGCGATGAGTTCTGAACGCAGCATCCGGCCAAAATCGCGCTAGAGTAAAAGAAAGACAAGGGTTTTTCGCGAACTTCCTGCGACGAGACGCATCGTTCCTGTTCTGGATTGATCCACCAGCCATGGAACCGGCAGGAATCCCTGTCGCCCCCCCCGCGTCAGGCGGACCCCGAAAAGCAGAACGCCCCCGCTTTCGCGAGGGCGTTCCAGTCACTTCGATTGATAAGAGGACTATTCGTCCTTCTTCGCGCCCTTGAGGGCCGCGCCGAGGATGTCGCCCAGCGAGGCGCCCGAGTCGGCCGAACCGTACTGTTCCACGGCTTCCTTCTCGTCCTTGATCTCCATCGCCTTGATCGACAGCGAGACCTTGCGACCCGCCTTGTCGAACGCAGTGACGAGAGCGTCGACCTTGTCGCCCACAGCGAAACGCTCCGGACGCTGATCGCCGCGATCGCGCGAGAGATCACCCTTGCGGATGAAGGCCTTCATCGCGCCGTCGGCGATCGAGACTTCGATGCCGCCGCTGGTCACTTCCGTGACCGTACCGGTGACGATCGAGTTCTTGCGCAGATCGATGGATTCGGTCGGGTCGACCGACAGTTGCTTGATGCCAAGGGAGATGCGCTCTTTCTCGATGTCGATGTCGAGCACGCGCGCCTGAACGGTGTCGCCCTTGTTGTACTTCTTGATGGCTTCTTCGCCCGGCGCGTTCCAGTCGATGTCGTTGATGTGGACCATGCCGTCGAGGTCGGGACCCAGACCCACAAAGAGACCGAACTCGGTGATACCGCGGACTTCGCCTTCGATGTTCGTGCCGATGGGATGTTCAGCCATGAACTGTTCCCACGGGTTGTTCATCGCCTGCTTGAGGCCCAGCGAGATACGGCGCTTCTCGGCGTCGACGTCGAGGACGACCACATCCACTTCCTGGCTGGAGGAGATGATCTTGCCGGGGTGAACGTTCTTCTTGGTCCACGACATTTCGGAGACGTGGATCAGGCCTTCAACGCCGTCTTCCAGTTCAACGAACGCGCCGTAGTCCGTGATGTTGGTCACGCGGCCCTTGAGCTTGGCGCCGACCGGGTACTTGGCCGACACGCCATCCCACGGATCGGTCATGAGCTGCTTCATGCCCAGCGAGATACGCTGGGTGTCCGGGTTGATCTTGATGATCTGGACTTCGACTTCCTGGCCGACTTCCACAACCTGGCTCGGATGGGAGACGCGCTTCCAGCTCATGTCGGTGACGTGCAGCAGGCCATCGATGCCGCCGAGGTCCACGAACGCGCCGTAGTCGGTGATGTTCTTGACAACGCCCTTGCGACGCTCGCCCTCGGCCATGTTGCCGACGATCTCGGCGCGCTGTTCGGCACGCGATTCTTCGAGCACGGCGCGGCGCGAGACCACGATGTTGCCGCGCGGACGATCCATCTTGAGGATCGCGAACGGCTGGTTCTGGTTCATCAGCGGGCCGACATCGCGGATCGGACGGATGTCGACCTGGCTACCCGGCAGGAAGGCGTTGACGCCGCCGAGATCGACGGTGAAGCCGCCTTTGACGCGGCCGACGATGGCGCCTTTGACGGTCTCTTTCTTCTCGTGGACGCGCTCGAGGCGGGTCCAGGCTTCTTCGCGCTTGGCCTTGTCGCGCGACAGGACGGCGTCGCCAAGCGCGTTCTCGATGCGCTCGAGATAGACTTCAACGATCGCGCCGACGGTCGGCTGGGTTTCGTCGGCGGCGAATTCGCGCGCCGGGATCCGGCCTTCGGTCTTAAGACCAACATCGACCGTGATGAAGTCGGAACCGACGGATGTGACCGTGGCGGGTACAACCCGGCCTTCGATCATTCCCGAGCCGGAGAAGCTCTCTTCAAAGAGGGCGGCAAAATCGTCGGTGGTCGGGTTCATCTGGGCGACAGGCATCAAAGCTCCAAAAGGGTTAGACGTGAAAGGCCAACCGGCTCATCCGGCGGACTCGCCGCGGGATGCGGCGTGAATGCTGATTTCCGCCGGACTGCTGGGGATTTCGCGGGCTCAGGCCGTTTGAGCGGCAGGCCAGCGAGAGCTGTCCACATGGCGGGAGCGGGTCTCTAGGCGCTGAGACCCCTGAAAGTCAAGCGAAAGGGGATTCCGGCCGGGTACCGACCGGCGACCTCGACCTCATTCGGGAAGCTCTCCGCCTGTCCTTATGTTTGGGTCGCAAGGGCCTTGCTTCAAGACCCGGCTCATCGCTTACAAGGCCAGTCCCCTGTAACCAGAGGACGCTCCCCATGACAGCCAAGCCCACCGGTCCATTCTACCATGGCTGCAAGGCCGACCTGAAACCCGGCGACCTGATCCGCCCGGGCTACGCCTCCAACTACGGCAAGCGCAAAGCAGCCATCTGGGCCTACCTGACCGAGACGCTGGAGGCCGCTACCTGGGGCGCCGAACTGGCGCAAGTTCAACCGGGAATGGGCGATGCCCCCGGCCGGATCTACATCGTCGAGCCCACCGGCCCCTTCGAGGACGATCCCAACCTCACCGACAAGAAATTCCCGGGAAACCCGACGAAGTCCTACCGCACGCGTGATCCGCTACGGATCGTCGGCGAGGTGACCGGCTGGCTGGGCCACTCACCCGAGCAGCTCAAGACCATGAGGGATCATCTGGCGCATCTCGATCGGCTCGGCATCGAGGCAATCGAGGATTGACCTTTTCCTATCGACATCCGCCGCCAGTCCCGTGCGTATAGACGGGACTGGTCGCAGGAGGGCGTGTCATGAAATCCGTTGTCGTCACAGGCGCATCCACCGGCATCGGCTGGGGATGCGTGAAGGTGCTCGCCGGGAAAGGCTTCCACGTCTTCGGCAGCGTCCGGAAGCAGGCTGACGCTGACCGGCTCCAGAAGGAGTTCGGCGCGAACTTCACACCGCTCATCTTCGACGTCACCGACGAAGCGGCGGTCGCCGCCGGCGCAAAAATCGTCGCGGCGAAACTGGCCGGCGCGCCCCTCTTCGGCCTGGTCAACAATGCCGGCATCGCCAACCCCGGCCCGCTGCTTCATCTCGACATCGCCGCCTTTCGCCAGCAGATGGAAGTCAACGTCACTGGGCAACTCATCGTTACCCGCGCCTTCGCGCCGCTCCTCGGGGCATCGCCCGATCACAAGACGAAGACGCCTGGTCGCATCTGCATGATGAGCTCTGTCGGGGGGAAGCAGGCAGCGCCCTTCCTCGGCCCCTACAGCGCCTCCAAGTTCGCGCTTGAGGGCCTGTCGGAGGCCCTGCGTCGCGAACTGATGATCTATGGCGTCGACGTCATCGTCATCGCCCCTGGCGCCATCGCAACGCCGATCTGGGACAAGGCAGACACGGTCGACGTCACCCGCTACGCCAACACGGTCTATGCAAAGCCGCTTGAAGCCGTGAAACGCTTCATGGTCGCGCAGGGCCGCAAGGGGTTTCCGCCCGAACGGATCGGTAAGACCGTTCATACCGCCCTCACCGCCGCCAGTCCGAAAACCCGCTACGTCGTCACGCCCGATCCTGTCACCAACTGGATGGGCCTTCATCTTCCCAAACGCATGGTCGATGGCGCTTTCGCCAAACAGCTGGGGCTGACACGGCAATCCTAGCGGCTAAGCTGCCGCCCATGACAAACCTCACCCAACGCGTCGACGCCGCCCTCAATTCAGCCCTCAGCGAGAAACGCCTCGTCGGCGCCGTCATCGCTGTCATGCAGGACGGACAGCTCGCCCACTTCAAGGCCTATGGCCTCGCCGACCGCGAAGCCGGCCGCGCCATGACGGAAGACGCCATCTTCCGCCTCGCCTCAATCTCGAAGCCGATCGTCACCGCCGCAGCGATGCGCATGATCGAGCTCGGGAAGTTCAAGCTCGATACGCCCGTCACCGACTTCCTGCCAGATTTCAGGCCGAAGGCGCCGGACGGCTCAACGCCCCAGATTACCATCCGCCACCTGCTCACGCATACGGCGGGCCTGTCCTACGACTTCCTCCAACCTGAGAACGGCCCCTACAACACCATCCCCGTTTCCGCCGGCATCGATGGCGACTTCACGATGGAAGACAACCTCAACCGCATGGTTCAGGCCGGCCTCACCTTCCCGCCCGGCGCCATGTGGCTCTACTCCGTCGCCATCGACGTGCTCGGCGCGATCCTCGCAAAGGTGGAAGGCACGGATGTCGAAGGCGCGGTGAAGAAGTACGTCACCGGCCCCATGCAGATGACCGACACATCCTTCTTCGTCACCGACGAGAAGCGCCTCGTCCAGCCTTATTCGAACGCGACCCCAGAACCCGTGCGGATCGGCGACAATTTCAAGCAGCCCTTTGTGCCAGGCTGCGCCCCGATCAATCTCGGCGTCTCGCGCGCCTTCAACCGCCATGCCTTCCAGGGCGGCGGGGGATGCATGAACGGCAAGGCGATGGATATCGTCCGCATGCTCGATGCGATCCGCGCCGGCGGCGAGCCGATCCTGTCGAGTGAAACGACGCGAGCGATGATGTCGAACCAGATCGGCCCGCTGCGCATCCTGTTCGACCCCACGGGCAACACGGCCTTCGGCTTCGGCGGCTCGATCCTGCTCGACCCCGCCGCTTCAGGCTCGCTGCTGTCGCCGGGCTCATGGCAATGGGGTGGTGTCTGGGGCCATTCATGGCACGTCGATCCGGCGCGCAAGACCACGATCGTCAACCTCACCAACACGACGCTCGAAGGCATGGTCGGACAGGTTGTACGCGACATCCAGCAGGCGGTGGTCGGCGGTTAGGCCTTCGGTTTCTTCGTTGCAGCCTTCTTCGCCGGCGCCTTCTTCGGCTTGCCGCGATGGGCCTCCACAATCTCGATTGCCTTGGCGACGGTCTGGTCCTGGTTGATTGCGGTGGTGTCGATCCAGATCGCATCGTCCGCCGGCTTCATCGGCGCGTCCTTGCGCTCGGCGTCGCGGGCGTCGCGCTCCTTGAGCTGGGCCAGCACGCCCTGTTCGCTCACATCCTCGCCCATGCCCGAGAGTTCGAGGAAACGGCGCCGGGCGCGTTCATCCACCGCCGCATCGACCCACAGCTTCACGTCGGCGTCGGGCGCGATCACCGTGCCGATGTCGCGGCCGTCGAGCACGGCCCCGCCCTTCTGCTGCGCAAAATTGCGCTGCAGCTCGAACAGCGCGCGCCGCACGGCGCCCAGAGACGCCACCACCGACGCAGCCGCGCCTACCCCGGCGCCGCGCAATTCGCGCTCGTCGAACTCGGCAAGGTCGATGTGTTGGGCCAAAAGCGCGCATTCGCGCTCGTCCTTGAAGTCGATGCCCTTGTTGATCGCCGACTTCGCCACCGCGCGGTAGAGCAGGCCGGTGTCGAGATGCGGCAGGCCGTAGTGCGCCGCCAGCCGCTTGGCCAGCGTGCCCTTGCCTGAAGACGTCGTGCCGTCGATCGCGATGATCATGATTTCACGACGTCCGCACCGAGCGTTGCCATGTGGTCGAAGAATTCCGGATAGGATGTCGCGATCATCGCGATGTCGTCGACGCTGACCGCGTTCTTCGCGGCCGATCCCATCACCAGGGCCGACATGGCGATGCGGTGGTCATGTCGCGTTTCAACCGCGCCGCCGCCAGCGACGCCGCGCGGTCCGCGGCCGGTGACGATGAAGCCATCCGGCAGTTCTTCCACCGCAACGCCGTTGACGGCCAGCATGGCGCAGATCGCCTTGATGCGGTCGCTTTCCTTCACGCGCAGTTCGGCGGCGCCGGTCACTTTTGTCTGGCCTTCGGCGAACGAGGCCAGCACGGCGAAAATCGGCAGCTCGTCGATCATCGAGGGCACCAGCGCAGGATCGAGCGATATGCCCCTGAGCTGCGAAGCCTTCGCGATGACGCGCACCGTATCCTCGCCCGTCGCCTGCCCGTCTTCCTCCGCCCGCACATCGGCGCCCATCGCCTTGGCTGCATCGAGAAAGCCAGTCCGTGTCCGGTTGTCGAGCATGCCGGTCACGCGCGCATCGCCTTCACCGGCAATCAGCGCCATGGCGATCGCGAACGCGGCCGATGAGGGATCGCCCGCAACCGAGGCGCCCCTGATCGCTTTGAGCTTCTGCCAGCCTTTGACTGACACAAGCGGCCCGCCCTGCGCGCGCTGCTCAACGCCCACGTCCACGCCGAAGGCGCGCAACATCCGCTCGGTGTGGTCGCGGGTCGCTTCCTTCTCTTCGATGACCGTCACCCCATCGGCGCGAAGAGCCGCAAGCATGATCGCTGACTTTACCTGCGCCGAGGCTTCAGGAGGCGCATAGCGGATCGCTTTCAACTTGCCGCCGCGGATCACCGCAGGGAGTTTCCCGCCCGGTGCGGTCTCCGCGGAAACGCCCATCTCGCGCAGCGGCTTCAGCACGCGCTCCATCGGGCGCGAGGACAAGGATGCATCGCCTATGAAACGCGCCGTCACCTCGTGTCCGCCGACGAGGCCCATCATGAGCCGCGCTCCGGTTCCTGAATTCCCAAAATCGAGATCGCCTGACGGCGTCGAAAAACCCTTCGCCCCGACGCCTGCGATGGTCCAGGCGCCCTGGCCCGTGCGCTCGACGCCTGCGCCAAGCGCCTTCACGGCCCTTGCCGTGTTGAGAACGTCTTCGCCCTCCAGAAGGCCGGTGACCGTCGATTCGCCCGCCGCCACGGCAGCCATCATGACGGCCCGGTGCGAGCAGGATTTGTCGCCGGGCGCACGAACCGAACCTGCGATCCGGGCGACGGGTCTTGAATACGCGCGCATGGGCTTTTCGGCCTTGTAGACGGGGCCGCCGGCGCCTTGTGGTCCGGCGAAACATGAGCCGCTTTACAGCCTCGCGCAGACATGGCAAGCGCCGACCCAAGCATGGGGAATTAAGACCTTGGCGACAACTGACCTCGGCGAGAAACACATCTGCCCGGAATGCGGGTCCAGGTTCTACGATCTGGGCAAGCACCCGCCCGTCTGTCCAAAATGCAAGACCGTCCTTACCGGAACGGCTGAGCCGGCGAAGGCCAAGAAGGCCGCGCCCGCGAAGAAGGCTGCTCCGGCCAAAAAGGCCGCGGCTCGCGATGAAGACGAGGATGATGAGGACGAAGACGAAGACGAGGATGACGACGAGGACGATTTCGACGACGACGACGAGGACGATGACGACGAGGATGACGAGGACGACGACGATATCGACCTCGAAGACGACGATGATGTCCTCGAGACGGAGGACGAGGAAGATGATCCCGCCGTTGGCGGCAAGCCCGCCAAGGTTGGCAAGGCCAGCAAGTATTCCGGCGGCGAGGATGACGACGACGACGATGATCTCGACGACGACGAGGATGATGACGATGATGACGACGATCTGACCGTCATCGACGAAGACGACGAGTTCGAGGACGACGACGTCGAACTGAAGGACGACGAAGAGGAATAGAGCCCACGCTCTTCACTTCGCAAAGATGAAACGGCCCGCGAGATGATCGCGGGCCGTTTTCATTTGGCCGCGTGCTTTGAAACGCCCCGGACTGAAGAGTTGGATTTCCAAGGGAAGATGGTGGACAATCAGGCTCCATTTTCGAACCTCAAGGTTCGCCTCTAGCGCCTGATGTTTTGGACATTTTGCAGGAGTGGAACCAGCATCTCAAGCGGGTTGCCCCGGTTTTGGGGATCCATCCTCATGAGCGCCGCCACCTCAACTCCCTTCTCGATTCGGCTTTCCTCTGAGGAACGCGCCCGGCTATGGCCGAGGCGGGCGGGCTCCCTCTCGGAACCTATCTCCGTTCCAGGCTGCTGGCGGAGGGTTCCGCACCTCGCCGCAAGGCGGGGCAAACGATTGCCAGCCGTCAGGCACTGGCTCAGGCATAGGGACTGCTCGGTCAGTCCCGATACTCCAGCAACCTGAACCAGCTCGCCCACCTAGCGAATCTGGGCGTCCTACCGCTCACCCCTGAGGTTGTGGAGGAGCTGGCCTCCTTCCTCAAACTAATAGCCGAAATCCGCCGCCTGCTCGTCCAAGCCCTCGGGCAGAAGGCGGACCGCGCATGATTATCAAGGCATCCGTCTGCAGCTGGGGCGCGGGCCTCGCGAGACACCTGTTGAAAGAGGAGAACGATCACGTTCTCCTCCACGAGCCACGTGGCTTCATCAGCGCCGATCTTGATGGTGCGTTTCGCGAAGCCAAGGCGTTGAGCCTTTGCACCGCGCGGAGAGGGCAAAGTTCTCTGGCGTCCAGTCCAGCGATTTGACGCGCGCCGCAAGGGAGCGGCAGGCGCGTATGCCCAAGGGCCTGCGCGGTCTGTGGTCGCGGATCACGGGCGAGCGTGCGCGCATCAAGGCTGCCAACGAAATGGAAGCGAAGGCGCAAGCTGCGCGCCATGAGAAAGAGCGCGCCGAACTCTTTGCCCGCCAGCTCCACGAGCGCCGCGTCCTGCAAGCAAAGATCAAGGAACTGCGGCGAGCGCAGGCGGAAGGGCATGCCCTCAGCCGCGCGCATAAAGGCGCGCTGGCGCTCTCTGATGCGCGCTAGCTGTGCGGGGGCTCCCGCCTCCCAGCGCGCGATATCCCGTCGCTTGGATTCGCTGGCGAGCTCAAAAAGCTTCGTGAGGAGGTCGAATAAAGACATGGCGGGATGTTAGAGCTAGCACCTTGTTTAGTAGACGAAAAATGCCCGCCGCCCGGAGCGCCGCCAAACCTGCTAACCCCTTGAATCACCCATCCAAATTGATGTATAATACGACATCAAAATGTCCTTCTGATATCGAATAAGGCATCACTTATTGGCACCAAACTCCCTAATCGATATCTTATTCTGCATAACGACGCATCTTTGATGCATAAAGGTACATCATGGCGTATGCCACGGACCATATCACCGCCGCCCTCAAAGCGGCCCGCGAGAAGAAGGCGATCAGCCAGAGGGAGCTGAGCGCCAAGGCGGGCGTGCCCCAAGCGCAGATCTCGCGGCTGGAAAGCGGCGCTGTCGATATCCGTCTATCGAGCCTTGTGGCGCTGGCAAGAGCGCTCGATCTGGAAGTCGAGCTTGTCCCCCGCAAGGCTGTCTCTGCGGTGGAGACGATCGTGCGCGCCACGACGAGCGCGGAGCGCCCCATGAGAATCTCGTACAACACGGAGCAAGTGAGCAAGCTCGTGCGCGCGCTGCAAAATCTGGACACGGTGCGCGTTCCGCCGACCGTGCTGGAGCGCACGCTAAGTCATGCGAGAATGTTGGAACGCTTCCAACCGACAGCCCAGCAGCTGGCGATGATCGAGAGCTTCACCAAGGAGCTGAAGCGCTCGAAGGCGCTCGACATCGATCCTGGTCTCTTTGCGCAATACGCCAAAGCAATCGAGCATATCCGCAATCAAGTCGTGCATGCACCGCCGCCGGCACTGCCTCCCAAACCGGCCTACGCGCTAGACGAGGAGGAAGACGATGCCTGACATCTCAACCCTCAACGTGCTGCTCTACGGCGAGCACATCGGAACGATCACATACGTCGGCGGTGAGCGCACACTCTTTGCCTTCACGGAGTCCTACATCAAGGACGCGCAGCGCCCGCTGCTGAGTCTTGGCTTCAAGGACTCATTCGGCGAGCTCATCACAGAATTTGCGCCCACCAAAGTGAAGCTGCTGCCGTGGTTTTCCAACCTGCTCCCGGAAGGGCATTTGCGCAAATATCTGGCCGAGCGCGCCAGGGTCAATCAAACCCGCGAGTTCTTCCTTCTCTGGGTGCTGGGCAAAGACTTGCCGGGCGGGATCACGGTAGAGCCTGCGGACGGCGAAGCCTGGCCGCCGGAAGCACATGATGGACATGAGCGGCCAGCTGGTAACCCGCGCACCAACGCGCTGCGCTTCTCGCTCGCGGGCGTGCAGCTCAAATTCTCGGCCATGGAGAGCGCGCGCAAGGGCCTCACCATTCCTGCCAGAGGTGTGGGCGGTGATTGGATTGTCAAACTTCCCTCGCGCGAATTCGAGGGTGTGCCCGAGAACGAGTTCTCCATGATGACGCTGGCCAGAAAGCTCGGCATGGACGTGCCCGCGATCCAGCTCATCGATATGAAGGCCATTGAAAACCTACCCGAAGGCGCGAATGTGAAAGGCACGCAGGCCTTTGCGATCCAGCGATTTGATCGCCTGCAGAGTGGGCCTGTCCATATTGAGGACTTCGCGCAGATCTTTGGCCTCTACCCTGATGATAAGTATAAGTTTGCCACGATGCGGCGCGTAGCGCAGGTCATCGGGGTGGAAGGCCAAGAGGCTGACATCGTGGAATTCGTGCGCCGCCTTGTCTTTAGTGCGCTGATCGGCAATGCGGATATGCATCTGAAGAACTGGTCGATGATCTATCCGGACAAGCGCCGCGCGGCGCTAGCGCCGGCGTATGACCTTGTCTCGACAACGCCATACATCAAGGATGAGTCAGCGGCGCTCAAAGTCAGCCGCACGGCGCGCTATGATGAATTCACGAAGGATGAGCTCTCGCACATGGCGGCCAAAGCGCGCCTACCGGAAAAGCTTGTCCTCGATACCGCCGCGCAGACGGTCGCGCTATTTCATGAGCACTGGAAGAAAGAGATGAAGAACTTGCCGCTTACCAAAGAGGTGATCGCGGCGATCGAGCATCAGCTCAAGATCGTACCACTCGCGAAGGACACCACCAAAAACTAAGCCGCTTCGGGGGATGCGTGATTTTTGGAACAACGACATACTCGAAGACACATCCGGCCTCGACATCATTTGTGTGAGCGCGCTTGATCAGGGCATCGAGGCCAATCTGGTGAACGGCGTCACGACGGTGTCTGCGCGCGGGCGCTACTTCTCGATTCTGCCTTGGGCGATCGGCCCGTACTACAAGATGGCCGCTGGCCAATGCACGGCTAGTGGCCTCTATGGCTTTCTCACGCGCATGGAGTTTTTGATCAACGCCGCATGCGATGCGGACAAGAAGCGCGCAGGCGGCGCGATCCTGGGCAGCAATGTCTATATCGAGGCCATGCGCAAGATCCGCAGCGGAGAGCGCGTGCCGCTTCCGCAGAACGCAACCGGCAGCCGTATTCTCAACGTGTATTTGAACCCTTGCAAGACGGTGGGGCTCCTCGATGACGGGACGAGCGCTGAGGGTATCCCCTACCGCCTCACCGAGCGCGGCAAAGACCTCCATCAAGCGCGCGCCAGCTTGCTGGAGGGATCGGCGCTCAATGATCTGCTCTCTAGCGGCGCAGGCGATATTGATTCCACTATCGCAGCTAGCGCTGTAACCACCTTCTCGCTCGGCGCACTCACGCCAGACATGTAAGAGGCGAAGCTCCTGCGCGCCGCTTTCTCAACGCCATGGCAAGGTGCGCGTCAGGAGCTCGTGAACGAGCGCTATCAGAAATTCGACCAGACGATCGCTTGGATCGAGAGCCTTGCGGAGAACAAACCTGCGAGCGCGAATGTCATGCTCGCAACGAACTTGGAGGCCTGCACGCTTGGAAACTCTGGACGTCTGGCGACGACACGCACAAGCGATTGCTGCTGCGACCCGCTTTTTCGAAGAGGGTCGAATGGGTTTTGCAAGAAGGTGTTCGAACCGCAGAATTAGCGTTGCCCTTTCGAGTTTTAGCTAACTTCTCATGTGGGGAAAAGGCGGTGGTGGAGCCAGACGGAATCGAACCGACGACCTCTTGCATGCCATGCAAGCGCTCTCCCAACTGAGCTATGGCCCCACTTCCGTGGACCGGGCTCCGTGTCACGCGACCCGGCCCCGATTTGGGAGCGCGTTGCTTATACTGCTGACCCCCGCTGATCAAGCGGAGAAAAGCGCTAAGTGTTTCAGGGGCCTGTGAGGTTGGGGCCTGTGAGCAGCCTCAGGCCGCGTCGACCGTCTTGTCGGGCGACAGGACGGCCAGCACGGCCTCTTCCGTCTGGGCCTGGCGCAGGGCGGCGCGGATGCGCTCCTGGCGGAATACCCGGGCGACGCGCGCCAGCGCCCGCAGGTGATCGGCCCCCGCGTCGGTTGGCGCCAGAAGCATGAACACCAGATCGGCCGGGCGCTCGTCGATCGCCTCGAAATCGGCCGGTTCCATCAGGCGGGCAAAGCCGCCGACAGGCCGGATGAGGCTGTCGATCCGGGCGTGCGGTATGGCGACGCCCTCGCCCACCCCGGTCGAACCGAGACGCTCGCGCTCCAGCACGGCCTCGTGGACCTGCCGGACGCTAAGGCCCAGCGCGGCGGCCATGACGCCGGACATTTCGGCCAGGACCTGTTTTCGGCCCTTCCAGCGCGCCCGCGCCGTAACTGCATTGGGAAGCAGAAGATCGCCAAGGCTGGTGATGATGGGAGCGTTCATCAGCGGCCCCCCCACGGTGGAACAAACCGTACTGTCATTACTCTACCAGATCCCCCCGGAAGGGACGCCCCGAAGCCGTTGAGAAGAACCATAGCGCAACAACTCGCGACGACGCCAACCGGCGCTAACGCCACTGACCAAACACCTGCAAAAAGTTCGCCGCGTTTGTCAGCCGTCTCGCCCGGGGTCAACCCAGCCGACATTACCGTCGGGCCGGCGATAGACCATGTTCAGCCGGCCGTGGGCCGCATTGCGGAACATGACTGCCGGAGAATCGGCCAGTTCGAGCTGCATGACCGCCATCGAAACGGTCATTGTCCGGATCGCCATGTCCGATTCCGCGACAATGGCCGGGGAATTCCCGGCGTTGCCGTCCAGCCCTGAATCGATGCCCGGCGCGTCATCCGGCTCGTCGGTTTCATCACGCGTGAGAATGATCCGTTCGGAGGCGACTTCCGAGACGCTGGTCTCCTTGGCGCGATGGTCTCGCAGCCGGTTCTTGTAGCGCCGTATGCGCTTCTCGATCTTGTTGAGCGCTTCTTCGAAGGCCTGGTAACCATCATCGCCCTCCCCATGCGCCTGCAGCGTCACGCCCGAAGGCAGGTGGATCGAGCAATCGACGCTGAAGCCCCAGCCCGGTTTCGATACGGTGACGAACGCTTCGCCGGTGCGATTGAAGTATTTCGAGACCCGCGATTCAAGTCCGTAAGATATCCTCTCCTGCAATGCCGCGCCGACTTCGAGTTTCTTGCCTGCGATCTGGACCTGCAACAGGAGGCTCCTTGCTTCTGGACCCTCACGGCACGCGCGAGGATCGCTACCCCGACCTCTCCTTCTAACTTTGGGATTGCAGGCTCAGAAGGTCAACGGCGGAAACGCCGAAGATCAGGCCCCAGATGCGAATATACGCCGGCGTTCCACGGAGGAGGGAATCCGCAGGGACTCCCGGTACTTGGCGACCGTGCGCCGAGCGATATCGATGCCAAAGGCGCGCAAACGCTCGACGATCTGATCGTCGGACAGCACGGCGTCCTTGTTTTCCGCATCGATCATTTCCTTGATGCGGTGCCGCACGGCTTCGGCGGAGTGGGATTCTCCTCCCTGCACGGACGGAATTGACGCGGAGAAGAAGTATTTCAGCTCGAACACGCCACGCGGTGTTGCAACATACTTGTTCGACGTAACCCGGCTTACAGTCGACTCATGCATCTCGACGGCGTCGGCCACCGTCTTGAGATTGAGAGGACGAAGCGCTCGCACGCCCGAAACGAAGAAACCGTCCTGCTGACGCACGATTTCGGAAGAGACCTTGAGGATCGTGCGGGCGCGCTGGTCGAGCGACTTGATCAGCCAGTTGGCGTTGGCCTGGCATTCGGAGAGGAACGCCTTGTCCTCTTCGGTGCGTGAGAGGCCGGAGACCTCGGCATAGTAGGTGCGATCCAGCAGCACACGCGGCAGCGTGTCGGCATTGAGTTCGACAGCATACGTGCCGTTCGGCATTTCACGGACGAACACATCCGGGGTGATGGAGGGGGCGGCCTCGCCTGCGAAGGCGGCGCCCGGGCGCGGTGTCAGCGTGCGCAGCTCGGCGAGCATGTCGACCACGTCTTCCTGGTCGACGCCGCAAAGTTCGGCGAGGCGCTTGAAGTCGCGCTTGGCGGCCAGCTCGAGATTTTCCATCAACTTCTGCATCGCCGGATCGAAGCGGTCACGCTCGATCAGCTGCAAAGACAGGCATTCCTGGACGTTGCGCGCCATGATGCCGGTCGGCTCGAAACCCTGGCAGGTCTTGAGCACTGCCTCGACATCCTCGAATTCGACGCCAAGCGTTGCGGCAACCTCGTGGAGGTCGGCGCGCATGAAGCCGGCCTCGTCGGTTTCCTCAATCAGGCGCGAGGCGATCAGGCGGTCGCTCTCTATGAGGCCGGTGATCTGGAGCTGTTCGTCGAGATGGTCGCGGAGGGTCTTCTCTTCTCCGGTGATCGCTTCAAGATCGAAGTCTTCGGAGCGCTGCTTGCCCGAGCCGGCTTTCGACCAGTCGAGCTGAGCGGAGGGCCCACCCTGTGTTCCAGGATCGCCGCCGCCGTCGGAGGCGCTCTCGGCCTCATAGACATCCTCCGATCGGGCATCGAGATCATTGGACGCCTTCGAGGCGCCGTCGGCCTCGTCCAGACGCATCTCTTCGCGTTTTTCGGAGACCTTCTCTGTCGCCTCGCCATCCACGCTATCGCCCTCGGCGCGCGTTAGCAGCGGGTTCCGCTCGATCTCGGTCTCGACGTATTCGGCAAGTTCGACGTTGGAGAGCTGGAGCAGCTTGATCGCCTGCTGCAGTTGCGGCGTCATGACGAGGGACTGGCCCTGTCTCAGCTGCAACTTATGCGCAAGCGCCACGCCTACCTCCCGGAGCCGTTGTCCGGGAAACCCCGGCCGGCTGACATCATCCAAGCCGGGGTCATATTAACCGACCGGTATTAAAATTGCATAATCAGCGCATCACACATTTTCCGCGCTGAAAAGTCTGCATTTTTCGAGAGTCGGGCTTGCGCACCTGGCGTGCGTGGCAAATGCCCGCGCGAACGTAAACGCCGCCCCGTCCCGTGTTAATGAGATCACCTGCACGCGCCTGCCCGGACAGCGCCACAAGCTTGCGAGACAGCCGGCTACTGGAAGCGCGCGCCGAGATAGACGCGGCGCACATCCTCGTTGGTGAGGACATCTTTCGGGGCGCCCTCGAACAAGACTTTGCCGTCATAGATGATCGAGGCCCGGTCGACGATTTCCAGGGTTTCGCGGACCTGGTGGTCGGTGATGAGGACGCCCAGACCCCTGCCCTTCAGATAGCGGACGAGGTCGGAAATGTCCGATACAGCCAAAGGGTCGATGCCGGTGAAGGGTTCGTCCAGCAGCATGAAGTTGGGCCGGGACGCCAGCGCGCGGGCAATCTCAACCCGGCGGCGCTCCCCGCCCGACAGGGAGTTTGCGTTCTGCTTGGCGAGGCGGCTGATCTGCAGCTCCTCCAGCAGCGATTCGGTGAGCTCCCTGCGCTTGGCGCGACTGTCTTCGGTGAGCTCAGCGACGGACATTACATTGTCCCACACGCTCATGCCGCGGAAGATCGAGTTCTCCTGCGGCAGATAACCGACCCCGAGCCGCGCACGCTGATACATGGGCAACGTCGTCACATCGGCGCCGTCGATCGCGACGCGGCCGCCATCAGCGGTGATAAGGCCCATGATCATGTAGAAGCAGGTCGTCTTGCCCGCCCCGTTCGGCCCCAGCAGGCCAACGATCTCGCCGCGCCGCAGGTGAAGGCTCACATCCTTCACCACCTGCCGGCTCTTGAAGGATTTGGCGAGGTTGTCCGCGCGCAGGCCGTCGCGATCGTCGGCCTCATAGGCGATGGAAGTGGTGTCGGTGCGGGTGTCCATCGCTCCCTCAGTTCGGCGAGGAGGCCGGCGGGGTCCCGGTGGCCGGGTCCTTCTTCGCCGGTGTGAAGATGGACGTGACGCGATTGGTCCCCGCCGTGATCACGGAGCGACCCTCGCCGACCTTGTAGACGACCTTGGTGCCGCGCACGACGCCTTCGGCGCCGCGCGAGAGGATGACATCGCCCGTGATGGTGATGGTGTCGCTGGGATAGTCGTACTCCGCACGATCGCCGCGGATCTTCACGTCCGGCGCCGTGTAGTAGACATTGCCTTCGGCAATCAGCTGCTCCATCGCCTCGCATGTCACCTCGCCTTTGGATCCGGCGGCGGGCTTTGATTTCGTGCAGATGACGGTGAGCTTGTCGGTGGTGATGCGGCTGTCGGACTGCGTGGCGACAACGCTGCCGGTGTAGACCCCGCGCCCCTCATTCTGCAGATACTCGAAATTGTCCGCCCCCACCTCAATCGGAGCGTCGCCGCGGCCGATCTGGGCGATCGCGGGTGAAGCCTGCAGCATCGCGGCGAGAAGGCCGGATGCGAGAAGCGAAATACGTGACCAGCTCATCACCATCATCCTATCTGCCGCCGCCCGCAGGATCGCCGCGTTTCTTCTTGGCCTGGAAACGTGTCCAAACATTGCCCTTGAGGACAATCCGGTTCCCGTTGTCGAGCACCTCATACGCATCAGCCCGGGCCTCGCCAATGGGGCCGACGCCGTTAAGCGGCTCCTGGCCCTCGACCCGGTTATCCTTCACGAACATGCGGGTCTTCTGGGAGGTAAAGGTATAGCCGCCCGCGTCCGTCATCACGACATCGCCCACGAGATCCAGCACTTCGGCGTCCGCATTCCAGACGCCCTCGCGGGCCTGGACGACAGTCGAGGCGGCGTCCTCGAGGCGGGGATTGACAAGATCGACCAGCGAGACGTTTTCGCGGCGGCGACGGGCGGTTTCGGCCGTCAGGCTGTAGGGCCGGTCGTTGGCGTCGAAACCCTCGAAGCGCGGGGCCAGCACGGTGACGCTGAGCCCGGTCGGCGGCGCGCCAGAGCCCTGTTCACGCAAGGTGCTCTCGATCACGGTCCCAAGCAGCCATCCGGCCGACAGCACTGCGCCGATCGTGAAGAGCAGACGCAGGATGTGCACCAGCGCCGTACGCTGACGCGCCTCCCTCAGCGAGGTGGCGCGCCGCGGGCCCCAGATCTCCATCGACTGATGCGCGTGAGCGGCGGCTGAATTCATGTGCTCAAGCTAGGACGGGAAAACACGTGAAGGAACCGGCTCGCGCCGGTGAGACACATGAAAACGGCCCTATTTCGTCAGGTATGTGCAAAAATGTCCTGCTCGGCCCAGCCGGACAGGTCGAGGGCCGCCCGGACAGGCAGGAAGTCGAAGCAGGCCTGGGCCAGTTCCGTCCGGCCCTCACGGGCCAGCATGACGTCCAGTTTCGCCTTGAGCTCGTGCAGGTGCATGACGTCGGAAGCCGCATAGGCCAGTTGCGCATCCGAGAGCTTGTCGGCGCCCCAGTCAGAGCTCTGCTGCGCCTTGGACATGTCGAGGCCGAGAAGTTCGCGCGCGATCTCCTTCAGCGAATGACGGTCCGTGTAGGTGCGAGCAAGACGCGAGGCAATCTTGGTGCAGTAGACCGGGAAGCATGGCGCTCCCAGCCATTGCTGGATCATGCCGAGGTCGAAACGCGCGAAATGGAAGATCTTGAGGATGCGCGGATTGGACACCAGCGCCTTGAGGTTCGGGCAATCATAGTCCGGCCGCTTGAGCCGGACGACATGCGCATCGCCCTTCCCGTCCGAGAGCTGCACGACGCACAGCGCATCGCGGAACGGGTTCAAGCCCATCGTCTCCGTGTCGATGGCCACGGAGCCCTCGAACTTCACATGGGCCGGAAGGTCCCCCTCATGGTGGTGGATAGCCATAGAACGCCTCGCTTGTCTCACCCGAGCAATGGCGGGAAACGCAACGAAAGACAACCCGGCGGGCGCGAACCCGCCTGCGGCTAGGCGCGCTCCAGATAAGCGGCCGTCGCCATGCCGCCCGCCGTGCAGACGCCGACCACGGCCTTCTTCTTCCCGCGCCGGCCCAGCTCCATCAGCGTGGACCCCAGATAGCGGATGCCCGACATGCCATAGGGATGGCCCAGCGCAATCGCGCCGCCATTGACGTTCGTCGTCTCCCAGGGCGTCTCCAGCCGGGCCTGGTTATAGAGCGTGGTGACGGCGTAGGCCTCGTGCAGCTCCCACAGGTCAACGTCCGCATTTGTCAGCCTGTGATGCTTCATCAGCTTGCCGATTGCCGGGGCAATGGCGATGCTCATCTCTTCCGGCGCGACGGACGCCAGCTGCATGCCGCGAAACAGGCCGAGGATCGAGAGGCCTCGCCTTGCTGCAAGGTCCGCATCCATCATCACGACGGCGCCCGAGCCATCCGACAGCTGCGAGGCGTTTCCGGCCGTCGTCGTGCCGCCCTCGTAGACGGGCTTGAGTTTCGCGAGACCTTCGAGCGTCGTGTCGGCGCGCGGCCCCTCGTCATGTTCGAGGGTCACCTCCTCATCGCTTCTCACTCCCGTCGCCTTATCGGTGACCTTCATCACCGTCGTGAACGGGGCGATTTCCTCCGCGAACTTGCCGGCGGCGCGCGCCGCCTCGACCCGCTGCTGGCTGCCGACGACATAGCGGTCGAGCGCCTCGCGGCTGATATTGTATTTCCTCGCCACGAAGTCGGCCGTCTCGTTCATCGTCCACCACACGGACGGCATCCTTGCCTGCAGCGGGGCATAGAAGAAGCCTTCGACCGCGATGCCAGTCTGCACGAGGCTGATGCTTTCAACGCCCCCCGCGATGCCGCAGCTGATCTCGCCGCTTGCGATACGCGTCGCAATCATCGAAGCGGCAGAGAGGCCTGAACCACAATAGCGGTTCACCGTGATGCCCGGGGCATCGAACCCCGCCGCGAGCGCCGCCGTGCGGGCGATGTTATGTCCAGTCGCGCCCTGCGGCAGGCCACAGCCAAGGACGATGTCCTCGACCTCGCCCTTGTCGATCCTCGCACGCTTGACCACCTCCTTGAGGACATGGGCGGCGAGCGGAATGCCATGCGTCTGGTTCAGAGCGCCGCGGAACGCCCTGGCGATCCCCGTCCGGCAATAGCCGACAACCGCAACATCCTTCATGATGGTCCCTCGCTTCGTGGCCTCGCCTCGTGCGCTGCACGACCACTCTAGGACGATCTTCAGGGGTTTGGCGCCGGGGTCGCGCTCAAAATCTACTGCTCGACCCTCACCGATACGCCCCACGTCGCGGGAATTGAGCGGAACGTGTCGTATCCGATGAAGCCGTAGCCGGAAAGCGCGTAGTCCTCATCCGTTAGGTTGCGGCCCCACAGCGAGAGCTTCGTTCCATTCTCGAGCGCGAGGCTCGCCATCGCATCGACGAGCGTGAGCGGTCCCTGGCGCCGGTCGTTGCGGCCTTCGGGATCAAGGAAGTATTCGCTCTGATACTTGGCGTTGACTTCAAGGCTTGCGCGCATCGTCTCGCTGAGCACCCATTCCTGCCTCGCGCCCAGCGTCGCCGACAGGTCGGATGCGAAAGGCAGGGGCTTGCCATTGAACGTCGCAGCGTTTGTCCCCCCGCCGCCCTCATCGATCCTGGATGCGAGCGCCACAACGCCGCCCGTGATCTCAAGGCCGTCAAGCGGGCGCCAGATGACCGAAAGATCGACCCCCTTCACCCTCGCCGCATCGAGATTGGCCAGCGAGTTCGAGGTGATCGATCCCCCGCCCGGCAGCGGGAACGCCACGAAGATCCGCGCCTGGGGATGATCGTAGTCCTGCCAGAACGCCGCCGCCTCGAAATTGAGCGAATCGCCAAGCCCGCCCTTGAGGCCCGCCTCATAGGCATCGACCGTCTCGGCCGCGAACAGGCCCTCGTCAGAATAGTGCGTGACGTTGTTGGCGACTTCCCCGTTGAACCCGCCGCTCTTATAGCCCTGCCCGAACGAGACGTAGGCCATGAGATCCTTGCCGAAGCGATGGCGCAGCCCCGCCGTGCCGGTGAAGCGATCCTCCTCGATCGCGTTGGCGCCAATCGCGAGGCCTGCGCCATTGCGGTTGTTGAGGGCGCGCACGCCATCGGCATAGATGTGCTGACCAAACCCGTCGCCCTCGATGCGCTCGCTCGTTTGGCGCCCGCCGAGCGTCAGCGTGGTGTCGGCGCCCAGCTCCAGATCCACCAGCGCATAGACGGCGCCCATGCGCCGCGTCTGCTTCATGTAGGTCAAGAGCGACACGGCCGGCGCGCTCGAGACCGGCGCAGGCCCCACGCGCGCAGGCGCGCCGGGATACTGGCACGCGCCAGTGAGCGTTGCCGGGTTCAGCACCCCGCACCAAATGAGATAGTCTTGAGAAAAACGATCGCTCGCGAGCGAAAGGCCGATCACAGCGTCCCCGCCCTCCCACTTTGTACGGCCGTAGAGTTCCTGGCTCAGCTGCTGATAATCGCGATCGTAGGACAGGTTGGCGGTCGATGCCGGCGCGCCGTCGAAGTCGAAGCCGTAGCGCTGCTGGAATTCCTCGACAGCCGATAGCGATGTGATCCGCCAGTCGGCCCAGGCCCGCGTGTATTGGGCCGACAGGCCCCGGAAGTCGTTGTCGGTGTCCTTGACGCCATCGGCGCCGACGGAGATTTCGTGGCGCCCCACGGTGAGCGCCGAATTGCGCGGCGCAGGGTTGACGCCATTGTCCGCCTCGACATGCGCACGCACGAGGAGTTCGCCCGTCTCGCCAAGATCGAAGGCCAGCGCTCCACGCAGGCCATATTCGTCGCGAACGCCGCCCGCCTCTTCAGGTCCGCCTACATTCTTCAAGGCCGCATCCTGTTTGAGATAGCGCGCCGCGATGCGGCCACGAACGCCACGGGCCAGAGGACCGCTTGCCGCCGCCGCGATATCCCACCGGTTGAAGCGGCCATAGCTGGCTTGCGCATACGCCTCGAACGCGTTGGTTGGCTCAGCCGTGATGAAGTTGATCGCGCCGCTCGAGGCGTTGCGGCCCTGGATTGTCCCTTGCGGACCTTTGAGGACTTCGATGCGCGCGAGGTCGTAGGCGAGG
>JBGAKC010000062.1:0-12928 GCA_044224605.1 Hyphomonadaceae bacterium
GGCTTCCCTTAAGGACAACGCAATAAGGCGGCCTTGTGAGGCCGCCTCTTGGTGTGCACTGCAGCATATCCCAGGCTTTTCAGCTCAGCGTCAGGCTATTGGCAGGCCAGGCACTCGTCGTAGTCGGTGCGATCTTTGACGGCGAACCCGGTCGACTTTTCTTTTTCAGAGCCGGCGAAACCGGCGCGCTGGATCGATTTGGAGCGGCAATAGTAAAGGGACTTCAGACCCTTCTCCCAAGCCGTCCAATGGAGCATGTGAAGGTCCCACTTATCGATGTCGGCCGCGAGAAAGAGGTTAAGGGACTGGCCCTGGCAGATGTAGGGCGTCCGATCGGCCGCCAGTTCGATGACCCAGCGCTGATCGATCTCAAAGGCGGTGCGGAACACCAGCTTCTCCTGCTCGGTCAGGAAATCGAGGTGCTGCACCGAACCCTCGTGCTCGAGGATCGAGGCCCATACGCCCGGCTTGTTGTTGCCGGTCTTTTCCAGAACCTCTTCGAGGAACGGGTTCTTGACCGAGAACGAGCCCGACAGGGTCTTGTGCGTGTAGATGTTCGCCGGGATCGGCTCGATGCCGGCCGACGTGCCGCCGCAGATGATCGAAATCGACGCCGTCGGCGCGATCGCGAGCTTGTGGGAGAAGCGGGCCATCACGCCGCAATCTTCCGCATCCGGGCAGGCGCCCCGTTCTTTCGCGAGTTTCACCGAAGCCGCATCCGCGCCGCGGCGCAGGTGCTTGAACATGACGTTGTTCCAAGCTTTCGCCGTCGCCGATTCCATCGCCACGCCTTGGCTCTGCAGGAAGGAGTGGAAGCCCATCAGGCCGAGACCGACCGAACGCTCGCGCTTGGCCGAGTAGACGGCGCGGTGCATTTCCGGCGGCGCGCGCTTGATGAAGTCTTCGAGTACATTGTCGAGGAAGCGGAACACGTCCTCAAGGAACAGCTCATTGCTCTTCCACTCGAGGAACTTCTCGGCGTTGACCGACGAGAGGCAGCAGACGGCCGTGCGATCCTGATTGAGGTGATCGAGGCCCGTGTGGAGCATGATTTCCGAACACAGGTTTGACTGGCGGACCTTGAAGCCCAGCTGCTTCTGGTGCGCCGGCATCGCGTTGTTCACGGTGTCGGTGAAGAGCAGATAGGGCTCGCCCGTCGCCATGCGCAGCTCGAGGATCTTCTGCCAGAGCTTGCGGGCGGAAACCTCTTTCATCACTTCGCCAGTCTTCGGCGACTTCAGCTGGAACGGCGCATCCTGACGGACAGCCTCCATGAACTCGTCAGTGATGTTGATACCGTGGTGCAGGTTCAGCGACTTGCGGTTGAAGTCGCCGGCGGCTTTGCGGATCTCGAGGAACTCCTCGATCTCCGGATGGAAGATGTCGAGATAGCAGGCGGCCGAGCCGCGGCGTAGCGAACCCTGCGAGATCGCGAGCGTCAGCGAATCCATCACGCGGATGAAGGGGATGATGCCCGAGGTCTGCCCGTTTTGACCGACCTTCTCGCCGATCGAGCGGACTTCACCCCAGTAGGTGCCGATGCCGCCGCCGTTGGAGGCGAGCCAGACGTTCTCGTTCCAGGTCTCGACAATGCCGTCGAGCGAGTCGGAAACGCCATTCAGGAAGCAGGAGATCGGCAGGCCGCGATCCGCCCCGCCATTCGACAGGACCGGGGTCGCCGGCATGAACCAGAGTTTCGAGATGTAGTCGTAAATCCGTTGCGCGTGTCCGGCATCATCCTGATCAGCGTAGGCCAGAGCGACTCGGGCAAACATTTGCTGATAGCTCTCGCCCGGCAGGACATAGCGGTCGTCGAGCGTCTTCTTGCCGAAATCGGTCAGGAGGGCGTCACGCGAGGGGTCAATCTGGACCCCGGAGACCACGCGAAGGTTCGACTGCGCCTTGGGTTTCCCACGGCGGACGGCGGTCTTTTCCTCGACAGTGACGGCTTCTGCGGACATCGAAATCTCTCGTTAGAGGCCAAAAATGGTTAATTTCGGCCAGAACCGGCGAAACCCAACTGATTGGTGTCCCGCGCCAGCCCCGACGCTACATATAGTGTCGCCATAACCTTTCTGGACCGTCAACGCCCCCGGCCCGGGAATCTTTTCTCTTATCCACCGGAGAGAAATTAGGGGATTTATTCCGCGTTAACCATTGGGGGGCCATACGCCGCCTGCCGGTCGACTCGGGCAGTCCCGGACCCCCTGGAAATCCAACCTCCACAGGTCCTTCGGACGCCCGGTCGATCCGCGCATTGCCACCTGAGCGCCGGGACGGGATAGGGTTCTCCATCACATCGGGAGGACCAGCGTGGCTCAGTTCAAAGGCCGGACACTTCTTTTCAGCGCCATCGCGGCGATCACCTGCACCGCCGTTCCGGCCCTGATGGCAGTGGCCCAGCCCCCTGCTCCCGCCGCCCAGCCCGACACGCTGATCTACGCCGGCCGGCTCCTCGCCGATCCCGCAAGCGGCCGCGTCCTCACCCAGCAATCGATTCTGGTGCGCAACGGTCGGATCGTCAGCATCACCGCTGGCTATGTCGCGCCGGCCAACGGCGCGAAGGTCGTCGATCTCAAGACCAGCTTCGTCCTGCCCGGCCTGGTCGACAGCCATGTCCACCTCACCGACGAGCAAGGGCCTGACGCGCGCCTCAACACCTTCCTCAAGACCAGCGCCGACCGCGCGATCGATGGCGCGGGCTACGCGCTGAAGACGGTGAAGGCCGGCTTCACCACTGTCGCCGATCTCGGCGGCGACGCGCAGGCCGTGCTCGCGCTGCGCAACGGCATCGCCAAGGGCGTGATCCCCGGACCGCGCATCATCGCCTCTGCAGGCGCGATCAGCGTGCATGGCGGCCATGGCGACGCCAACGGCATGCCGCGCGAACTCGCCGAAGTCCTGCGCGGCCCCGGGGTTTGCTCAGGCGCTGACGATTGCGCGCGCGCCGTGCGTGAGCGCGTGCGCGACGGCGCCGATATCATCAAGATCACAGCGACCGGCGGCGTGCTCTCGCAGACAGCGGCGGGCCTCGCGCAGCAGTTCACCGACGAGGAGCTGAAAGCGATCGTGCAGGCGGCCCACGCGATGGGCCGCAAGGTGACCGCGCACGCACACGGCGTCGACGGCATCAATTCTTTCCTGAAAGCCGGCGGCGACTCGATCGAACACGGCACCTATGCCGACGCCGAGTCTGCCAAGCTGTTCAAAGCCAACAACGCCTACCTGATCCCCACCCTGCTGGCGGGCGACTTCGTCGCGCGCGAGGCGCAGAAGCCCGGCGGCTTCCTCTCGCCCGTGCAGGCGCAGAAGGCGCTGGAGGCTGGCCCCAAGATGCTCGACATGGCGCGCCGCATGCGTGAGGCGGGCGTCAAGTTCGCATTCGGCACTGACACCGGCGTTTCCGCCCATGGCGACAATGCGCAGGAGTTCGCGCTCCTCATCAAAGCCGGCTTCACGCCGCTGCAGGCGATCCAGCTCGCCACCGTTGGCGCCGCCGACCATTTCGGCCTCGCCTCCGAATTCGGCACGATCGCCGCGGGCAAATCCGCCGACATCATCGCCGTCGAAGGCGACCCGCTCGCGAACGTCCGCGAACTCGAAGACGTCGACTTCGTGATGGCTCGCGGAAACGTCTACAAGACGAAGTAGATCTTAGAGATTCAGCAGCGTCGGATCGCCGCCCTGCGCGGCGATGTTCACCGTGACCGTTCGTTCCGTCGCGAAGCGTGCGAGGTAGTGCGGGCCGCCGGCCTTGGGGCCGGTGCCTGAGAGGCCCGAGCCGCCAAAGGGCTGAACACCCACGACCGCGCCGATGATCGAGCGGTTCACATAGACGTTGCCCGCGCGCACCGACGCCTTCACTTTCTCCGCGAACCCCTCGAGGCGCGAGTGCACGCCAAGCGTCAGGCCGTAGCCTTTCGCAGAGAGTTCCGCGCCGACCTTCTCGATGTCGTCCGGGTCGTAGCGGACGACGTGCAGGATCGGGCCGAAAACTTCCTTGTCTATGTGACTGAGGCTGGGCAGCTCGACGATCGCGGGCCCGAAAAACGTTCCCCTTCCGCGCAGCGCGCCGATGTCGTGCTGGTAGGTCGCAAAGCCGGCTGACGTCATCTTTGCGAAATGGTCGTCCAGCGTCTTGCGCGCTTCCGCGTCGATGATCGGGCCGACATCGGTGGCGGGATCGGCTGGATCGCCGATCACCAGCACCTCCATCGCGCCTTTGATCATCTCCACCGTGGCGTCGGCTGTTTCATGCGGGAGAAGGAGAATGCGAAGCGCTGAACACCGCTGCCCTGCCGAGCGAAAGGCCGACATGATGACGTCGTCCACCACCTGCTCGCGCAGGGCGGTCGTGTCACAGAACATGGCGTTGAGTCCGCCGGTCTCCGCGATCAGAGGCGCGATCGGCCCATCCTTGCCAGCAAGCGTGCGGTTGATGATGCGCGCGACTTCCGTCGAGCCCGTGAAGGCGACGCCGCCACAACGCGGATCGCCAGTCAGCTTGCCGCCGACCTTGCCGTCGCCGGTGATGAGATGCAGCGCCTCTACCGGCAGCCCCGCTGCGTGGAACAGCTTCACGGCCTCATACGCGATAACGGGCGTCTGTTCGGCAGGTTTCGCCAGCACGGTGTTGCCGGCGGCCAGCGCGCCGGCGATCTGGCCGGTGAAGATGGCGAGCGGGAAGTTCCACGGGCTGATGCAGACGAACACGCCCCGGCCCATCATCTCGATGCCGTTTGTTTCGCCGGCAGGTCCAGTAAGCATCTCAAGCCCTCTGAACTTCGTCTCGGCCTCTACGGCGTAGTAGCGGCAGAAATCGACCGCCTCGCGCACTTCGGAGATGCAGTCGTCCAGCGTCTTGCCGCCCTCGCGCGCGAGAATGGCGATCAGGCGATCCGTCTCCTGCTCCATGGCGTTGGCCATGGCTTCGAGAATATCCGCACGCTTTGGCCCGCCGATCGCGTTCCAGTGCGGCTGGTAGTCCAGCGCGGACTCATAGGCCGCATCGATGTCGGCGTCCGTTGCCGAAGCAACTCGCCCGACAACGCGCCCAGCATCGGCGGGAGCTTTCGCTTCATCTCCTTTGGCCGAGGACGTCTTGCCCGCAACAATCGGCCCCACTGCCAGCGGCCCCGCTGCATCAAGCTTCGCGATCGTCTCGACAATGCGCTCGCGCACGGCTTTCTGACTGAAATCCAGCCCTCTCGAATTCTTGCGGAACGGGCCATAAATGCCCGGCGGAGGCGGAATGCGCGGATGGCGCGACGGCGCGGCCGCCAAAAGCGCGTAAGGGTCCGTCGCGATCCGATCTGCCGGCACATCTTCGTCCAGGAACGAGTGCACGAAAGACGTGTTCGCACCGTTCTCCAGCAGGCGACGCACGAGATACGGCAACAGGTCCTGATGCGCGCCGACGGGCGCATAGATACGCACCGACCGCTCACGGCCGGCCGCCTTGTAGAGCGCCACGCCCATGCCGTGCAGGCGTTGGAACTCATAGTCTGTCCGCCCCGCCCGCTTCGCCATCAGCTCGATCGAAGCGACCGAGTGCGCATTGTGCGTCGCAAACTGCGGATAGATCGACGGTCCTGTTTCGATCAGCGCCTTCGCGCAGGTAAGCCAGGAAACATCCGTCGCCTGCTTCGTCGTAAAGGTCGGATAATCCGGCTGTCCGTCGACCTGCGCGCGCTTCACTTCCGAATCCCAGTACGCGCCCTTCACCAGCCGCACCATCAGCCGCCGGTTGGTCTCGCGCGCCAGATCGCCAAGCCAGCCGACGACCAGCTCGCCGCGCTTCTGATAAGCCTGCACAGCCAGCCCCAGCCCGGTCCACCCGGCCGTATCCTTCTCGCGCGCCAGCTTTTCCAGCAGCTGCAGCGACAGGGCGAGCCGATCCGCCTCTTCGGCATCGAGCGTGAAGTTGATGTTCTGCCTGGCCGCCAGCTTCGCCAGCTCCGCCACCATCGGATAAAGCTCGCGATGCACCCGGTCGCCCTGCACGGCGCGATAGGCCGGATGCAGCGCCGAGAGCTTCACGGAAATCCCGTCAGCTGTTTCAGGGCTAGGTCCCGTCTTCGCTTTCCCGACTTCGCCGATCGCATTGGCGTAGCTGTCGAAATAGCGGCGCGCATCGGCCATCGTCCGCGCGCCCTCGCCCAGCATGTCGAACGAATGGCTCGCCGCCTCGCCCTTCTTCACCGAGCGCTGGCCACGCTTGATCGCTTCGTCGATCGTGCGCCCCATTACGAACTGCCCACCCATGATGCGCATCGCCTGCATCATCGCAGCGCGGATCACCGGCTCGCCCGCCTGGCGCACCATGCGGCCGATGAACCCGGCCGGGTCGCTCGAGGCATCCTCCGGCGGCCGCACGATGCGGCCCGTCAGCATCAGCCCCCAGGTCGAGGCGTTGACCAGCAGCGATTCCGACTTGCCATTGTGATCGCCCCACTCGCCCGTCGAGATCTTCTCCGCGATCAGCGCATCCGCCGTTTCCGCATCCGGCACGCGCAGCAACGCCTCGGCGAGGCACATCAGCGCCAGCCCTTCCGGGTTCGACAGCCCGAACTCCTCGAGGAAGCTCTCCATGAGGCCCGACTGGCGCGTCTCCGCCCTGGCCTTCAGCACGATGTCCCGCGCCGCCGCGGCCGCCGCGCGACGCTCCGCCGCATCCATCGCGGGCTGGTTCAGCATCTCGGCGATGCGCTGCGATTCATGCTGGAATTTGCCGGCGTCCAGCGCATCCGGAGAGCGCAGCGCAATGGAAATCTGCTTTGTCATGACTGACCTGACCCAACGACCTGAAAGGCGGAAAATCCCGCGAATCGCGGGGCTGCGCCTAAATCTCACCTGACCATGGACGTAACCCGTCCCGGCCCGCTATCAAACGCCCGCTTATCTCAGCACGGCCTACCCTAGAAGGACCCGCGCCCGCAAATGCGCATCATGCTTGTCACCGACGCGTGGGACCCGCAGGTCAATGGCGTCGTACGCACGATGAAGCGCACGATCGCCGAGTGCGAGGAGATGGGCCACACATGGGAGATCATCTCTCCCAATGGCTTCAAGACCATACCGCTGCCGACCTATTCCGAGATCCGCCTGGCCTTCGGCGCCAAGAAGACGATCGAGGAACGCTTCCTGGAATTCGAGCCCGACGCGGTGCACATCGCCACGGAAGGCCCGCTCGGCTGGGCGGCGCGCGCCGTCTGCCTACGCCACAAGTTTCCCTACACGACCAGCTATCATACGCGTTTCCCCGAATACACGGCGGCGCGCTTCTTCTTCCTGCCCACTTGGATGGGCTACATGTATGTGCGCGAGTTCCACAAATACTCTGGCCGGGTGATGGTCGCGACGCCGTCGATGCGCGACGAGCTGGACGGGCACGGCTTCAAGAACCTCGCACCGTGGTCACGAGGCGTGGACACCGACCTCTTCCATCCCTCGAAGCGCAGGGACGACCGCGGCCCGTTCAAGGGCATGGCGCAACCGATCTGGCTCAACGTCGGCCGTGTCGCCGTCGAGAAGAACATCGCCGCCTTCGTCGAAACACCGCTGCCGGGCGTCAAGGTCGTGGTCGGCGACGGACCCCAGCTGGAGTCGCTGAAGGAAAAACATCCCGAGGTCCACTTCCTCGGCGTGAAGCAGGGCGAGGAACTGGCGGCATGCTTCGCCAATGCTGACGTCTTCGTCTTCCCGAGCCTCACCGACACGTTCGGCCTTGTCATCCTCGAAGCCATGGCGGCAGGCACGCCGGTCGCCGGCTACAAGGCGCCCGGCC
The DNA here is from genome assembly GCA_044224605.1 of Hyphomonadaceae bacterium. Lineage (GTDB taxonomy): Bacteria > Pseudomonadota > Alphaproteobacteria > Caulobacterales > Hyphomonadaceae > UBA7672. The sequence continues at coordinate 7,787 of JBGAKC010000062.1, forward strand.
CGCGCGACATCATCCCCGGCTCCAAGGCAGGCGCGGTCGACAACGATCTCGCGGTGGCCTGCATGGAAGCCCTGAAGTGCTCACGGGAGGACACGCGCCGGTACGCCGAAGGCTATTCCTGGCGCGCCTGCGCCGAGCAGTTTATTGACAACCTAGAGCCGCTGCCCGTGCCCGAGCGGCGCAGGTTCTGGAAGAAGCTGGCGCGCCTGCGCCACGCCCTGCGTCGCATACGCCGCCGCAAGCCCAAGCCCGGCGATACGCCCGAAACGCCAGCCGCCGAGGCCGCGCAGACGAAGGCAGACTGATCCGGAAACGGATCAGCCATGGTTAATTGCCGCCCCTTGCGCGCATCGGACCATCGCGCCAGCAGGCACATTTTTTGCGTAGCCCTGCGGCATGATCACCAAGCTGACCATTGCCGCCGCCGCAGTCCTCGCCGTCACCCCGGCCGCTGTCACCGTGTTCGTACCGAGCCCCGGTGGCATGGCGATGGTCAGATCCGTCGAGCTGGCGACGCCGGTCATCGGCTTCACCCAGTCGCCGGACCGCATCCAGGTTCGCCTTAAGCCGGCTGCCTCGGACGCCGAGCGAGATGGGCGCAGGCAGGTTGTCATACGTGACGAAGAAGGCGACAGCCTCACGATCGCGCTGAAACGCGGCCAGACCTGGGCCAGCGCCGAACTTCCCGCCAACCTCGTGTCCGCGAACGCGCTGGTCATCAGCGTCGAGTAGATTTTCAGGAAATGGACTGATCCGGCCGCCCGTTTCGGACGGCCAGTTTGGTCATGCCGCCTGGCGCGGCGGCCTTCGGCTTCGCGCTCGCGAAGAGTACAAGCACCTTCTCCATCGCCTGCTCCAGCGGCAGCTTTTCGGCATGCAGCTGACCCTTGCCGTCGGCGCGCTCGATCCAGAAGCAGCCATTGCGGGTGTGCCTGGAGTTATTGACCTGGCCGATCAACGCAAACAGGTCGGAGAAATCCTTGCGCTGGCCGCTGGCCGCGCAGGTCAGCACCATGTCGCTGTCGACCTTCGAGATGAAGCGGCGCCCGAAGAAGATACGATTGCCCCTGCGCCGCCATTCCATGACGGTCGCGCCGTTCGACTGCAGCGTCGCCGAACTTGTCCCACATGCGCGGGAGGTCGATGCGGTAGCCTTCGTCCAGTTCCTTGGCGCCGTGGACTTCCTGGGCATCCACCTGCACAACAGGCCGTCCTACCCGTGCTTTATTCAAGCCAGGCGCCACCGGGCGGCAGAGTTGCTAATCGCAGGCAACAGCAAGACGACAAGCGGCCGGACATCTTCCAGCCGCCCGCGTCAATCATGAAGCTAGTCGGCCGGGTTTCCGTTCGCATCGACGATGTGAAGCTCGCCGAGATTTACCTCGCGCACGCCTTTCTCGATCTTCGCCCGGTCCCCGACGATAACCCAGACATGGTTCTGGTCGGGGATCAGCTTCTTCGCCATCGCCTCGACCTCGCCCGGCGTCACGGTCCGGTAGGTGTCCGCGTACTTCGCCCAGTAGTCGGCCGGCAGGTTGAACTGGTCGATGTCCACCAGCGAGTTGATGACCGCGCCGGACGTCTCCCACCGGCTCGCCATGCCCAGCAGCGTGTTGGTGCGCACCGTGTTCAGCTCCGCAGCCGTCGGCGGCTTAGCCCCGACCACGCCCGTCAGCTCCTTGCGCAACTCTATCAGCGCGCCCTTTGTGGCGTCGGTCTGCACCGGCGCCTGCACGATGAACGACCGCGGCCCGCGCCCGCCCGACAGGCTCGAGCGCGCGCCATACGACCAGCCCTTGTCCTCGCGCAGGTTCATGTTGACCCGGCTGGTGAAGTTGCCGCCGAACAGCGCGTTGAACGCCGACACGCGAGTATCTTCCGCCGGATTGCGCTGCGCCTGCGTCGAGCCGACCAGGATGATCGACTGTGCCGAATCCGGCCGGTCGACGAGATAGACCTGCGGCTTGTTCGGCCGCGTGACTGTCGCAACCGGCACGCGTTTGTTGGGCGCATTCGCCCAACCCTTCAGCGTCGCTTCCAGTTTCGGCGTGATCTCCGCCAGCGTCGTGTCGCCGACGACATAGACTGTCGCATTGTTCGGACCGTACCAGGCCTTGTGGAACGCCGCCGTATCCGCCGGCGTCAGCTTAGAGATTTCATCCGGCGTGACGAGATGCCCATAAGGGTGCGCCTCCCCGCCCCACAGCACTTTCGACATCACACGCTGGGCGATTGTATTGGGATCGCGCAGCTGCTGCGCCAGCCCCTGAAGTGTCTGCGACTGGATGCGCTTGAAGTCGCCCTCGGTGAAAGCGGGATTGCGGATCACGTCGGCCCAGATGTCCATCACCTGGTCCACCGTCGGCGTCAGCGCCGTGAACTCCACCGCGGAGCTTTCTCCACCGCCCGCCACGCCGAGCGACGCGCCCAGCTTGTCGAGCTGGTCAGCGATCTGCAGCGCCGAGCGCGTCTTCGTCCCTTCGTCGAGCAGGTTCGCCGTCAGCCCCGAGAGCCCGTCCTTGATCGTCGCCACATCGCCTGGATAGCCGGTGTCGAGCAGCATTGAGACATTGACCTGCGGCACGTCATGCCGCTCGACCAGATAGACCTTCACGCCATTGGATAGCGTCGCGGTCTGATAGGCCGGGAAGGCCGCATCCGCGATCGCGCCCGGCGGCGGCATCTTCGTGCGGTCGACCGGCGATGAGAATGCCTTCGGATCGCCGAACGGCATCACGGTCAGCGTGTACGAACCCCGCGTCAGCCACTTCCGCGCCGCGGCCTGCACGCTCACCGGCGTCGCCGCCTCCACGCGATCAAGCGAAGCCTTCCAGCCATTGGGATCGCCCGAGATCATCTCCCACTGCGCCAGCTGCGAGGCCTTGCTCGATGTGCTCTCGAGCCCCGAGATCACGCCCGACACGGTCTGCACCGTGTTCTTGTCCAGCTCCGCCTGCGTCGGCCCCCCGGCGATGAGGCGGCTCACCTCTTCGTCGATCGCCGCCTCGATCTTCTTCAGGTCAGCGTCCGGCTTGGCCGTGACGACAATGCGGAACTGCCCCGAGATCTCGCTCTGCGGGTTGCCGACATTGACGCTGGTCGCGACCTGCTCGTCGAACACCAGCCGCTTGGTCAGCCGCGCATTCTTGTCCCCGCCCAGCGCCGCCGCGACATGGTCGAGCAGCTCGCCGTCCGGATTGCCCAGCTCGGGCACGTTCCACGTCTTGTAGATGCGCGGCTGGGCCACGCGGTCATACATCACCTCGCGCTGGTTTTCAGCCAGCGGCGGCACCCACGACTTCGGCTGCGACGGCGGCGGCCCCGGCGGGATCTCGCCGAAGAATTTCTCTACCTTCGCCTTCGCCTCTTCCGGCTTGATGTCGCCCGCGATCGCGAGGATGGCGTTCGACGGCCCGTACCAGGTTTTGAACCAGTCCTGCACGTCCGCCATCTTGGCGGCGTTGAGGTCCTCCATCGAGCCGATCACCGTGTGGCCGTAAGGGTGATCCTCGGGATAAGTCGCCGCCACGATATGGTTGTTCACCTGGCCATAGGGCTGGTTCTCGCCCTGGCGTTTCTCGTTCTGCACGACACCGCGCTGCTCATCGAGCCGCTTCTGGTCCACCGCCCCGAGTAGATAGCCCATGCGGTCGGACTCGAGCCACAGTATGGCGTCCAGCGCCTCCTTCGGCACGGTCTGGTAGTAGTTGGTGCGGTCGGTGTTGGTGGAGCCGTTCTGGTTCGTTGCGCCGATCTGCTGCGTCGCCTTGAAGAAATCGTCGTTGAAATGCTGCGAACCGTTGAACATCAGGTGTTCAAACAGGTGCGCGAAGCCCGACCGTCCCTTCGGCTCGTTCTTCGAGCCGACGTGATAGATCATATGGAACGTCACCGTCGGCGTCTTCGTGTCCTCATGCACGATCAGCGTCAGGCCGTTCTTGAGGACGTACTTGGTGAAGGGCACGTCGTAGTTCATCGCCGCGATCTTCGCGACGACGGGATCACGCGCGGGCGTCGCCGGCGCTGCTGCAGCCGGCGGCTGGGCCGACACCATCGGCGCTGCATATGTCGTCGATGTCTGTCCGCCCGACGCACACGAACTCACCACCAGCATCGCCGCCAGCGAAACGCCGACGCGCAGCGACACGGCTTTCCTGTTTGCCCCGATGGACATCACGCACCCCTCCTTATGGCGGCGTCCGCTCTGACCGGACAGGCCGCACGCATTGCCGTTCGCCCAGAGGAGACGCGACCCAGCCGCCCCCAATGACTCCCGGTCACCAACGGTCACTGTAGGCGGCGCTTATCGAGAAGCAATAAAAAAGCGCGTCAGCTTCCGGGTCCATAAATCGGCAGCCCGCGAATGTTATAGTCGCGCAGGACGGCTGCACCCTCCTCGCGCATGAAGCCTGACTGGAACACCACGCCGCGCGCTTCCATCTCTGCGCGCAACTGTTCCGTGCCTGCTCCTTCCGAAAAGCCCGCCGCCTCGGCGTCTTCCTTCAGCGCCGCCGAGACGATCCGCCCGAGCCGCGCCCAGTGCGTCGCGCCTAGACACATGATGCAGGGCTCGCACGAGGCGAACAACGTCGCCCCGTGCCACACGCGCGGTCCCGCCAGGGAGATCGCCACCGTCTCGGCATGCAGCACGGCGTTGCCGCTCGCCAGCACGACGTTGACGCCCACGCTGACAATCTCGCCCGTCTCGTCGTTCCGGATCACCGCGCCGAACGGCCCGCCCGTGCCACGCTTCACATTCCCGGCGGCAGCGCTGATCGCAAAACGCATGCAGGCCTCGTCCGAGGCCGGCGCTTCCGGCAGCGGCATCGCCGCAAGCCATTCCGGCAACCTGATATGCGCCGTCGTCGCGGCCATGAAGCGCTCCCGTCGTCGGCCAGCGTTAGAGCCCATGGCAGCAAGGAGCAAGCAGGGTGGAGCCGAGATTGCCCCAGAGCTGGCCCAGCTGGCCCTGGAACATCTGGACGGAGTTCTTGCCGTCGCCGCCGATCGCGAAGACGCGGGAGATGCGGAAGGTCTGGTCGGCCTGCTTCAGCATCTGACCGGTAGCGGCGCGGCCCTCGGCGACCAGCTCGACCGTGGCCCCGATCACCAGCCGGCCGTCGCCCTTCCAGCGCACCCAGT
>JBGAKC010000026.1:0-69485 GCA_044224605.1 Hyphomonadaceae bacterium
ATGGTCCGCGACCAGCTCGCCGGCAAGGAAATGGAGATCGGTCGCTACTACCTGACGCGCGGCGAACACCTCGCAGCGATCAACCGGTTCAAGAAAGTGGTCACCGACTACCAGACCACGACGCATACGCCCGAGGCGCTGCACCGCCTCGTCGAGTCCTACATCTCGATCGGCCTCACCGGCCAGGCGCAGGAAGCCGCCGCCGTCCTCGGCGCCAACTATCCCGGTTCGGACTGGTATGCCGACACCTACGCCCTCATGCAGGGCCAGGGCGTCAAGCTTCCCGAACCGCCGAACGCCAAGGCCGGCTTCAACCTGTTCGAACGGATCGGGCAGATGTTCTAGGCGCTTCGCCAGAGCCCCAATACAAAAAGCCCCGCGGTGAACCCGCGGGGCTTTCTCGTTTCCATCATCAGCTGCTTCTAGTGGTGAGCCGCTTTATAGGCTTTGACAGCCTCAAGCGTCTTCGTGATGTGCTCGTTCGGCATCTGGGTCGAGAACACCATGCTGATCTTGCCGTCCGGCGTCACGACGTAGGAGGTGCGGTCGCTCCAGTCGGTCTTCTGCGCCAGCACGACATTGTAGGCCTTGATCGTGTCCACCGTGACGGCGGCGATCGGGAACTTGTCGCGGCAGTGCTCGGCTGAAAACTCCTGCAGGCGCGCGAGGTTGTCCTTCGCGTTCGCCATCGTGCCGTCCGCCAGCTTGGCGCCGCCGGTGAGGCCGATCAGCGTCGCGCCGGCGGCCTTGAACTCGTCGGCCGCATCAGCGAACGCCTTCGTCTCGATCGTGCAGCCCTGCGTGTAGGCGGCCGGGAAGAAGTACATCACCACCGGACCCTTCTTGAGGGCGTCCGACAGCTTGAAGGTGAACTCCTTGCCGCCGACCATGCCGGTCGCGGTGAAGTCAGGCGCGGTTGCGCCCTGCTCAAGGGCAGCGAAGGCCGGGGCGGCGATGGCGGCAGCGGCGGCAATTGCGGCCACGGCAAAAAACTTTCTCATGGGTCTCTCCCTAACCGGCCTCCGCCGGGAATGAGCGCTTATCGCGCCACTTCGGTACGTCGTCACGCGCGTACAGGATCACGACTGCGTTCTTCCAAATCCCTTTTGTCATGAAGGGTATGAGGATGGCAGAAAGCATGTTCACTTTTTGTTCTAGGCGTGATAGAGGGTCTCGTCATGCTGACCGGGCTGTCAATTCGAGACTTTGTTCTGGTGCGCGCCCTCGACCTCGATCCGGGCGACGGCTTCAGCGCGCTCACGGGCGAAACCGGCGCGGGCAAGTCGATCCTCATGTCGGCGCTGGGCTTTGCGCTCGGCGCACGCGGCGGGCAGGGCCTGATCCGCCCCGGCGCCGAGGCCGCCAGCGTCACCGCATCATTCGACGCCTCGCCCGACCATCCCGTCCGCGCCTTCCTCTCGGCCCGAGGCGTCGACAGCGACGCGGACGAACTGCTCGTCTTCCGCCGTGTCGTGCGCAAGGGCGGCCCCGCCCGCGCCTTTCTCAATGACCGGCCCGTCAGCGCTGGCCTGCTCGAGGAGGCCGGCTCGCTGCTCGCCGATATCCACGGCCAGCACGAAAGCCTGGGCCTGCTCAACCCATCGCGCCACCGCGTCCTGCTTGATGCGTGGGCGAAATCCGAACCACTTCTCGCTGAAACCAGCCGCGCATGGGTCTCGCTCCGGGCCGCCGAGGATGCGCGCACGGCGCTCGAAGCCCGCATCGCCCGCGCCGCCTCCGAGCGCACCTGGCTCGGCCACGCCCTCGATGAACTCGACAGCCTCGATCCCCACGAAGGCGAAACCCAGAAGCTGGCGCTCGACCGTGCGACAATGCAGGCCGGCGAACGCATCGCCGAGGCGATCGATGGGGCCGCGCACCAGCTCTCCAGGGCCAATATCGAGAACGCGCTCGCCAACGCTTCCCGCGCCGTCTCGCGCGCGCTTTCCGCGCCGGGTCTGACAGGCGAGGGCGCGTCGAGCGAGCTGGCCGTTCGCATGCGCGCAGCCTGCGAAAGCCTCGAACGCGCGATGATCGAAGCGACTGAAGCCCGCGCAGCGCTCGATGCCGCCGCCAGCGCCTGCGAATTCTCCCCCGCCGCGCTCGAAGCTTCCGAGACCCGCCTGTTCGCCCTGCGCGCCGCCGCCCGCAAGCATGATGTCGACCCCGATCAGCTCGCAGCCCTGCGTAGGCGCCTGCGCATGCAGCTCGACGAGATTGAGCATTCCGACGGCGCCCTCTCCGCCGCTCAGGAAGCCGAGGCGAAAGCCCGCGCCGCCTACGATGCCGCCGCCAGCCAGCTCACCGCCAAGCGCGAAGCCGCCGCGAAGAAACTCGCCAAAGCCGTCGCCGCCGAACTCGGCCCGCTCAAGCTCGAGAAAGCGAAGTTCCGTATCGCCGTCACGCCGCGGGGCGAATCCGGACCCACTGGCCGTGACGACGTCGCCTTCGAGGTCGAAACCAATGCCGGCGCCGGCTATGGCGCGCTCGATCGCATCGCCTCGGGCGGCGAGACCGCGCGCTTCGCGCTCGCCGTCAGCGTCTGCCTCGCGGATGCATCGCCCGCCGGCACGCTGGTGTTCGATGAAGCCGACATGGGCGTCGGCGGGGCCGTCGCCGCCGCCATCGGCGAACGTCTCGCCTTGCTGGGCAAGGCCAAGCAGGTTCTCGCCATCACCCATTCTCCACAGGTTGCTGCGGCTGCGTCCCGCCAGCTGAAAGTCTCGAAGGCCGACGCGGGCGGAGAAACCGTCACATCCGTCGACATGCTCGGCGCCAAGGCCCGCAGGGAAGAAATCGCCCGCATGCTCGCCGGAGCGAGTGTCACGAAAGAGGCTCGCGCGGCCGCCGGAAGATTGTTGGCGGGCGCCTGAGCCCCGGTTAGAACCGGGGCATGGCCGAAACACCGATCTCCAAGCTCACGAAAGCCGCCGCCGAGGCAGAGCACAGGGCGCTCGCCAGGCAGATCCGCGCGGCCGACGCTGCCTACTATCAGGAAGACGCGCCGGAAATTTCGGACGCGGAATATGACGCCCTCCGCAACCGTCTCGTCGCGATCGAGGCGAAATTCCCCGATCTGAAAGGCGAAGACAGTCCGAGCCACAAGGTCGGCGCCGCCCCAACGGGCGCCTTCGCCAAGGTCGCCCACCTCAAGCCGATGCTGTCGCTCGACAACATCTTCGAGGACTCGGACGTCGGCGACTTCCTCGCCCGCGTCCACCGCTTCCTCAACCTGAAGGACAGTGAGGAAGTCGCTGTCACGGCCGAGCCGAAGATCGACGGTCTTTCATGCTCGCTGCTCTACGAGGATGGCGTGCTCTTCCGCGCCGCCACGCGCGGCGACGGCGCCGAGGGAGAGGACGTCACCGCCAACATCCGCACGCTCCGGCAGATCCCCGAAAAGCTCAAAGGCCGAAAACATCCCGACCGCATCGAGATCCGCGGCGAGGTCTACATGACCATGAAGGACTTCGAGGCGTTTCAGGAGGCCGAGGTAGCGGCCGGTCGCAAACGTCCCGCCAACCCGCGCAACGCCGCAGCGGGCAGCCTGCGCCAGAAAGACTCGTCGATCACCGCATCCCGCCCGCTGCGATTCTTCGCCTATACCTGGGGCTTCATCTCCGAGCCCTTCGCGAAGACACAGACCGAGGCCGTTGAACGCTTCGCCGAATGGGGCCTGCCGGTGAACCCGGACATGAAGCGCGCCACGTCGGCGGAGGGCCTTCTGAAAATCTACCGTTCGATCGAAGCCCGCCGCGCCTCGCTTGGCTACGATATCGACGGCGTCGTCTACAAGATCGACCGCCTCGACTGGCAGGACCGCCTCGGCTTTGTCTCACGCAGCCCACGCTGGGCCGTCGCACACAAATTCCCTGCCCAGCAGGCGATGACTCAACTTCTCGGCATCGACATCCAGGTCGGCCGCACAGGCAAGCTCGCGCCCGTCGCGCGGCTGCGGCCCGTCACGGTCGGCGGCGTCACCGTGTCCAATGCCACGCTGCACAACGAAGACGAGATCGCCCGCCTCGGCGTGATGATCAATGACTGGGTCATCGTCCAGCGCGCCGGCGACGTCATTCCGCAGATTGTTCGTGTGGTGGAGGAGAAACGTCCGAAGGACGCGCACGCGTACAAATTTCCCCATACATGTCCCTTTTGCGGATCGGAGGCCGTGCGCGGCGCCGGCGACGGCGACGAGGAAGTCGACCGCCGCTGCACTGGCGGCCTCATCTGTCCGGCGCAGGCGGTGGAGCGCCTGAAACACTTCGTCTCCCGCCGCGCCTGCGACATCGACGGGCTCGGCGCCAAGCAGATCGAGGAATTCTTCGAGGCCGGCGTCATTACGGCCCCGCAGCACATCTTCATCCTCGAGAAGCAGATAAAAAAGACCGAGAAACCGCCGCTGCAGGAATGGGAAGGCTATGGCGAAACCTCGGCGAAGAAACTCTTCGACGCCATCGACAAGGCCCGCACCCAGCCGCTTGACCGCTTCATCAATGCGCTCGGCATCCGCCACATCGGCGAAACCAACGCGCTCCTGCTAGCGCGTCATTTCGGAACGTTTGAGGCGCTGCAGGAGATGGCCGCCAACGCCGCCGCCCAGCGCCCGAACGACGCCTACCGCCGCCTCGAAGGCGTTGAAGGCGTCGGTCCCGGCGCGCGTGACAAATTGCTTGCTGCAGCGCCGGAGCTTCCGCTGAAGGAGCCCGTCACCGCCGACGGCGAGCTTGAAACCGCCCTCGGCGGCATCGCCGGCCTCAACAAGACGGCCCGCGCCGCGCTGGCGAAGGAATATGCCGACTGGCAGACCTTCCGCTCCGAAATCCAGTCAGCCGCCAAAGGTTGTCCCGGCGAAGACCTCATCGCGCTCGCCGCCATCAACGGTTTTGGCGAAGTCGCAGCGGAGGCCCTTGTCGACTTCTTCGCCGAGAAGCACAACCGCGAGGTCGTGAAGGCGCTCCTGCAGAACGTCACGATCACGCCTTACAAGATCGCCGACACGTCCGGCAGCAAGGTCGTGGGCAAGACTGTCGTCTTCACCGGCACGCTGGAGAAGATGACCCGCGACGAAGCGAAGGAGCAGGCGATATCGCTCGGCGCCACGGTCTCCGGCTCCGTCTCGAAGAAGACGGATCTCGTCATCGCCGGCCCCGGCGCCGGCTCGAAACTGGCCGACGCGCAGAAGTACGGCGTTAAGGTGCTGACCGAAGACGAATGGCTGAAGCTGATCGGAAAATCGTAGGGCGCGTTCGGCTTCCTTCGTGTTCGTTGTGATCTCCGTCGCGCCTTGAGGGCGCGATGGATTTCACAAAGGAACGAAGGGAGTAGCGCCCAGACCGGCGGCAATCGTGGGGCGGCTCTAGAACCCGCCCGGCGTCGTCTTCAGGAAGGCCTTTTCGGCGCTGCTCGACGTCCGTCCCAGCATCGCATTGCGGTGCGGGAAGCGGCCGAACTTCTGGATCACCTTGGCATGGCGCTTCGCGAAATCGAGCGCGGCGGCGAACTGTTCCTTGTGCTCCGGCTCGCACTGCTCCAGCAGCTCGGTGAATTTCTCCACGCTGCGCCGCTGATCAGTCGACGATTCCGAATGCTCGAAGGGCATGTAGAGGAACCAGCGCTCTACCGGTTTCAGCTTCATGTCCTCGCCCGTCGCGATGGCGTCGCGCGCCAGCTCCAGCGCGATATGATCGTTCTCGAACGCCGCCGCCGTGCCGCGGAAGATGTTGCGGCTGAACTGGTCCAGCGCGATCACCGCCGCCAGCCGCTCGCGCGGTCCCGCCATCGCCCACCGGTAAGCCTCGCCCGAGGCCAGTTTCGCGACGATGCCGGAAAAGCGGTTGGCGATGATGCGGTCCAGCTCGAACCCGCCGCCGAACCACAGCGTCATGCGGTCTTCCATCGCCGCCGGCCGTTCCGCCGCATAGCCGAACCAGTAATGCAGGATCGTGCCCGCCGTCTCCTCGACGTCGAAGCGCGTGTAGGCCAGGCTGTAAGGATCCTCGTCGCCGAATTCGATCTGCGTGGGCGCAAGGTTGCGACGCCGCAGCCAGTCTTCGCGCTGGCTGAACTCCGGGATCGCCGGGCCGGGCAGGGGCGCTTGCGGCGCTGAGGCGACGCCTTCGAGGTCGTCGATGAAGATGCGGCCGTTCTCCGGCATCCGTCGTCCGTCAGTCTTTTGGACGTTCTCCGACAAGCATGTAGTTGACGGAGGCATCCTTGGTTAAACTCCAGCGACCCGAAAGCGGCGAGAATGAGACGCCGACCGCCTCCCGCACAGCAAGACCGGCGCCGGTCATCGCGGCGCGCGCCTCGTCCGGCGTAACGAACTTGCTCCACTCATGCGTCCCCGGCGGCAGCCAGCGCAGCACATGCTCCGCCCCCACCACCGCCAGCGCGAACGCCTTCGCGGTACGGTTAAGCGTCGCCATGATCATCAGCCCGCCCGGCGCCACCAGGCTCGCGCAGTCGGCGAGGAACTGCGCAGGGTCCGCCACGTGCTCCACCACTTCCAGCGCCAGCACGATGTCGAACTTCGGCTCGCCGCCATGGATCAGGCCTTCGACCGTTCCCACCCGGTAGTCGACGTCCACATGCACCTGGTCGGCGTGAACCATCGCCGCCTTGATGTTCTTGTCGCCCGCGTCAATGCCGACGGCATGCGCCCCCAGCCGGGCCATCGGCTCGGTCACCAGCCCGCCGCCGCAGCCCGCGTCGAGCAGTCGCAGCCCTTCCAGCGGCCTCCGGCTGTCCCCGTCCAGCCCGAAATGGGCCACCGCCGTATCGCGGATGAAGGTCAGCCTTACCGGGTTGAACTTGTGGAGGGGAGCGAACTTGCCCGTAGGCGACCACCAGTCCGCAGCCATTGCCCGGAACTTGTCGATTTCGGCCGGATCGACGCTGGGCGCCTCCGGTATGCTCTCGTCGCGAACAAGGGTCTTGCCCATTGGGTAACTTCGCTTATTGCGTCAGCCGACTGGTCCCGGCCTTGCGACAGATGTCGTTCGCCGGGGGTGGGAGGTCAATGCGGCTGCTCCGGAATGGTTCTGGAGAAGCCCGGCCGATCGCCTGCCGGTTGACGGAATTAGCAGGGCTGGAAGCCGCGTACATGAATCGCCTGGTGATGAAATTCGGCGGGACTTCGGTTGCGAACCTCGAGCGCATTGCGCACGTGGCCGACATCGTCGCCGCGCGCCGCGCTGAGACCCGCGCCATCGCCGTCGTCGTCTCCGCCATGTCGGGCACAACCAACCAGCTCGTCGAATGGACGCGCGGCGCCGCCGGCCCCGACCTGCACGGCGCCGACTATGACGACGAATACGACGTCGTCGTCGCCTCGGGCGAACAGGTCACCTGCGGGCTCCTCGCCCTCGCGCTCCGTCGCAAGGGTCTCAAGGCCCGCTCCTGGCTCGGTTGGCAGCTGAAACTCAAGACCGACGAAGCGCACGGCAAGGCCCGCATCATGGGTTGCGACAACCCGGACTTCCTGCGCTCGGTCGATAGCGGAGAGATCGCCGTTGTCGCCGGCTTCCAGGGCGTCGACGAGCACGGCCGCGTTTCCACGCTCGGCCGCGGCGGTTCGGACACGTCCGCCGTCGCCGTCGCCGCGGCGTTGAAGGCGTCGCTGTGCGACATCTACACCGACGTCGACGGCGTCTACACGACGGACCCGCGCATCACGCCGAAGGCGCGCCGTCTTGAAAAGATTTCCTACGAGGAGATGCTGGAGCTCGCGTCGCTGGGCGCGAAAGTCCTCCAGACCCGCTCGGTCGAGCTTGCGATGAACCATCGCGTGCCCGTGCGCGTCCTCTCTTCATTTGAAGGCCCGGTGCCTTCGCCCAATACCGGTACGCTCGTATGCGATGAGGAACAGATCGTGGAAAAGCAGGTTGTCAGCGGCGTCGCCTACTCGCGGGACGAGGCCAAGTTCACCCTGATCGGCGTGGAAGATCATCCGGGCGTCGCCGCCACCATCTTCGGCGCGCTCGCCGATGCGGGCGTCAACGTCGACATGATCGTGCAGGCGTCCGCCAAGACGGAAGGCCGCCAGAACATCGTGTTCACCTGCCCGGACCGCGACGCCGCCCACGCCAAGGCCGTTCTCGAAAAGCTCAACGGCAGCGTCGGCTACGAAAACCTCAGCGTCGATCGCAACGTGGCGAAAGTTTCGGTCATCGGCGTCGGCATGCGCAGCCACGCAGGTGTCGCCAAGACGATGTTCCAGGCGCTGTCCTCGAAAGGCATCAACATCCAGGTCATCTCGACCTCGGAGATCAAGATCTCCGTCCTGATCGACGCGAGCTACACTGAGCTTGCGGTGCGCGCGCTGCACACGGCCTACGGCCTCGACGCGGACTGAGCGTCACCGGCAAGTACGCCCTCATGGTGCGACGGACGCTGCCTTTGGCGGCTGCTCATCATGAGGCGTACCCACCGGAAAAGCGTATCCACCCCTGCACAACCCGCGTTGGCAGGACTATTTTTTCCCAATCTTGCACATGGAATGACGTCCGCCGCGTAATCCGCTAAAGCGCAGGTCAGAAGCAGTCGGGTCCCACGTGAGCGAACGCGGCAAATCAGGAGAAAAGGGCGGATCGCCGCCGCGCCCGCCGGGAGGCGGGGACGCGGGCGCGAAGCTATTGCTCTCCCGCCTGCGCGCCCTCATGGCCAACCAGGCGCAGGACCCCAAGCGCCTCGACCGGGTGGTGGAGCTGATCGCCAACACCATGGTGGCGGACGTCTGTTCGATCTACCTCAAGACCGAGGATGAAAGCCTCCTCCTGATGGCCACCCGCGGCCTCCTCCCGGAAGCCGTCGGCCGAACCCGGATGAAGGAGAATGAGGGTCTCGTCGGCCTCGTCTCGGCCACGGCCCGGCCCCTGCGCCTGACGGACGCCTTCTCCCACCCGCGCTTCTCCTACCGGCCCGAAACCGGCGAAGACCCGTTCCACTCCTTCCTCGGCGTGCCGATCCTGCGCGGCGGCCGCGTCCTCGGCGTGCTGGTCGTCCAGAATCGCACTGAACGCGCCTATGACGACGAGGAGGCCGAAGCCCTCCAGACTGTCGCAATGGTGCTGGCTGAACTGGTCGCCGCCGCCGCTGACACGCTCAGCGCCGGCCTGCGCCAGACGCGTCCTGTCGAACTCCACGGCCGCACCCTCAACGAAGGCCTCGCGACCGGCCGCGTTCATCTCTACGATCCCGTCGTTCCGCCCACCCAGCTCTTCGCCGCCGACCCGGAAGAGGAAGAACACCGCCTCAACGACGCGCTCGAGGCCCTGCGCGCCTCGATCGACGCCATGCTCACCCGCGCGGGCCCCGTCCTCTTCGGCGAAAGCCGCGATGTGCTCGAAACCTACCGTCTCTTCGCACATGACCCGAGCTGGGAAGCCCGCCTGGTCGAGGCCGTCCGGCAAGGTCTCTCCGCCGCCGCCGCCGTCGATCGCGTCCGCCGCGAACACCGCGCTCGGATCGAAAGCGCCCGCGACAGCCTCGTGCGCGAACGCCTGCACGACCTCGAAGATCTCGAGAACCGTCTCCTGCGTACGCTGAACGGCGATGATGGTGGTCGCGAAGCCCCCGAAGGCTCCGTCCTCGTCGCCAGCCGGATCGGTCCCGCCGAACTGCTGGAATACCGCGATAGCGGCCTTGCCGCGATCGTGCTGGAGGAAGCTGGCGCCGGCTCGCACGCCGCCATCGTGGCTCGCGCCATTGGCGTACCGGCCGTCGGCGGTCTCGCCGGCCTCGTCACGCGGGCGGAGCAGGGCGATCTGATGATCGTCGATGGCGAGAACGGGTCGGTCTACATCCGTCCCGAAGCCGAGCTGGTCACCAGCTTCCACGCCCGCATGGCCCTGTCCGAACAGAAGCAGGCCGAACTCTCCCTGCTGCGCGACAAGCCGGCCACATCGATCGACGGCGTCGAAATCGACCTTTTTATCAACGCCGGCCTTTCCTTCGACCTCGATCACCTCGACGAGGTCGGCGCCAAGGGCGTCGGCCTGTTCCGCACTGAATTCCAGTTCATGGCGTCCGAAACGATGCCTGGCCTTGACGAGCAGGCGACCTTCTACAAGTCGATCATCGAGCGGGCAGGCGACCGCCCCGTCACCTTCCGCACGATCGATCTCGGCGGCGACAAGATCGCCCCCTTCATGGGTCGCCGTGAAAGGGAGGAGAACCCGGCCCTGGGCTGGCGCGCCCTGCGCATGGCGCTCGACCATCCGTTCTTCTTCCGCCGCCAGCTCCGCGCCCTGATCCGCGCCTCCCGCGGCAAGACGCTTCGCCTGATGTTCCCCATGGTCACCACTGTGGAGGAGTTCGAGGCCGCCCGCCGTCTTCTCGACAGTGAAATGGAATGGGCCATCAAGTTCGGCCGCGACCTGCCCAACAAGCTGCAGGTCGGCGCCATGGTCGAAACCCCCTCGCTGGCCTTCTCGATCGACAGCCTCAAGGGCAAGGCCGACTTCCTGTCCGTCGGCACCAACGACCTGATGCAGTTCTTCTTCGCCTCGGACCGGGACAATGCCCGTCTTTCCGGCCGTTATGACATCCTGTCCCTCCCGGCCATGCGGCTCCTCCAGCGCATGCGCCAGCGCGCCGGCGACGCCAATCTGCCGATAACCATCTGCGGCGAGGCGGCGGGCCGCCCTCTGGAGGCGCTGGCCCTGATTGCTCTGGGTTATCGCAAGCTCTCCATGCAGGCCTCCCGGATCGCCCCGATGAAGCTGCTGGTTCGTTCCGTCGACGTGTCGAGGCTGGCGCCCCGCGTGCAGGCGGCCATGGACGCCGGCGAGCAATCACTGCGCGCCACAATGATGGCCGCGGGAGCTGAGTTCGGCGTGAAGATTTAGGAAGATTAACATTGTAGCCCCAGTCCTGCCGCCTTAACTTCGTAATCACTTGTTAGGGCGGTGGGCGTAAGGCGGAACGGTAAGTCCAGAGGGACATTGCCCTTCCGTTTCGGACAGTAAAATGAGCGGCGTGGCCAAAGACGACACCAACCCCACTCAGCCCACCGATGAAACGGTTTCAGCCGCCGGCGCAGCCGAGGCCGGACACTCTGAGAACCAGGCATCCGAAGCTGAAGCGCGCAATGCGCGCCGCAACGCCCCGCACCTCCGCGTGGTGACTGACAACGTATCCGAATTCACCGCCCCGGCCATCGCCGACGGCCCGCACCTCCGCATCGGCGCCGTGATGCGCGCCGCGCGCGAGAATGGCGGCTACTCGCTCGACCAGGTCTCGAAGGAGACCCGCGTCCACCTCTCGCACCTCCGCGCCATCGAGGACATGACGCCGAACCTTCTCGGCGCCCCCGTCTACGCGAAGGGCTACATCAAGACCTATGCCCGCTTCCTCGGCATGGACGAGCAAACCACGCTCGACCGCTACCTGTCCGAGTGCGCGATCCTCAAGGATCCCGAGAAGCAGGAAATCGCCCCGCCGGCCTCGTCGAAGGCCCGCAAGCTGCCGGTCGCGATCCCGGTGCTCGGCATCCTGATCGTGGCTCTCGTCGCCGGCGGCGCCTTCGTTCTCCTTTCGAGCGGCGACAAGCAGGCGCCGGTCGCCGGCGAGCCGACCACTACCGCCGGGCTCACCGCCGGAGACGGCGCCGCCGATCCCACCGCCGTCATCGGCCAGCGCCTGCGCCTCGTCGCGCTGCGCTCCGGTTCGGTCGAGGTCCGCTCGTCCAAGGGCGACAAGTACGTCCACCGCGACTTCATCGCGGGCGAAGCTTACTCCGTGCGCGTCGGCGCCGGTTGGACCGTCTCCGTCAATGACGGCTCGGCCTTCGAATGGCGCCTTGGCGACCAGTCGCTAGGCCTGCTGCAGCCCGAAGGGGGGCCGGTCTACTCGCAGAGCGTCGATCTCGCCGCGCAACGCACGCCCATCGTCACCGAACCGGTGATCGATCCGAACGCCGTTCTCGAAACGCCGGACCCGGCCGCCGCGGCCTATCCGTCGACCACGATCACGCCACCCACGACGACGACTTCGCCCACGACGACGACTCCGCCCGCGGCCCCGCGCGCCAACCCTGCGCCGGCCAAGCCGAAGCCCAAGCCCACGGTCACGCCCCCAGCCGCAGCGGCTCAGCCTCCGGCCCAGCAGCCGCAGGCCCAGACGCCGCC
Source organism: Hyphomonadaceae bacterium (assembly GCA_044224605.1). GTDB lineage: Bacteria > Pseudomonadota > Alphaproteobacteria > Caulobacterales > Hyphomonadaceae > UBA7672. Next base: position 12,132 of record JBGAKC010000026.1, read on the forward strand.
GCCTGCGCGCGATCCGGCCCTGGCCGCCTATCCCGGCCAGTAATCACGGGCGTTTCGATGAACATACAGCGGCCGCGCGACCTTCCCTCGTGCGGCCGTTGCCTTTACGGCGCACGGTAAAAGCGCCAAATGCTGACTGACGGCTGACGAGCGGCGACACCATGAGCCACGACATCAATCACATCCGCCCCTGGCGCACGATCACGCGGCGCCGCTCGCGCAAGATCCGCGTCGGCAATGTCGAGGTCGGCGGCGACGCCCCGATTTCCGTCCAGTCGATGACCAACACGCCGACCTCGGACGCCAAAGCCACCATCGACCAGATCCGCGGTCTCGAAGAGGCGGGGGCCGACATCGTTCGCGTCTCATGCCCCGACGAAGACTCCACCGCCGCCATGCCGGAAATCTGCAAGGCCGCGAAGGTCCCGATCGTCGCCGACATCCACTTCCACTACAAACGCGGCATCGAAGCCGCGAAGGCCGGCGCCGCCTGCCTCCGGATCAATCCCGGCAACATCGGCAGCCCCGCACGCGTCAAGGAAGTGATCCAGGCCGCAAAGGATCATGGCTGCTCGATGCGCATCGGCGTCAATGGCGGCAGCCTCGAACGCCACCTGCTGGAGAAGTATGGCGAGCCGTGCCCCGAGGCGATGGTCGAAAGCGCGCTTGACCACGCGAAGATTCTCGATGACCACGATTTCCGTGAATACAAGATCTCGGTGAAGGCGTCCGATCCCTTCCTCACCGTAGCCGCCTACCACCAGCTCGCCGAAGCCACCGACGCGCCGCTCCATCTCGGCGTCACCGAAGCCGGCGGGCTTCGTACGGGAACCGTCAAGTCCGCCATAGGCATCGGCTCGCTGCTCTGGGCCGGCATCGGCGACACGATCCGCGTCTCGCTTTCGGCCGAACCGGTCGAGGAGATCAAGGCCGGCTTCGAAATCCTGAAATCGCTCGGCCTGCGCACGCGCGGCGTGAACATCATCGCGTGCCCCAGCTGCGCCCGTCAGGGCTTCGATGTCATCCGCACGGTCGAAACGCTCGAACAGCGCCTCGCCCACATCTCCGAGCCGATCTCGCTTTCCATCATCGGCTGCGTCGTCAACGGCCCCGGTGAAGCCGCCATGACTGACCTCGGCTTCACTGGCGGCGGCAAGGACGCCGGCATGATGTACGTCGCGGGCAAGCCTGACCACAAAGTCTCCAACACCGAAATGATCGACCGTATCGTCGCCCAGGTCGAAGCAAGAGCAGCTGTGCTCCGCGCCGCAAAGAAGGCGGCGAGCCGCGCGGCGGAGTAAGGTCTACACCTTCTCGCTGATCCGGATCGCCGCCCGGCAGCCGAAGCGAATCAGCGCCGACAGGATCGGATAACCCGGCGCCTGCGCCGCGCCTTCCGACGCCGCCAGCTCTTTGTGTGCGACTTCCTCGGCCTGGAACTTGGCCATGCGCGCCGCCAGCTCGGTCTCGCCCGCGGCCTCGAGTTCGGTGACCTGATCGCCGTAATGCTCCTCGATCACGGTCTCGACCGCCTCGGTGCAGGCGTGCGCGGCCTTTTCTCCGAGGAGCGCCGTGGCGGCTCCCAGCGCAAAGCCCGCCACATTCCACACCGGCGACAGCGCCGTCGGCCGCACGCTCCCGGCGTTGAGCAGCTTGTCGAAGGCGTCGAGGTGTTCCTCCTCCTGCCCCGCCATCTCCTTCAGCTGTTTGGTGATCCGCTCGCGCCCATGCTGCCGCTCGAACACGGCCAGCTGTCCGCGATAGATCGCGACCGCGCCATACTCGCCGGCATGGTCGACGCGCAGCATCTCCTGACGGCGGTTCGATGAGAGTGTCACGGCTGCACCGGTTCGTTGGCGGTGTCGGCGCGCACCGGTGGCTGCGTCGCCGCATAGAAGCTCAGCCCCGCCAGCGCGATCGAGATCAGGAAGTTCCAGCCCGCCATGGAGAGACCCCACGGCGCATTCGGCAGTCGCCACATCGCATCCTTGCACGACACGATTGCCTGCGGCTTGGAAAGAAGGTCGGAGAGTTTGGCGCCTTCCGGAATGCCGGTCGTGCCGACTGCTTCACATCCCTGCGGCCCCGGTGCGAGGCCCCATTCGAACAGCGCATGCCAGCCGCCAATGAACGTCCCCACCAGGAAGGTCGCACCCAGCAGGATGGAGAACATCATCATGGTCCGCGCGCCGGCGCCGCGCCAGTTGAACACGATGGCGAGAAGGGCGACGCCGCCCGCTGCGACGTAGACGTAACGCTGCCACCAGCACATCTGGCAGGGCGCGAGGTTCAAGGCATATTCGAAGACGACAAAGGCCGCGCCCAGCACGGCTGCCGACGCAAGAAGCGCCGCCAGCGGCCATCTCACGCGATCGATCGGCAGCTTGCCCATGTTTCGACGTTATCCGGGGGCAGGGGGGCGACAATGCGACCAAACGGCAGTGCCGTTGACGTAACGTTGAAATACCGGGCTGTATCGTGGCGTCTTGTTCAGGTTTCATCTGGCCCGCTGCGTGCTAAGCGCACGGCAGCGATTTGTGCAGTGCGGGAACAGCCCATCTATGACTGACGCATCCACCATTGCGGAGCCGTCTGCTGCAGCGCCGCATACGCCCAAGGCGAAGGGTCCGTTCGGTGCGCTCTACAACTGGGTGATCCGCCTGGCCGGCGGCAGACAAGCCGAGCCCGCGCTCTGGGCGGTCTCGTTCGCCGAAAGCTCGTTCTTCCCCATCCCGCCGGACGTGATGCTGGCCCCGATGTGCTTCGCCCGGCCGGAACGGTCGTGGCGCTACGCCTTCGGCTGCACCATCGCCTCGGTGCTCGGCGCCATGCTGGGGTATGCGATCGGTTACTTCCTGTGGGAGGCCGTCGGCTCTCAGATCATCGGCTTCTTCGGTTATGGCGGAAAGGAAGAGGAGCTTCGCGCCTCCTACGCCGCCGCGGGCGTCTGGATCATATTCATCAAGGGCGTGACGCCCATCCCCTTCAAGCTAGTCACCATCGTGTCCGGCGCGATGGCGTTCAACCTGCCGATCTTCATTGCGGCCTGCCTCCTCACCCGCGCTGTCCGCTTCTTCCTGGTCGCCTGGCTGTTCAAGACCTTTGGGCCGACACTCGCCCCGGTGATCGAGAAGCGCATCGGCCTCTTTATGCTGCTCTTCGTGGTGATCCTGGTGGGCGGCTTTGTTGTCGCAGCCATGATTCACTAGGAATCGCGGTCGGGTTTGAAGAAATTCGATCGAAATTTCCGCATTCCGTGAACCGGATGTTTGCGATCTTCGCCGACGATCCTCTCACGCGCCGGATGGTCCTGCGCGCTGTTCAGAGTTGTCGGGGTCGTCCCATGCGCACCCTTCGCCGTATCCAGGCCATGTCGCTGCGCACAGCGCCGCAATGGATGCTGTGCGTCTTCTTTGGCGCCTATGTGACCCTTCAGGTCGCCACCTCGGGCGCCCATCTCGGCTAGCGCCGCGGCCCTTTCGTTCGCCGGATACCTGCGCTAACACCGCCCCTCGTGCTCGCGGGAGTGGCGGAATTGGCAGACGCAGCGGACTCAAAATCCGCCGTCCTTACGGATTTGTGGGTTCGACCCCCACCTCCCGCACCAGCGCTCAGTCCTTGAAAGATAGCGTCTGCACCGTCGTGGTCTCGCCCGTCTTGGGGTCGACCAGGGTCACGTTTCCCATAGACCCCTCATCCGACGCCGCCTCCATCAGGCGCACGACTTCTGCGTCGTCTGCGGCAGCCTTCGCAACGTCGATATTCGCCGGATCGTGGGTGAGGTAGACGATGAGCGCGCCAAGGCTGGCTGCGCCGAAAAGAAGGGCGTTCATGGCGGAGGTTCCTGCGTGACGGGGACCTAACCCGCCAAACGCCGAACCGTTCCTGCAACCTGCTTAACCTGCCGCAAGGATTTCCCTGGCGGCCCGTTCGCCAGCTTCAACCGCGCCATTCATGAAGCCCATGCTTTTCGAGCTGGTGTGCTCGCCCGCGAAGAACAGTTTGTTGTTGAGCTCCGGCTTCGCCGCGGTCTCGAAATAGCTGGTATACTGACCCGCCAGCGCGCCGGAATAGCTCGCCTTGGTGTGCGGATGTAGCGGCCAGAAGAAGCTCGCCCGCACCTTCGGCGTCAGCGCTGCTGCCAGCTCCGGCGCGAACGATTTGAGGCCAGCCTCCAGTGTCGTCAGCACTGACGTCTCGTTCGTCTTCGCCTGCGCGCCGGTGATGAAGTTGGTGATGACGCCGCCCGTACCTTCCTGACCGGCGCTGGTGTCCCAGATGATCTGGAAGCCGCGATCGGAATAGACCGTCCCCGTCAGTGGCGAGTTGATGCCCAGCAGTTGTTGCGTCCATGGCCGCGACGACGTGCCGACCATCAGCTTGGAGTTCACGCCATAACCGAGCTCGTTGATGGTCTTCATCTTCTCGGCCGACAGCCCGAGCCCGCCAACACCTTTCACCTCACGCAGCCGCGTAAAGGGCAGGGCCAGAACCACGCGCGTGAAGGTGTGCTCGATCGGCGGCTTGTCCTCGTTCTTGAAACTGAGTTTGAAGCCGTCGGCTCCATGCGAAATACTGGTCATCTCGTGACGCAGGTTGATCCGCACGCGTTCGGACAGCGGCGCGACCGACAGGCGTTCCGTCAGCGTTTCCGGCAGCGTGCCCGAGCCGCCCTGGATGCGGTGCGCCTCATCACTGTCGCCGAACATCTGGTAGGTGGATTTTTCGTCCGTCCCGATCAGGTCGACGAGATTGAGCGAGGATTGCTGTTCGACCGGAATGCCGTACTCGCCATGGTAAGCCAGCTTCAGGAGGTCGATCACCCAGCGGTCGGTCGAGCTGGCCAGGCTGTCGATGTATTTCGACAGCGGCAGCGCATCGAGTTCGAGCGCGCGAGGCGTCCAGTTGCCGTCGGCATCGAGCAGCGCCGCCTGGTCCGCCGCAATGCGCGCTGCGACCGGGATGAACGGCCCGGTCGAGCCGGCTGGATCAAGCAGGTCGCCGTCGAGATAAGGCTTGCCGCCGACGTCGTAGATGTCGCTTGCGCCGCTGTCCGCCGGGCGCAGCCGCTGGATCGGAAGACCGAGTTCGCCGCAGAGCTTGATCAGTTCCTCATGATTGGAATCGACCAGCTCTCCGCCAAGCTCGCAGAAATGCCCCTCGGGCGTGAAATTTCGCAGCGTGTACATCCGCCCGCCCGTGCGCCCGCTGGATTCGAATATCTCGCAGGCAACCCCCGCATTGGCGAGCCGCCAGGCGATGACGAGGCCCGACGTTCCGCCGCCGATAATGGCGACAGCTCCGGGCGTCCCCGGACCACTGGGATTGGCCTTCGGCGTGCAGGCGCCGGCCGCCGCCATCAGCATCAGGGCGGTGCGGCGCGAGATCGCACGTGGCGCAGGCGCGGGTGCATCCGGAAGCTCCGCACGCGCCTTGGCGATTGCGCGCTGGATCCGTCCGAATAGCTGCGTTCGCGCCATGGCGTCCCTCCCGGCTGAGGGCGCAATACGTCACAACACAATCGCAGAAACAAGAAGGACCGCGCGGCTTTCGCCGGCGGTCCTTCCCGTCTTTTGAGCGGGGCAATGCCCCCTGGCTTCAAGAAACCGCGCTGCGCCTCGCGCGGCGGTTCCGAGCTCGATCAGGCGATGCTGCGAACGAAGGCTGCTCCGAACGACAGATCGCTGATCAAGGCAAAGCCCCGGCTCATAGTGACTGACATTGGATCACCTCCTTCCGTAAAGTTGACGATGGAAATGAGAGTGGGGGCGAAAGCCGCCCCACGCAAGGGCGATGCTGAAATCCGTGCGGCGTCAGTGGGTTTCGACGCGCTTCACGGCCATCTCGGTTGCACCATCGACCAGCACGGTCATGCCGTCGACGCCGGCATAGTACTGGCCGCGCGGCGGCGCAGGCAGGCCGAGTGCGTCGTAATTGGCGATCACTAGCGAGGATGTTGGTGCAATCCGGCGCACGGGAAGGCCGGGACCAGGCATCGGGCGCGGACCAGCAGGAACATCAGCCGTCGGATCGGTCGGCTGCACCGGCAGAACGCTGACGACGAGTTCGGACGCACGATCGACCAGCACGAAGCGGCCATCGACACGGGCGTAATACTGGTTCGGCGGCGCAGGCGGCAGTATGTAGCGCGCCGGATCCGTCACCACGGCGCTGGAATAGGCTGGGACGCGCGTGTTGGGCAGGGCGGCGGCGGCGATGTCCTGCTCGCGCTTTTTCAGGGCGCGTTCATTCTGCATCTGGAGCAACAGCTGCTGTTTCTGGTTTTCGTATTGCTGGTCGATCAGCGCGCGCTGGGCTGCCGTAACGCCCGAGTTGGGAAGCGCCGCCCTGCCGAGGTCGCGCTGGCGATCGGCCTCGAGCGTGTCGAGCTGCCGCTGGTCGTTCATCTGCTGTTGCATTTCCAGCGCCTCGAAGCGCGGAAGCGTATCGCTTGCCTGCGCAAAGGCGGGGGCGGCGAAAAGACAGGCGCAAGCGACGAGAGCTGTGCGGATCATGCAGACAATATAGGACGGCCGGCCGCCCGGGTCATCAGCCCCGCTGCCGCTTTACGCTCTTGGCGACCTTGCCGCGTTCGGCGACGCGCAGTTTGAGTCCATCGACAAACGCCTGCAGGCCGAACTCGAAGCCTTCCTCGCCCGTGCCGACAATGCCGACGGCCGCCGAAGCGCCCTTATTCGACTGCTCCTGCAGGGCGGCCCCGATCGCATAGCGGCGGAGCGTCTGCATCGCGAGACGCGACTCCATGTCGGCAAGGCCCGACCGCATCAGCGTCTTCACATTGTCCTCGAAGCGCGAGCGGCCGGTTGTCACCCTCGGCCGTGGCCGCGCCATCACCTGCGCGCCGTCGCGCCGCGACAGGGCGGTACGGCGGATCGCACGCGCGCCTTCGGCAAGCCATTCCCAAGCATCGAAATCCACACCGTCGATGTTGGGGGCCGGCAGGCATTCGACGAACATCACGCCCGACATCTCGTTGAGCAGTTCGTCCTTGTCCTTGAAGTGCCAGTAGAGTGATGCGCTCTTGATGCCGAGTTCAGCGGCGAGCCGTCGCGTCGAAAGACCTTCGACGCCCACCTCGTCGAGCAGGCGCAGCGCCGTCGCCACGATCGTCGCGCGGTCGAGGCTGCCCTTTTCGCGCATCTCGTCCCCGGCTGATGCGTCCAGACGCTTCATGCGCCCGCTCCCTTCTGGATATCGGCTGGCGACTGTACCGCGCAGCGTGTCTTTTTGAAGGTCAGGCGTTACGAATGAACGCAGCGACCTCTCGCCAGGGGGCGATCGACCAGTATGACGTAGCGAGCCCCGACGGAGAGGGAAGCACGAAAACCGCCGGCTGGTCCGGAGCGGGATCATCCTGTCGTCCCGGCCTGATCCTCCCTGTCGGCTTGCCGAGCCACAGGCTTGCAGCCGACTTGCTGGTGAAGGCGAGCGCGTTCGGGCGAAGCCGTTTCACCTTCCGGGTAAAGCCCTCGACATCGAAGTGCGCCCGGTCGATCTGGCTATCGACGCCCCAGCTGGTCTTGCAGAAATCGGTGAGGCCAATGTCGAGATCGAGCATCAGCGGATACTCCTCCGGCGCGAAGAGGCGTGGGGTGATCTGCACTTCGTGCAGTGCGCGCCAGAACCGGTTGCCGGGATGGGCATAATAGGCGCCGACCGCAGCCGAGCGCGGACCTGCAGCCGTGCCGACGAACCATGTCCTGAGACCAGGTGCGAGGCGATCGGGCAGGATATGCGCCTTGCGCGCCATCAGTTGGTTTCGCCCATGCTGCCGCCGTTGCGCACGATCTCCGGCAGCGTCGCAGCCTGCTCGGGCGTCAGGCGATCCAGTGGCACGAGCCAGGTGTGGATCGAGAATACGATCGCGCGCGTGTCGCCGAGGCGGCGCAGCGTCTGTCGTTCAACACGCACCCAGGTCGGCTTCGACCGGTCGAAGGGCCGGCGCTCGTGCTCGGGCCTTGGCTGGAAGAGGTTGGGGTCGTTGTAGCAAAGCAGGTTGGCGCGCCACACGGCCTGATCTGGTTGAAGCATGGCGAACACGCGATCGACACGCTTGCCGATGTTTGCGTCATAGCGATCAACCGGCTGGTGGATTCCCGTCAGGCCGCGCCGGTGTTTCTGCGACAGCGTCCAGCTGGCCGGGAAGCACAGCACGCCCGATGTCAGGGCGTATTCGCCATCGACCGGCTGCATCAGCAGGAAATCCTCCTGGACCAGCCGCGCGGCGGTCACGAGCGGCCGGTCAGAGGTCAGCGAAATGGAGACGCCATCCGGTCGGATGACGACATCATCCATGCGGAAATAACCAGGATCATGCGCGATTTCGGCCAGCACGGCCGCCAGCAGGTCATGCTCTGCCTGATCCGGTTCCGGTTGTATGGCGAGCACCTCAGCCTGTTTTTCCTTCAGCAGGCGATCGCGATAGGCCATCTGCCCGTCGAAAGCGTCGTCACGCTGCAGCCATTCGCCAGGCGCAACGGGCTGCAAGCCCGGCAGGCGCGCGGCGAGCGGGTCCATCCACGGCGCGAGGCCAAGATGCGACTGGCAGATTTCCGGTGTGTCGGTCACCTAGTTTCACTCCCGCCGCGGGCGGGTCAAGTCAACTCTGCAAGTAAGTCAACGCTAGAAGCGCTTGAAGGGCTTGGGCGCCTGGGTTGCGCTGGCCTTTGCAACGAGTTCGCCGGCGGGGTTGAACAGGTCCGCCTCGATGAAGCAGGTCGACTTGCCCCATTTGAGCACGCGCGCCTCCGCAATCGCTTTACCGATGAACAAGGGACGCAGGAAGGACACCTTCATCTCCAGCGTCGGTGCATTCATCGTGACGTTGGAGACGATGATGGCGGTGGCGCTCATGGCCTCGTCCAGCATGGCGCAAACGAAACCACCCTGGATCGCGCCGGTGGGATTGGCGAATTCCGGCTTGCCTTCGAACTCGTAGCGCGCCGTCATCTTCGCCTGGTCGACATGCGTCAGCTTCATGCCGACAGTGTCGGAGCAGGGCGGCCGTTTCTTCGAATTGTTGAACCGCGCCAGCATTTCCTCGTCGGAAAGGCGCGGCGGTTCGGCTGGCGTGTCGCCGGAACTCACTTGCGTCGGAACGCGTCGAGCTGGACGACCGTGCCCTGCGCCGCATCACCTTCCTGCGGCTGTGCTTGCGCGGCCGGCACGGCGCTGGCTGCGGTTTCGGGCAGGGAGCTCATCTCGGCGAATTCCCGGGCGGCGGCTTCGTTCGCCTCGAACTGGATGCCGAAGTTTACCGAAGGATCGAAGAAGCGGCTCACGGCGATGAACGGCACGCGGATATGCTGGGGTACGCCAGCGAATTTGAGGATGATCTCGAAGCGATCCTCGTGCACCTCGAATTCCCAGTACTGGTGCTGGACGACGATCGTCATTTCTTCCGGGAAACGGTCCTTGAGATAGTCCGCCATCTGCACGCCCTGGGTGCGCGTGCGGAACGTAATGTAAAAGTGATGATCGGCTGGAAGATGTCCGAGCTTGGCGACCTTCTGCAGCGCCGCGCGCACGACCGCGAGTCCCGCAGCCTGCGTGAGGGTGTGATAGCCGATATGGTCCTTCGCGGATCCCGGTGACCGGTCCAACATGCCCTCCCTCGCCTCGGCATGAGAGCTAAGGCCTCATCCGTGCTCGGTAAATTGGGTTCAAGCCCGAGGCGAACGATTTTTTGCGCCTCGTTTCGGTGGGACGATAACGCGTAGACTGGCCGTAAGGGCAAGCCTTCAGCAGAACATTTGATTTATTGCGGGCGGAAAGCAGCCTATCTCTAGCAACATGACGCGTGCTCCGAAGTCCTACCGGTCGCGTAAGCTTGGCGACCGCAGCCTGTCTCCTGAAACACTGATGATGGGGTACGGCTATTCGCCGGGCCTTTCAGAAGGCGCGCTGAAACCGCCCCTGTTCCAGACATCGACCTTTGTTTTTCGCAATGCGGAAGAGGGAAAGGCCTCTTTCGAACTCGCCTACGGCCTGCGCGAGAAGGCGCGCGATGAGGAGATGCACCTCATCTATTCGCGCATCAACAATCCGAACCTCGAAGTGCTGGAAGACAGGCTCGCCGTGTGGGACGGCGCGGAGAAGGCGCTGGCCTTCGCCTCGGGCATGGCTGCGATATCCACAGCATTGATGACGTTTCTGCGCCCAGGCGACAGCTTCGTGTTCTCCGAGCCTGTCTATGGCGGCACGGAATTCCTCGTTCACAATATTCTCCCCCAGTTCGGGGTAAAGGGCGTCGGCTTCATGGCCGAGGCCGGGGAAACTGGCCTGCGGGAAGCCGCCATGGCTGCAGCGGCGAAGGCGACGCGCTCCGGCGGCCGGGTGGGGGCGGTCTATGTCGAAACGCCAGCCAACCCGACCAATGGCCTGGTTGATATCGGCCTCGCCCGGTCGATCTCCGAGGACATGAAGACGGACAAGGGCCGGCCGCCTGTCATCGTGGACAACACCTTCCTCGGCCCGATCTGGCAGAAACCGCTGCAGCTGGGCGCAGACCTCTGCGTTACCTCGCTCACCAAATATGTTGGTGGTCATTCAGACTTGATCGCAGGCGCAGTCGCGGGGGACGCGAGCTGGGTCAGCCAGGTGGCCGTGTTCCGCACCATCTTGGGCACGATGACCGACCCGCACACGGCCTGGCTGCTGTTGCGCTCGCTGGAAACCCTGAAAGTGCGGATGGACGCCGCCGAACTCGGCGCACGGAAGGTCGCCGCCTATCTCCACAAGCATCCGCGCGTGAAATCGGTCTGGTATCTCGACTTCCTGCCGAAGGATCATCCCGATCGCGCGCTTTATGAAAAACAGTGCGTCACTGCGGGCTCGACCTTCTCCTTCGAGATCGATGGCGGCGAGAAGGAAGCTTTCGGCTTTCTCAACAAGCTGCAGGTCATCAAGCTGGCCGTTAGCCTCGGCGGCACGGAAACGCTCGCTTCGCACCCCGCGGCCATGACGCATTCCGATGTGCCGCCGGCCCAACGCCAGCGTCTTGGCATCACGGAGAGCCTGATCCGGCTGTCGATCGGCATCGAGAACCCGGATGATCTGATCGCCGACATTGAACAGGCGCTGCAGGCATAGGCCATGGCCGATACAATAGCCGACGCTGGCGCCTTCATTCCCCAGACGGTGATCCCGCCGGAGAAGCCGTTGCCGCTGGTGCGTGGCCTTGTCCAGATGACGGTGAACCCGCTCTACGTCTGGCCGCGGGCGATGTACGAGAACCCGTATCACGGAGTGAAGTGGCTGGGCCGCACCTTCCACTACTTCCGCAAGCCAGAGCACATGAAGGCGGTTTTCCTCGACCACACGGATGTGTTCCGGAAATCGCCCTTCCAGAAGAAGTTGGTCGGACCGGCGGTCGGCGACGGGATGCTGACAGCGGAAGGCGAGCACTGGAAATTTCAGCGTCGCGCCGCCTCGCCGGCCTTCCGCATCGATGCTTTGCGTGCGCTGGCGCCGGCCTTCGTTGCATCGGCCGACGCCACGGTCGAGCGCATGAAGTCTGTTCCGGCGGGCCAGACGGTCGACGTGATGGGCGAGATGCAGCACGCGACGCTCGACGTCATCGTCGAGACGATGCTCGGCGGCGCCGATCCCAGCTTCGGCTATGACCGCATGGCGAAGACGGTCAGCGACTACATCGAGACCATGGGACAGCCCGACATGCTCGACCTATTCGGCGCGCCAGGCTGGATCTGGCGGCCCTGGGGCGCAAGGGGGAGACGCGCTGCGGTGGGGCTGAAAGCATCAGCCGTCAACGCTATCGAGCGCCGTCGTGCATCCGGAGAGGAACGCAAGGACCTGCTCGGCTTGCTGTTGGCGGCGCACGATCCGGAAACCTGCAGGGGGCTTTCCGACATCGAGCTGCGCGACAATGTCGTGACCTTCATCGGCGCGGGCCACGAGACCACCGCGCTGGCGCTGACCTACGCGCTCTACCTTATCGCCAATGCGCCCGACGTGCAGGATCGGCTGCTGCGCGAAGTGCAGGAGGTTTGCGGCGACAGGCCGATCGACGCGGCCATGCTAGATGACCTGACCTTCCATGAGCAGGTGATCAAGGAAGCGATGCGACTCTATCCGCCTGTGTCGATCATTGATCGCATCGCATCGTCCGACATCGACCTTGGCGACGCCAAAGTGAAGAAGGGCGATCTGGCTTTTGCGCTCGTCTACATCATGCATCGCCACAAGCTGCTCTGGGACAATCCCGAGCGCTTCGACCCGGATCGCTTTTCCGAGACACGCTCGGAAGGCCGGCACCGCTTCGCCTATATGCCGTTCGGTGCGGGACCTCGTATCTGCATCGGAATGAAATTCGCCTACATGGAGGCCGTCGCGATCCTTGCGACACTGGTGCGCAGCTTGCGCTTCCACCCGAATGTTGCTCACAAGGTAGAACCGAACATCCGGATCACGCTTCGGCCCGAAGGAGGCATGCCGCTCTTCGTGGAGCCCCGGTAGGAGTGGTTCTTGAGTGCGCTTGCCCGAATTCCCGCCCCGAAGGATCTCATGGGGTATGTGCAGGACCTGCTCTGGTCATCGGGAGAACTCGGCCGTTGTATATGTCGCCGCGGCTGGATGAAGCCGGAAGCGTGGGCGCTGGCTCCTGCTGACACGCCCGCAGCGCAGATCCTGTCCGACTCCGCGAACAAGGTCATGAAGACCGGCAACGCCAATGAATGGCTCGATGCCTGGATCATCGCACAGGCCAAGGTTTCGCAGAACCTCTGCCTCGTTGCGCACGATCCGCTCGCCCCGCCCGTCGATGCACACGCCGACATCTTCGACTGTCCGGGCCGCTGGGATACGCGGGGCGGGGAGAGCTATCTCGTCGTGCAGAAGGATGCGCTCGCGCCGGGCGTCGTGCAGGCAGTGAACCGGTTGATGATGGGAGACCAGTACGTGCTCTTCATCATCGAAGACAATTGGCCCTTCGGCGAAACGCGCACGCTGGACAGTCTCGCCTACGGCGTCCGGCACGTGATCGTGCCGATCGCCGAGGGCGAGAGCTATGGCGTCATCTCGGGCGACTAGGCTTCGAGCTTCGCATCCAGCGTGATCTCGATCGCGCCGAGCGCGCGCGAGACGGGGCACCCGGTCTTGGCCTTGTTCGCCAGCTCGATGAACTGCGCCTCGCTCAGGCCGGGCACGTTTCCGCGCAGCGTCAGCGCGCTCTTCGAGATTGTGTTGCCTTTGCCCTCGACCGGTCCGATCGTCACTTCGGCGTCGGTCGTCAGTTTCGCCGCCGGATGGCCGGCTTCGGCGAGGAAGTGCGACAGCTGCATGGTAAAGCAGCTTGCATGCGCTGCAGCTATCAGCTCTTCGGGGTTCGTCGCCGACGTGCCGCTCTCATCCTCGAAGCGCGCCTTGAACGTATAGGGCGAGTCCTTCAATGCCCCGCTCTGCGTCGAGATCGACCCCTTGCCGTCGCGAAGCGCGCCGGACCATTGGGCCTGTGCTGTGCGTTTCATGGAAAGCCTCCGGTGTTGCTCAACGCAACATAGGTCCGAGGAAGATGGGCTGGGAGCGCTGCCTCGCGCGATGCCGGAAAATAAGTGGGGCGGCTTCTGTTGCCAGGCGCCGCCCCGTGCCCCGCCTTAGCTTGCTAGAGCTAAGGACTTAGGTTCGGATTAGATCCGCTGCTTACGCAGCAAGAGCTTGATCCTGAGCAAAGTTGTCGTTGGCAACTATTGCAATGGGCTTCTGTCGGGGCCCAGGCGGGCAAAGTCATCGCCTTTACACGTCCGTCGATCCTGTGTCGGCCCCAGACAGTCCGGGCAACGATCCCGGGGAGAAATCTGGTGGAGCCGCCGGGCACTGCCCCCGGGTCCGGTCCGCTTATTGCGCGAGGGTTTATCGCCATAGTTCCTTGCGGAACGGAATGAATATAGGGGTGAAAAGGTTAAGCGCCAACCATGCACTCAGCGTCGGATAAGCCCTGTATCCACGCCAAACAGCGTCAGGATCAGAAGGCCCGCCAGTCCAAGCATCAGCACCGCGCCGAGAATGCGGATCGCATATAAGACCCTGTACATGCGCATGGCTCCGCCGCTTCACGCAGCCAATCCTGCCACATTCCGCGTATCAGTGCGCGCCGATGCAGAACGCGTTGAGACGGTTGCCGTCCGGATCACGGAAATAGGCCGCATAAAGCCCGCCGCGCTCGCACGGCGCGCCTTCACCGGCCCCGCCATGCTCCAGCGCGATTTCATAGAGCCTCTGCACTTGTTCGGGATCGTCCACCTGCAGCGGAACCATGCCGTGCACAGGCGTCGGAAAAGCGTCGGGCAGGGCGACGCCGAAACCCGGCGCGCCGCCCGGCAGACCCCAGCCCACAAAGGCTTCGGACTCCACCGACCGGCCAACACCCATTTCACGGGCGATAAGTTCATAGAACCGCGATGCACGCGCGATGTCGCGCGTTTCCAGCGTCACATAACCCGTGGCGAGCGCCTTCGCCCGATACGTCTGACCACTCGCAAACCCGGCGTCATATGCCATGATCTACTTCTCCAGACTCACCCGGAATCAATCGCAGGAACAAAAGTAGAACATCAGAGTCCCTTCGGCAAGGGATATCTGCATGAGGGCTATTCCTCGGGATTAGAGGCCCGCCGGGAGAATCCTGATGGCGCGGCCGCCGGTTTTGCGTAGCATCACTGCGTTGTTTTCTGTCGAACATTCCTTGGGGAGGGACGGATGCTGAAGAAGCTGCTCGCAGAATTTCTGGGTACCGCCACGCTCGTTCTGCTGGGGTGCGGCGCGGCTGTTCTCGCCGGTCCGCAGGTCGGACAGCTCGGGATCGCTTTCGCCTTTGGTCTCGCGATCGTGGCGATGGCCTATGGCATCGGCCCAATCTCCGGCTGCCATGTGAATCCGGCGGTGTCGTTCGGCGCCTATCTCGCCGGCCGCATGGGGATCAACGAGATGGTGCAATACTGGCTGGCGCAATTCCTCGGCGCGCTGCTCGGCGCCGCGATCCTTCTCGTGATCGCTTCTGGCCAGGCCGGTTTCCAGGTCGGCGCCTTCGGTCTCGGCTCGAACGGCTGGGGCGACACCTATCCGCTCGGCAAGTATTCGATGACCGCGGCGCTCACCTTCGAGATCGTCGCCACCTTCCTGTTCGTCACCGTCATCCTCGGCTCGACGCAGTCCAAGGCGCCGTCCGCCTTCGCTGGCCTCGCGATCGGCCTCACGCTGACGCTGATCCACATCGTCGGCATCCAGGTGACAGGCGTGTCGGTGAACCCGGCCCGTTCGTTTGGCCCGGCGGTGATTGCGCAGGGCGAGGCGCTGAGCCAGCTCTGGCTCTTCATCATCGCCCCGCTGGTCGGTGCGGCCATTGCCGGCCTCCTGTTCCGTACGAAGATCCTCGAGGCCGACGGGGACGTTGCGGGGGCGGATAAAGCGACCGAGCAGACCGCAAACCTGGCCAAGAAATAGGATTTCGCCTGTTCGGACTTTCCAGGACGCGCACGGCTGTGCCGGGCGGCGGCTCTGTCGCCATTCCCGAGCCATACAACCGCAAGCCGAGCTATCCGACCTATGGCGAGCGGGCGGCGGACAAGGTGCTGTTCGCCTATCGCAACTGGCGTTCGACAATGTCGGGCCATCCCGAATGCGACGGTCTTGTTGCAGTCTCGCTCGCCGGCGCGTTCGGCGATCTTCGCGAGTTCAAGGCCAATTGCAGCATTGGCCTCTCGATCCAGTGGGCGCATGCCGACACGATTCCGGGACAGGCGTGGACCGGCGATGAAAGGCGCTATCCGGTCGAGGAGCGCAGCGGTCCCGATGGTCCTGAGATGGTGCAGCTGCTCTGCGTGCATCGTGTCGGATTGTTCGGCGTCTATGATGATCCTGCGGTGATGTATGTCGCCGGATTTCGCAATGGCGTGCATGCCAGCGTGTGGATCACGAACCGCGATGGCGGCATTCGCCGCGCCGTGCGACCCGTCGATCGCATCGCGGCTTCCTTCCGGCCCTGAGATCATCTGCGAAACAACGTGAGCAGATTTAATCTGCATGTCATTCCATCGCCCAATCCTCGCCCCATATGAGCGCTTCAAGGAGATGTGGGGCGGCGTATCCGGAGCCGGTGAAGTCGCGAAACGTTTCTCGCGGGTTCATCAGACAAACAAGTCGTCAGTGCAGGAGTTCGGCCATGGTCGAGACACGCAACCTCGAGGATTCCCGGCGCGACGAGCGCCTGCTGGTGGATCGCCTTGTGAAGCGTCAGGGTCTCAGCCGTGATGAAGCCCTGCGAACCGTAGGCGACTATCGCGAAGGCAAGCGCGTGGAGATCGACCCGATCCTGATGGAAGGTCTGGATTCGCTCTAGCGCTTCGCGAACGACAGCTTCTTCGCCTTCATCGCGGCCTTGATCGACGTCATGGCGTTCGGCCCCATGCCGTGCAACGCGATGACATCGGCTTCGCGCGCCTTTGCAAGCTTTGCGAGGTTTGTGAGGCCGGCGCCGGCAAGCGCACGCATCGCCGGGGCTGCGAGTTTCGGAAGGTCAGATGGGGGTGAGGGCGGCTTGGCCATCATGCCCTCGGCGTAGCGTCGTAGAGCGTGCGCTGCTCGCGCGGATAGTGGCCGCTGGCTTCGCGCCACTTCAGGAAATGCGCCGATGCCGCATGCGCCTTCAGCGCAGCGTCATCCCGATAGATTTCGAATACGCGGAGGACATCCGGTTCGAGCAGATCGAAGCCGTAGCTATAGGCAAGGCACCCCGGTTCCTGGCGCGAGGCTGTCACAACGGCTTCCATGGCGGGACGCAGCGCGGCCTGTTCGGCGCGAGGCACGCGCAGGTTCACGGTAAGAATGAGCATGCTGTTTCTCGACCGAGGAGGTTGGCGGAACGATCTATTTGAGCCAGTCCTTGTCGTCGAGCATCTCCCAGATCTTGTCCGTCAGACGCGTATAGACTTCGAGATTGGCCTGCAGGTTGTCGTGCGATATGCCGCCGTCGAAGATGACGTAGCGGCTGACCTTCAGACGACCATCATCGCCGCGATAGTCGGCCAGGGCGGCATAGTCGACCGCAGCAAGCGCATCGTCGATCAGGTTGTCGTCGGCCAGCGTGAAGGAGGCGACGAACTCCGCGCCCGTGCACCGCTGACTGGCCTCCGGCGTGTCGCACTGGAATCCGTAGACACCGTAGACGAGGCCGCTTTCCGCCTTCACGGCCAAGTAGCGAAGATCGCCTGATACGCCTTCGCTGGTGATGGCAAGCCCCGCGGTTGTAAGTTCCGAACGCATGTCGGCCCACGAGAAATCCTTCATCAGGCCTTGCCCGAAGGCCGGGGCGCCGACAGAACCAAGCGCCACGAGCGCAAGCGTCGCCAGAATCCGCATCAAAAAGCTCCCCTGTTTGCCACGGCCGCCCCTCGGCCAAGCCTCACAGGAAGTTGCCATACCGGCCGGACCCGCGCCATGGCGGCCTTGCACACCGGCCAGGGCGGCGTCATGTCTGCGGTCAGCCCTTTTCCAGGCCGATTCCGGAAGAATCCCGCATGCGCCAGTATCTCGATCTTCTTCGCGACATCATGGAGAACGGCGTCGACCGCGGCGATCGCACGGGAACCGGCACGCGCGGCGTGTTCGGCCGCCAGATGCGGTTCGACTTGGCCGACGGCTTCCCCATGCTCACCACCAAGAAACTCCACTTGAAGTCCATCATCGTCGAGCTGCTCTGGTTCCTGCGCGGCGAGACCAATGTGAAGTGGCTGCAGCAACGAGGGGTCAGCATCTGGGACGAATGGGCCGATGAGAACGGCGAACTCGGTCCCGTCTACGGCCGGCAATGGCGCAGCTGGGCTGCTCCCGATGGTCGAACGATCGACCAGATCGAATGGGTGAAGAACGAGATCATCCAGAATCCCAATTCCCGCCGCCTTGTCGTATCGGCGTGGAACCCGGCCGATGTCGACCAGATGGCGCTACCGCCGTGCCACTGCCTGTTCCAGTTCTTTGTGGCGAACGGAAAGCTGTCCTGCCAACTCTACCAGCGGTCGGCCGATGTCTTTCTCGGCGTGCCTTTCAACATCGCGTCCTACGCACTGCTCACCATCCTGATGGCGAGGGCGACGAAGCTGGAGCCGGGTGAGTTCGTCCATTCATTCGGCGATGTTCATCTGTACGCGAATCATTTCGAGCAGGCGCGTCTCCAGATGCAGCGAACGCCCAAGCCGCTGCCCAAACTCCAGCTCAATCCCGCCAAAACCGACCTGTTTGGGTGGGATTACGAAGATTTCACATTGGTTGATTACTTAGCCGATGCGCACATCAAGGCGCCCGTCGCCGTCTGAGCGCTCACAGGCGATTATCGTGACTGCGGCAAGGTGTGTTCCCGACACACGAATGGATTCAAGGATATCGACGTCCACGAAACGACCGGCCCTTGCGAGAGGCTGCGCAAGGCGAGAACCTGCGCCTGATGCGAGGCTCCGCTCCGTTAAGCTTCACGAAATGAAGCTGTAGAAATCGCAATCATTCAACATCTTGTGCTTTTTCGCGCGCCAGATGATGAACGGGCGCCGCCCGGACTTTAATCTCCCGAGGCGGGTGTGATCCGTCGGAGGGATCTGTCCTATGAAAATGACCATTGCCGCGCTCGTCGCGGTCGCCTCGCTGGGCTTCGCGGCCTGCTCGGAATCGAAACCTGCTGAAACCGCCGCCCCGGCTCCGGAAGCTGCTGCTCCGGCTCCGGAAGCTGCCCCGGCTGCCGCTCCGGCTGCTGACCCGGCCGCTGCTGCTCCGGCCGCGACGGACCCGGCTGCTGCCCCGGCTGCTCCGGCTGCCGACCCGGCTGCTCCGGCCGCTCCGCACTAATAGGCGCGAGCTGACGTTCTTGAAGCTCGCAAGAGCTGCGGAAGGGCGGTCCTCCAGGACCGCCCTTTCTGTTTGAGCGCGCGGGGCTGTTTGTTTGTGAGGCTGTTCGCGCTGACGACAGATCAGGCCGCGGCGGGATCCACTTCGCCACGCTTCTCCCGGTAGCGGATCATCGCCGACACAGCGACGGCGCCGATCATCTTACCGATGATGAAGAACACCCAGTTTGCGGCAGTGAACATTTCGCCCGGCGGATTGCCCTGTGATTGCTGCGCAAGGTCTGCGCCGAACAGGAAGACGGTCGTATCGATTGGCGCAGCCAGTGCGCTCGACAGGAGGATGCGTGTCGACAGCCGGTATTTGGTGAAGGTGAAGATCAGCCAGTCAGAGGTTTCCGAGATCGCGAAGGCGATGCCGGAGGCCAGCGCAATCGCCGGGAACGAATAGTAGAACGACCAGCCGATCGCGAGCGCCATCAGAATGAGCACGCGATGGCCCATCTCACGCTGCACAAAGTCGCGCACGACGAAGACCATGCCGGTCGCGATGGTCAGCGGGTTGAAGATGATCGCATGTTCAGCCCCGAATAAGCCGCCGAACATCGGCGTCAGGTCGACCTTGGGGATTTCCGGCCTGCCGAAGGTCCAGTTCAGGAAAGGGATCAACGCCACATACATATAGGCCCAGGCGCGACCCTTAAGAAACCAGATCGCCACGCCTGTGACGACCAGCGCGGCCATGACGATCGGCAAGTGTGAAGGGTCGCGGGCGGCAATCGCCTTCACGAACTCGTCCCAGAAGGCTTCCATGCCCAACCCACTCTATCCACTTGCACCAGCGGCCGAACGAGGGTTCGACTGCGCCGTCCCGGCGCCCGCATACTGCATTTCGCCGTCATTACAGAGTCCTGCATGTCATCGTCCACCTTTCCTGTCAGCAATGACCAGATCGGCGTCCGCATTGTCGCCGCGATAGGCAGGCGAGGGGAGCTGGGGCTCAACAACCGGCTTCTGTTCCGGCTCAAGGCCGACATGGCCAATTTCCGGAAGGTCACGGCGAAGACGCCGCTGGTGATGGGTCGCAAGACCTGGGAGAGCTTTCCCAAGCGCCCCCTTCCGGGGCGGCCCAATATCATCGCCACCCGCAACCTCGCCTTCGAGGCGCCGGGCGCTCATGTCTTCTCCAGCCTGCCGCCGGCGTTGGCGGCGGCGCGCGCCATGGCGGCGCAAGCTGGCGTGTCGGAAGTTTCCATTCTCGGCGGCGCTGAGATCTATGCGGCCGCTCTTGGCGTCGCGACACACATGAGTCTCACCGAAGTCGATGCCGAGCGCGAGGCAAGCGTCTTTTTTCCCGCGTTCGACCGCTCGGAGTGGCGAGAGCTTTCTGCGACCCACATTCCGGCGGATGAGAACAACGAGGCGGCTTTCGTGATCCGCGATCTCGAGCGGGTCCGCTGAATTTGGTCGGCGGCGAACGATAGGTTAGGTTCGCGACGACCATGGAGGATCTGATGCGGCGGCTGGTACTCATTGCAACGCTCGTAACGACAGCCTGCGCCGCGGCGAGTTCCGCAGTCGTGACGCCGATCCCGCCGCTAATGCCGTCCGAAGGCATCACACGCGAAACGCTTCTGGCGATCACATCGCTCTGCTCGGCGGAGGCGACAGATGGTGCGCGGCCGAACCCCGATCTCAAGCTCGCGGGCGGAATGGGAACGGGCGGCTTCAAGGTCGATAGCGACGTGAAGGAAGCACAGGACTGGTTCGACTATGGTCTCGCCCTGAGCCACGCCTTCTATCACGAGGACGCAAAAGTCGCGATGCAGCGCTCGGCCAAGGCCGATCCCACATGTTCGCTCTGCGCGTGGGGCGAAGCCTGGGTGCTCGGGCCAACGCTCAACTATGGTATCGACGAAGATGGTCGGAAGGCTGCACTCGAAGCTGCCCTGCGCGCGCAGAAGCTCGTGCGGCCCGGCGACGCAAAGGCGCAGCGCCTCGCTGATGCGATTGTCGCACGCTATGCCGACAAGTCCGCCGCCGTCGGTGGAAACACGAACGTGCTGGGCGGCCCGAAGGCCGGGGAAGGGCAGACAGAGCCCGCCTTTGGTCAGGCGATGGCGAAGATCGCGGCCGATTATCCCGGCGAGCCGGAGCTTGCCGTGCTGGCGGCGCACAGCCTGCTAATTCCCGTGCGTGGCGACGACAAGCAGGGTCTCAAGCCGGCGCTTGCCCTGCTCGAGCGTGTGCTCAAGGATCATCCGGATGACACTGGAGCGATCCACTACTTCATCCACGGCTCTGAGTTCGATGGACGCGCAGAGGATGCGATCGCCTATGCTGAACGCCTCGGTCGCCTGGCGCCTGCTGCGAGTCATCTCGTGCACATGCCCGCACACACGCTGTTCCATGCGGGTCGCTACGAAGAAGCTGCGGTCGTGAACGCGCAGGCGATCGAGGCGGATACGAGCTGGATCAGGGCAGGCGGCAATCCCAACGCGCCAAAGGGCAAGCCGACCGACCTGCCGATGTACTACGCGCACAACCTCGCCTTTGGCCTGGCGGGCTCGCTCATGTCCGGCGATGGCGAACTCGCGCTGCGCTATGCCGAGCACGCGACGAAGGCCTATCCGGATCAAGGCCCAGCCATGCGCGGAAACCCGACGGCTCGCACCTATGTCGCGCTTGCGCTCTATGCACCCGACCGGATGCTTGCGCTGCCTGAAAGCGCGCAGACAGATCTCAAGTTCAAGCTGTATCGCGCCTATGGCCGTGGCGAAGCGCTGTTGCGTCGCGGCGATGCAGCCGGCGCGCGTCGGGAGCTTGATGTCCTGCGCAACCTCAAGCTCGACAGCGCCGAAAAGACGATCGCGACCCTTGTCCTCGACGGCCGTCTCGCCATGGCCGAGGGTAATTACCCAAAGGCCGCTCGCGCATTCGAGCAGGCTACGAAAACCCAGATGGCCCGCGAGCAGTACATGGACCCGCCGGAGTGGTGGTATCCCGTCCGTCGCTCCGTCGCTGCCGCCTGGCTGAAGGACAAGAACTTCACCAAGGCGGAAGCAGAGGCGTCCGCTTCGCTCAAGGTCTGGAAGAATGACCCGCTCGCACTCTGGGTGCTTGGCAAGGCGCAGATCGGGCTGGGTCGCGCTGGGGAAGGTGAAGCATCCCTCGTCAAAGCCAGGTCTTTGTGGCTGGGCGACTTCGACAGCATCGCGCCCGAGGCGATCTGACGATTCTGCGTTCCAGATTTCGCTTCACCGGAGGTCAGGGCGCCGCTTTCGTGAGGGCGCCGTAGCGTGACTTCGGCATTTCTGAAAAAATTTTTGACGGTGTCACATTTTAACTCGTTTGCTGCACCGCGTTAGAAACTCGCGCATGCTGAATCACGCAGCTCTTTTTTTGAAGCCTGAGTATCCCGACATTCCGTTACGGCTTCCGTAGCGGCCAACACACACTGTTGCGGTAAACCCACCTAGCTTTGGAGAGCGACCGAAGAGGGCGGTACGCATGCGGCGCTGCACCGTGACGTTCGCGGAAGGCGCCTGAGCCTGAATTTTGGGCGGGTCCCACAGCGTTGACGCTCACGAACACTATAAGCAGGGTCACGTTTGCGCGCGCTGGGGGAACAATATGCCAGCGCAGCGCCGGCGTCAGAAATACACAAAGGACGCTGCGGGAGGATCGCTGCCAGGGAGGACGCGTCGTATGGCGCAGCTTAATCGTATTTCACTCGTCAGTCTCATAGCGCTTGGCCTGGCTATGCCAGCCATGGCGCAGAACGCCTCGGGACCACAGCCTGCGCCGCAAGCGCCGCCGGAGGATGAAAAAGCGGAACGCGGCCGCGATGTGGTCGTGGTTACCGCGCAAAAACGCGAAGAGACCGTGCAGGACATCGCGGTGGCCGTGACCGCCATCACCGATGAGATGCGCGACCAGATTGGTCTGACGACCGTGCAGGACTACACCAACTTTGCACCGGGCCTGTCCTATTCGACCGCGAGCGACCGCCTCGGCATGCGCGGCGTGACGCGTACCTCCAACAACTTCGGTATCCGCTCCGGCATCTCGAACTATGTCGACGGCGTCTACTTCTCCTCCGCCATCCCGGCCAGCCGCGAACCGATCTTCGTCGATCGTGTCGAGGTCGTGCGTGGCCCGCAAGGCACCCTCTACGGCCGCGACTCGATCGGCGGCGCGCTCAACGTCATCACCAAGCGCCCGACGGAAGAGTTCGAGGGCCAGGTGAACATGCAGTACGGCAACTACGACACGCTCGGCGTGGCGACCACGCTCGCCGGACCGATCACGGACTGGATGCGCTATCGTGTCGGCTACTCACGCCAGGCGCAGAACGAAGGCTTCCTCACCAACTATTCGGGTCTGACCACCGAAGGCGGCCGCAAGGACGACACATACATCGAAGGTCAGCTTGAGTTCGACATCGGCGATGATATCGACCTGTGGATTCGCGCAGGCTCGCTGAACTGGGACGTTCGCTACGGCGCTCCAGGCGCCCGTACCGGCGCGGACGACCCCTATCCCTACAACCAGCGCTTTTTCAACTCGACCGCTGAACTTGGTCCCAACGGCTGGTTCGGTCTTGCCGATCCGGGAAGAGTTCAGGTCGGCACGCAGACCACCAACCCGGCGCTCACCGACCGGTATGCCTTCAACACCGACTTCTCGAACTTCGCCCGCCTGTCGCCGACTTCAGAGCTCGCGACCGAATTGATCTGGCACGCCGACAATTTCGACATCAAATATCTCGGCGGCTATGTCTGGTATCACTACAACCTGCAAGAGGATCAGGACGGCACGTCGGTGAAGAGCTTCACCTGCACGCCGGCCATGGCGGTTTACGGTTGCCTGTCCGGCTACAACTACGCCACCGAGCGCGTCTCGGACTACAACGAGAACCGCGCTTGGTTCTCGAATGAGGTCAACTTCATCTCGACCTGGGATGGACCTCTGCAGGTCGTCGCCGGTCTTTACCAGTACCAGGAGAACTACAACCAGATCATCTTCGTGGATCAGCTCCGCGATCCGGGTGGTCCGATCTCCAACGCGCTCTCGCCCACGATTGCATCGCTCACCACGATCCAGCCGACCAACACGGGACGCTATATCAACTCCGGCGCACTCCACCCCGGCGCGTCGCTGATGTTCCGCACGAACAACCAGGGCCTCAACAACGCCTATGGCGCGTTCGCGCAGACCGACTGGCAGCTCAACGATCAGTGGAAACTGACCGCTGGCATTCGCTGGTCGAAAGACCTGTCGAACACGCGTGAATACGCACGCGTGATCAACCACTACACGCTCGCCGGCCTTTTCGGACTTCTTCCGTTCGGCATCAGCAGGATGGATGTGACCGGCACGCTCGGCGGGCCTGACCCGACGACGGTTTCGGCGTCCAACCCCCTTGGCAACGCCGCCAAAGGCGTCGTCAATGCGAATCCGACGGCCACGGACAAGAGCCGGTACGGCATCTACTACGATGCCTACGGCAACAGCTACCGCGACCTCGCCGCTTCATGGGAAGAGGTCACTGGCGTCCTCGGCGTCGACTGGACGCCGGACGACGACACGCTGATCTACGGCAAGTACAATCGCGGCTACAAGCCGGGCGGCCTTGGCTGCGCGGCGACGTTCTGCACGCAGGTTGCAACGCCCTACACCGACAAGGAGCTGGTCGACGCCTTCGAACTCGGCTTCAAGCGCGAGTGGACGGACTGGAACCTCACCACCAACGCGGTGCTGTTCTATTACGACTACAATGGCTACCAGGTCTCGAACACGATCGTGCCGGATGACCCGGATGGCTCGGGTCCGCTGCCGCGGCCGCCGGCCTATGCTTCCTATGTCAACCTGCCGCAAACCAAGACGACAGGCTTCGAACTCGAGACGATCTGGTATCCGACGGACAATTTCCGGCTCTTGTTCAACTACGGTTACACGAACCCGGAAATCGGCGAGTCGCCTTCGCTGGTTCATGCGCTTGACCCGTATGCACTCGACCCGGCGGCCCAGCCGCAGGGACCCGAGGCGTGCACGTCCACACCGGCGGCTGCGAACCCCAACGTTCCCAATCCGAACTGCGTGGGCGTTCAGGGCCAGTCGCTGGATGGCAACATCCTGCCGTTCAGCCCCAAGAATAAGATCGCCCTCAACGGCGTCTACACCTGGGACTTCGAGGACGGCTCCAAGATTGACGCCTCGCTCAGCTACTTCTGGCAGGACATCGCATTCAGCTCGATCTTCAACCGCAGCTACACCAAGATCCCGGCTTGGGATCAGACGGATGGCCGCGTGAGCTGGACCAGCGCTGACGGCAACTTCACGCTGATCGGCTTCGTCCGGAACATGTTCGACGAGATCCAGTACGACAGCCGCGGTTCGGGTTTGCGCGAAGCTGCTGCAGTGGGCACGCCCGGCAATGGCCGCATCGTGTCGCCGACGGAGTGCTATACGACCCCGGGAACCACGGCTGCGTTCGGCCTTCCGTCAGCGAACTCCTGCTATACGGTCGGAGAAAGGCTTCGCCCGCCGCGGACATGGGGTGTGGAACTCCAGGTCCGGTTCTAATCCAAGTTTACCCCAATGGCGGTGCTCCCGCTCGTTGGATCCCTGGCGCCGGCCCTCACAGGCCGGCGCTTTTTCTTTGTGGGCAGGGGCGGGCCGGATCGAACAACAATAGTGAAGACGGGACATCAATACTGGCCGGGCCCGCCTCGCGCAGGCCGGTGCTCATAGCTTCGCTATGAAGACGTTATGATGATTATGATGGGTTAGGAGGACGCCTCGGCGGCTTTCATCTTCTCGACTTCGGCCTTGCGGCGCTTCCAGTCGGCCTCCATCGCCTTGCGCCATTTCACGCGCATGACCGCCGGGCGCTCGGGATAGCGCTCGTCCAGCACCACGGCGTTGACGATACGATCAGAGCGGAAGGAGCGGAAATCCTTCCGCGTCTCGCACCAGGCGCAGATGATGCGTGTGGTTTCGTAATAGCCGAGCAGGATCGGCCATATCACGCGCGCAGTCGCGCGACCTTCGACGTCACGATAGTCGAGCTTCATCTTGCGCGCGCCGTTGATCGCGCCGCGCACTAATCCGAGATCGATCGCATCCTTCGCTCGATCCCAAGCCGGGACGACGCGGTGGGCGGGGTCGTCGATATAGGGACGCAGGCGCTCCGGGATGCTCGCTTCGATCTTGGCGAGCAGGTCGCGCGCAGCTTTCGACAGTTGCGGGTCGCCGCGGTTGATCACCCATTGCGCGCCGAGCACGGCGGCCTCGATCTCGTCCGTCGTCAGCATGAGCGGCGGCATGTCGAGGCCCTTGTCGAGCACATAGCCGATGCCCGCCTCGCCACGGATGGGCACGCGTTGCGCAAGAAGCGCTGCGATGTCGCGATAGACGGAGCGTTTCGATGTCTCCAATTCGGCGGCCATCGCATCCGCCGTCACGGGCTTCTTCGAGCGCCGCAGGATCTGAATGATCTCGAAAAGACGGTCTGCTTTCCGCATGTTTTCGTCTCCCCCGGCAGCCCCGAAATCCTGCTGACAGGATGCTGTCAGCAGCCGTCTGGCATCTATGTGTCATCAGGATGCGAGAGGCAAGGGAGCCTCTCAGACGAAGGAGATCGGGATGATCGTTCTTTCCGGCGGCGGCGCGAAATTCGGTCTTCCAGAACTCAGCCCCTATGTGACCAAGACGGAAGTGCAGCTGCGCATGGCGGGGCTTGGCTACGAGAAGCGCCAGGCGAACCCGGCGCAGGGCCCGAAGGGGCAGATCCCGTTCATCGACGACGATGGCCGCCTGATCGGCGACAGCGCCTTTATCCGCCTGCACATCGAGCGCGAGTATAGCGTCGATCTCGATCAGGGTCTCACGCCGCTCGAACGGGCAACGGCCTTCGCCATCGAACTGGCGATCGATCGCGAGCTGGCGCCGGCGGTTACCTATTTCCGCTGGATGGTTCCCGCGAATTTCGAGAAGGGCCCGGCTGTCTTCTTCAACCAGGTCCCGGCCGAACAGCGGGACGCCTTCAAGAAGGAGATGGTGGAGCGTGTGCGTGCCAGTTTCATCGCGCGTGGCGTCGGACGGCACACCGAAGAGGAGATCGCGATGCTGGCGCGGCGCTCGTTCGATGCGCTCGAACTGTTCATTGGCGACAAGCCCTATTTGATGGGTCATGAGCCCTGCGGCGCCGACGCCTTCATCTTCGCGACGCTGGCAGCGGCGATGACGCCATATTTCGACACGCCTGTGCGCGAAGACGCGATCAGCCGGCCGCGCCTCGTGGCCTATGTCTCGCGCATGATGGATCGCTTCTATCCGGAGTTTGAATGGGATGCCGGGATCAACCCGGAAAAACAGGCGGCGTAAGACCGTCTCTCCTCCCCGAAGGCCGGCGACAGAACCGGCAAGCCAGACCAGCAAAACGTGCGGCGGCCATCATCCCGGAGAAGGATGGGGCCGCCGGTTTGTTTTGGAGCGGCTTCGCTCTAGTCTGTAGCGTTCTATCCCGGGGGAACGCATGCGCAGAGCGACACTGCCATCTATCAGTCTTCTCGCCGCCGCGTGCGGAAAAGCTTCTCCTCCGAAGTCGCCGGGATGCAGCTCCACTCGCTTCCGTGGCGCCGTCAGTCGCATCGGATCCAGCGCCCTTTATTCCCTCTCGCGATAGCTGGATCGCGGACATCAGGAGCGATACGGCAAGTCTTCACTTCGGCCATCCGAATTCCGGCTTGATCACATTCACGCGGTGATGTGCGCCAAAGTCCGGACAGGGGTCGATCGTCATGCCAACCGCGCCCGAGCCCCTCATCTCGCTTGCCAGCGGAACTCTTGCTGAGACGCTTCCGTCGCGAATCGAGTCTGGCGGGGGAGAGTGGGACGACTCGCTTGAGACGACGGAGCCGGTCGATCTTTCAGGATCACCATGGCTCAATTTCCGTTGTACCGGCGAACTCAAGGCAGCGAGCCCAGGCCGAGATTTCACGTCGCCAACTTCGGAGGAACGCGAGGAGATCGAAGCGTTGTTTGCGGCCGGCGACCGCCAGCCGGTCAGTTGACGCACGCGTCTGGAGACGCGCCGCCACAGGTTCGACCCATTTCCGCCGGGTCGTCGCCGCGGGTGGCGAATTCCTCCTCGCTCATTGGCGGAACATTCGCTTACGCGCGCAGGGGCGATGTGATGGATTGGATGCAACCCGCGCAGACGGAGGCTCCAATGATGACGAAACACGAGAACATCCTCTCCACCATCGGCCAAACACCCATCGTTCGACTTGCCAAGTTCGAGTCACGCAATGTCCGGCTCTACGCCAAGCTGGAATCCTTCAACCCGGGCGGGTCGGTGAAAGACCGGCTTGCGCTTGGCGTCATCGAGGACGCCGAGCGGCGCGGCGTGCTCAAGCCGGGCATGACGGTGGTCGAAGCGACCAGCGGCAATACCGGCATCGGCCTCGCGCTGGTTTGCGCTGAGAAGGGCTATCCGCTTGTGATCGTGATGGCCGAGAGTTTTTCGGTCGAGCGGCGCAAGCTGATGCGCTTTCTCGGCGCGCAGGTGGTGCTGACGCCGGCGTCGCTGAAGGGCACGGGCATGGTGGCCAAGGCGCGTGAGCTGGCGGAGGCGCATGGCTGGTTCTTCGCGCGCCAGTTCGAGAACGAGGCCAATGCGGCGATACACGCGGCCACGACGGCGCGGGAGATACTGGGCGCGTTTGAGCGTGAGCGGCTCGACTACTGGGTGACCGGCTACGGTACAGGCGGCACGCTCAACGGCGTCGGCCGTGTGCTGCGGGCCGAGAGTCCGGATACAAAGATCATCGTCTGCGAACCGGACAATTCGCCCCTGCTGGGCAGTGGAGCGCCGCAGGCGCGCAATCCGGATGGATCGGCTTCAGAAAGCCACAGCGCCTTCCGTCCGCATGTGATGCAGGGCTGGACGCCGGACTTCATCTCGAAGCTCACGGGCGATGCGATGAGCCGCGGTCACGTCGACCAGGTGATGGCCATCCATGGCGGCGATGCGATGCGGTGTTCGCGCGATCTGGCGCGCAAGGCCGGCATTTTCGTCGGCACGACGTCCGGCGCCACGCTGGCCGGCGCGATCAAGCTGATGGAAACGGCGCCGGAGGGCTCGACCATACTCTGCATGCTGGCGGATACGGGCGAGCGCTATCTCTCGACGCCACTGTTCGAGGGGATCAGCGAAGGCATGAGCGAGGAGGAGATGGATATCTCGCGCTCGACGCCTTCGGCGCGGTTCGATGTCTGCGCCGTGCCGGCGCCGGCCGCAGCCGCGCCGGTCGTCGCGGCGGATGCCGATGCTGTCCGTTTTGTTGCCGAGGCCGTCTCCTCGCCGAAGGAACCGGTCGTGCTGTTCGCACTCGAATGGTGCGAGTTCTGCTGGTCGGTGCGCCGATTCTTCGACAAGGCCGGCATTGCCTATCGCGCGGTTGATCTCGACTCCGTCGCCTATCAGAAGGACGATCTGGGAGGGCGGATCAGGCGAGCGCTGCGTGAGCGGACGGGAAGCGTCACGATCCCGCAGATCTTCGTCGGCGGCGAATTTGTCGGCGGATGCACGGACCTGTTCGATGCGTGGAAGGTCGGGCGGTTGCAGCGGCTGCTGCAGTCGGCCGAAGTTGGCTACAGCAATGACGCCGTGCCCGACCCTTACGCTATGCTGCCGAAATGGCTGCAGCCGCGCGCTGCTTAAGGCATCCGGCTGACGTATTTCAGTTCGGCGCGGGCGCGGCGACTTTCGGCTTCTGCGCCGCGGCGATTGCGCGGTCGAGCATGGCGAGATTCTCGGTGATCGACTTGGCGTCCTTGCAGCCGTTGCATCCGCTGGACAGGGCGGCGAGATCGGCGCGTTGCTTGGCGGCCGCGTCGGCGTCGTTGAGTCTCAGATAGGCGACGCCGAGCCGCGATTTCGGGTCAGGCCATTTCGGATCCTGCTTGACCGCAAGCTCGAGGAATTGCCGGGCGTCGGCCCAGTTCTGCAGGCCGAGCTTGGCCAGGCCCATGAGATAGTTGGCGTCGTTGGTGGTGGGGTTCTGGGCGACCAGCTTTCCGAAGGCTTTTTCGGCGGTCGCGAAGTCCTGCTTCTGCAGCGCTTCGATGCCTTCCTTGCGCATGCCGTCGAGTTTCCGCTTGGCGTTTTCGGCGATGCGGTTAGCGTTGTCGGCGCCGTCGAGATTGGGCGCGGAGCTGAGGCCGGGCTGGGCGTGCGCAACGCCCGATGCGGCGCCGGCCGCGGCAAGGATCAGGACTGACAGGACCAGACTACGCATCGATGCCGCCTCCGGTTGATGTGCGGGTAGTATAAACCGGGCGCTCAAGACTGCGCACCCTGTTTTTGTAGCTGGTCGCGCCCACGTGATGGGACTTCGGGCCTAGCGTGTGACGATCGGGAAGGCAGGGTTGGGCGGGTCCATCCACTGGGCGAGCTTGAGAAGGGCGGAAGCGTCGCCTTCGACTTTGGCTGCCCCGCTGGCGACTTTGGGTGGGAGGGGCTGGCCGCCGAAGATGGAGGCGAGGAAGTCGGCGCGGGTGACGGTGAGCGTTGCATCGACAGGGCCCGGGGCGGCGATCTCCTCATGGATGAGGACGCCGTTGGCGATCGCGACATAGCTGCGCTCCTTCGTGTCCGAGAGAACGAAGGCAAGCTTGAGTTTCTGGCCTTCGGCCTTCTGGGCGTTGAGGCGGACGGCGAGGAGATCGAACAGCGAGCCCATAGGCAGGTTGGCGAGCGTCGCCATCTGCGAGGCGGCGTTGACGGGCGGGGCGCTAACGCCCTTGCGCAGCTCCAGCGCGCCGGTGAGGTAGATGTTGCGCCAGAGCGAATTCTCGCTCTGCCAGCCGAGCTGGTCATAGGCGCGAGCCAGCATGTCCTTCGCGGCGGCGTCGGCGCTGTCGGACATGACGATGTGGTTGAGGAGTTCGGCGGTCCAGGCGTAGTCGCCGGCATCGTAGGCGGCCTTGGCCATCTGCTTCACGTGCTCGGCGCCGCCCATGGCTTCGACATAACGCCTGCCGGTTTCGGTCGGCGGCGAGGGGGCAAGGTTGGACGGGTTGGCGTCGTACCAGCCCATGTAGAACTGATAGACGGCGCGCGAGTTGAAACTCAGTGAGCCGTAATAGGGGCGGTCATACCATTCCTGGTCGAGCTCGGGCGGGAGCTTCAGCTGGGCTGCGATCTCGTCGCCGTTGAGGCCCTTGTTCATCAGGCGCACGGTCTGGTCGTGCAGGTAAGCGTAAACGTCGCGATGCTTGGCGAGGTAGTCGCGGATGTTGGCGTTGCCGAAGCGCGGCCAGCCATGGCTGGTGATCAGGATCTCGCTGTCACCGAAGAGGCGGAGCGCCTGGGTGAGCCCTTCGGCCCATACCTTCGCGTCGCGCACGACGGCGCCGCGCGGGGTGAGGATGTTGTGCTGTGTGGCGTTGGCGTTCTCGGCCATGTCGACGATCTTCCAATCGGGAAAGTCGACGTTCATCTCGGCAGGAGCCTCAGTGCCGGGGGTGAACTGGAAGACCATCTTCACGCCGTCGATGGTGAGCGTTTCGCCGGTGGCGGCGATCTCCTTCGTTGGCGGGATCAGCGAGGTCGTGCCGCGCGAGAGGCCGGGGCCGATGCCGGCGTTGACGAGGCCGCCTACATCCTTCGGGAGCGGCACCCCAAACTGGTACATGGCGCGGCGCTGCATGGCGGGACCGGCGATGACGTTCTCGCCCACGGCGGCTTCGAGGAAGCCCTCAGGCGCGATGACGGGGACCTTGCCGGCCGCGACATCCGCGAGCTGCACGAGTGCGGCTGCGCCAGCGAAGTGGTCGGTGTGGCTGTGGGTATAGATCAGCGCTGTGACGGGGCGGGGGCCGAGCTGTTCCGTTACGAGGTCGAGCGCGGCTTTCGCGGTCTCGTTCGAGCCCAGCGTATCGATGATGATCCAGCCCTTGTCGCCCTTCACGAAGGTGATGTTGGCGAGATCGAAGCCGCGCACCTGCCAGATGCGGTCGGAGACCTGGAAGAGTCCGTGCTTCGCCATAAGTTGCGCCTGGCGCCAGAGGCTGGGGTTCACGGTGGCGCTGTCCGCGGCCTTGAGGAAGTCGAAGGCGGAGAGGCTCCACACCGGCTGGCCGGCGGCGTTGGTAATCAGCGGGTCTTTCCGCGTAGCGATGAAGCCGCGCTGGGCGAAATCGAAATCGCGCGTGTCTGAGAACGGGCGTTCGGTGCGAACCTTGTCGTGTTCGGCGCGCGTGAAGGCGGAAGGCGTCTCCGGGCCAGTGATGGCGATGGGTGGCGGCGCGGCGGGTCCGGCAACAGGCGGAGCGGGAGGCGCAGAGGTGGTGCAGGCGACAAGCAGCGCTGCAGGCAGCAGGACCGAAGCGGATTTCATGACGCCCTCCCGAACGTGTCTTTCTTCCTGATTAGGAGCGAAGACGCGACCGGTCCATGGGGGACGGATGATGACGCTACGGCCTCAAGCCTTGAGGCGTTCGGCGCGTTGCGGATTGTTGGCGTTGAGCCAGGCGTCGGTCAGCGGCGTCAGCCACTTGCAGGCGGCGTCGATGAAGACGAGGGCTTTCATCGCGTCTGGAGAGGGGCGTGTGGCCATGGCGTAGGCCTCGGCCATCTCACGCTGACGCGCAGGATAGTTCAGCACGAACAGGTCCCGGCGGAGGTCGAGGTCTTCCGTGTAGATCTGCTCGCGTTCCATCACGAGGGCGAAGGCGGCGGCAAGTACGGCGTGGCCGGCGTCCATCGCAGCTGCGCGGACGCGGTCGGGCGAACGGGCAGCGGCGAGACGGCCGGCGGCGTTCAGCATGCGCGAGCGGAAGCCGAGGATGTCGCCGTTCATCGATGCGGTGTCGATGCGTTGCGGGGCGAGCATGCGCGTCATGTTACGGCCGGCGACGCAGACCGAGTTTACGGCGAGGCGGAAGCGGGCCGGGGAGAAGGCGCCGTCCGTGGTGAAGACGTCCTTCCAGTTGAACACGGCGACGGCCACGCGGCCGACGCGCGGATGGCGGCGTCGAAGCTGGGCAGCGATGGCGGCTTCCCAGCTTTCATTGTTCTGCAGGTTCGAGGCGCCGAGGCGTAGCAGGACGAAAAAGGCGGCGCCGCCCGGGCGGCCACGCGCGGCAGGGCCGGAGATATAGACAGAGTGGAGGTGGTCGCCGAAGCGTTCCAAAGCGGCGTCGGCGGCTTCTTCGGCGGCTTCGAGGGCAGGCTGCACGATATGCTCGCGCGCGATGGCGGCGTTGGTGACGCGTCCCCAGTGATCCTGCGGCCAGAACTGGCCGCGCAGCCGGACTGTGTTCGCCATACGCTACTCCCGTCCACGCCCGGTTTCCCATTCAGGTTCCGGACCAAGCCTCCCGCTACCTCTGCCTGACGCCATTCGTTAACGCGGGCGCGACAGCAGCCGTTGCCGTAAACAAAACGTTAAGTGCGCCGCGCGCGCTTGCAAGGAGATTCAGCCGTTTAGGCGCCAATAAAGCTGTGGTGCGCCGCGCTTTGGCGTTCACAATCGTTAACGGCGCAGGCGCGCCAGAGCGCTTTTCGCGCCGACGCGCAGATGGTTTCGATGTCCATGCCCGGAGGAACTGCGAGGAAGTTCCAGACCAGCGCAGGCATCAGATCGGCGGCGCTGTCGTGTGGATGCCAGACGAGGTCGACGATGCGGTAGCTGCGCATGGAACAGACCAACGAGATCTTCTGGCTTGTAACCGAAATAGTTTGGTGAAGAGGCGTCGAGCTCAAAGGCGATCAGCAGGTGGCTGCGCAGCATTCTGGTTGCTCCGCACGGCGCATCGCATTCGGCGCCCTCGATGTCGATCTTCACGAAGGCCGGACGGCCTCTTATCAGCTTGTCGAGCGTAGTGACCTGCGCCATCACGGCTTCGACATCATGGCCCTGCGTGAGGTCCCGCTTCGCCAGGCTGGAGAGGCCGGTGAAGGAGCGGTCGAAATAGAAGGTGGCCGTGCCCGGCCTGCGTGAGACGGCGACGTTATGAAGATCGGTGCGCGCCTTCAGCTCAGGACAGAGGTTGTCGATGTTGCCGAACAGCGCCTTGCACATGGGTCCGTAGGCTTCGACGCCAATGACCTTTCCGGCAGGACCGACGGCTTGCGCGATCTGGACAAGGTGATGGCCCTCATTGACCCCTACGTCGACCGCCAGCTCACCACCTTTGCGGAACCCTAAATAGATGCCGTGGATCAGCCCTTCGAAGTCGGGTCATTCGCCCGTCTTCGCTTTCACCGCCGCAAGAAATGTGTCCCGCCCTACGTGTCCGCCTGGAGACTGGCCCAGAGATCTCGCGATGGCTACTCGAATATTACGACGGGGGCGGGCTTGTTTGGTGACGCCGCGAGAGCCTCGCTGACGGCTTCGGCCAGGAGGCGGAAGGCTTCTGCTGCGTTGCTGTCCCCCGTCGCGGCTGGCACGCCGGCGTCGCCGCCTTCGCGCAGGGCCGGGAGAATGGGCAGGGCGCCGAGGAAGGGGACGCCGAGATCGGCGGCGGTGCGCTCGGCGCCTTGCTTGCCGAAGATGTAGGCGCGTGAGCCGTCCGGCTGTTCGAACCAGGCCATGTTCTCGATGACGCCGAGCACCGGGACGGCCGTCTTGCGGAACATGCCGACGCCGCGACGCACATCGGCCAGCGCGACCTCCTGTGGCGTCGAGACGATGACGGCGCCATCGAGCGGCAGTTTCTGCACCAGCGTGAGCTGCACTTCGCCGGTGCCGGGCGGCGTGTCGATGAAGAGGAGGTCGAGGTCGCCCCAGTCGGTGTCGTTGATGAGCTGCGAGACGGCGGACATCACCATCGGTCCGCGCCAGACGACGGCCTGATCCGGATCGACGAGATAGCCGATCGAAGCCGTGGCGAGCCCGTGCGCCATTACCGGCTGCATGCGCTTGCCTTTCACCTCGGGGCGCTTGCCGACCGTGCCGAGCATGGTGGGGAGCGATGGACCAAAGACGTCGGCATCGAGCAGGCCGACGCGCAGGCCGGATCTGGCGGCAGCGGCGGCGAGGTTCACGGCGACGGTTGATTTGCCAACGCCGCCCTTGGCCGAGGCTATTGCGATGATGCCGCGTGCCGGGCGCGTCGCAGCGGCTGCGGGAGGCGGCGGAGACGAGGCAGGCGCGGGCCGCGGCGGCGTGATGGTGCGCGCGCCGGTGGCGGCTTCGGCCGTGAGGACGGCGGTGACGGCGGTGACGCCCTTCACGCCGGCGACGGCGTCTTCGGCGGCCTTGCGCAGGGGTTCGTCGGCGGGGCCGACTGAAGTCTCGAGCACGAAGCCCACCTTGCCGTCGGCGCGAGCGACGAGGCCTGTGACGCGGCCGGACGCGCTGAGGCCCTTGCCCGACACGGGGTCGGTCACGGCATCAAGCGCGGCGCGCACGGCGGTCTCAAGGGCTGAGGGCATCGGCTCTCCTTTGACGGAGCGCCTTCTACTGCCGGGTGCGGAACCGCTTGGTAAGCGTGACCCACGTGTTCCGCAGCAGATAGGGCGCCTGCCGGGGGTCCTTTAGCATGACCCACGCTGCGTGGAAGACAGCGCCTTTCCGCGCATAGGCCATGAAGTCGACCCACATCAGGCGGGCGTTGGAGGTGGCATGGACGCTCCTGAGCAGGCGGGCCTGGGCGGGCGTCAGCTTGCCGGAGGCCAGCATCCGCTTCTTGCTGGCGAGCAGGGCGACGAGGTCGCCGCGCGAATGGCGCAGCGACAGGGATCCCTTGCGCATCACGCTGACATAACCCGCCCATGGCACGAGACGCATCTTCGCGCCGGCGAGCAACGAGCGGGAGTAGAGGTCGAAATCCTCGCCCAGCCGCATCGTTTCGTCGTAGGCGAGGGCGTGCTGTTCGAGGAAGGCGCGGCGCATCTGCGGCTTGAGAAAGCCGAGCTCACGGCGCTTGCGCTTGGGCGAGGAGATGCAGGAGCGGAAGAAGACATCCAGCGTGACGTCGACGGGCGTCTGGTCGCCCTCGAACCACATCGGGCGACCTTCGGCGACGGTGTGGCCTTCCGGGGTCTGCAGGAGATCATCGGCGATGAAGTCGAGGCCGGCCTCGCGCAGGGCGACCAGTTTGGCGAAGCGGCCGGGTTCCATGAAGTCGTCACTGTCCAGCACGGCGATCCACGGCGCCTTGCTGGCCTTGATGGCGGCGTTACGGGCGCGGGCGGGGCCGGAATTCTTATCAAGTGCAAAGACAGTGAGGCGGCCGGAGCCATCGTCGGCGGCGTGCGCGGCGGCGAGGGTTGCGCCGTCATCGCCGGAGGCGTCGTCGACGACGACGACTTCGGCGGTTTCGGGCTGGGCGAGGGCGGAGGCGACGGCCTTGCCGATCGTTCCGGCGGCGCGCCAGGCGGCGATGATGACCGTGACGTCGCGACGCACTGTTTCGTTAACGCCTGCGGGCGCGAGCATTTCCGGGCTGGTCCTGGTCGTTGCGAGCCTGATGACCCGCGGGCTGCAAGATCGCCGCCATGGCGGCCGATTCGGCGTCCATTGCGTTTTATTCAAGTAATGACGGTTACCGAAGCATCCGGTCCCAAGTCGTGTCGAGGCTGAATCACGCCTTCGTCAGCTGCATGTCCAGTCGCTTCGCAAGGGAAACTGACTTATGCGCCCTCCTTGAAGCGGCTTTAATGCAGGCTCAACTACTGGAGGACACAAATCTCCAGAATACTGCGCAAGAGGAGGGCCGGATGCCCTGGAACGACAACAAGGGCAGCGGCGGGGGCGGCCCCTGGGGCGGCGGCAACAACAATAACGGCAATGGCGAGAGCCCGTGGGGCAAGCCAACCGGCGGCGGCAACAAACCATCCGGCGGTTCGGGCGGCGGCAAGGATCGCCCTGATCTGGAAGAAACCCTGCGGCGCATGCAGGAGCGTTTCCGGCGCAAGGACGGCGGCGGTTCGGGTGGCGGCGCCGGCGGCGGCCGTGGCGGCGGCAGCCGGGGCTTTGGCGCGGCCGGCCTCGCGATCCTGCTGGCGATCGGTTTCATCGGCTGGCTGTTCACGGGAATCTACCAGGTCAACGAACAGGAGCGCGCGGTGGTGCTGCGTCTCGGCGTGTTCGAGCGTTATGAGGGTCCGGGTTTCCATATCCGTCTGCCGAACCCGTTCGAGCGCCACATCGTCGTTCCGGTGAATACCGAGATCCGCACCGAGGTCGGCGGCGCCACGACGCCCAACCTGATGCTGACGGGCGACGAGAACATCATCGACATCGACTTCGTCATCAACTGGCGCATCTACGAGCCGCGTGACTACCTGTTCAACGTCGTCGACACGGAAGATGGCGATCAGGATCGCCACGTACTGATCGAGCAGATCGGCGAGAGCGCCATGCGCGAGGTTGTCGGCACGTCGGCCTTCGAGCCGATCACGACCAGCGGCCGCACGACGGTGCAGACCCAGGTCAAGGCGCTGATGCAGCAGACGCTGAATTCCTACAAGTCAGGCGTCGAGATCATCTCGATCTCGCTGCGCAAGGCCACGGCGCCGGAAGAAGTCGTCAGTGTACAGCGCGAGGTGTCCAGCGCCGAGCAGGACAAGGCCAAGCGCGAAGCCGAGGCCGTCGCTTACCGCAACAAGGTCGTTCCGGAAGCCGAAGGTAACGCCAAGCGCATCATCCAGGAGGCCGAGGGCTACAAGGCCGCATCCGTCGCCACTGCACGCGGCGAGGCGGATCGTTTCAACCTGATCTACGAACAATACCGCGCGGCGCCGCGTGTGACACGCGAACGGATGTTCCTTGAGACGATGGAAAAGGTGATCGGGCGCACCGACCAGATCATCCTCGACAACAAGTCCGGGTCGGTTCCGATCCTTCCGCTCGACCAGCTGCGCGGTCGCCAGCAGCCGACGCAGGGGCAATAGACATGCAACGCACCCTCATCATCGCGGGCATCCTAGCCGCCGCCGCCATCGTTATCCTGGCGAACGCGTTCTACATCGTCGCGCTGGACCAGCAGGCGATCGTGCTGCGCTTCGGCCAGTATCAGTACGCCGTCAACGCGGACGGTTCGGAGCGCAAGGCGGGCCTGCACTTCAAGGCGCCGTTCGTCGAGAACGTGATCTACTACGACAAGCGCAACATGGGCTTTGATCTCGACACCGCCGAGATCCAGGCTGCCGACCAGCAGCGTCTCAACGTCGACGCGATCGCGCGCTGGCGCATCAAGGATCCGACACAGTTCTTCCGCGCCGCGACCAGCATGGACAACGGCTTGGCGCAGCTGCGCCAGCGCTTCACTGCCGCGCTGCAAGGCGAACTCGGCAAGGTCAGTCAACCGGACATCATCTCCGGCCAGCGCGCCAGTGTGATGCAGCGGATCAAGGCGGCCCTGCAGGCCAACATGACGACGCTGGGCATCGAGATCATCGACGTCCGCATCCGCCAGGCCGATCTGCCGGAAGCCAACTCGCAGCGCGTCTATGAGCGCATGAAGCAGCAGCTTCAGCAGAAGGTGAACCAGTACCGCGCCGAGGGCGAGGGCTTGTTCCAGTCCATCAAGGGTGAGGCCGACAAGCAGGTTGCGGTCATCACGGCCGAGGCGAACCAGAAATCGCAGGTCCTGCGCGGTGAAGGCGACTCGGAACGCAACAAGATCTACGCGTCAGCCTACAACAAGGATCCGGAGTTCTTCGCGTTCTATCGTTCGCTCGAAGCCTATGACCGCGCCATCAAGACCGGCACGCCGTTCGTGATGTCGCCCGACAGCGACTTCTTCAAATACTTCAAGAGCGTCGACGGACGCTGAAGCGACTGACATCTGACCAGATCGGACCGGCCGGCAGCCATGCCGCGCCGGCCCTTCTGTTTCCGCCAAGCCGTTGCCGGCGCCGCATCCCGTCATTAACTTCCAGAAGCTAGCGCGAGGATACCGGCGATGCCTGCAGTCCCTCCCGTCTTCACGGAAGCCGAGCTCAACCAGGCGCGGCGGCTAAACCGGCAGCTGCGCTGGGCTCCGCGCTTTCGTGCGCCGACGCCGCTCGGGCGTTTCATGATCCAGTCGATGCTTGGCGCGACTAGGAACCTGCCGACCCATGCCGTGCGCGGCGTGCGCACCAGCACGGTGCGGATTGAATGGAAGGGACACTCTGTTCCCCTGCGCATATTGCGGCCCTCCGGGCGCGTGAAGGGCGTCTACATCGATTATCATGGCGGCGGGTGGGCTATCGGCAATGCTGCGATGGATGATCGGGTGAACGCTCTCATCGCGCGTGATTGCGGACTTGTTGTGGCCAGCGTGGACTACACGACGCTGCCGGACATCACCTTGCCCGGCATGATCGACCAATGTCACGCGGCGGCCGATTGGGTATTCGAGCACAGCAAGGCCGTCTTTGGCGCTCGAGACATCTTCATCGGCGGCGAGTCGGCAGGCTCCCATCTTGCCGCCTGCACGCTCCAGCGGCTGCGGGACGATCGCGCAGATTTTGGCCGGATGCGCGGGGCGGTGCTGTTCTACGGACCCTATGATCTCTCGGCGACGCAGAGTGTGCGCAACGCTCCGCGTGACACGCTGGTGCTGGATGGCCCGGCGATGACGCCAGGCATCGCCAAACTGCTGCCTGGCAGGAGCGAAGAGGAGCGCCGCGCGCCCGACGTTTCGCCGCTCTATGCGAAGATGGATGGCCTGCCCCCGGCCCTGCTTATCTGCGGCGCGATCGATCCGCTTATCGACGACAGCCGGTTGATGGCCGAACGCTGGCGCAATGCGCAGCTGATCGTGGTTCCAGAGGCGCCGCATGCGTTCAACCGCTTCTCGACGTCGATCGCGCGCAGGACGAACGCCTTTGTGCGCAGCTGGATCAATGATCGCTTGGCTGCAAGCGCAGGTTCTGCGCGGGCGGCTGCCGAATAACGCCTGTCCAGAAAGGGGGACGTAGATGAAACTGCCCGGAACGAAACTGCCCGGAACGAAGCTGCCTGTCAGTCCGAGATGGCTTATTCTTGGGGTCTTCACGCTGCTGCTGGCCGCGGCCTGCGCGACGCGGCCGATGGGACCGCCGAGTTCGCCGGCCTTCTTCAACGGCATTATCGATGGCCTGCTGGCGCCGATCTCGTTCGTGATCAGCCTGTTCTCGGACACGGTGCGAATGTACGCCTTCCCGAATGTCGGGCGCTGGTATGATTTCGGCTTCCTGTTCGGGATCAGCGCATGGGGTGGCGGCTCGGCCGTGGCGGTGAGACGCTATTAGGGCTTCGCCTGCTCAGGCAGGCCGAGATATTCCTGCTCGGAGAGCGTGGGGAATTCCGCGATGAGCCAGCGGCCATCTTCGCTCTGACCGAGCTTGATCGCGTGGACGTCGCCGTCGACCGTTTCCCCGACCTTGAAGACGGCGTCGCCATGGTCGAAGCGCGGACCTTCGATCTTGCCGCCATCGCGCGCCAGCTGATCGTTCACCTCGGGACGGAAGATGCTGGTGTAAGCTTCGCTGCCGGGGCCGCCTGCAAGGGCGTCCTTCACCACTTCCAGGTTGACCTGGTCGACCAGCGGCAGCATGCGCGACAGGTCGCGGGCGTTGTAGGCGTTGACGAACCGCCGTGTGACGGCGGCGGGATCCTTCATGTCCACCGGCGCCTCGCTGCAGGCGGCGAGCATCAGTGCCGCGAGAAGGGGGCCCCGCATCAGGCCTTGAGCCACGCGGGTTTGGCGAAGGGCAGCGCGAGATCGTGCGCCACGGCTTCATGCGTGATCTTGCCATCGGCTACGTTGAGGCCGTTGGCGAGATGCTTGTCGGCCTGCAGCGCAGCCTTGGCGCCCTTGTTCGCGATGTCGAGCGCAAACGGGAGCGTCACATTGTTGAGGGCGTAGGTGGAGGTGCGCGGCACGGCGCCCGGCATGTTGGCGACGCAATAGTGCAGGATGCCGTCGACTTCGTAGATTGGATCGTCATGCGTCGTCGGGCGCGAGGTCTCGAAGCAGCCGCCCTGGTCGATCGAGATGTCCACCAGCACGGCGCCGGGCTTCATCTTCTTGAGGTGTTCGCGCGTGACCAGCTTGGGCGCGGCAGCGCCCGGGATCAGCACGGCGCCGATGACGAGGTCGGCTTCCAGAACGGCGCGATCAATGGCGGCCTGCGTGGCATAGACCGTGTCCACCGCGCCGGCGAACTGCACGTCGAGCTCCTCGAGGCGCGGCATGGAGCGGTCGAACACCGTGACGTTGGCGCGGGCGCCGATCGCCATCTCCGCCGCGTGGACGCCCGAGACGCCGCCGCCGAGGATCACGACGTTGGCCGGGGGCACGCCCGGCACGCCGCCGAGCAACAGGCCGCGACCGCGCTTCGTCTTCATCAGCGCATAGGCGCCGACATTGATCGACATGCGGCCGGCGACCTGGCTCATCGGTTGCAGCAACGGCAGCCGGCCGGCGGCGTTGGTGACGGTCTCGTAGGCGATGCAGATCGCGCCGCATTTCATAAGCGCTTCGGCCTGCGGTTTGTCGGCGGCGAGGTGAAGGTAGGTGAACAGCGTGTGGTGCGGCTTCAGCATCGCGCACTCGACGGGCTGCGGCTCCTTCACCTTCACGATCATCTCGGCGGTCTCGAAGACGGCGGCGGCGGTCGGGAGGATTTTTGCGCCGACCTTCTGGTAGTCGGCGTCCGTTGCGGCGAGGCCCATGCCGGCATTCGTCTCGACCACCACCTCGTGGCCTGCGCGAACCAGTTCGCCGACGCTCTCGGGCGTGAGACCCACGCGATATTCCTGCGTCTTGATCTCCTTGGGGACGCCGATCTTCATGCCTGTCTCCTGCCCATTTTGCAGAGGCTTATGCCAGAATCCGGCGCTTTCGCGCCAGAGCGTTGCGTGGAGAGTTGTGCCTATTTCGCAAAGACAGATAGGTCTTTGGAGGCAAAAAGCATCAACGAGCCTATGGCAGCGAGCCCAGGAACGCACGCAGGTCGCGTGCGGTTTCGTCGGGGAGCTGTTCCATCGGCAGATGGCCGCCTGCGGGATAGGTGACCAGCTTCGCGCCGGGGATCGCTGCGGCGATGGCGCGGGCGTCGTCCACCAGGATCAGTGCGTCCTTCTCGCCAGCCATCACGAGCGTCGGCATGGCGATGCGGTTGA
Source organism: Hyphomonadaceae bacterium (assembly GCA_044224605.1). Taxonomy (GTDB): domain Bacteria; phylum Pseudomonadota; class Alphaproteobacteria; order Caulobacterales; family Hyphomonadaceae; genus UBA7672. Next base: position 54,118 of record JBGAKC010000026.1, read on the forward strand.
AGTCGGCAGGCGTCCAGGGGCGTGACGGTTGCGGCTGCTGCCTCAGCAGGATGTCACGATGGCCTACGGCCATGGCGAAGTTGGCATAGCGGTCTTCCACGTCCTTCGTGACCAGCGTTTCGTCATAATAGGCGGATTTCAGTCCGCCGGTGATGACGAGGCGTGGGTCGATCAGCTTCATGAACCAGTGGCCGAGAGGATTGTTGAGCAGGCCGACGAAGCCAGGCGGCCCGCCGCGCTTGCCGTCTGTGCCGGGCCAGCCTGCGGCGTCGACCAGCACGAGGCCGTCAAGCCTTTCGGGATGCGCCATCGCGTAGGCGAGCGAGACGGCGCCGCCCATCGAATTGCCGCCCAGCACGAACCGCTTCGCGCCGACCTCGTTTGCGAGCGCCTCGACCAGCGCGGCGTTCTGGTCGAGTGAGGCGCGATAGCCGGGCGGGGCTTCCGTAAGGCCGTGACCGGGGAGGTCGATGGCGACGATGCGGTAGTCGGCTGACAAGCGCTGAATCCATGGCCGCCAGGCCTGAACCGAGGCGGCGAGCCCGTGCACAAGGATCAGCGTGCGTCCGTTGGCGTTGCCTTCGTCAGTGTAGTGCACGCGCAGACCGGGCTCCGGCTCGAAAGTGTGGGACGAGGGCAGGCCGTAACGTGCGCGAAGGTCTGCATAGGGGATCTCGCGTGTCGCACAGCCGGCAAGGGCGAGGAGCGTCATCGCGATGAGCCAGAATTTCGACATGCTACCAATCGGTCCATTTGCGCACGCGGTTCTACGCGCCGTTTTCAACCGTGGATCAATGCATCCGGCGCGGGCTGCGGCAACCCGGCGCAGAGCCGACGCCGCGGCATGCGCTAGGTTTCGGATGGTTGGCTTGCCTTGGGGGAGAGCCGGTTGATGTCGAGCCATGTTGCGCCGTTGCGTGCCGTTCTTGCGGAACGGCCTGTCGTTCTGGGCCTTGCGGTCGTGCTGGCGGGGAGCTGGTTGATCGCGGCCTCGTCCTGGATTTCGACCCCGATGTTTCCCGTGCCGATGACAATGCAGACCTTTGCGATCCTGATGGTCGCCGGGTTGGCGGGCGCGCGGCTGTCGCTGGCGATCTTGATCACCTGGCTGGCCCAGGCGGCGATCGGATTGCCCTTCCTCGCGGAGGGTGGGGGCGGGCTTGAGCCGTTTTCCGGGCCGACGGCAGGCTATCTCGGCGGCTTCGTGATGGCGGCGTTTGCGTGTGGATGGCTGACGGAACAGCCGCGCCTGCGGGGATGGTTCGCGATGACGGCGGTGTTCCTCGTCGGTCATGCGCTGATCCTGTCGGCAGGGTGGGCGCGTCTCGCCGCGATGATCGGACCGGCGGAGGCGTGGTACGGCGGTGTCGCGCCCTTCCTGCCGGGGAGCGTGCTGAAGTCGGTAATGGCGGTCGTGGTGGTGAAGCTGGCAGAGCCGCGGGTGCGGCGCGCGGCGAAAGCCGTCTAGGCCGCTTCCGGTTCCGGCGCCTCTTCGTCCGGCCGGCCGATCAGACCGCGACGTTCAACTTCGCCGGCGATCCACGCTGCAATAGCCTTATTCTCAAGGCCGATTTCGGTCAGCAGGTCGGTGACGAGTTCGACGCCACGAGGTTCAGCGTGGGCGAGGTGGGCGCGGAAGCCCATGCCGGCCTGGCGCACGCGCTCCGACCCCGTCGTCACGGCGACAAAACGAGGCGGCGGCTTGGCGCCAGGCGGTAGCGTCAATTGAGGGATGGCAAGCCCGGAGGCGCCCAGCACGATGGCGCTCGCGCGCGCGGCGCCGATCGTTTCCATCAGGCGTGCATCTTTCGCATCGCCGAATACGACGGTGTAGCCATCGGAAGCCGCCATCACGAAGCGCTCGGGGTCGGATTCCACGGCGACATAGGGAATGTGGTTGTCGCGAAGGGCGTCGGCGACAAGGCGTGCTTCCGGGGTCATGCCGAAGACGAGGACAGGGTTTTCCTCGGCGGCGTCTACGGCGTTGGAAGCGACGGATTTCGAGCGTTCAGCGATCTGCTTGGCAATGTGGAGGCCGAGCGCCGTCCAGATCGGCGCGGCGATGAGCGTCAGGGCGACCGCGGCCGTGATCACGCTCGACCAGTTTCCAGGCATCGCAATCGAGATCGACGCGATGCCGACCACGACCAGCGTAAACTCCGATCCCTGACTCAGGAGAAAGCCGAGTTGTGTCGCGCCGGGAACGCCCCAGCCGTTCAGACGAGCCGCCGCGAATACCACGACAGTTTTCACGATCATGATCACCAGTGCGGTCGCCAGCACTGCCGGCCAGATATAGCCCATCGCCGGCACGTTCACGCCCATGCCGACGCTCATGAAGAACAGGCCGAGCAGCAGTCCGCCGAACGGCTTGATCTCGTTCTGCACCACATGGCGATAGGGTGTGTCGGACACGGCCATGCCGGCAAGAAACGCGCCCAGCGTCAGCGAGAGCTCGGCGCGGGCGGTGGCGGCGCTGGCAGCGAGCACGATGAACAGCGCAACGACGGTGAACGTCTCGCGGTTATCGGTGGCGGCGAGTGACCTGAAAAGCGGGCGGACGACGAAGCGGCCTGCAGTGATTGCAAGAGCAAGCGCAAGCACGGCCTTGCCGAGCACGATGAGCGCTTCCATGCCAAGCATGTTGGGATCGCCGCCAAGCGATGCTGCGAAGGTGAGGATGAAGATCGCCACGATATCCTGCGCGACCAGCACGGCCGTGGCGGACCGGCCCATCGGACAGCCGGGCTGGTTGCGATCGTCGAGGATGCGGGCGACGACGGCCGTCGATGACAGGGCCAGCGAGACGCCGACGAGCGCTGCAACCGGCCAGGCAAAGCCCAGCAGGTAGCCCATCCCCGCGAAAACGCCGCCGCACAGGATGATCTGCAGCGGCGCGAGGCCGATCATGTCATCGCGCCGGGTGCGGATCTCGCGCAGCGAAAAGTGCAGGCCGATGTCGAACATCAGGAACACCACGCCGAGATCAGCGAGGAAGTGGGAGGTCTCGTTGTTCTGGACGAGGCCGAAGCCGGAGGGCCCGATCACCACCCCCGCCACGAGGTAGCCTACGATCGGGCTGAGACGGACGGCGCGGGAGGCGAGGGCGGCGGCAAGGCCCGCCCCGAGATAGATGATGGCCGGCTGAAGGGTTTCGACTGCAGTCATGTTCGTGTCCCTCCCCCTGCCAGGCGCCTGCTGCTGGTTCGCCGATCCCCCTTAACGGACGCCTTCCGGAACGCCTGAAAACGGAAAGAACCGCCGCGGTCGCCCGCGACGGTTCACTGTTTCCGACGGCATGGCCGTCAGGCAACCGTTATTTCAGCCCCTAGCGACTGAAACTACATGGCCTTCTTGATCGAGAAGATCACGCGGTCGTCGTAGATCGACACGTTGTCGATGTCGGTGCCGACATAGCGGAGGTCGAAGCCCAGGCCGGCGGCCGTGTAAGTGCCGCCGATATTGTAGGTGGTGTACTGGTCTTCGCCGGCGAAGAAGCCGGCTGTGTCGACAGTCTGCACGCCGACTGCGCCCGAGAAGGAGAGTTCGGGGCTGACCGTGTAGGCGCCGTTCACTTCGTAATAGACACCGTCGCCCGAGTCGCCGGTGAATTCCGGCGAGTAGTAGATGGCGCCGCCCAGGGTGAATTCCTTGGAGAGGGCGATGGACGGCTTGATGTAGCCTTCCCAGTAATCGAGCTCGGCCGCGTCATCCGACGCGCCCGGATAGAGGTAGCCGATCACGCCGACGTCGACGTTGACGCCGCCGACGGCGAACTTGTAGCCGCCGTAGACGTCAAGTTCCATGTTGGCGCCGCCGGTGCCGAAGTTGATGTTCGAGGCCCAGGCGCCGGCATAGAAGCCCGACGAGCCGAAGGTGGCGTCGAAACCGCCCTGGATGGCGGGGCTCTCATCCGTCTGCGACACGCCACGGAAGGCGTAGTCCGTGGCGAGGGCGACGTTGCCGGAAATGGTCACGTCCTGGGCGAAGGCGGGGGTAGCGGCCGCCGCCGCAATGGCTCCGAGAACCAGAAGATTGCGCATTAGAAAGTCCCTTTCCCCTCATGTTGAACCGACCCGCTGCACGCGGACTCAAGAGCGGACACGCTGGGGCACGCGACCGTCTTCGGCCCAAACCTTGGCGACTGGGCCGGACACACGCGAAGTGCTTAGACAAAAGCCGCGCACACGTGTTCGCATCCGCACAAATTCATGACAGCGTGTAGGGAAAGCGCCCGATTTTTAGGCGCCAGAGGTGCGGCAACTCGCGCAAGTGGAGAGCCGAGTGGGCCCTCATTACAGGCATTTCAGGGAAGAATCCGTCGGCGGCAGGACGATTCGGAAATCCCTGTTGCGGAAAGCCCGTGCCGGCGCCATCTGGCGGCATGAATTCACCTTCAAATCCTTCAGGCCTGACACAGCTGGGCGGACAGGCGCCTCAGCCGGCATCACCTGACCAGGCTGTGCTCGAACGCGTAGCAAATCCTCACCCAGGCACGCTCTATCTCGCGCGCTTCACGGCGCCGGAGTTCACCTCGCTCTGCCCGGTGACCGGCCAGCCCGATTTTGCGCACCTCGTGATTGATTATGCGCCGAAGGATTGGATCGTGGAGAGCAAGAGCCTGAAGCTTTATCTCACCTCTTTCCGCAATCACGGCGCCTTCCACGAAGACTGCACGATCTCGATCGGTAAGCGCCTGGTCGATACGTTGTCGCCGACATGGCTGCGTATTGCCGGCTACTGGTATCCGCGTGGCGGCATGCCCATTGACGTGTTCTGGCAGACCAGCAAGACGCCTGACGGGCTCTGGGTCCCCGATACGGGCGTTGCGCCGTACCGGGGGAGAGGATAGGCCCGCGCACATGCATGGGACCGTCGCCTCGATGTGTCGCCACCCGGTGAAGGGGCTCACGCCGGAACAGCTGTCGTCCGTGCGGCTAGAGGCGGGCGCGTATTTTCCGCACGATCGTCTCTATGCGATCGAGGTCGGCCCTTCAGGCTTCGATCCTGAAAATCCCAAACACATTTCCAAGCAGCGTTTCACGGTGCTTGCGCGCTTTCCGGCGCTGGCGCGGATCAAGACGCGGCTCGATGATGCGACGGGCACATTCCACCTCGGCGACGCGCATGGTTTCGGCGTCGAGACGCGGCTGCACACGGAAGAGGGCCGCGCCACGGTGGAGCGCTTTCTGCAGGCCTTCCTTGGCGAAGAAGCGCCTGGCAAACTCCGCGTGCTCGAGAGCCCGCAGGGCTATCGCTTCATGGATCACCCGCAGGGCTACATCTCGGTGATGAACCTCGCCAGCGTCCGCGCCGTGGAACAGGCGATTGGCCAACCGGTCGATCCGCTACGCTTTCGCGCCAACATCTATGTCGATGGGCTGAAGCCGTGGGCGGAGGATGAGTGGATCGTGGGGCAGAGGATGCAGCTAGGCGCGGCGGGCCTCGCAATGTTCAAGCCGATTGTCCGCTGTGTGGCGACGCATGTGAACCTCGACACGGGCGAGCGGGACATCGACATGGTGGGCCAGCTGCGTGAGCATTTCGGCCGCGATACGCTCGGGAACTATTTTTCGATCATCAAGGACGGGGCGGTGAAGGCGGGAGACGTATTCTCCGCCTGATCACCAGTGCGGTGGGGGAGGCTCGTCGCCCGGATCGGGGCCAAGCGCCAGTTCGGCATTGGCGAGCCGGTCCGTCAGCACGGTGATGTCGCGCTTGAGACGGTCGATCTCCTTCCACTGCGCCGTGACGGTGGCGTTCAGATCCTCGATCACATGCTCCTGATGCGCGATCCTGATTTCGAGGGCGTCAAGGCGGGATGGTTCGGTCATGCCTGTTCTTAGGCCCTCGCGATCCGCCATGCTACACCCCGCGCCATGACACTGCACTGCACATGGCGAGACATGATGCGCGAGGCCGTCCAGCGCTTGGCCGCCGCGGGCATCGAGCATCCGGCGCGTGACGCGCGCCTGCTGATGGCCCACGCTCTGGGCATCGAGCCGATCGACGTGATCGTGCGCGAGATGGACAATATCGATCCTGTCGGGCTTGGCGCGTTCGAGGAGGCCGTGCAGCGGCGCCTTGCGTACGAGCCGGTCTCGCGAATCCGAGGATGGCGCGAATTCTTCGGGCGGCGTTTCATCATTACGCCTGACGTTCTGGACCCACGCCCGGAGACCGAGTTGCTGGTGGAGCAGGCCCTGAAGCGCCTGCCGCACAATGGCCGGGTGCTGGATCTGGGGACGGGTTCCGGCTGCATCCTGCTGTCAATCCTGTCGGAGCGGAGGGATACGGATGGCGTGGCGCTCGACATCTCGGCTGCGGCGCTCGAGGTCGCCCGACGCAATGCCGAGGCGCTTGGTGTCATGGACGGCGTGACTTTCCTTAAGGGCAGCTGGGAGAGTGAGCTTCCGGGCCCCTTCGACGTCGCGCTCTCAAATCCGCCCTACATCCCGGCTGCAGATGTGCCGAGTCTTGCGCTTGATGTGCGTGGGCATGATCCCCACATCGCTCTCACTCCAGGCGGCGATGGTCTGGATGCCTATCGCGCCATACTCGCCTCCATGCCCCGTTGGCTTCGTCCCGGGGGCGCAATTGGGTTCGAGTTCGGTATCGGTCAGGCGGGGGCGGTTTCCGCCCTCATGTCCTATGCAGGTCTCGAAGCGGTCGAGGTCTTCAATGATCTGGCCGGCATCACGCGCGCTGCATTCGGTCGCAGGCCGGGCTAACCGGCGTAAACCATGAGCAATTCCCGTGGAATCTCCTCATGAATTCGCTTGGCGGCCCGTGGCAAACAGGCTAGCGTCTCTAAGTACGGACTGCAGGCGAATCCCGGGATATAGCCCCGGGCTAATCAGCCAGCGTCCGGTTGGGTCTGCTGATGGCAGACCGAAATCCGTCCAATTGGGGCGATTGTACTCTGAAGATCAGGGAATGGTTTCATGAAGCGTCAGCGGGGGCGCGGGCGTAACAAGCCCGGCGGTGGTGGTGGTGGTGGCGGAAGCCACAATCACGGCAACCGATCGCTTGAGAGCAACGGGCCCGACGTGAAGATCCGCGGCACGGCCGCGCAGATCTACGAGAAGTATTCGCAGTACGCCCGTGACGCACAGTCCGGCGGCGACCGCGTAAAATACGAGAACTACCTCCAGCACGCCGAGCACTATTATCGCGTGATGGCGGCGACGATGCCGCGCGAGCGCCTGCTGGCGCAGCAGAGCGGCGAAGGCGGCATGATGCACCAGGGCCAGCAGCCGATGGGCGAGGGCGGCAACGTCCAGCCGATCGAGGGCGGCGTGCCTGGCGGCGAGGCGCCGGACGCGCTCAAGGTCATGGACAATGTCGGCAGCGATGCTGACGACGGCGATGACGACTTCGACAACGAAGGCGAGGAAGCCGCCGGCGAAGCTGTAGAGGCGCAAGGTCAGGACGCCGCGCAAGATAACGCCCAGGACAATCAGGGCCATGAAGGTAGCGGTCGCGGCCGTCGCCGGCGCGGACGCCGGCGTCACCATGACGGTGACCGGTCAGGCGGCCCTGGGGGCAGCGGCGGCGGTGGCGGCGACACGGAAGCCCGTTCGGCGCTCGACAGCCTTGCCCGCAAACAGGGTGCGCTGGCCGGCGGCTGATCGCCTGATGCAAGGATTACGACAGCGGGCCATGCGAAAGCGTGGCCCGTTTTTGTGTTGGGCGGGCGGTTTGACGAAGGCGTCCGGCGGGCGGACACTTCCAAGATGGGCAAGACATCTGCTGTCGTTGGGTCGACCCTGTTCTTCTTCCTCGCGCCGGGCGTGGTGGCGTTCCTGCTGCCCTGGCTGCTGTCGCAATGGCCGATCGAGCCGATGTGGCGGGATATTCCTGCGCTGGCGTGGGTGGGCGCCGTTGTCGGCGTGATTGGCGTGGCGGCGCTGATCGAGTGCTTCGCAAGGTTTGCGCTGAAGGGGTTTGGAACGCCTGCGCCGATCGCGCCGACGACGCATCTTATTGTGACGGGACTCTACCGGTTCGTTCGCAATCCGATGTACGTCGCCGTGCTGGCGATCATCCTCGGGCAGACGCTGTGGTTCGCGAGTTGGGCCATCCTGGCCTACGCGGTCCTCATCTGGCTGAGCTTCACGACCTTCGTCATGTCATACGAGGAGCCGACGCTGCGGGCGTCGTATGGCGAAGAATACGCCATCTATTGCGCCAATGTCGGGCGCTGGCTGCCGCGTCTCGCGCCCTGGTCGCCGCCGGTTTGACGGCGGGGGCTGCATCCCCTCATAAAGGTCCTACGCAAGACGGGGGTTTGCGATGCCTATACTCGCACTGATCGCGGCAGTCGTCGGCTTCATTGCCGTATGGTGGTGGCGGGCGCAGGCGATGAAGGGCGCAGCCGACAGCATGCTCGACGCTGCCGGCAAGGCGCGCGGCATGATCAGCCGGGCAAGGTTCAAGCATCGTGCGGGGACGTCGGTGCTGGCGGGCGTCGATACGCCCGGCATGGCGGCGGCGACGCTGCTCTACAGTCTCATGGCGCTGCGCCGCCCTGTCGTGCTCGCCGATGAGGACAAGATCGACCACATGCTGGAAACGACCTGCCGGATGAACAAGCAGGAGCGCGAGGACGCCATGGCGTTCGCAGGCTGGGCGTCGGGGCAGGTAGCCGACACGAACGAGATCGTGCGCCGTTTCCTGCCGCTCTGATGGGGTGGACGCCCCCCAACGGCATCGATGTGCCAAAGTGGAGGTGTTAGCTGCACCACTTGAAGGAGGCGTCCGTGGAACAGGTTAGCATAATCGGGCTGGATATCGCCAAGTCAGTTTTTCAGGCGCACGGGGCGGATGCCTCGGGGGGCGTCGTGTTCCGCAAGAAGATCGCTCGGGCCAAGTTGCTGGAGTTCTTCGCTTCGCAGCCGCCATGTCTGGTGGCGATGGAGGCCTGCGGCGGAGCTCACCATTGGGGGCGCGAGATCGGCAAGCTCGGCCACGAGGTCAAGCTGATCGCGCCTAAATACGTCAAGCCGTTCGTCAAGCGCCAGAAGAACGACGCGGCCGACGCCGAAGCGATCTGCGAGGCGGCATGTCGGCCGACCATGCGGTTCGTGGCGGTCAAGAGTGAGACGACGCAGGCAAGTGGCCTGGTCTTCCGCAGCCGCGATATTCTGGTTCGCCAGCGCACCCAGATCATCAACGCGGTGCGGGGGCATCTTGCCGAGTATGGCTTCGTCGTTCCGCAAGGCGCCGGGCATTTCAGGAAGCTGGTCGCGCATCTTGAAGATCCAGCCTCACAACTTCCCGAAGAAGCTCGCTCGATCCTGTCTCTCCTCACCCATACCGCAATGGGACTGGAGGAGAAGATATCCCTACTCGACAAGGAGATCGCTCGCCGTACGCAAGAGGATGAGGTCGCACGGCGTCTCATGACGATCCCCGGGGTTGGGCCAATTACCGCGACCGCAATCGCGGCCTTGGCGCCGCCAGCGACGAGCTTCAGAAAGGGCCGGGACTTCGCCGCCTGGGTGGGCTTGACCCCCTTGCAGAAGTCGACCGGGGGAAAGCAAAAGCTTGGCGCGACCTCGAAGATGGGAGAGCGGACCATACGTCGCCTGCTCATTATCGGAGCCGCCGCCGCGATCCATCACGCGGTGCGCCGAGGGGTTCCGCCGACAACCTGGTTGGGACGCATGCTCGCACGTAAGCCTCGCATGCTGGTGACGGTGGCCCTCGCCAACAAGATGGCCCGGATCGCATGGGCGCTTCTGGTCAAGGGCGAGGACTTTAAAGCTCCGGAGGTGGCCGCGGCATAAGCCGCAGCTCACCCCGCGAGGTCGTTGAAGGCGTAAGGTGGTCAAAGGAGAATATGGCGCAACGGTCGATGAGACGAGGTCAGGAAAACCAGTTTGGCCCTACGTGCCCAGAGCACGCCGCTTTGATGTGGTCCTGATCTTCGAACTCCCATATGGGCCCGCGGCGATCTTCTGGCCGCAACAGAGGCCGGACAGATGGCTGCACCCCGACTACGCGCTCAAATTTTTCTGAGAACCCTCTTGCACCGGGGCGGGCGTCCACAGATGGGCCAATTCACTGGACCAGCCGCAGCGACAGGAACTTGTCGAGATGGCGCTGCGGGCCGCAGAGCTTGGCGGAGCGCCGAGCGACGCGCAGTCGGCAGCGATCCGCCGTCTCAGCGAAGGCCTGCTGGCGAAGTGAGCGGCCTCAGCCGCCCATCGTGAAGACGCAGAGCTTGTTGCCGTCGAGGTCGCGGAAATAGGCGCCATAGAAGCCGCCGCCGCGATCGCCCGGCGCGCCTTCGTCGGACCCGCCCAGCGCGAGCGCCTTGGCGTGCAGGAGATCGACCTTTTCCTTCGAGGGGCAGCGCAGCGCAATCATGTTGCCGTTGCCGCAGTTCTGGAGCTGTCCATCGAACGGCTTGGTGACACCAAACAGCGGACCCTGTGCAAAGCCGTAGAGCTGGCCGTTCTTCGTTTCCATCACCCGCTTGCCGCCGAGCTCTGCGAGGAACGCATCGTAGAAGGCCAGCGCCTTGCCGATGTCTTTCGCTCCGATCGTGGTGTAGCCGATCATGAAAATTCCTTCCCTGCGTGTGCAGGGAAGGAATCATGTCAGCGCGATGCGGGCAAGGCTCACTAGGCCTCAGGCCTACATGCCCGGGGCGTAGAAGGCGCAGAGCTTGTTGCCGTCGAGATCGCGGAAATAGCCGGCATAGAAGGTGTCGCCGCGCGGGCCGGCCGGGCCTTCGTCAGAGCCGCCGTTCTTGATCGCCGCGTCATAGACCTCGTGAACTTTTTCCTTCGAAGGCATCTGCAGAGCGACCATCGTGCCATTGCCGCACGTGGCGTTGTTCTTGTCGTAGGGCTGCGTCACGGCGAGCATCGGGCCCTGACCGTTGCTGTATGCGGTGCTGGTGCCAAAATCCATCGCGCGCTTTCCGCCGATGGGAGCCAGCACCTTGTCGTAGAAGTCCAGGGCGCGCGCGTAATCGTTCGTGCCAAGCATTACATAGCCGATCATGGGAGGTCCTCCGTACGTTTATGGACCGAAGATCACCCTGCACAGCCGAGACGGCAAGCGGGGCAGGCGATGATGCTGACAGGACGTGGGGCGCAGCGTGCAATGTCACGCAGCGGAATTCTCCGATGGGGTCGGCGCAAAAGTCGGACCGGAGGCCCTGAAAGACTGTGGGCCGGTTTGAACTCCAAACCGGCCCACCTGCATGCCTATTCGAACAGCTTGGCCCAGCGCGGCTTCTTGCGGGTCTTCCAGGCGCCGCGGTGATAGGCGTCGGAACCGATCAGCGGGACGACGGTGGTTGCTTCAGCGAACACCATCTGCTCGTGCGTGGTCTGCACCTTGCCCCAGCTGGCTGCCTCTTTCAGCGTCGAGGACGAGCAGGCGCCATCGCGCACGTCGGCGACGGTGATCTGCACGGCGTATTTGTGCATGTCGGCTTCAAAGCCGAGGATCTCGGCGCATACAACCGTGTCCTGTGCAAAGTTCTTCGGCACGCCGCCGCCAACCATGAAGAGGCCGGTGGTGCCCGCTGCGATCTTGATATCGGTCAGCTCGCGGAAGTCCGCGACCGCGTCGATCATCATGTACGGCTTCTTCGCCTTGGCGCGGTCCTTCTGGTGCTTCACCAGACCGAAGCCGGCGGACGAATCCACGAAGGCCGGGCAGAAGATCGGAACGCCTTCCTCATAGCAGGTCTGGATCAGCGAGCCTTTTTTCCTGGCGTTGCCGTCGGCCAGCCATTTGCCCATCTCGTGGATGAACTCGCGTGAGGAGTAGCCGCGCGGCTCGAGCGATTCAGCAATCTCGTAGATCGTGTGGTCGCACGCCTGCAGTTCTTCCTCGTCGATATAGGTGTCGTAGATGCGGTCGATGTAGTTCTCGCGCAGGACGTTGTCATCGACCTGGCCGGCGGCCTGGTAGTGCTTGAAGCCGAGGGCCTCAAAGAAATCCATGTCGACGATCGAGGCGCCGGTTGCAACGATCGCATCGATCATCCCGAACTTCACCATGTCGCGATAGACGTGCATGCAGCCGCCCGCCGAGGTGGAGCCGGCGAGGATGAGCCAGGTCGAGCAGCCTTTTTCCTTCAGCGCCATGTTGAAGATGTCGGCGGCGCGGGCGGTGTCGCGCGAGGAGAACGACATCTTGCGCATCGAATCGATGATCGGGCGCGCGTCGAACGACGTCATGTCAACGTGCTCGACGGTCTTGCCAAGCAGTTGAGCTTTCGTGTTGTTGCGCTTCTTGGCAACCGGCTTCACGGGCGCGGCTTTGGCGGTGGACTTGGTGGCCATGGGATTATGACTCCAGGGGAAAGGACGTCATCAGGCGACGGCCAGCCTTGTGTGCCCAGAGGGGTCTGGCGGGGATATAGCAGCGTACGGACAGAGCGCGGGCCGGGGTCTGGCCCGCGCTTCCATTTTGTAACAGTTTGGCTACCGCACGACCTTGAGGCGGCGCGGCGACTTGCGGCCGGGGCGGCGTGCAGCCGAGGCGGCGCGTTTCTCGACGACCGAGTACATCGTGGTCCAGGCCTGATCTTCGACAGCGATCGTTTCCGTCTCGCCGAAGCCGTTGAACCTGGTCTGCATGGCGACGCCATAGGCGCCGAGCATGCCAATCTCGATGTAGTCGCCTTCGCGGATGTCAGTGGGGAGGACGAAGGGTCCTTCCATCGCATCCAGCGAGTCGCAGGTCGGGCCGTAGAGCTTGAAGCCCTGCTGCTCGCCGGCTTCGAACTCGCCATCCGGGCGGTGAGCCTTCACGGGGAAGGGCCACTTGCAGTGGGCGGCGTCGAACAGGTTGCCGTAGCTGCCATCGTTGATGTGCAGAGCCCCATCCTTCACCAGCTCGACGCGGGCGAGAATGGAGGTCGATTCCGCAACAATCGCGCGGCCGGGTTCGCACCACAGCTTAGCGTTCATGGCGACCGGCATGCCCTCGAAGGCCGACTTGATGACCTTCACATAGAGCTCGAGGTCCGGCGGCGTCATGCCCGGATAGGCCGACGGGAAGCCGCCGCCCACATCCACGATGTCCACGATGACGCCCGCCTTCACGATGATGCGGGACGCGAGGTCCATCGCATCGCGGAAGGCCGACGGGTTCATGCATTGCGAACCGACGTGGAAGGAGACGCCGAGATTGTCGGCATAGCCGCGCGCCTTCTGGAGAAGGGGAGCAGCGGCTTCTTCCGAAACGCCGAACTTGTTCGACAGCGCATAGACCGCATCAGCGTTGTTGACCGCGAGCCGCACCACGAGGGTGAGGTCGTCGGCACGCTGCGTGGCCGCGACGATCTTCTCGAGCTCGGCTTCGCAGTCGAGCGAGAAGGTGCGGACGCCATGCTCGAAATAGGCGCGCTCGATGGCCTTGCGCGACTTCACCGGGTGCATGAACGCCAGCTTCGCGTCAGGATAGCGCGACGTGACGAGCTTGATCTCTTCTTCCGAAGCGACGTCGAACCCGCGTAGGCCTGAAGCGTAATACGCGTCGAGCGCCCACGGCGAGGGGTTCGCCTTTACTGCGTAAAGAACTTCGCCTGGAAAGTTATCCCTGAACCAATTGGCGGCTACCGAAACCCGTTCCGGACGCACAGCGGCGACCGGCTTTTCTGGGAGTCGTTCCCGGACCAGGTCCAGGGGCGTATGGAACGTGAGCAATTCACGTACACCCCTGCTAGATTGTTGAACCCAATCCGGCGTTAGTACGGGCCTTCAACTCGTTAAGTCTGCCTCTCAACCCGCACACGTCATCCGAACCACAAAGTCAGGTGTCAGACGCCACGTGGAATCAAGGCGCAGAGCCTCGAGCCGATGTCCGCCGGCGCGATGTATATAGGTCCATAGAATCCGCATGTAAATAAATTCTTGCGGCCCATCAGTGGGTTGCCAACAACCGTTCAGATTTCCGTTCAATTAGTAGCGTCACGCCCGCGGCAGGGTTCGCGCAGGAGACTTGTGACAGCCAGCTCGGCCGCCAAAAGCTTCGAGTCGCGCGGGTGATTCGCGACCGCCGCAGCGGCCGGCGCCTCGCCAGATATGCCTCATGTTGCGAGAGTTTTGGTTCGCAAGGGGGATAGCGAATGATCCGGACACTGGTAGTGGCGTGCGTGGCGCTGGCGGTTGGAGCCGGCGCGGCGGAGGCGCAGAACCCGTCGAAGTACGTCGACGCACCAGCCGCCTATTCGGCCCAGATTTCGCCGAGCGGCAGGGAAGTTGCGTTGATCCGTCGCACGGATGATCAAGAGCAGGTTCTAGTTGTTGATCTCGTCGCCAAGCAGTCGCGGGCGATCCAGCCGGTGAAGCGGTCGAGCAAGTTCGAGCTCGACTGGGTGCGCTGGAAGGGCGACGGCCGGCTGGTGATCGGGGCCACGGTCGAGCTGGTCGCCGAGGGCCGCGCCGCTACCGGTCAGATGCTGAAGCAGGCCGACCAGACCTTCCGCATCTCCCGCGTCTTCGCGATCGGCAGCGACGGCAAGAACTCCGTCCAGATGTTCCAGGGCCAGCTGGGCCAGCTCTGGGGCAATCTCGGCTCCACCCTGCTGCTGGACGAACTGCCCGCCGATCCCGGCCACGTCATGATTTCCGCCTTCGAGAACTCCGGCTTCGGAGCCTGGAAGGCCGACGTGATGACCGGAAAGGTCCAGCAGGTCGCCAATGGCGGGCTGCAGACCATCGACTACACGACGGACGGGACGGGCTATCCGGTGATGCGGATCGACGCCACCGCCAACACTCAGCGCATCTTCCGCCGGGCCTCGGGAACGGAAGAGTGGCCGCCGGCCGGAGAGATCCGCCAGTCGCTGGCCCATGACACGCCGGATTTCACCGTGGTGGGTCCGGGCCCGGCCAAGAACCAGGTCTATGTCCTGGCCCGGCACAACAGCGACCGGGCAGGGCTCTTTCTCTTTGATAGCTCGACGGGTGCGTTCGGCGAGCCCCTGGCCCCGATTGGCGAGGCGGACGCCGCGGAGCCGTGGCTCGCCCCCAGGACGCGGGCGCTGCTGGCGACATGCGTCTTCACCGCGCGGCTGTCGTGCAAGGCGGTCGATCCGGCCCTGCAGAAATACATCAACTCGTTCGACACGTTCTTCGAGAACCAGGCGACGGTGCGGCTGGTAAACATGTCGGCCGACGCCACGAAGTGGCTGCTGAGCGTGGACATGCCGACGGAAGGCACGAGCTATTATGTGTTCGACCGGACGTCCGTGCAGATGGACCCGATCACCCAGCCTATCCCAGCCTGGCGGGCGAGACCCTGTCGCCGACGCAGTGGTTTCCTACGACGCGCGGGGACGGGACCAAGCCGGGCCTATGTGACGGCGAAGTCCGGCGCGACGGGGCCGCGGC
>JBGAKC010000063.1:0-12325 GCA_044224605.1 Hyphomonadaceae bacterium
GGTTGCAGGAAGCCTATGTCGAGAAATCCAAGTTCGAGCAGCTGATCGAACAGGAACGCATTCGTAAGGACGCGGAGCGCGCCGCGCGCGAACAGGCCGTGCTGGATGAGCTAGCGATCAACCGTGCAGGGTCTGCCGGGAAGTAGCTTTCAGGCGTTATCGGAATGAGGCTCGCTCGCGGCCGGCGCATCGCGTCGGCGGGTCTTGGCGACGCCTGTAACGACGCCGAAGCCGAGCAGGACGAGGCCGATAACAGCGATCCACTGGCTCGAGACGCCGAGGATGCTCGCTCCGAACAGGATGCCGGCGGACAGGATCACGAAGCCGAGCAGGTAGAGGACGAAAGAGGGCATGGCGGATCTCCCGCGGTTTGCTCTGGTTGCCTTAGCTCAATGTCTCAGCGCGACATGCGTTCCCGGTCGATGTCGGTTGACCGGCCCAGCTTGCGCATGATCCATGTCACGCCAGCAACCACCATCAGCGCCGCAAGAGCGAACCCGACAAGCTTGAAGGCGAAGCCGACGAGCAGGCCGATCACGAGGATGGCAAGCGCGGTAAGGAGGATTGCGTAGACGAAGCCCATACAAGTTCCTGTGGAAACATGTACCGACTAAATGCCTGCAGGTTTGGACGGTTCCGTCTGGCGCTAGATCACTCCACGCCCTCGCAACAGGCGCGACAGCCATGTCAGGATGACGACAAACACTGCCGCCAACACTGTCAGCCAGATCAGCTTTAGCAGCAGTCCGATGACGATCCCGGCGATCAGCGAGGCGAATATCAGGAACAGGACGGCGTAGATGACGAGCTTCATGCGCCGAAGATGAGGCGTGCGGACTCGCAGCACAACGCCCTCCAGGCCCGTGTCAGCGGAATCTTCAGGCAGGAAGGCGGCCGGAAACCAGCCAACCGCTAGCGCGGCTGGGGCCGGTCAGGATCGATCCGGTCGGATTCCAGTCAGGCCGACTGCGCGATGGCGCCTTCGGCGCCGCCGCGAACCAGGGCTTCGGCGATCTGCTGGGCGTCGAGTGCAGCCTGGGCCTGCGGGTCGATGCTCACGATCGTCTTCTGCTGGCGGATCGCCTCGCGGACCTTGAGGTCGCGGAGGATGATTCCGGCCAGCGGCGGACGGAAGCCGAGGAAGGTCTGCGACGCACGGGCCAGCGCTTCGTAGGTGCGGCGGCCGGCGACGCGGGTGTCGGCCATGTTGACCGCAATCCACGGCTGGACGCTCGGGGCATAGCCACGCAGCACTTTGATGAAGGCATAGGCGTCCGTCATCGAGGTCGGCTCGTCGTTGGCGACGATCACGCAGCGGTCGCACGCGCGGGCGAGGCGCATGACGTTGTCTTCGATGCCCGCGCCGAGGTCGACGAGGACGGTGTCATATTGCAGGGCCAGCGCGGTGAGCGAGGCCGCGAGGCGCGAAGCTTCTTCGGCGGGAAGGCCGGCGAGCGCACCCGAGCCGGAGCGGCCGGGGAGCACGTCGAAACCGATGTCCGAACCGGCGCCGCCGTTCACTTTGCACACCGCATCCTCGAGTTCGACCCAGCCCGCGATGACCGCAGCAAGGTCCGTTTCGGGGGCGATGCCGAGCTGAACATCGACATTGGCGAGGCCGAGGTCGCCATCCACAAGAAGCGTGCGGCGGCCCATTTTCGCGAAGGACGCCGCGAGGGTGGTCGAAAGCCAGGTTTTGCCGACGCCGCCTTTGCCGGAGGCGACCGCAATAACGGAAGCTGGGGTGACCCTCGAGCGGCCACCGCCTTTCGTTTCAGTCTTTCGCGATCCGAAGTTCATCATCACGCGGCTCCTTTGAGCAGTTCCGCCTCGGTGGTCCCGGTCACGAACAACCGGGCAATCCTTCCAGCCGAAGCGGGCGCCAGTCCGCCACGTACACTAGACGTCAAACCTAGTTGAGCGATGCTTAACCGCGCGGAAGAAATTGCTGCGATTGCACCCCCGCGACGTCTAACCGCATCAATCTTGGTAAGGATGACGCGTTTGCAGCCTGCCGCGGCGAAGGCGCGCGCATTATCCTCGATCTCCATCGGATGCCCTTCGGCGCTCAGCACCAGCACGGGTTCGACATTCATGTAGGAAATCAAGTCGCTGCACCGTTTCATGTCGGCTTCGTCGAGCGGATTGAAGGAGGGGCAGTCGATGACGAGTTTCCGGCCCCGGTCGTCCGCATCACGAACGAGTTTGATCAGATGGTCCGGCGAAAGTGCAAAGGTTACCGAGGTCTTAAGCATTAAAGCCGCGAGCCTTGCGATCTGACCCGAAGAATCGAAATCGGCGGCGACGGCTTCGATCGGATCCTTCCTGTCGGAGAGAAGCGTCGCGATCTTGGCGGTGGCTGTCGTCTTGCCGGAGCCGGGCGGGCCGACGAGCAGGAGAGACTTCGCCGGACGCGGATTGAGCGGGTTGAAGGTCAGAACGCCTTCAATGCCGACCGAGAGCGTGTTGATCGCTTCCATGCCCGCGCCGAGGCGGCTGCCAGCTTCGGCGACCATGTGGACGAAACCATCCGGCGCCCCATGCCAGCGCAGGGTGGAGGAGAGCTGCGAGCGCGTCTCGTCGTACATCGGACGTACTTCGGCGAATTTCGGCGCGGCGAACTTCTGGCCGAAATTGCGCTCGATGGCGGCGCGGATCTCGACGCGGCCATCTTCATCGCGCGTTGAGAGGATGACGGCGTCTGGGCCCATCTCGGCCCGGACCATCGCCATGGCCTCCTCTTCGGTTCGGCCCACGAACATCTTCATCTTCATGGTGGGGCTCCCTGTTCCCTGGACGCTACACAGCGCCGGCTGAACGCAGCCGCGCCTTGGGGTGGATTTCGTTCTGCGACATCACGATCGTCTGCGGCCGGAAGCGTTCGACCAGCGAACGCACATAGGGGCGGACGCCGGATGATGTGAGCAGGACCGGGCTGTCGCCCGTCTGCGCCGCGCGTTCGAAGGCGTTGCGGAGGTCGGCGACGAACTGGTGCAGGCGTGAAGGTTCAAGTGCGAGCTGTCGGTCTGCGCCCTGGCCGACGAGGGCTTCCGCGAAGCTCTGCTCCCAGTTCGGAGAAAGGGCGACGACGGGCAAGGCGCCGCTGGCGTCGAGATGCGCGTTGCAGAGCTGGCGGGCAAGGCGCGTGCGGACGTGCTCGGTGACCGAGAGAAGGTCGGTCGAGGCGGACGTCGCTTCCGCGATGGCTTCGAGGATCGTGCCGAAGTCACGAATGGAGATGCGCTCGCGCAGGAGATTCTGCAGCACGCGCTGGATGCCGGAGATGGTGATCTGTCCGGGAGTGATATCATTGACGAGCGCGGCCTGGGGCTTGGGCAGTTCATCGATGAGGCCCTTGACGGAGCCGAAGGTGAGCAGCTCGGCCATGTTCTCCTTCACCAGTTCGGTGAAGTGCGTGGTAAGGACGGTGGCGGCGTCGACGATCGTGTAGCCCTGGATCGACGCGTTCTCCTTCATCGTGTCGTCGATCCACACAGCCGGCAAACCAAAGACCGGCTCGTTGACCTTCTCGCCCGGCAGGTTGCCGGCCGTGCCCGAGGAATCCATCGCGAGGTGAAGCTGCGGGCGCAGGCGGCCGCGACCGGCGACCACTTCCTTGATGAGGATGCGATAGTCTTCTGACCCGAGTTCGAGGTTGTCGATGATGCGGACCTGCGGAACGACGAAGCCGAATTCCGAGGCGATCTGGCGGCGGACCGCCTTGACCTGGTCGGTGAGTTTGCGGCCCGAAGTCTCGTTGATGAAGCCGAGCAGGCCGAAGCCGAGTTCGATTTTGATGTCGTCGACAGCGAGCGAGTCCGAGATCGGCGGTTCCGGAATCGGCTTGGCGCGGGCGGCCAGCGCCGCCTCGACGACCTTCTGTTCCTCGGCTGCGTTCTGCTTCTGGAAGCCGCGCCAGGCGAAGTAGCCGGAAGCGCCTGCAAGGGCGAAGAACGGGATCATCGGCATGCCGGGCAGCATGCCGGCGAGGGCGGCCATGGCGGCAGCCATCGCGAGGCCCTGCGGATTGGTGAAGAGCTGGATGCCGATGGCCTTGTCGGCCGCGCCTTCGACGCCGGCTTTCGAAACGAGCATACCGGCCGCGACCGATACGATGAGAGCGGGGATCTGCGAGACGATGCCGTCGCCGACCGTCAGCAGGGTGTAGGAGTTGGCCGCCTGTTCGAAGGAAATGCCTTCCTGCGCCACGCCGATGATCATCCCGCCGATCACGTTGATGAAGGTGATCATGATGCCGGCCATCGCGTCGCCGCGCACGAATTTCGAGGCGCCGTCCATGGCTCCGTAGAAGTTGCTCTCGCCTTCCAGCTCCTTGCGCCGCCCGCGGGCTTCTTCCTCGTTGATGATGCCGGCGGAGAGGTCGGCGTCGATCGCCATCTGCTTGCCGGGCATGGCGTCGAGGGTGAAGCGGGCGGCGACTTCGGCGATACGGCCCGAGCCCTTCGTGACGACCACGAAGTTGACGATGATCAGGATGATGAAGACCACCACGCCGATGACGAAGTTGCCCTGCATCACGAAGCCGCCGAAGGCCTGGATGATGTTGCCGGCTGCTTGCGGGCCTTCGTGGCCGTGGGCGAGGATCAGACGGGTCGTCGCAATGTTGAGGGCGAGACGCAGCAGCGTCGCCAGCAGCAGAACAGTCGGGAAGGCCGAGAATTCCAGCGGCTTCCGGATTAGCAGCGCCGTCATCAGGATGAGGACGGAGAGGGTGATCGAGATCGCCAGCAGGAAGTCGAGCAGAAAGGCCGGGATAGGCACGATCAGCATGAGGACCAGCGCCATCACGCCGAGGCCGAGGGCGTATTCACCCTTTGCGAACTGCTTGGTCAGCGAGTTCCAGTCGAACCCGTTGGAGCCAATACTGACCGTGCCTGCCTGAGCCATCTATCGAACCACTTTTCCTGTTTCTGGCAGGACTTAGCCGGCCGCCCGGACTTCGCCCGGAGCCGCCACTTCGATGCCGGCGTCCTGATAGGCGCGCAGCTTGTTGCGGAGCGTGCGGATCGAGATGCCGAGAATGTTGGCGGCGTGCGTGCGGTTGCCGAGGCAATGGTCGAGGGTCGAGAGGATGAGGTCCTGTTCGACTTCGGCGACCGTCTGGCCGACGCGGATGGTCGCGCCTTTGATGGCGGCCTCGGCGGCATTGACCGCGCGCTCGGCCGTGACGTCGAGCGCGTTGGCCTGAACCGGGCGGCCATCCGGCGTGCGGAGGTTGTCGACCGAGATTTCATCGCCACGCGCCAGAATGACGGCGCGGTGCATGGCGTTCTCAAGTTCGCGGACGTTGCCGAGCCAGGCGGCGGACTGCACGCGCTCGCGCGCGGCATCCGACAGGTGGCGCGCAAAGCCGTTGGCGGTCGCGTACTTGTTCACAAAGTACTCGGCCAGCGTGAGCAGGTCGCGCGGGCGCTCACGCAGCGGCGGGATGTGGAGGTTGAGGACGTTGAGCCGATAGAGAAGGTCCTTCCGGAATTCGCCGCGCATCACCGCTTCCTGCAGGATGCGGTTGGACGTGGCGATGATGCGGATGTTGACCGGAACCGGTTTCGAGCCTCCGACGCGGTCGATCTCGCGCTCCTGGATGGCGCGGAGCAGCTTGGCCTGCAAGCGGATATCCATCTCGGAAATCTCGTCCAGCAGCAGCGTGCCGCCGTCAGCTTCCTCGAACTTGCCAATGCGGCGCGCGACCGCGCCTGTGAACGCGCCCTTCTCGTGGCCGAACAGTTCCGACTCGAGCAGGTTTTCCGGGATGGCGGCGCAGTTGACTGAAATGAACGGTTTGTCCGCGCGCTTCGAGCGCTTGTGGACATAGCGGGCCATGACTTCCTTGCCGACGCCGCTTTCGCCGGTGATGAGCACCGAGGCGTCGGACGGGGCGATCTGGTCGGCCAGCGTCTTGAGCTCGATCATCACCGGATCCTGGGCGATGAGCGGCCGGTCGTCGTCAGCGACGGCGGCGAGGACCGCGGCGATCAGTTCCGGATCGGGCGGCAGCGGGATGAACTCGCGCGCTCCGGCCCGGATGGCCCCGGCGGCTGCGTCCGGCGTGACGTTGACGCCGCAGGCGACGACCGGAGCGACGATGCGCTCCTGTTTCATCGCGTTGACGAGACCTGTGATGTCCTCGTGGACGTCGATCATGACGATGTCGGCGCCGCGGCCCGTGCGCAGCAAGTCCATGGCCGCCATCGCTTCAGGCGCGTGCAGCACCTTGGCGCCCTGGTCGAAGGCCAGTTTGGTTGCGGCCGAAAGCTGGCCCGCGAGATTTCCGATGATCAGAACACGCATGGGGTTTCCTCAGCCGTCCGAATTCTTGATGATTTCAGTCATGGTTACGCCCAGCCGGTCGTCGACGACGACAACCTCTCCGCGCGCGACCAGACGCGAGTTGACGTAGATATCGATGGCCTCGCCGACCCGTCGGTCGAGTTCGAGAACCGTACCGGGGCTCAGCTCAAGGAGCTTCGAGACCTCGATCGTCGTGCGGCCAATGACGGCCTGCACGGAGACCGGCACATCGAAGACGGGTTTCAGGTCTGCGGCGATCTTCTCGCGAAAATCCTCCTGCATTCCTGCGGGCACGCCGCCGCCTGGCTGGGCGGGCATGCCGCCCTGAGTCAGATCCGGAAGATTGAGATCATTGCTGCTCATGATGTCCTACGCGGCGGTAAACAGTTCGAGCTGCGGGGCCACGGGGTCCTGCAGGCGGGCTTTGATGATGGCGTCTATGGTGGCTTCAACGTCTGCGCGGCTGAAGCCGGTGGAGCCTTCGCTCCACACAACCTTCCAGTCGCCGGGACGCGCATTGGCGTCGGCGACGAAGGCAATGTTGGTTCCGATGCCCTGGCGGCGCAGCTGTTCCAGGCGGCGCTCGACTTCAGCGAGGGATTCCTGAGCCAGCGTCACGGTAACGACCGGGTTCAGCTTCAGCTGGCGGACCACGTCGGCGATTGCGCTGGCGGCGGCCTCCTGGCCGTTACGATCAAGCGCGTCGCCGGCGATCTTGTGGGCGGCGATCATGGCGAGTTCGGCAGCCTCCGCGCGCAGCTGTTCGGCAAGGCCCGACAGTTGAGCAGCGACTGGGGCAAGGTGAGCCACAATCTTGTCGACCGACTGAAAGCCTTTGACCTCGGCAGCCTGACGCGCCTTCGCTTCGCCTTCCTGGCGCGCCTTGGCTGCAACTTGGTCGGTCTCCTCGCGCGAGAAGAATTTGCGGTCGGGTCCCTTGAGCACGTCGCCCTGCGGCGTGAACTCGGTTTCGAACATGAAGGGAGAGGGCTGGGTCATCAGTAGATCAGCTCATCCTGGCCGCCGCCGTCGGCGAGCATGATCTCGCCGCGGTCGGCCAGCGCCTTGGCGACGACGACCATTTCCTGCTGGGCGGATTCGACGTCCTTGAGCTTCACCGGGCCCATGGCGTTCATGTCCTCGCGCATGATCTTCGCGGCGCGTTCCGACATGTTCGACATGAAAAGATTGCGCATCTCCTCGTTGGCGCCCTTGAGCGCAAGGCCGAGTTTTTCTTTATCGACATTCCGCAGCAGCGTCTGGATGCCGCCCGGGTCGAGCTTGGAGAGGTCCTCGAACACGAACATCAGCGAGCGGATTCGGTCGGCCGAATCCTTGTTCTTCTCTTCCAGCAGGGAAATAAAGCGGCCTTCGGTCTGGCGGTCGAAATTGTTGAAGATCGCGGCCATCTGCTCGTGGCTGTCGCGTTTCGAGGTGCGCGCGAGGTTGGTCATGAATTCGGTGCGCAGCGTCGATTCGATCTTCTCGAGAATGTCGCGCTGCACCGGCTCCATGCGCAGCATGCGCTGGATGACTTCGAGCGCGAATTCCGGGGGCAGGGCGGTGAGCACGCGCGCGGAGTGCTCGGTCTTGATCTTGGACAGAATGACCGAGACCGTCTGCGGGTATTCGTTCTTGAGATAGTTCGCGAGGACCTGCTCGTTCACGTTGGCGAGCTTGTCCCACATCGTGCGGCCGGCGGGGCCGCGCAGTTCTTCCATCAGGTTGTCGACCTTGTCCTTCGGCAGGAACTGCATCAGGAGGCGGTGCGTCTGTTCGTAGGAGCCCGTGACGGCGCCGGAGCCGGACAGCCGGTTGACGAAATCCTTGATCAGCATCTCGACTGTCTCGGCCTTCACCGGGCCAAGGTTCGACATGGCGCCCGAGATCTCGCGAAGTTCCTCGTCATCGAGGCGATCCCAGATCGGCTTGGCTTCTTCACCGAGGGACAGCAACAGGATGGCGGCCTTTTCCGAGCCGTGCAGCGCGCTCACGGCGTTCAGCGTCTCGCTGATGCGGCGCTGGAGGTCGTTCATGTTCTCCGGCGGCGCTGCTGGCCCAGCGTCCGGAGCTTCGATCTGCTTTAGGGCGGCGGATGACTTGCTCATGCGGCAGAGGGCTCTTCAGCCATCCACGAGCGGATGATTGCAACCGATTCGTCCGGGTGGCTCGAGACGACTTCGGAGATCTTCTTGATCGATGAAGCGCGGACTTGGCCAGAAATGCGGGCCACGTCGATGCCGGCGTCGAGACGATCGGGTGTCGGCATGTCGAAGCCGACGACGCGGCCGCCCGGATCTTGACTGGCCCCGGCCTGCACAATGGTGACCTGGTCGCCAGCCTGCTGTGGCGCAGACGCTGTCGCGATGATGGCGGCCTGATGGGCGGCGATCGCCTTCGCGCGCTTGCCGCCTTTGAGTGCAAGGATTTCTGGCGGCAGGTTTTCCGGCTCCGGCTTGGCGAACAGGCCCGAGATCAGCGGACGAAGCACGAAGAACACCAAAGCCAGCGCGGTCAGCAGCAGCGCGGCGATCTCGCCTATGCGGAGAAGGTCAAACTTGTCGAAGTCGAACGCGCCAGGGGCCGCGGCGCCGTCCATGCTGGTGTCAGGGCGGGCGAACGGCGTGTTCTCGATGGCGACGACGTCGCCGCGCTGTTCATTGAAGCCGACGGCCGATTTGACTAGCGCAGCGATGCGGTC
This sequence comes from Hyphomonadaceae bacterium, assembly GCA_044224605.1. Lineage (GTDB taxonomy): Bacteria > Pseudomonadota > Alphaproteobacteria > Caulobacterales > Hyphomonadaceae > UBA7672. The sequence continues at coordinate 9,014 of JBGAKC010000063.1, forward strand.
AATCTCTTCCTTGGGGCGCGGCTGCCAGGTTGCCGGCTTGCCTTCGGCGCCCGGTACGCGGACGTGATCAATGGCAACGGCGACTGAAAGGCGCTGGATCTTACCGCCCTCGACGACTTCCGTGCGGAGCGTCTTGTCGATCTCGTAGTTGACGGTCGATTCCGTGCGGCTGGAGTTCGACTCGCTCTTGGGCTGGGCGGGAGCCACGGGCTGGGCTCCTGTCGGAACATTGTTGGCGACAGTGGTTTCATCGCCTGGCGCCATATCCCTGCTGTTGGACGAGTCCTCGCTGGTCGACTCTGACCGGACGACCTTGCTGTCGGGATTATAAGTTTCCGAGCTCTGCGTGACCTTGTTGAAGTCGGCCTCGAGCGAAACCGTGACCTTGGCGGCGCCGGGGCCGGCGATGTTCTCGATCACGTCGAGAACCTTCTTGCGATAGCTGTCCTCCATAGCGGCGCGGCGTTCGTCGACCGAGGCGCCTCCGCCGAGGCCGCCGGGATCATTCGCGTCGGAGGCGGCGGCAAGCAGGCGGCCGTCCGTTGACGAAATTGTCACCGCGCCGATATCAAGACCGGGGACCTGCGACGCCACAAGGTTGCGAATCGCCCGGACTTTATCCTGCGGCATCATGTTGCCGGTCATCTTCAGGACGACCGACGCCTTGGGCTTCTCCGAATTCTGCTGGAACAGGGGGCGATCGGGGATCGCGAGGTGGACCCGCGCCGACTGCACCATGTCGTACGAGCCGATGGTCCGTTCGAGTTCGCCCTCCATCGCCCGGACCTTCTTGATGTTCAGGACGAACTGCGTTTCGCCCAGCGCATCGGACTTGTCGAAGATCTCCCAGCCGACCGAGCCGCGCGTGGGCAGGCCCTGCTCGGACAGCATCATCCGGGCTTTTTCGACCTTTTCGCCATCAACGAACACGGCCGATCCGCCGCCTTCCAGCGTGTAGGCGATGCCTGCCGTATCGAGCTTGTTGGAGATTTCCCCGGCCTCTTCGAGGTCGAGGCCGGAGAAGAGGAGTTTCTTACCGCCAGCATCGCCGCGCAGCATGATGACGCCCAGGCCGCCGCCGACCAGAGCGACGACGACGAGCGCCGCAGCGATCCGCATGCGCCCCGATCGCGCAAGCTGCGCAATCAGGCCCTTGGATTCTTCTGTAGTGGGATCAGCCATGAACGCCCGGAAAAATCTGCCTGCGCCGCGATTTGCGACTAGGCAGGAATTTCCCGGTGCGTGGTAAACGTGGTCTTAAGGCCGCCGGCCGATATCGTTAGCGAAACCTTAAAACGAAGGTCCGGACGCCGCCCCTCCCCAAACCCCCGGGGCAGCGCTCGCGGAGACTAGCGGTAGTTCTGCAGGCGGGTCGTGCGCAGGCCTTTGACGCCGTGACGCTCATAAAGACGTTCCCAACCATCGAACTCCTCTTTGGTGAGTTCGTAGCGTTGGCAGGCGTCGTCAGCGGACAGAAGTCCGCCGTGGACGGCAGCCACGACTTCCGCCTTGCGGCGGGTGACCCAACGCTGGATCCCCGGGGCGGGGAGATCCGCAAGAGTAAGATGACGTCCGTCCGGGCCCACGACGGCCGCGCCTGGCGCGCTTTGGCTCAGCATGGAAAACTCCGTTTGCTGCTCAGTCTGTACGCGGACCATACGCAGCGGCCTTTAAGGTCACGCTGAACGCGACCGGAGGCTTTTCGGGAAAGTATCGGCAAAATTTCACGAACCGGGAAACGTCGCGGAGATGTTGGTGAACGGCAGGCAATGACAGGGTAGAAGCGAGCGGCGCCGCACGGCCTCAAGTTCACACGCTTTCTGCGTGCCCAGAACCGCGTGTGTTCGTGCGAAATCACCGCTCGCCATTCCTTAAAGCGACTAGCGCTTCAGCCTGATCAGCTCGTCCAGCATCTCGTCGGCGGTCGTGATAATTTTCGACGAGGCCGAATAAGCGCGCTGGGTCATGATCAGGCTCGAGAATTCTTCCGCCAGGTCGACGGTAGAGGATTCAAGCGCCCGCGCCTTGATGTTGCCGGCGCCGCCAATACCTGCGCCACGCATCGAAAGCGCGCCGGCCCCCGGCCCAAGACGGTAGACGCCGCCATGCTCCGGCACGAGGCCATCGACGTTGCCGAACGTCGCCAGCGGAACCTGGTAGATGCGGCGGGTAAGGCCGTTGGTGAAGATGGCGGTGACGAAGCCGTCATCGTCGACGTCCACCGACGCCAGCGAGCCGAACGGCGTACCGTCGACCTGAGATGTGCCCAGCTGCGAAGGCGAGTCATAGTTGGTGAGACCGCCCGGAGCGCCCGGCCCGCCCATGTCGAGCTGTATCGTCTGCGCCGCGAGACCAAGCGAAGCATCCCATTCCGGGCCCGCATTCGCACCGGCAAGTCCGATGTTGAGCGTCGACGGCAGCGTCGAGTTGGCCGCATCGAGCTGGCCGAAAGGCGTGAAGGCGACGATGCCGGTGGCAAGCTGGCCATCGACCAGCGCCGAACCGCCGGCCGCGATGTCTGTCGCCGGCATATGGACTTCCGTGTACCATTGGTTCGGGCCGGCCTTGAGGAACGACATGGTCAGTGTGTGCAGGCCGCCCTGGCTGTCGTAGACTTGGATCGGAACCTCAAAGTCAGGTGTCACGGCGCCAGACGCCATGTTGTTGGCGCTGTCCGTAGCATCGTAGGTGGCGCCGGTCACCGCGCTTGAAAGGGCTTGCGACGACTGGAGGTTGGCTGACAGGGAGAGGCGCGACGTAGCCTCGGCGCCGCCGGCGATGCCAGACACCCGGATTGGCTCAAGTGCGTTCAGGTCGGTCGGGTTGGCGGTCACGTTGCCGGCGGAGTCGACCGGCCAGCCCTGGAGGAAGTAACCGCCAGTATTCTTGAGATAGCCATCGGCATCAGGCGCGAACTGGCCGGCGCGGGTATAGTAGTAAGGGTCGCGCGCCGTCGCGTCATCGCTGCGGCCGCGCACGACGAAGAATCCGGTGCCGGAGACAGCCAGGTGCGTCGCGACCGATGACGCAATCGCCGAGCCCTGTTCGCCCATCAGCGGCGTCGACTTACCTACAACGCCGCCCGCATTGTAGGTGGTCTGCCGGTTCTGGGAGTTCAGCAGCGAAACGAAGTCCGACCGAAGGCGCTTGTAGCCAACCGTGTTGACGTTGGCGATGTTGTCGGAAATGGCCGCGAGCGCGCTTGAGTTGGCGCGCATGCCGGATGCGCCGGCGAGCATTGCGGAGTTGATACTCATGGTCGAAGCTCCCAGAAGACCCTGATGACAGGGCACGTGGCGGTTGGGTTGGTTG
>JBGAKC010000027.1:0-68635 GCA_044224605.1 Hyphomonadaceae bacterium
CGAGAATTTCGGCGTGTTGGCCTCGATGTCGCCGGAGGTCGCAATACGGGCGACCTGTGCGATCGCATCCGTCGACACGTTGAGGCGAGCGGCTTCCTCCGTGCGCGGGCGGATGATCAGCTCGGGTCCCGGAGGCTCAGGCGACAAGCGTGGGTTCTGGATCTGCGGGAGATCCTTCATTTCGTTGAGGAGATCGCGCTGCGCCTTGTCGAGCGCGGCGCCGTCCTCGCTGGTGAGCAGAATATTGACGTCGGAGCCCGAGGGGCCGCCGCCGGACATCAGCGCGGTGACGCGGATATCGGGGATCTGCTTCAACTGCGGACGGATGAGCTGCTTGAGTCTCTCGGTCGACAGCTTGTGGCCTTCACGCATGACCACAGTGGCCGACCCGGACGTAAGTCCGGAGCCGCCGCCACCGCCGCCTGCGGCAGCCGCCTGGCCGCCGGCTCCGCCCGATCCGATCGAGATGAAGACGTCTTCAACGTCCGGCTGCTTGACCAGTAGGTCGTTGAGCGCGGTTGCGGACCTTTCCATCTGCTCGCGCGTGGAGCCCGGAGGCGCGGAGATATTGAACAGGATGTAGCCGGGATCTTCCGTCGGGATGAAACCCTTGGGCAGCGCCGCGACGCACGCGATGGCGCCGACGAAAGACAGGAAGCCGATGAAAGACGCAATGAGCCTGTGGCGCAGCGCCCAGGCCAGCGTGTTCTCGTAGAAGGCGGGCAGCTTGCGAACGTCACGCTCGGCATGCTTGGCTGGCGCGGCCTTGAGGAAGTAGGCGGCCATCAGCGGCGAGACGAAGCGCGCAACCGCCAGCGAGAAGACGACGGCCACGGCCACGGTAATGCCGAACTCGATGAAGAACTGGCCCGGCATGCCGCCCATGAACGAGGTCGGCAGGAACACCACGACGATGGAGGCCGTGGTCGCGAGCACGGCGAGACCGATCGCGTCGGCGCCTTCCATGGCGGCGCGGAAGGGCGTGTAGCCCGCCAGCGTCCGCTTCTGGATGTTCTCGATCTCCACGATCGCGTCATCAACGAGGATGCCGATGACGAGCGTAAGGGCGAGCAGCGTCACCACGTTCAGCGAGAAGCCGAGCATGGAGACGATGAAGAAGGTGGGGATCAGCGACAGCGGCATCGCCAGCGCGGCGATGATCGTGGCGCGCCAGTCACGCAGGAACAGGAACACGACGATCGCGGCGAGGATCATACCCTCGATCAGCACGTCCTGTGTGGCGTGGAAGTTTGCCTTGGTGTCGTCGGTCATCGAGAAGATCTTGGTGATCTTCAGGCCCGGATTTGCCTTCTCGAGCTTGGCGATCGCTGCGAGCGTGCCCTGCTCAACGTCGATTTCGGAGGCCGCATCGACCTTGACGACGTTGAAGCCGGCGACCGGGCGGCCGTTGAGGCGCGCAAACGAGCGCACTTCGGCGGAGCCATCACCCACATCGGCGACATCCGAGAGCTTGACATAGGACGTGCCGCCACGGAGCGGGATGGACAGGTTGCTGAGTTCAGCGACGGTCAGGGTTTCGCCGATGACGCGCGTGGTGGTTTCCGCGCCGCCGACTTCAGCGCGGCCTCCGCCATAGTTGCGGTAGGTGCGCTGCAGAATATTGTTCACGTCCGCGGCGGTGACGCCGAGCGCGGTCATCCTGACGGGGTCGAGCGTGACGTTGATCTCACGGTTGACGCCGCCGACGCGGTTGATCTGGCCGACGCCGCGCACCGACTGGAGTTCACGCGCGATACGATCGTCGATGAACCAGGACAGGTCGGTCGCTGACATCGTCGGATGCGAGACCGCAAACGTCATGAGCGCGCCGCCGGTGAAGTCCAGCGCCTGGACCAGCGGCGGCTGGATCGTCGCCGGCAATTGCGTGCGGATCTGGTTGACACGCTGCTCGACGTCGTCCTTGGCCTTCTGAAGGTCCGTGCCGATCTCGAACTGGATGATCGTGGTCGACGCGCCCAGCACGACGGACGATTGCAGCGTCTCGATGCTCGGTAGGCTGGAAATCGCGTTCTCGACGATCCGGGTGACCTGGTTCTCGAGTTCGGTCGGGGCCGCGCCTTCCTGGATCACGGTGGCGACCACCATCGGGAAGGAGATGTTCGGGAACTGTTTGACCGGCAGCTTGGAGTAAGAATACGCGCCAGCGACCAGCATCAGGGTGAAGGCGACCACAACCGGGATCGGGTTTCGGATCGCCCAGCTCGAAATCGGCAGGTTCATGTTACTTGCCTCGATCTATTTGGCGCCGGGCGCGGCTGCCGCCTGGGCAGTACCCTCTTCCACAGGCTGGATAACGTCGCCGTCGAGCGTGAAGGATGAACCGACCGTCAGCACGCGCGAGCCGGCGGGCGGGCCGTCGATCAGCTGCACGAAATCGCCGGAGCGCTCGCCGAGCTTCACTGGAACCTGTTTCAGACGGTTGCCGTCGCCCACGAGCATGACGGACGGACCGCCGGCTTCGTAGCGGATGGCGCTGGCCGGCACCGTCAGCGCACCGGTCGCGGCGCTGTTGAAGCGGGCCTCGGCGAAGCTGCCGGGGCGCAACGATTTGTCATACGGCAACGCGATGCGAGCGCGGCCAAGGCTGGTGTTCTGGTCGACGCGCGGCGACACGAAGCGCACCTTGCCCTGGATCGTTTCGCCCGTCGAGAGCGTCACCATGGCTGGCGTGCCCTCCTTGACGAGAGCGAGCTTGGCATCGGGAAGTTCGGCGTCGAGTTCGATCAGGCCGTCGCGCGCGATGCGGAAATACGGCGTCGAGGCGACCGAAGCGGAAATGTCGCCAGGTCGGATGGCGCGCTGAAGAACGGCGCCCGAAACCGGCGCGCGCAGCACCATGCGCGACTGGCGCACTTTCATCTCGTTGACTGCCGCCTGCGAGGCCAGCAGGGATGCCTTGGCGCTCGCCGTTTCCATGCGACGCTGTTCAAGCAACTCCTTTGAGAAGGCGCCTTCCTGCTCCAGCGCCTCGGCACGGTCGAGCTGGTTCTGCTTGAAGTCCGCGTTGGCCTTCTGCGTGGCGAGCGAGGCTTCGGCCTGGGCGATCTGCGCCTGCAGCAACGCATCGTCCAGCTTGGCCATCGGCTGGCCCTGCTTCACCCAGTCGCCTTCGTCCACATAGACCGCGGCGACGCGATAGCCGGTGAGCTCGGAACCGACAGCAGCTTCTTCGCGCACGACGAGGCGGCCGGTGGCGACCACTTCATTGGCAAGATCGCGCATGCCCACGCGGGTGACGCGCATCGACTGGGCGGCGCCGGGCTCGGTAGGCGCGGCAGCGGCCGGCTTGGCCGGGATCTCTTCGGCAGGAGCCGGCTTCTGGCCGCACGAATGCAGCGCCAGCATCATGACGCCCGCGCCAGCGATGGCGGCGGCCGACGTGAGGTTCTTGCGCGTGATCATTTTCTTCTGTCCTTGCGCGTCCGGGGATGCGGTTCCGGGTTGGCTCTTGTACGTAGCCTGCGGCGGCTGGACCTCTTCCCCCGTCCTAATGACGTTTGAAGAAGTCCCGTTGCGACCAGACTTGCCAGATTTTGTGCGCATTCCCCCTTCACCCGCATCTGGGGTGTCGGGGGTCGCGGCGACAAGGTCGCCGGCCCGGCATTCGCGGCCAAACGGGGCTTTTTCTGCTTTCGCAGACACAGCTTCGCCGCCGGCGGGGGTCTTATCGGGGAGGTCCATCGCACCCAATCCGGAAACTCTGGCGTTTCCTTATCTCATTCTGTTATAGACTGCAAAGATGGTGATCGCGTTAAGTGATCACGTTTCGAATAGACCCCGGACAGACTTGCCGGCGAGACAAGGGAATTTTCATGCAGGCCATCCAGGAACCCGGCGAGGCTGTTTCGCCCCGGGAGCGAATCCTGGCCGCGGCGCGCAAGATTTTCCTCGATGGACTGCCCGAGCACGCGACCATGGACGCCGTGGCCCAGCAGGCCGGGATGTCCAAGAAGACGATCTACCGCGAGTTCAAGAGCCAGGTTGAACTGCTCGGCGCGTTGCTGATGGAGAACGTGGCCGATCTCGGCGCCTTCCCCCCCCCACAGCCCGGAGACGACATCGAGCTGGAGCTCTACGGAATACTCGTGCGGATGGTGACGCACTTCACCAGCCCGCGCTCGATGGCGTTGGCTCGCCTGATCATTTCAGAAGTGCGCCGCTATCCTGAGCTGATGAACGCAAGCAAGCCGAAGGGCTTCCCGCGCGAGATGCTCGCCAACTGGCTCGCCTCTCCTGTCGTGCGCGCGAAATACCAGATCGAGGACGCGGATGACGCCGCCGCCATGCTGTTCGGCATGGTGATGCAGGACTCCGGCTTCCGCCTTCTGGTCGTCACGAACGCCACGATGCCCCAGCACCTGATCGAGACGCGAGCGCGTCGCGCGGTGCAGATCTTCCTGAAGGGCGTCCGCAAGGGCGGATAGTCAGTCACTCCTTCGCAGAAGAAGACTGGCGCATAACCGCAAGGCGACACTCCCGATTGACCGGATCGAGCCACGCCAGCGACTCGGCCTGATGATCCCGCGCGGTGGCGCGTTCGCCGTCCTTCCCCGCCTTTTGCTTTATATCGATAATCGATATAGGCTTGCTTCCGCACGCCTAGCCGGGAGGCCGCTCAATTTCGCCCGGGGTCCAACGCGCGAGGCGCACCTTCGAACGTTGGGAGAAGTTGCAGAGGGAAATCGATGAGCGGACAGACACGCAGGATGTTGCTGGCGCAGGCCGCGAGCCTCGGCGCAGCGCTCGCCTTTGGGCAGAGTTGCGCGCATGCGCCGACGGCGGCGCGCGCGGAGAGGCGTGATCTCTATCCGCAGGGCGTGGCGTCGGGCGATCCCCAGGCGGACAGCGTGATCCTGTGGACGCGTCGGGCGCCGGATGCGGGGGCGGACAGGCACCGGTTGATGGTGGAGGTCGCGGGCGATGAGGTCTTCGCGAACGTCCTCGCGCGTGGCGATGTGGAGGTGAGTGCGGCGACGGACTGGACGTGTCGCTTTCTTGCAGCGGGCCTGAGCCCCGCACGGGAGTACTGGTATCGCTTCGTCGACGAGGCGGGAAACATGAGCCGGATTGGGCGCACGCTGACCGCGCCTGCGGACAGCGATGATCGCGCGGTGCGCTTTGCCTTCGTGAGCTGCCAGGACGTGACCAACGGCGCGATGAACGCCTATCGGCGGATGATCTACGAGGATGCGCGGCGGCCGCGCGCGGAGCAGATGAGCTTCGTGCTGCATCTTGGCGACTTCATCTATGAGATTGTCCGCTATCCCGAGGACATGAAGGACGGCATGGATCGCGGCCGAAAGTTGACCGGCGTCCTGCGATACCCGACGGGCGAGAAGGTGAAGAACTTCCACTTCCCCGTCGACCTCGATGACTATCGAGCGGCGTACAAGAGCTATCTGCTCGATTCCGACCTGCAGGATGCGCGTGCGCGCTGGCCGTTCGTGCCCGTGTGGGACAATCACGAATTCTCCTGGAACGGCTATCAGAGCCAGCAGGTGATCTCGAACGATCCGCCCCGGCCGGCTCAGAAGCTGAAAGTGGCGGCGAGCCAGGCGTGGTATGAGTACCAGCCAGCGCGCATCAGGAAGCAGGGCGCGGGCGATGCGTTCGTGGCGCCGAAGGTCGAGAACAAGCCGCCGTCGAACATTGATGCGCGTGGGCTGGCGCAGGAGCCGAACAATATCGCCGCCATCAATGCGCTGCGCATCGAGCGGGCGTTCCGGTTCGGCAAGAACATCGACATGATCCTGACCGACAACCGCTCGTTCCTGGCGGCGCCGATCGACGGCTCGAACCTGCCGGGGATGGATTTCGGCGCGTTCCCGGAAACGGCGAACGACATCCTTGAAGCCGGGCGCGAATATCCGGGCGGCGCGCCGGCGACGCTCAAGATCGGCGCGGAGGAAGTCCCCAACCCGCAACGCAACGAGCCGCCGCAGGCCTATCTCGGCCTCGAGCAGATGAAATGGTTCAAGGAACGCCTGCGCGCGGCGAAAGCGCCGTGGAAGATCTGGGGCCATTCATTCGGCACGCTGACGTGGCGCACCGACCCGCAGAACCTTCCCGACGAATTCAAGGCCACGTGGCCGAGCACCGAGTACGGCGTCTACAACCGTTCCTACGTGGTCGAGCACGCCGAGATCTTCGGGATGGTGCGCGACGAGGGCATCACCGGCCTTACCATTGTCGCCGGCGACAAGCATTCCTTCTGGGCGGGCTTTCCGAGCGAGACGTTGCCGCCGAAAGCGTTCGAACCTGTCGCCGTCGAATTCATTACCGGCTCGATCTCGCAACAGGGATCGGGCGAGGTGCAATTGCTGACGTACCCGAAGGACAATCCGCTGCGGCCGTTCTACGTGCACGACCGGCCCGACGGCTCCAAACAGCACGCGTGGAGCACGACCATCCTTCACGGCGTCCGCGCCGCACTGGCGCTTCGCGATACCGACGATCCGGCGAAGGCGCGCGCGGCGCGCAACCCGGATAACGCGCCGCACCTCACCTTTGTCGACATGTGCGGCTATGGCTACACGACCGTGCGCGCCTCGGCGGACGAGCTGGAGACGGAGTTCGTATGCATTCCGCCGCCCGTCGAGCACGCCGGACGCGAGGACGGCGGGCCGCTGCGCTATCGCGTCGTCCATCGCGTCGCGCGCTGGAAGGCAGGGGAACGACCGCAGATGCGGCCCGTAACCATCGAGGGCGACCCGGGGCTTTCTTCCATCTGATCTGTGGCCGTGGAACGGACATGAAAAGACCGCTCTCGATCCGAGAGCGGTCTTCTGTTTTCAGCCAGGTGAGGCCTTATTCGCCTTCCTTGTCGATGGCCGTGTCGCGGCCCTCGTTCATGCCGCGCAGGATGCCCGGCAGGGCGTAATTGCCTTCGTGGCAGGCGTATTCGTAGACGCGCTCTTTTGAGCGGCGCAGCGGCATCTGCCCGGTCCATGTCTGCGTGTAATAGGTCGGGTCATTCACTTCGAAGCGGTAGTCGATCACATCATCCGAGACCCGCTTGAACCATTCCGTGACCTTCCCCTTCTCCGAAACCGGGAAGGCGCCGACCTTGAGCTGCGTCGGGTTGAGGTTGCGGGTCACGACAACAAGCGTGTCACCCTCCCAGTGGGCAACGCTGTCGCCGAACCACTGCTTCACTTCATCCGGACGCGCGGCTTTCTGCGCGCCTTCGCGGCTGATGCCGATGATGCGCGCATCGTGGTTCATCTCCACATCGATCATCAGGTGATCGGCCGTCTGCACGATCTGATAGTTGTTGTTGTACATCGCGTTGTTCAGCGGCGGGCCGGCCTGACTGCCGAACGAGGCGAGACAGCGCTCGCCGACTGGACGGATTTCCGCGCCGGTGTTGTTGATCTTCGAGACCGCGGTCATCCGGTTGGCGCGCATGGCGCGGCCTTCGGCGTTGAACGGGATCTGGCCGTTGGCCGGCGAGGTGATCCAGGACGAGCGCCACTCCTTGTCGACCTTGGCGTATTCGGAACCCGGATCGATCCAGAAGGCGTTGTAACCGGCGTCGACATTCTTGTCGGTGAAGACGCCAGAGGTGGGGTCGGTGCGCTGCTGGCTGGCCGCAGCGCTCTTCGAGTAGGCTGCGTTGCGCGTGAGTTCGGCGATCTTCGCGTCCGGGATGACAAGCGTGTCGACGCCAAGCTTCTGACCACGATCGGTGCGCGTCATCGCCGTCAGCGAAGCGGACGACCATACGCCCTGCAGGTCCGGCTTGCCGTCAGCCGTGCGCGGCGGCTTGTAGTTCGGGTCCCACGGCTTGAGATCCTTGAAGAACGGGATGGGGCTCACATACGAGCGCGTGCCGGCGATCGTCTTCGGCCCTTCGACCGGACCTTTGTCCGTTGCGATCTTCACGCCCGACTTTTCGGTGATCTGCTGTGCTGTGGCTGGCGCCGCTGTCAGCGCAAGACCAAGGACCAGGAAGGATGCTCCCAAAGCGGACGAACGAAGTGTGTTGCGTTTCATCGTCATGCCCCCTCCCAAGGGCGTCTTGCTGTTCTTGTTGGAACTAACGTAACGGAACCGCCTGTCCGTCGAAAATGGGCTGGCGGCACGAAATTTATGACTTCAGCGTGATCTCGTGGGGTCTGGCCCCATGGGAACTAACTGCATCCACACACCTTCCCGGTCCGATATCCTGCGTTCCACCAACAGGCGTGCGACCTGGCTGTCATCATGGAAAGCGCTGCCGACGGCGCTGTCGAGCATCGCCTTCGCAAGATTGTCGAGGTCCATGTGCGGCGGGTCGCCTGTGTATTCCATGGCGATGTGCGCCGACCAGTCGCCCCAGCACGGCCGCACCGGAAAATGCAGGCGGAAGAAGTCCCTGAGCAGCGGCTTGTAGTACTTCGCTTGCGTGGTCAGGCCCTCGACCTGCACCTCGAGCGACCCGTCCTTCTCCAGCCGCGCACGAACCTTGCCGTGGCGCGTCCAGGGCGTGGCGCGGGAGGAATCATTCGTGCCCAAATGGCGTCTCGCAGGAGTGGTTCGTGGACAGTGCGCTGCCGCCCGTATAGGCCAGACGCAGGCTTTTGAAACGTGGGCGATGCTGAACCCTGCTCTCGACCTGAACGCCCTGCGCGCCGAATTTGCGAAGGAGGGGCGCCTCCGCGTGAGGAACGTGCTGGCCGCGGGGCTGGCGAACGCGATCGCGGCGGAGATGAGTCAGCTGCCTTACCAGCTGTTCTGCGCAACCGGACAGGGCGTCGCCGTGATCGATCCTGCCGAGATGGTGCAATGGGACCGGGCGCGGCAGGCCGAGCTTCAGCGCGCGCTGATGCAGGCGGCCAGCCGGGCGGAGGGCTTTGCCTATTTCGGCTATCGCATGACGGAAAGCTGGAAAGCCGGCGCGCCGGATACGCCGCTCGGCCGCTTCTACGCTGCGCTGACATCGCCTGAGGTGATGAACGCGATCCGCACGATCACGGGGGCATCGACTTTCGACAGCGCGTTTGCCCAGGCGACTGACTATCGCCCCGGTCACTATCTGACGCGGCATCTCGACGATCCGAAAGGCGAGCTGCGGAAGTTCGCCTTTGTCTGGGGCTTCACGAAGCGCTGGGATCCCGACTGGGGCGGGCTGCTCCAGTTCTTCGACAATGACGGGCAGCCGGCCTTCAGCTACTCCCCCGGCTTCGATACGCTCGACCTGTTCGATGTGCGCCATGTGCATTCGGTGACGCTGGTGGCGCCGTTCGCCCTGAATCCGCGCCATGCCGTGTCAGGCTGGTTCGTGAAGGGCGATCCTCTGAACCCTATGGGTTATACGCACGCCAGGACCGGCTGATCTGCGCCGCTTTGGCGCTTGAACCCTCGCCCGCCCGGGTTTAGTCCCACCGGCAGATTTCTGTCGTTGGGAGCTGCACGCATGGCCGGGAAGACCCGCACCGAGACTGATACCTTTGGCCCGATCGAGGTCGCGGCGGACCGGTACTGGGGAGCACAGGCGCAGCGCTCGCTCGGCAACTTCAAGATCGGCTGGGAGAAGCAGCCCGCCCCGATCGTGCGGGCGCTGGGCATCGTGAAGCGCGCTGCGGCGGAAGCGAACCTCGAACTCGGCAAGCTCGACCCGAAGCTTGCGAAGAACATCATCGCGGCGGCGCAGGAAGTGATCGACGGCAAGCTCAACGACCACTTCCCGCTGGTTGTGTGGCAGACCGGGTCGGGCACGCAGTCCAACATGAACGCCAACGAGGTGATCTCGAACCGCGCGATCGAGATGATGGGCGGGGTGATGGGCTCGAAGAAGCCCGTTCACCCGAACGATCATGTCAACATGAGCCAGTCGTCGAACGACACCTTCCCGACGGCGATGCACATCGCCTGCGCCGAGCAGGTCGCGCATGACCTGATCCCGGCGCTGGAACACCTGCACGCGGCGCTGAAGGAGAAATCGAAGGCGTGGGCGAAGATCATCAAGATCGGCCGCACCCATACGCAGGATGCGACCCCGCTGACGCTTGGCCAGGAATTCGGCGGCTACGCCAAGCAGATCGAGAACGGCATTGCGCGCATCAAGTCGACGCTCCCTGCCCTGATGGAACTGGCGCAGGGCGGCACGGCGGTCGGCACCGGCCTCAACGCGCCGAAAGGCTTCGACAAGCTGGTGGCGGCGAAGATCGCGGAAATCACCGAGCTGTCGTTCAAGACGGCGCCGAACAAATTCGAGGCGCTGGCGGCGCACGACGCCATGGTGATGACGCATGGCGCGATCGCGACGGTCGCCGCCTCGTGCTTCAAGATCGCCAACGATATCCGCTTCCTCGGCTCGGGGCCGCGCGCGGGTCTGGGCGAACTGGCGCTGCCGGAGAACGAGCCGGGCTCGTCGATCATGCCGGGCAAGGTGAACCCCACCCAGTGCGAGGCGCTGACGCAGGTCTGCGCTCACATCATGGGCAACAACGCCGCCATCGGCTTTGCCGGGTCGCAGGGTCATTTCGAACTCAACGTCTATAACCCGATGATGGCGTACAACTTCCTGCAGTCCGTCCGCCTGCTGTCGGATGCGGCGATCTCGTTCACCGACAACTGCGTCGTCGGCATCGAGCCGCGCGTCGACAACATCGCCAAGGGCGTCGAGAACTCGCTGATGCTGGTCACGGCGCTGAACGAACGCCTCGGCTACGACATCTGCGCCAAGATAGCGAAGACGGCGCACAAGAACGGCACCACGCTGCGTGAAGAGGCTGTCGGCGGCGGCTATCTGACCGATACCGAGTTCACCAAGCTCGTGCGCCCGGAAAAGATGATTGGGCCGAAATAGACCCAAGCCTTCACGTCGTGATCGACAGCCCGGCGGGAGCCGGGCTATCTACCGCTCATGTCCTACACAGCACCGATTTCGACCATCTCCCACACGCTCGCCAGCATCGCGAAGCTCGATGAACTCGCGGCGACCGGCGCGTTCCCAAATTTTGATCCGGAGCTGATCGCGCCCATTCTCGAGGAGGCCAACAAGCTCGCGCGCGATGTGCTTGCGCCGCTAAATCCCGTCGGCCACAAGACTGGCGCGAAACTGACGGATAATGGAGTGGTTGCCGCGCCAGGATTCGCCGACGCCTACCGCCAGTATCGCGAGGGCGGCTGGATGGGCCTCTCCTTCCCGGAGGAGTTCGGCGGACAGGGCCTGCCCAAGCCGTTGGCGCTCGCTGTCATGGAGATGATCCACGGATCGAACATGGCATTCGGCCTCTGTCCGCTGCTCAGCATGGGCGCCATCGAGGCGCTGCTGGCGCACGGCACGGACGAGCAGAAGCAGACCTACCTGCCCAAGCTGATCTCTGGCGAATGGACCGGCGCGATGAACCTCACCGAACCGCAGGCCGGATCGGACGTCGGCGCGCTGAAGACGAAGGCCCAGCCCAACGGCGATGGCTCGTACTCCATCTCCGGCCAGAAGATCTTCATCACCTGGGGCGATCACGACATGACGGACAACGTCATCCAGCTGGTGCTGGCGCGCCTGCCGGATGCGCCCGCGGGCTCGAAGGGGATATCGCTCTTCCTCGTGCCGAAATTCTTCGTGAATGCAGACGGCTCGCTGGGCGCACGCAACACGTATCGGTGCATCGGCCTCGAACACAAGATGGGCATCCACGCCTCCCCAACCTGCGTGATGGAGTATGCGGGCGCGAAAGGCTGGCTGATCGGCGAACCGAACAAGGGCCTCGCCGCGATGTTCACGATGATGAACTCGGCGCGCCTCAACGTGGGCCTCGAAGGCGTGGGCGTCGCAGAGGCCGCGCTGCAGGCCGCCACCGGCTACGCCAACGAGCGCAAGCAGGGATCGGCGCCGGGCATTGAAGGCTCGGCCACGATCATCCATCACCCGGATATCCAGCGCACGATCGCGGCGGTCGCCGCAACGACGCAGGCCTCGCGCGCGATCTGCTACGCCTGCGGCGCCGCCGCGGAACTGGCGGAGCACGCAGCCGATCCGGCGACACGCGAAGCGGCCAAGCTGCGCGAAGACCTGCTGACGCCGCTCGCCAAGGGCTGGTCGACGGACCGCGCGGTGGACGCGACCAACGCGGCCGTGCAGGTCTATGGCGGCATGGGCTTCATGGGCGAGACGCCCGCCGCGCAATATTACCTCGATGCCCGCATCACGCCGATCTACGAGGGCACCAACGGCATCCAGGCGATCGACCTCGTCGGCCGCAAGCTGTCGATGAACAACGGCGCTGCGATGACGACGATGTTGTCGGACATCCGCGACACGGCCCGCGAGGCGCGTGCAACCAACAAGCCGCGTTTCGTCGCGATCGCCGACCGGCTAGACGCCGGCGCCGGCGCGCTCGACGAAGCGACGCAGTGGATGACGGCCACGATGAAGTCTGCCCGCGAGACCGCGCTGTCGGGCGCCACGAGCTATCTGCGCCTCGCCGGCGATGTGGTTGGCGGCCATTTCCTCACGCGCGCCGCGCTCTCCGGACAAAACGGACCGGAAGCCGAGCGCTCCCTCGCCCTCGCCTCCTTCTTCGCGGAAGACACGCTGTCGAAAGCGCCCGGATCGGTTGCGACCATCACGGCGGCGGCGCAGGCGCTGCGTGAAGCCGGATCGGTTCTCTGGTCGGCCTGACAAGCCGGTTGAACCTCGCTAGGTTTCATCCGAAGCAAGGTCGGGAACCGGCATGAAGCGTTTGGCGATGGGTGTTGCGGCGATGGCGCTGGCGGCGTGCGCGACGATGGGCGGGCGTCCGCCGGAGAGCATGGCGGATGGACAATTCCGCTCGATTTACGAAGCCGAATGGGCCTGGCGCCTGAGCCTCGATCCCGAAGAAGACGACGACACGATCGACGAAGACAAGGCGCCGAAGACATGGGGTCGCGTCGACCCCGCCACGCAGGCCGAGCGTCTCGCGCACTGGAAGGGCGTGATCGAGGAGCTCAACGCGCTCGACCAGAAAGCGTTGTCGCCCAAAGCGCAGATCAACCTCGCCATCTATCGCGAACAGATCGAAGTGCGCATGTCGCTTCTGGACCAGCGTCGCAAGCTCCGCGCCGAAGGCTTTCCGTTCGGAAGGACAGGCCCGCGCCTACATCGCCCGCCTCAACGACACGCCGCGCTATTTCCATGACCAGATCGCCAACATGAAGCTGGGCCTTGCCCGCGGCTTCACGCCGCCGCGCGTGACGCTGCAGGGCCGGGCGGAATCGATCTCGGCCATCTATGAGGGCAAGACGGCCGAGACCTCTTCCTTCTACGAACCCTTCAAGGTCCTGCCCGCAAACCTTCCGGCGGAGACAAAGGCCGACCTGCAGAAACAGGCAAGGGACGCCATCGAAACGAAAGTGTTCCCCGCCTATCGCGAGCTGCTGCCCTACTTCCGCGACGAATATTATCCCCACACCACGACCGATCTCGCCGCAACGAAGCTGCCGAACGGCGAAGCCTATTACGCCGCGCAGATCCGCGAGTTCACGACGCTGAACAAGACGCCGGAGGAGATCCACCAGATTGGCCTCGCGGAAGTCGCGAAGATCCGCGCGCAGATGGACGAAGTCATGAAGGAGGTCGGCTTCAAGGGTGACCTGAAGCAGTTCCTCGCCTTCCTCCGCACCGATCCGCAATTCTATCCGAAGACCGGCGACGAGCTGCTGATGCGCGCGGCATGGATATCCAAGAAGTTCGACGGCAAGGCGAAGTACTACTTCGGCCGCCTGCCCCGCTCGCGCTTCGCCGTGATCCCCGTGCCGGACGACATCGCGCCATTCTACACGGCTGGCCGCGGCGGCACGGGCGTCTATCTTGTCAACACCTACAACCTGTCCTCGCGCGCGCTCTATTCACTGCCCGCGCTGACACTGCACGAGAGCGCACCCGGCCACGCCTTCCAGATGCCGCTGGCCGACGAACAGGATATGCCGGAATTCCGCCGCAAGACCTACATCTCAGCCTTCGGCGAAGGGTGGGCGCTCTATTGCGAGCTGCTTGGCGTCGAGATGGGCATGTACGAAACGCCCTACGAAAAGTTCGGCATGCTGAGCTACCAGATGTGGCGCGCGGCGCGTCTGGTGGTCGACACGGGCATTCACGCCAAGGGCTGGACGCGCGAACAGGCGCTCGCCTTCTTCAAGGACAACACGGCCCTCGCCGAGCATGAGATCACCACCGAGGTCGACCGCTACATCTCCTGGCCGGGCCAGGCGCTGAGCTATTATCTTGGCGAGATGGCGATCGTCGAAGCGCGGAAGAAAGCCGAAGCCGCGCTCGGGGCAAAGTTCGACATCCGCTTCTTTCACGACACCGTGCTGCAGCTCGGCTCCGTTCCGTTGCCGGTTCTCACCGCGCGCATCGACCGCTGGATCGCTGAAGGGGGACCGGATCCATACGCGAACAACAACTAGCTAGAGCGCCCGGTAGGTCACGTTGCGGATACGCGCCTCGCCCTGCCCGGCGCAATAGATCGCGGGGCGCAGGCTCAGAAAATCCCACGCCGTGTTGTGGTTGTAGCCGGAGACCTCGATCCGCACGCCATAGCGCGTCCACGCACCTCCCGGCGTGCGCGTATACATCGTCACGATATGGCGATCGTTGACCACGCGGATTTCCATGCGTCGCCCAAAGTCTGCCGGAGCCGCCGCGTTCCTCTGCGTGGCCACGCGATGCATCACCAGCCCACGCGCATTGAAACCGAGCCCGCAGTAAAGCTTCGGCGAATAGAACAACAGCACGCCGGCTTCTGCGTCTTCATCAATCTCGATGTCGGCCGTGACTTCATAGGCGAGGTCGCCGCAGATGAAAGTCAGCGGGCGGCTGTCTGTTGGCGTCGCGCCTGACCCCTTGAGGCGCAGGAGGCCCGGCGACCAGATCCGCCGCGCAGGTTCGTTCGGCCCCGGCGCATGGAAAGCCCACTGGAGGCCGATACGGTCTGTCGTGAAATCATCCGACAGCGCCATGCCATGCGATGCGCCGGCGATGCTGACCGGCTTGCCTATCGGCTTCGAAAGGTCACCACCCTTCGCCTCGAACCAACCATCCCCCGTCCAGTTCACCGGATCGAGCAAAGTCTGCCGCCCGAGCGTCCAGAAGCCGTTCTCGTAGCCGTGATAGACCATCCACCAGCTACCGCCCGGCCCCTCAACCAGCGTGGCATGTCCGCGCGACCACCACTTCTCGCGCGCCGACCATGTCCGCACGATCGGATTGTTCGGCGCATCCTTCCACGGCCCATGAATTGACTTCGACCGCGCCGCGATCACCATGTGTCCGGTCGGCGGCCCAGCCGTACCGCCAACGGCGGTAATCAGATAGAACCACTCGCCGCGCCGCATGACTTTCGGTCCCTCGGGCGCGAAGCCCTCGACCACCCAGTCATCCGGATATTTCCACGGATCGTAGACGTGCGTGACTTCGCCAACGGTCCAAAGCCCGTCGTCGCTCAGCGCAATGCGATCGCCGCCGGAGAGGAAAAGATACCGCTTGCCGTCCTCGCCCACGGCATGACCGGGATCGATATGCCTCGGCAGGTTGAGATCGATGGGCTCGCTCCACGGCCCTTCGATGTGTTCGGCGTGGATGACGTAGATCGAGCGGCGGTCCGGAAAACGCGCGGGAATGTAGAGGTAATAGCGCCCCTGATGCTTCACGAGCTCCGGCGCCCAAACCGAACCGATGTTCGTCCTCAGCGCGGCCGTGACCGGAGTCCAGTTCACGAGATCCGGCGACTTCCAGATGACGAGCCCCGGATAGGACTCGAAGGTCGAGAACGTCATGTACCAGACGTCGCCATCGCGAATGATGGTCGGGTCAGGATGGTCACCCGACAGGATCGGATTGAGGAATGTCCCCTCGCCCTTGTCGGCGCGCCGCTGGTTCTCGATCCCCCGCCGCCATCTGAGCTGCGTCCAGTCGAGCCCGGAGGACGAGATCTCGCCCTCCCTGCGCGGCCCCGGCAGGGCAGTTTCGCATCCCGCGAGCGCAAGGGCTGAAACACTCAGGAAAAGGGTTCTGCGAGTCAGCTTCATCATGCAAGCTCGCTTTCCGCTCATCCAAACCTCGCCTCATATGACACCGGTGTCAAGACTTCGATCAATCACCCGAACAGCGGGACATTTCACGAGACAATATTGGCGTATTCGCTTGACTGACAATGTCTTGCGCGCGCATCAGGAGACATGACCCGCAAGCCACGCCGTGTGAAGGCCGAAGCGCCGAAGTTCGAAGGTCGCCGGCCCACGATCAACGATGTGGCCCGGCTTGCGCGCGTCTCGAAGAAGACCGTCTCGCGCATCATCAACAAGTCGCCCTTCGTGAAGGAGAAGACGCGCGAGCGCGTCGAGGCGCTGATCAAGGAACTGGGATACACGCCCGATCCGATGGCGCGCGGCCTTGCCTCCAAGCGCTCCTTCCTCGTGGGCCTGATCTACGATCAGCCCAACCCGCAATACGTCATCGACATGCAGCAGGGCATTCTCGACGTGATCCGCGGCTCCGGCTTCGAGCTTCTCGTCCACCCCTGCCGCCGCCAGGCGCCGGATTTCCTGCTCAACGTGCGCAGTTTCGTCGAACGCCAAAAGCTCGCCGGCGTCGTGCTGCCGCCGTCCGTCTCGGAAGACGACGAGCTCGTGAAAGTGCTCAAGGAATTCGACTGTCCCTATGTGCGCATCGCCTCCGTGCCGCTGGATGACGCAGAACACTGCATCGTCACCCACGACGCCGAAGGCGCCGAACAGGCGGCGATCCATCTCGCCGAACTCGGCCATACGCGCATCGCCCACGTTTCCGGCCCCGACA
Organism: Hyphomonadaceae bacterium; assembly: GCA_044224605.1. GTDB lineage: Bacteria > Pseudomonadota > Alphaproteobacteria > Caulobacterales > Hyphomonadaceae > UBA7672. The sequence continues at coordinate 16,790 of JBGAKC010000027.1, forward strand.
CCTTCCGCTCCGCGCACGAGCGCCGCGCTGGCTTCGTGAAAGGCCTCAAGGCGCACAAGCTGAAGCTCGAGCGCGATCTCGACATCAAGGCGGCCTACACCTTCCAGTCCGGCGTCGAGGCTGGACGCAAGCTGATGGAGCTGGACGCCCCGCCCACCGCCATCTTCTGCGGCAATGACGAGATGGCCGCCGGCGTCTGCCAGGCCGTGCGCGAAGCCGGCCGCGAGATCGGCAAGCACGTCTCCGTTGTCGGTTTCGACGACAGCCCGCTGGCCTCCCGCCTCTGGCCCGCTCTCACCACGGTGGTCCTGCCGATCCGTCTCATGGGCCGCATGGCCTCCACCCGTCTCCTGGGCGCCAGCTTGATTGGCGAGCCGCCGGCCGAGGAAACCGCCGGAGAGGTGCATCCCAAGCTGGTTGTCCGCGGCTCAAGCGGCCCCGCACGGGCCTAATCCCGGGCTTGACCGGGAGGCCGTTTGGCGGGCTTATGACACCGGTGTCCAAAAATCGGCCGGCGGAGGCCCGAATGTTCGAGAAAACCTACCACGCAACCCATCCCGACATGATGGAGGATGCGTCCAACGACGATCTCCGTGCGCGCTATCTGATCGGCGGCCTGTTCAAGCCCGATGCGGTCTCGCTCAATTACTCGCACAACGAGCGCATGGTGATCGGCGGCGTAGCCCCGGTGAAAGCGACGGTTGAACTGCCGGCGCAGACCGAACCCGCCTCGGCGAGGGGCAAGCCCTTCCTTGAGCGCCGAGAGCTTGGCGCGATCAATGTCGGCGAAGGCGCGGGCGCGATCATCGTCGATGGCGCAGCCCACACGATGAACCCGCGTGACGGTCTCTACATCCCGATGGGCTCGGCCAAGGTGGAATTCAAATCCGCCGATGCGGCAAAGCCTGCAAAATTCTATCTCGTCTCGACGCCGGCGCACGCACGCTACGAACTCGCCAAGATCTCGATCGACAAGGCTGTACCGCTTGAGCGCGGATCGCCGGAGCAATCGAACGAGCGCACAATCTACCAGATGGTCGTCCCCGCCACAGTCAAATCGTGCCAGCTGCTCCTCGGCATGACGATGCTGAAGAAAGGATCGGTGTGGAACACCATGCCGCCGCACCTGCATGACCGCCGCTCGGAAGTGTATTTCTACTTCGGCATGGGTCAGAACGACCGCGTCTTCCACTTCATGGGCGAGCCGGACAATTCACGATCCATCGTGATGGCGAACGACGAGGCGGTGATGTCGCCGCCCTGGTCGATCCACATGGGCGCGGGCACCGCCGCCTACACCTTCATCTGGGCGATGGGCGGGGAGAACCTCGACTATACCGACATGAACCAGCTTGATATCTGCCAGCTGAAATGAACTCGCCCTTCGATCTTTCAGGCAAGGTCGCCATCGTCACCGGCGCCAACACCGGCATCGGGCAAGGCATCGCGATCGCGCTGGCGCAAGCAGGCGCGGACATCGCCGCTGTTGGCCGCACGGCGCCGACCGAGACCGAGGCGAAGGTAAAAGCAGCAGGCCGCCGCTTCCTTCACATCAGCGCCGATCTTGGCTCGACCAAGCCCATCTCTGGGGTCATCCCCGCCACACTCAAGGCCTTCGGCCGCGCCGACATCCTCATCAACAATGCCGGCACGATCCGCCGCGCCGACGCCGTCGACTTCACCGAGGAAGACTGGGACGCGGTGATGGACGTGAACCTCAAGTCCGTCTTCTTTCTCAGCCAGGCCTTCGCGAAGCACGCCCTCGCGAACAACCAGAAAGCCAAGATCATCCAGATCGCCTCGCTCCTGTCATTCCAGGGCGGCATCCGCGTACCGAGCTACACGGCGGCGAAATCCGGCCTCGCCGGCATCACCAAGCTGATGGCGAATGAGTGGGCGGCGAAAGGCATCAACGTCAATGCCATCGCGCCCGGCTACTTCGTCACCAACAACACCGAGGCGCTTCGGAAAGACGAGACGCGCTCGCGCGACATTCTCGCGCGCATCCCGGCAGGCCGCTGGGGCGAACCCGGCGATATCGGCGGCGCAGCCGTCTTCCTCGCCTCCTCCGCTTCCGACTATGTCCACGGCACGATCATCCCCGTCGACGGCGGATGGCTGGCGCGATAGGCAAGGCACATGGGCACGCGCCTCGTCTGCTTCGGTGAAATGCTGGTCCGCCTTACGGCGCCCGCCGGCGAACGCCTGCTGCAGACGCCGCAACTCTCCGCCCATGTCGGCGGCGCCGAAGCCAACGTCGCCATCGGCTTCTCGCGCCTCGGCGGCGAAGCAGCGATGGCGACTATCCTGCCGGGCAATCCGCTTGGCCTCGCTGCGCGTGACGAACTGCGCCGCCACGGCGTCAGCATTGAGCATGTGACGTTCACGCCCGGCCGCATGGGCCTCTACTGGCTGACGCCCGGCGCCGTTCTGCGCGCGGCGGATATTGTCTACGATCGCGCAGGATCAGCCTTCGCCAACGCTGCTTCAAACAGCATCGACTGGAATGCCGCGCTGAAAGGCGCTGGCTGGCTGCATGTCTCCGGCATCACGCCCGCCGTCAGCGCCAGTGCGGGCGAAGCAGCGCTCGCCGCTGTGAAAACCGCTGTCGCGAACGGCGTCAAGGTGTGCTTCGACGGCAATTACCGCTCCAAACTCTGGGAAGCGCGCGGCGAAACCGGCCAGGCGATCCTGAAACAGTTGCTCGAGCACGCCGCGCTCGCCCTCATCGACGAACGTGACATCGCACTGATCCTCGACCGCGACGCCGGCGACAGGCAACAAGCAGCCAGGGCCGCCTTCAGCGCCTTCCCGCGCTTGCAGATGATCGCCGCCACCATCCGCAAGACGCATGGCGTCAACGACTACTCGCTCGGCGCCACACTGTTCACGCGCACCGGCGAGAGCCGGTGCGAGCCGATCGACCTCCCCGGCGTGGTTGACCGGATCGGGGGCGGCGACGCCTTCGCCGCCGGCTTCCTGTACGGCCATCTCACTGGCATGAAGGAAGCCGAAACCCTCGCCTTCGCCCTGCATTCAGCCGCGGCGAAACACGGCCAGGTGGGCGACGCCAGCCACGCCTCCGCTGCAGACATCCGCGCCCTCATGAGGGGCGGCGGACTGGACGTCAAACGTTAGCGAGCACGCCCTCAGTAAGTCCCCGGCTGGATATACGGCGCGTTCGCGAACAGCTCGCGTTCGGCCTTCCGCGGATCGTTCTCCACGCGGCTATCGACGTCGATCGTCATCGTCGCGCGCTTGCTGAGCTCGTAACGCGGCCACGCGCCAAGACTGCCCCCCGATGGATCGCCGCTGCGCGCAAAGCGCAGCAGCGCATCACTCATCATGGCCGACACCGCCCGCGCCTCAGCTCCATCCCCCGTTTCAGCTTCCGCCTTTGCCGTGTTCGCGAACACCAGCGGAATGTCGAGCGTGTGGTGTGCGCCATAGCGGCCGCCATCGCGCGGACTGGCGAAATTGAGTTGATAGACCCAGGTGGGGCCCTGCTCTTTGGCTCTCGCCTCCGCCTCGATCACCTGAGCACGCCAGCTGCGCCCAGCCGTTGTCGCCTTGATGAACAGCTGCGGCGGCGTGATGTCCGGAAATAGCTCCCGATAGGTGCGGATCACGCTCGCAACCTCGATATCCGTCACCATGTCGCGTTCCAGACGCGCCGGCAGCGTGTCCCATGTCAGCGCGAAGACGGACGCATCGCCCATGGCGATCAACGAGCCCGTCTCCTCGCGCGTGTTCCCCATCACCATCGGAATGGACGACGACAGCTTAGGCGCCTCGGGCCAGAACGGATGCGCCGGCAGCGACCCGCCATCCAGCACCGGACCCCAATAGACGCGCGACCCGACGATCGATGGATCACGCGCCGCGAGCCCCGCCAGCAAACGCTGTGGATCAATCTCCGCCAGCTTGCCCGGCGAAAGATTGAGATGATCCGCCACTGCCTGCGCCCGCGCGCTCGCGCCCTTCGGTCCCTGCGCCGTGACCTGCTGCCCGCTCATCGTCCAGGCGCGATGGAACAGCCCCCTCGCCGCCGGCATCGCCATCAGGCATGCGATCTTGCCGCCGCCGCCCGACTGCCCGAATAGCGTCACGCAATCCCTGTCGCCGCCGAACGCCGCGATGTTGTCGCGCACCCATTCCAGCGCGAGCACGAGATCAAGCAACCCCGCATTCCCGCTCGCGGCATAGCGCTTGTCGCGCACGAGATGCGACAGGAAAAGATGTCCGAACACGTTGAGCCGGTGGTTCAGCGTCAGCACCACGCAATCGCCGCGCCGCGCCAGCTGCGCGCCATCGGTCACCGGCGCCGATCCCGATCCGCCCGAATACCCGCCGCCATGAATGTAGACGAGCACAGGCTTCTTCGCCGAAGCATCCAGCGTCGGCGTCCACACATTGAGCACGAGACAGTCCTCACTCTGTGTCTCGCTGCCCGATCCCTGAAAGCACGCCGGCCCATAGGCAAGCGCATCGCGCGTCCCCTTCCACGCAGCCGACGCCTTCGGCGCCTCGAAGCGCGCAGGCCGCGTGTCCGCGCCGAAGGGAATGCCGAGAAACTCCGCGACCTCGCCTCGCGCCCTGCCCCGCAGCTTGCCGCTCCTGACCGAAACAGCCGGATCCCTGCGCATCGGCGCTGCCATAGACACCGGTGTCAGGAACATTCCGATTCCGGCGAGGCCCAGCGAACGTCGTGTCAGTTTCATTGGAGATGTCCTGCCCCGGCCGCACTGCCGGCGGCATGCCGCCAGACTACGCCACCCCATGCGATCCTGCTAGCCGACGGCTTCGCCCGCAGCATCAAACGCCATCAGCTTGCTGCGGTCGATGAAGGCGTTGAGCACGGCCCCCGGCGGCGGAATATTGGCCGCGAACTGTGGGGCCAACCATGTCTCGCCTGCAAACGTCACCCGCATAAACCTGCGCCCGCCCAGGCTTTCCTCGCCCGCCGCCCGCACCACGAAACGCAGGCAGGCGGCGCCTGCGCGCTCCAGCGTCGTGTCATCCGGCCGGAAGGCCAACGTGCACGCCCCCTCCGCCGGCATGGCCAGCCCCTCGGGCAGAGCAAACCGCGACCCGTCCGCCAGCACGCCTCGCCCCTCGTGCAACTTCATCGGCAACTTGTTCAGCACCGGGAACGATGTCGCCAGAGCCGCCGTCAGATTGGCCGGATGCGCGAAAACGTCAGTCGCGTTGCCATGCTGGATCACTCTGCCATTGCTCAGCACCGCCACCTTGCCGCCCAGCCCCAGCGCCGCGTCCGCACTGTCCGTCACCAGCACCACGACAGCGCCGGTATCCGCCAGCATCGTTCGAAGATCCGCAACAAACCTGTCGCGCACATCGCGCTCTAGCCCCGTGCCCAGGGCATCCAGCAGCATCACTTCCGGCCGCTCCGCCCGCGCCCGCGCAATCGCAAGCCGTAGACGCTGATCCAGATCAAGCTCGCTGACGCTGGCGTCCATTCGTCCCGCCAGCCGCACGCGCGCCGCCGCCTCGGCTCCGATCAGCTTTGAAACCCTTTGTCCCGATCTCGGAAAGCCGTGCGCGCTCACCCGCACGATCAGACCCTTCTCCTTGCGCATCTGACCGATGTCCTTGCCGTCCAGCTTCACGAAGCCGGCCTGCGGCTTGTCCGCCCCCGCCAGCAGGCGCAGCAAGGCCTCGCGCCCCGCCCCGGAAAGCCCGAGCACCGCCGTAGGCGCCTCGCGCGTGAATGTCAGGCTGACATGGATGAGCAGCGTCTCCCGGCCGGCGCTGCGGCTGACATCCCTCAGTTCCAGCATGGAGCCGTCCAGCCTGACCTGAGCACCAGCATGACAACGCCCGCAACTTCCGTAGGGCCAACGCCTCCCCCGGCGACTGGCATTATCGCCCGGGGCGGGAGTCCGTCAAACGCGGCGTTCCGACACGCGAATTCCCCTTGTTTAATGGCCCTCCAGGGACTTGCGACAGCTTGTTACCGGTCTGAATTTTCCGTGAGACAGAGACGGATTAGCCCCCTCTGTTCATTTATATTCGCGTATGAAACGCCATTGGGGTTGCAGTCCCGGCCACCGGACGAACGGAAAGCGTGTGATGAACAAGAAAGTCCTGGTTGGGATCGCTGGCGCCGCGATTGTCGGCATCGCCGCGGCCGCTATCGCGTTCGGCGGCGGCGGAACGGCCGCGGCCGGCGACTACGCCTGGGAGACCGTAGCTGTCGGCAAGGGCGATGTCGCCCGCGTCATCTCCGCCTCCGGAACGATCCAGCCGCGCGAGAAGGTCGATGTCGGCTCCGAAGTCTCCGGCAAGATCACCGCGATCTATGTCGACTTCAACGACCGCGTGAAGAAGGATCAGGTCCTCGCCCAGGTCGACCCCGAGACCTTCCAGAACACGCTCGACCAGAACGTCGCGCGCCTGCGCCAGTCCGAAGCCTCCGTCGACAACAGCCAGGCCTCGATCGACCGCTCGAAAGTCGCGCTCGACGTCCAGACCAAGGCCTACGAGCGCACCAAGACCCTCTACGCCCAGGGCGCCACGTCGACCCAGGCGATGGAACAGGCCGAGCAGGCCTACAAGAACGCGCAGCTCCAGCTGCAGTCCGACCAGGTCTCGCTCAAGTCCGCCATCGCCGGCCTTGAGACCTCCCGCGCCGCCGCGCAGGACGCCCGCACGCGTCTCGAGCGCACCAAGATCCGCTCACCCATCGACGGCGTCATCCTCAGCCGCCAGGTCGAAGTCGGCCAGACCGTCCAGTCGGCGCAGACCGTCGCGAAATTCTTCACCGTCGCCGCCGACCTCTCCCAGATCGAGATCGAGGCTGCCGTCGTCGAATCCGACATCGGCGGCATCGACAATGATGATCCCGTCGTCTTCACCGTTGACGCCTTCCCCGGCGAACGCTTCACCGGCTCGGTCGTGCAGGTGCGCCAACTCGGCGCCGAGCAGGCCAACGTCGTTACCTACACAGTGGTGGTCAACGCGCGCAACCCGAACGGCAAGCTCCTCCCCGGCATGACCGCCAACGTCGAGATCACCGCCGACCGCGTCGCCGACGTTCTGCGCCTGCCTTACGACGTCACACGTTTCCAGCCGCCGAAGGAGATCGCGGATGCGATGCGCGAGGAACAGCAGCGCAACGGACAGGGCGGCCCCGGCGGTCCTGGTGGCGCTCCCGGCGGCGGTCAGACAATGACGTTCGGCGCCGGCGGTCCTCCAGGCGGCGGTGGACAGCGCGGCGGCCCCGGCGGACCGCAGGCCATGTTCGCCGAGATGCTGAAGAATGCCGGCGTCGATGAGGCGCGCGCCATGAAGATCGAAGGCGAACTGCAGGCCGAGATGCAGAAGGTGATGGCCTCGATGGGCCCGCCTCCAGGGGCGCAGCCGCAGGGCGGCGTTGCCGTCATCGGCGGCGGCGGCTTCGGCCCGCCGCAGAGCATCATCCAGCAGCAGCAGCGCTCCGAGCGCATGGCCAAGATGCAGCAGACGCAGGACGCCGTCTTCCGCCGCAATCTCAGCGAGGCGGAATACGCCGCCGTCTCCAAGGCCCGCCTCGAGATGCAGTCCCAGAAGCGCGTGACCGTCTACAAGGTCAACGACAAGGGCAAACTCGAGCGCCACCAGCTCACCATCGGCCTGTCAGACGGCTCGAACGTCCAGGTCATCCGGGGCGCCAACGAGGGCGACAAGTTCGTCATCCGGGCCGCCTCGAACGACAAGGGCGGGCAGAAGCCCTGAGCCCGGACCGGAGCGACATGACGAACGAAAAGCCGATCATCTCCTGCCGTGATCTGACGAAGATCTACAGGATGGGAGACCAGGAAGTCCGCGCCCTCGACGGCGTGAGCCTCGACATCCATCAGGGTGAATTCGTCGCCATCATGGGCCCGTCCGGCTCTGGCAAATCGTCCCTCATGAACTTGATCGGCGCCCTCGACCGCCCCACATCGGGCGAGATGTGGATCAATGGCAGGGCCCTGTCCGAAATGAGCCGGGACGACCTTGCCGATCTGCGAAACGAGACGCTTGGTTTCGTGTTCCAGCAATTCAATCTGCTTGCCCGGCAGGACGCGTTCCAGAATGTCCGCCTCCCCCTCCGCTACGCCCGCAAGGATGTCGGCGACATCGACGCCCGCGCGAAGGAATGCCTCGAACTTGTCGGCCTTGGCGCGCGCATGGACCACCGTCCCATGCAGCTCTCCGGCGGTCAGCAGCAGCGCGTCGCCATAGCCCGCGCGCTCTCTAACCGTCCGCGCATCCTGCTCGCCGACGAGCCGACTGGCGCGCTCGACACCAAGACCACCGTCGAGATCATGCATCTGATGCAGGATCTCAATCGGCAGGGCATCACCGTCGTCGTCATCACGCACGAGAACGAGGTCGCCGAATACGCCAAGCGGCAGATCCATTTCCGCGACGGCCGCATAGAGTCAGACAGCGCCCACCCCGAACTGAAACGCGCCAGCGGAGGCTGATCCATGAAGTATGGCGTTGCCACACAATCCGCGACCGAGGCGTTGTTCTCGAACCCGCTGCGTTCGCTCCTCACCATGCTCGGCATCATCATTGGCGTCGCCTCGGTGATGGTCATGATGTCGATCGGCGAAGGCGCGAAGGTCACGATCGAGAAGCAGATCAATTCGGTCGGCACCAACGTGCTCACCCTGCAACCCGGGAACATGAACCGCGGCGGCCGCAATCAGGGCGCGGCTTCGGGCCGCCCCTTCGCGGAGTCGGACGTGACGGCGATGGAATCCCTGCCCTTCGTCGATGCGGCAACCGGCGTCGTCACTGGCCAGGTCAATGCTGTTTCGGAAGAGGCCAACTGGGCAACCCAGATTCAGGGCGGCACGGCCTCCTACTTCACGGTCAACAACTGGAAGACGGTCGAAGGCCGCGAATTCACCCAGCAGGAAGCCCAGGGCGGCGCGGCTGTCGTGGTGCTCGGAAAGACCACGGCGGACAATCTCTTCCCCCGCGGCGGCGCCCTCGGTCAGCGGATCCGCATCAACAGCGTGCCCGTGGAGATCATCGGCATCCTCGAATCCAAGGGCCAGTCGGGCGGCGGCGGCATGGGGATGGACCGCGACGACACAATTATCGGCCCGTTAAGTATGGTTAGGAACCGGATAACGGGCGGCAACCGCTGGGTCTCCCGTCACGTGAATCGCATACAGGTCCTCGTTCAGGAGGGGTATGATGTCACACAAGCGCAGGATGAAGTGACTACGCTGATGCGAGAGCGCCGTCGTGTGGAGCCCGGCCAGCAAGACAATTTCATGGTTATTAACTTTGCCGACATGATAAAGCAGCGTGCAGCAGTGGCCGAAACAATGAGCACGCTCCTTGCCTTTACCGCTGCGGTTTCGCTGATCGTCGGCGGCGTCGGCGTGATGAACATCATGCTTGTTTCCGTCACAGAACGTACACGCGAGATCGGCCTGCGCATGGCCATCGGCGCGCGCGGCGGCGACATTCTTCTCCAGTTCCTGTTCGAAGCCATTGCCCTCTGCACCCTGGGCGGACTCATCGGCATGGCGATCGGATGGATAGGCGTGTGGGGTTACGCCGAGGTCTCAAAAGCCCCGATGGTGGTCTCCCCCATCATCATTGCGACCGCGCTGGGTGCAGCCGCCTCAGTCGGTCTTATCTTTGGCTTCTTCCCCGCCCGCAGGGCAGCTCAATTAGATCCAATCCAGGCGCTCAGATATGATTAAAAACAACATGACCCGTGGCGTGTCCGCGGGCGCCCTGGCCGTCCTCGCTTCGGCGTGCGGTCACCTCCCCATCGCAGAACCGGCGTTCGACGCCATGGCGGCCAAACGCGCCGGCATGCCGAACGACTGGACCGTCGCCCCGATGACGGGCGACGCCTCCGCGATCATCGCTGACTACTCGGTGTTCGGCGATGCGCAACTTGTCGCCTACGTGCAGGAAGCGCTCGAGAACAACCGCACCCTCCGCGCCGCCATCGAAAGCGTGCGCCAGTCCGAATTGGCGCTGCAGTCGACGCGCTCGGGCCTGTTCCCGAAAGTGAACGCATCGGCCGGCGTCACGTCGACATCTGATGCCGACAACATCAACACAGACAACAAGGTCTACTCCTTCGCATTCGGCGCCACCTACAACGTCGACATCATGGGCGACCTCAACGCCTCGATCCAGGCGTCGGCCGCCGGCCTGCGCTCGACGGAGGCGACCTACGAACAGACCCGCCGCCAGATCGCAGCCAGCGTCGCCCGCGCCTACTTCGCGGTAATCGAACAGCAACTCCAGCTCGACCTCGACCGAAAGTCGATCGAGCGCCAGCGCCAGACCTTCCGCATCACGCAGACCCGCTTCGATGCCGGCTCGATCGCCCGCGACGAACTGGTGCTCGGTGAATCGAACCTTGCCCAGGCCGAAGATGCGGTGATCGCGTCCGAGGCCTCGGTCCGCTCCGCCGTCCGCGCGCTCGAACTCGCGCTTGGCCGCTTCCCGCAAAACAAGCTCGCTATCCAGGGCACGCTGCCGGAGCCGCCGATCGCACCGCCGCTCGGCCTGCCGGAACTCACCATCCGTTCGCGCCCCGACGTGGTCGCGGCCGAGCTGAACATGATCCAGACCTTCGCCAACACTCGCATCGCGGAAATGGCGCCGTGGCCGAACCTCGACGCCAGCCTGTCGCTCGGCCTGCAGAATGCTACGCTCAACACGACTGACGGGCTGTTCGACTTTGACGACCTCGCCTTCTCGATCGGCGCCTCGCTCGCGCAGGTGATCTTCGACGGCGGCGCGGTCGATGCCCGCGTCAAGACAGCCAACTCGCAACAGCGCGCCGCGCTGGAGCGCTACGGCCAGACCATCATCAACGCCTATGGCGACATCGTCGGCTCGCTCGACCAGTTCAACACGCTGGGCTCGCGCAACGTGGCGCTGCAGAAGGCGTCGAACGCTGCGCAGGAAGTGCTCCGCCTCGGCGAACTGAAATACCAGGAAGGTTCAGAAAGCCTGCTCAACCTGTTCACCGTGCGCACCAGCGCCGAGAACGCCGAGAGCGCGCTGATCGCCAACCGCCGCGCCCGCCTCGAGCAGTGGATCACCCTGCACACGGCGCTCGGCGGCAACCCGACCAGGTCCACCCCGATCGCCACCCCGGCCTCCACGGCCAACGGCAAGCAGTAAGCTTCACCTGATCCGACAAGCGAGCCGCCCCGGAACTCAACTTCCGGGGCGGTTTCCTTTTGCGGCGCAGCGAATTCCCCCGGTTGACCCGGATCGCGGGCGCAATAGTCTCCGCGCCGATCCCATGAGGGGCCAATATTCCAGACAGGACGGGTGACATGAGACAGTTACTGCTGTGCGGGGCGGCTATCGGCACGCTGCTGCTATCGGCATGCGGCGGCGCAGGAAGCGATGCGAAAGCCAAGCCGGACGCCGCGACCTTCCTCGCCAACGCCGAAAAGGAACTCTCCGACTTCTCCGACTACGCCGCGCGCGTCGCCTGGGTGAACGCCAACTTCATCACCGACGACACCGACTGGCTCAACGCCCGCGCCGGTTCGGAAGGCACGATGCTGCAGGTCCGCCTCGCCAACGCGACCAAGGACTACGCCGACGCAAAGCTCACGCCCGACCAGCAGCGCAAGATGACCATCCTCCGCGCCGGCATCGTGATGCCCTCGCCCTCCTCCGGCACGCCGGAAGAGCAGAAGGCCGTCGCCGACGAACTCGCGAAGATCACCACCGATCTCCAGTCCACCTACGGCAAGGGCAAGTTCACGATCGATGGCAAGGAGCTGAACCTCGAAGAGCTCTCCGAGATCATCGCCAAGTCGCGCGACCCGAAGAAGCTGCAGCAGGCCTGGGAAGGCTGGCACACCATCTCCCCGCCGATGAAGGCCGAATACGCCCGCATGGTCGAGATCGGCAACAAGGGCGCCAAGGAACTCGGCTTCTCCGACATCGCCGACATGTGGCTCGCCAACTACGACATGCCCTCGAAGGACATGGAAGCCACGGTCGAGAAGCTGTGGGGTCAGGTGAAGCCGCTCTACGACGACCTGCACTGCTACACCCGCGCCAAGCTCAACGCCAAATACGGCGATGCTGTCCAACCGAAAACCGGCCCGATCCGCGCCGACCTTCTTGGCAACATGTGGGCGCAGGACTGGGGCAACATCTACGATATCGTCGCCCCCGAGGCCTCGAACCCCGGCTACAATCTCAGCGACGTCCTCGTCGCCAAGAAGTTCGACCCCATCAAGATGGTGAAGACCGGCGAGGGCTTCTACACCTCGCTCGGCCTGCCGCCTCTGCCGGAAACCTTCTGGCAGCGCTCGCTCATCACGCGCCCGCGTGACCGCGAAGTCGTCTGCCACGCCTCGGCCTGGGACATCGACAACCTCGACGACATCCGCATCAAGATGTGCACGCAGGTGAACGCGGAGGACTTCTCCACCGTTCACCACGAACTCGGCCACAACTTCTACCAGCGCGCCTACAAGAACCAGGACTTCCTGTTCAAGAACGGCGCGAATGACGGCTTCCACGAAGCGATCGGCGACTTCATCGCCCTTTCCGTCACGCCGGAATATCTCAAGCAGCTCGGCCTCATCACGAAAGTCCCGTCGGCCGACGCCGACACCGGCCTCCTGATGGACCGCGCGCTCGAGAAGGTCGCCTTCCTGCCCTTCGCGCTGAAGGTCGACAAATGGCGCTGGCAGGTCTTCCGCGGCCAGACCACGCCTGAGCAGTACAACCAGGCCTGGTGGGACCTCGGCAAGCAATACCAGGGCATTGTGGCCCCGGGCCCGCGTCCGGCCGACGCCTTCGACCCCGGCGCCAAATTCCACATCCCGGGCAACACGCCGTATCTGCGCTACTTCCTGTCGTTCATCCTGCAGTTCCAGTTCCAGAAGGCCGCCTGCGAACAGGCCGGCTGGACGGGTCCGCTGCACCGCTGCTCGATCTACGGCAACAAGGACGTCGGCGCGAAGTTCGCGAAGATGCTCGAAATGGGCGCCAGCAAGCCCTGGCCCGACGCGCTCGAAGCCTTCACCGGCACGCGCGAGATCGACGGCTCCGCCCTCGTCTCCTACTTCGCTCCGCTCCAGACGTGGCTGAAGGAACAGAACAAGGGCCAGCAGTGCGGCTGGTAATCCGGGACCGCCGGGCGCCTGCCCGGCAGTCGCCGCACAGCAGCGAGTGAGTACAAACGCCGCTCCGGAAACGGGGCGGCGTTTTTCTGCAGCATCCGTGCGTACGCACTTGTCCTTCGACGGACGCACGTGTTCCACGTGCTGCTCAGGATGAGCGCTACAGGGCCACCAGCCTCGCCTTAGCGCTCATGGTGAGCAGCCGCGCAGAGCGCGGCGTCCCTCGAACCACGAGCGCGTGCTCACCATCCCAGCTACTCCAATCGAACAGTTGCCCGACACCGCGCTTAGGCACATTCTCGCCCCATGCCCGCCTTCATCGACCATATCTCGATCCCCGTCGCCGACTTCGACAAGTCCGCCGCCTTCTACGACGCCGTCCTCGCTACGCTCGGCATGGCTCGCCGCAAGCAGAACGACATCGGCCTCGGCTACGGCCCGCCCGAGACCGCCGCGCCCATCTTCTGGATCATCGCCCACAAGCCCGGCTCGGCCGCCGCCGGCCTCGGCCTCCACATCAGCTTCCGCGCGAAGGACCGCGCCGAAGTCCACGCCTTCCACGAAACCGCCCTCCGCCATGGCGGCGCGGATGCAGGCGCTCCCGGCGTCCGCCTCCACTACACCGCCGGCTTCTACGGCTGCTTCATCCTCGATCCCGATGGTTTCAAGATTGAAGCCGTGGTGAGGGAGGCGCTGCCTCCCCGCGACTAGCTGGAAGCGGACTTTCAAGTCCGCGTTCCCGGCGAAGGCGGGGATCCAGGCTTGCAATGGAAAGCCGGCGAAGCCGCCCGAATCCCCTCAATCACTAGACCCCCGCCTTCGCGGGAGATACGGCGGAGAGGCTGTTGGTTCTGTCATGCAGCCCACCTACTGTGCCGCGACACGGGAGAGAGACTCATGCGGCACATCCTCATCGCAGCAGCGCTCGCTCTCGCGGCCTGTACGTCCGCCCCCGAGCCCGCGTCCGCCCCGATCATCCTCTCCGGCGACATCACCCGCGTCGATCACCAGACCTATCGGGAGATCCCCTTCACGGTCCCGCCGGGCACGCGGCAGATCGACATCGACTTCACTTACGACAAGACCAACCGCACCGTCATCGACATCGGCCTGCGCGACCCGCAGGGCCAACGCGGCTGGAGCGGCGGCAACAAGTCCCAGATCCACATCAGCGAATACATGACCACGCCATCCTATCGCTTGGGCAAGATCCAGCCCGGCGAATGGAAGCTCGTGCTCGGCATTCCCAACATCCGCGAAGGCCAGACCTCGCATTACGAAGCGAAGGTGACGTTCAGCCGCGAGCGCGGCTCTTGGGACGACACCCGTATCGCCTTCCCCGACAAGCGCCCGTCTGCGGCTGCCGGCTGGTTCCGTGGCGATTTCCACATGCACACCGGCCACTCCGACGGCTCGTGCAACAACAATGGCGAGCGCGGCCCCTGTCCCGTGATGGAAACGCTCGAAGCCGCTCACGACGCCGGGCTCGACTTCGCCGCCATCACCGACCACAACACGATTTCGCAGCTGGACGACACCCGGCTGGTGCAGGGCAAATACCCCCGCACCCTCCTCATTCCCGGCATGGAAGTCACCACCTTCTACGGCCACGCCAACGCCATCGGCGTCACCGACTTCGTCGACTTCCAGCTCGGCTCCCCCCGCCTCCCCACGCTCGGCAAGCTCTTCGACGAACTCAACGCACAGGGCGCCATCCTCTCAATCAACCATCCATCCCTGCCCTCCGGCGAAGTCTGCATGGGCTGCGGCTGGACGGCGAAGGACACGGACTGGTCCCGCGTCACCGCCATTGAAGTGATCAACGGCTCCACGCTCCGCACCGGCGGCGCCGAAGGCCCCACCTCCGGCATCCGCTTCTGGGACAATCTCCTGAAACAGGGCTACCGCCTCACCGCCATCGGCGGCAGCGACAACCACGACGCCACCGACCGCGCCGGCGAGAAGCAAGCCCCCATCGGAAAGCCAACCACGGTCGTCTACGCCAGCGAGCTCAGCACCAAAGGGATCATCGAAGGCGTGAAGTCCGGTCGCGCTTTCATAGACGTGGCGGGGCTGCCAGGCATCATGCTGGACATGGAGGGGTCTGTCGGCTCAACCTACGCCGTCATGGGCGAGACGCTTGCTCTGGCGTCCGCTCAATCCGCCACGATCACGGTCGCTCACTCTCCCATGCCCGGTGATCCGAAGCTCACGCTGGTGACTCACAACGTCACCATCACGCCTCCGTCCCCCGCCGCTCCATCTGCTCGCCCGCCGGCTCGCCTGCTTACCCGGACGAGCGTTACACTGAATGACGGGGCCGCCTCCGGCTACCTCCGCCCCGAACTCCGCGACGCCTCCGGCAAACTCCTCCTTCTGGGCAACCCGATCTACTTCCGTGCGGATTGAACGAAGCCAGTTCGCAGCCGCACCCGTCACAGCCAAACCGTAGCGTGCATCTTGATGCACCTTTGCGCCACGCCATGGCGCATATAGATGCGCCCTACGCAGTCAGGCCGTGGGATGGAGGTGCTGCAAATTCGTAGGACGGCCGAAAATCTTCGCCAGTGATTTCATACGGCTAGCTGAAAAGATCGTGGGATAGAGCTTCCCAGAACTGGCCGGGGTCCGGACCGCCGCACAATCGCACCCATGACACAGGCACGAACACGCGCAAACGGGGTAGGCTCCCCATCGCTTCCTCAGCGCTGACTGACACCGATGCTGCGCGTGCTCGTCGAGCTTGTGCTGAACGTCGTCTCTTCTTTCCGGATGGACCCCAGCCGTCTTCCCACTGAATGCCACAGCGATGCGCCGCCTCAGGCCCTGCCCGAAGCGAAGACCGACACTCAACAACGGGAAACTGAGACAGTCGCCGCAAGCGACCACGACTGCCCCTCAGCCCTCATGGTGAGTAGCATGGGCGAAAGCCATGCGCCCGTCGCACCACGAGAGCGTGCTCACCACCGCCAGCCACACGCCGGCGCAACCCAGGGACTTTTCTCCTCTCCCGAGCGGGGGAGGCGCAACGCGCACTGAACACCGGTCATCGCTGACCGGGTGGGGGACCGCCCTCATCTTCAGCGCAAACCGCAACACCGTCCCCCACCTGGACCGTGCACGCGCCAACGCCTGCGCACGTCCATCCTCCCCCGCTCGGGGGAGGATCACACCCGCCCCCGTCTAACCGGCGCACTCAACTGAGAATCAGAAACCCGCCCACCGGCGGGAACGCGCCCGCGCGCCTAGCCGCACACCAGGTCTTCGACATCGGGCTCCGGCGCGCATGCCCGGCTCGGCGTCTCGCCCGGCCCGCCCTTCACGAACACATCGACCCGGCGCTGGTTCGAGCAGTTCTGGTTGTCATCGAGCCCGTCGAGCTCGCCCACCCCGGCCGCATCCACCACATTGAGGCCTTTTGTCCGCAGGAAGTCCGCCACCACCGTCGCGCGCTGGCCGCCAAGCGCCGAATTGTAAACCGACGTTCCGCGCGTGTCGGCATAGCCGCGAACGATCAGTTCCTTGCCCGCAAACGCCGCGCTGAACTGCTCGAGCTCGCCCTCGAGCGCCTTGCGCGAAGCCACCGTCAGCTTCGAACCCGCCGTGCAGAACCACGCATGCATCGCGCGATCGCCCACCGGAACCGGCGCGGCCGCCGGAGCGGGCGCCGCCTCGGGCGCAACTGCCTTCGACGTCTCCGGCGCAGCTTCCGGGATCGGCCCCTTGGGCGTCAGGTCCACGGCCCGATCACCGAACGGATCAGGCGGCGGCAGCGGCGCTGGTGTCGGCGCAGCCGCAGGCAAAGCGATCGGTTCGTTCATCGCCGACTGCACGCCGACGATCTGGTTGTCCTGCTGCTGTCCGCCCCGCAGCAACCACAGCAGCAGCAACATCACGACCGCAGCGCCCAGCATCACGCCGACGAAATCATCCTGGTTGAACCCGCGCTCGCGCGGCGGCTCATCGCTGCCAGCTCCGCCTCCTCCACCTCCGCCCGAACGCGGGGGCGGCATCTTCTCGGCGAGCAAGGGCGGTGGTGGCGGTGTTTCCGCTTTCGGCGCGGGAGCCGGCGGGGCCGGCGGCGCGTCGATCACATCGGCCGCGGTCGCAGCCCCACTCACCAGCACGAGCGAAGATGTCCTCGCCGCCTTGCGGCGCCACGCCTCCTCGCGCTTCAGGTCCTGGTATTTCACTTCAATGGGCTCGCTCGCCGCGATCTCAGGCTGCGAGGCGACCACATGCAGCGCCGCTCGCTTCGGCGGCGGAGGCGGCGCGACAGCTGCCTCAAACGGCGCCGGGCTCGCGGCCCTGACAGGCTTCGTCCCGAACCGGTCGACCGGCGCGGCCTTGGCGACCCGCCCGCCTCCGGCGAATGCATCGCCCCGGATCGCGGATTTCACATTGCCGAAATGGTCGACCACGCCCGCGCGTCCGGCATGGGCGGCGAACCGGTCCCTGCCGGGGCCGTCCTTCGCCGCTGCGCCGCGCGGGGCGAACCGGTCGTTGAAGGTGGGAGTCTGACCCATCTTCTCCTCGATCCCGGCCGGGACTTCTCCACAGCCGTGTCTCACTACGGGTCATACCGGTCGGACACGCCCCGGGGCAAGTATGACCGGGGAAATGACAGATCGGACAGCCTTGCTTCCCAGCACTACCGGGCCGGGCTAAACCCCCCGCCATGACCGATTTCCTCCACGATCCCATCGCCCTGGCCCAGGCCCTGATCCGCCAGCCCACGGTAAACCCCTGCCACGATGGCGCGCAGGATGTGCTGGCTGACGCCCTGGAATCGCTCGGCTTCCGCACCAAGCGCTATCCGTTCGAGGGCGTGGACAATCTCTGGGCCCGGCTCGGCGGCGCGGCGCCTAATCTTTGTTTCGCCGGCCACACGGACGTCGTGCCCGTGGGCGACGCCGCCTCCTGGACCGTCGATCCCTTCGGCGCCGAGATCCGGAACGGCGTCCTTTACGGCCGCGGCGCGTCCGACATGAAGGGCGCAATCGCCGCCTTCGTCAGCGCCAGCGCGCGCTACCTCGCGGACCATGGCGCGCCCTCGGGCTCGATCTCCCTGCTGATCACGGGCGATGAGGAAGGCCCCGGCCTCCACGGCACGCGACGCCTTCTCCCCGCCGTGATCGCGGACGGTGAGACCATCGATCACTGCATCGTTGGCGAACCCACCTCCGAGGATGTCATCGCCGACATCGTCAAGAACGGCCGCCGCGGCTCGCTCAACGCCGTGATCAAAGCCGTGGGCAAACAGGGCCACGCTGCCTACCCGGAGAAGTCCGCGAACCCGATGCCCGTGCTGCTCGATGCGCTACAGAAACTGCGCGGCATGAAGCTCGACAATGGCAGCCCGGGCTTCCAACCCTCGAACCTTGAGATCACCACGATCGACGTGGGTAACCCGGCGCACAACGTCATCCCAGCGATCGCCACCGCGAAATTCAACATCCGCTTCAACCCCAACCACACCGGCGCTGACCTGATGGCCAGGATCGAGCAGCTGATCGGCACTACCCAGAACGGCGTCAGTCTTACCCTCGAGCAGCGCGTCACAGGCGAAGCGTTCTACACAAAACCCGGCAAGCTCACCGACCTCATCATCGGCGCCGTGAAGGCGGAGACCGGTCGTGAACCTGCCTTAACAACCGGTGGCGGAACCTCGGACGCGCGCTACATCAAGGACGTCTGCCCCGTGGCTGAACTGGGCGTAAGAAACGAGATGGCGCACAAGGTCGACGAGTGCATTCCGGTCGACGAAATCGAAACGCTTTGCCGGATATATTACCGGCTCCTGGCCAGCTATTTCGCCGCGGCCTGAGGATTGGCGTCCGGCCCACCTTACATTTGGTGAATCCAGCCTCGCCACGAGATCGCCGCGGCGCAGTGCTTGCTACGAAAAACCTGTCGTGTGCACAGCGACAATCTATGTGAACGCCGGCAACGGCGATGAGTGGGTGAATGGCGTTCGGCGGACGACAGCCGGGTCGGGCCATACGTGTCCTTTGGGGCGCGATCCTTGGCCTGTGCCTGCTCGGTACGCCCGCATTCGCGCAACACGGGAATGGCGAGGCCGGCCGTGTCCCGATCGATGGCGTCCCCACCGCCCTGCAGGACGACCTGAAGCAGATCCAGCGCGAGGAGCCTGCCCCCTCGTCCCTATTCGAAGCACGCCGCCAGGCCGAGCGCGCCGCCCAGGTTGTCGCCACCTTCCTCGAGTCTGAAGGGTATTACCAGGCCGAGGTCGAACCGCACGCCGAAGGGGTCGATACGTTCACACGTGGCGTGACCGTCGCCGCCGGCCCGTTGTTCACCTACGCCTCCGTCAAGATCGACTATCTCGACGCCCTGCCCGACGATGCCACGCGCATCGAACTCGAGTCGCTGCTTGCCGTCATCGACGCGGGCGTCCCCGCGCGTGCTAAGCCCGTCATCGACACCGGTAACGCCCTGATTGCGCGCCTGCGCAACGCCGGCTATCCGGATGCGAAGCAGGATCCCGTCGACGCCCTCGCTGATGCCGACACCAGCACGGTCGAACTGACGTTCAAGGTCCGCGCGGGCCTCCGCGCCTCGTTCGGCAAGCTGAGCGTCAGCGGCCTCCTCGACACCAGGCAGCAGTTCATCGAGAACCTGAAGCCGTGGAAGCCGGACGAGATCGTGACGCCTGCCAAGCTCGACGAGTTCCGTTCGCGTCTCGCACAGACAGGTCTGTTTTCCACCGCAACCGCGCGCCTCGCCACGGAAGACCAGCCGGTCGCCAACGGAGAGGTTCCGCGTGACGTCATCGTCGAGGTCAAGGAACGCGAGCGCCGCACAATCGCGCTCGGCGCCTCGGCCTCCACCAGCGACGGCGTCGGTGTCGATGGCTCGTGGGAGCTGCGCAACTACAGCGGCTGGGGCGACTCGCTGAAACTCACCGGCCAGATCGCCACGCTGCAGCGCAAGCTCGGCGCGACCTACACCCTGCCGCACATCGGCAAGTATGGCCGCATCCTGAAAGTCGGGGCCGAAGCCGAAGACATCGAGACCGACGCCTACGACCAGACCGGCGCCAACATTTCGGCCTCGATCGAGGAGCAGATCACGCCACGCGTTCGCGGATCCCTTGGCCTCGAGGCCGGATACGCCAGCATCCTCGACTCGCAGGCCATCGCCAACGGCGGCGGCCGCCGCGACCTGATCGTCCTCTCCGGCTCGGCGACGGCCGAGTATGTCGGCGTCCGCGACATCCTTGACCCCGTAAACGGCATCCGCGCCCGCGCGGTGTTCGAGCCGGGATTCACGACCGGCGACACCAATATCCTCTTCGGCCGCTTCACGGGCGAAGCAAGCATCTATTACGACTTCGGAACCGAGGGCGATTTCGTCGGCGCACTGCGCGGCAAGCTCGGCACGATCGTCGGCCCGAACGGCTATCCGCCTGACAAGGCATTCTTCGCGGGCGGCGGCGGATCGGTGCGCGGCTACGAATACCAGTCGTTGTCGCCGCGCGATGCTGACGAAAAGCTCATGGGCGGTCGTTCGCTCGTCGAGATGAGCGGCGAGCTTCGCTATCGCGCCACCAACACCCTTGGCTATGTGGCCTTCCTCGACGCGGGCGCAGCAGGCGGCAATGTCGAACCCCCGATCGACGCCATGAGCTTCGGCGCGGGCGTCGGCGTGCGCTATTACACCGGCTTCGGCCCGCTGCGCGCAGATATCGCAGTTCCGCTGAACAAGAAGGACGGCGATGCGGACTTCCAGATATATATCTCCATCGGACAGGCGTTCTGATGGCCGAGGAAGCAAGACGCAGGAAATTGCCGCTCTGGCTCCGCATCGCTCTCGGTGTGGTGGTGGCGATCTTTGCCCTCGTCGCAGTAGGCGTGGGCCTGCGCTACTGGATCACCAGCGACGCGGGCCGCGCCTTCATCACGTCGCAGATCGATGGCCGCAAGGCCGGCCCGCTCGGCACTATCCGCATCTCGGGCCTCAAGGGCGACCCGCTGGGCTCGGCCACCGTGGCCGATATCGCGCTCGTCGATGACGAGGGCGTCTGGCTGCGCGCGAAAGACGCTCGCATTGAATGGACCCCCACCGCGCTGTTCGCCGGCGAGCTTGAGATCAGCAAGATCAACGTCCGCATCGTGGACGTCCTGCGCCAACCGCTTCTCAGCGCGCAGCAGGACGAAGGCGCCCCGCCGGATATCGGGCTCAGCCTCAATGAGGTATCGGTCGATGATTTGCGTCTCGCCAAGGCCGTCATCGGCGTTGAAGCGCGTTACGCGATCAAGGGCGCAGCCTCCCGCCGGCGCGACGCATCGGGCGACGCACTGCTGACACTGACGCCCGTGTCGGGCCCGGCTGACCGCGTCGATATCGCGGCACAGTGGTCTACGACCAGCGCAATCAAGGGCGCTGCATCGCTCGGCGGCCCCGCCGGCGGCCTTATCGCTTCGCTGATCCAGGCGCCGGAAGGCAAATCGGTTGCCTTCGATGGCCGTGTGGACGGCACGATCGACCGCTTCACCGGCAGCGCTCGCCTCGCCTTCGATGACGAACAGGCCGCGCAGGTCAACATTTCCCGCGACAATGCCACCGCGCACATGACGGCCGACATCGCAACCGAACGCTGGCCCCTGCTTGCCCCTTTCACCGAGCGTGCCGGCGCGAACGCGAAGCTGGAAGGCGAGGCCAGCCTTGCTGACCTGAAGAACGCGTCGGTCGACCTGAAGCTGCTCACCAAGGCCGGAACGTTCGACATCAGAGCCGGCGTCGATTTCGAAACCTGGACGCCGAAGACTCCCTTCGATATCCGCGCAACACAGCTCGATCTCGCCTCGATCGTCCCGCCGCTGGCCGGGAAGATCGATGCGGCGGGCCAGCTGTCGCTCACCGGCATCGGCAATTTCGAATGGAAGGGCAACGTCACGGCCACGCGCGTCGCCTGGCCATCGGGCGGCGCCGCACGTATCTCGGCTCCGCTCACCGTCGCCAAGGACGGCCTGACCATTTCCTGGGCCACGCCTTCCGTCGTCATCGAGGGCGGCCGCGTCGATGCGCTGCGCTCACTTGCCCCCGCCCGCTATGCCGGCTCCACGCGTGGCGAGGTGAACCTCAAGACGCAGGTCGTCGAGATCTACCAGTCGCAACTCGCAGGCGCCCCCGGCGACATCTCCGCGCGCGGCAGCTATCGCATCTCCACCGGCGTCATGGATTTCCAGGGCACAGCGCGATTCAACCGCCTGGCCGATGTCGCCCCACTCACCGGCTCGGCCCGCAGCCTGTGGTCTGTCCGCCGCAATGGCTCCAACGCCCCGATCCGCATCACCGCGGACGCGCAGGGCCGCGACGTTTCCTCGTCCATCGCCTCGCTCGCCGAACTCGCAGGCCCAGAGCCGCGTGTTGTTCTCGCAGGCGTCGTCCAATCCGGCCGTTTCGTGATCGAGTCTGGTTCGATCCACGGCGCCGGCGTCCGCGGCGACATGACGGGGCGCGTCAGCGACGCCGGAAAGATCACGGGTTCCGCGAACGGCATGCTCATCCGCCCGCTCGGCCTGCCCGGCGCCACGATCGAGGACCTCGCCTTCTCCGCCGATGTCAGCGGCGGCGTGCAAGCGCCGCGCATTGATCTGCGGTTGTCGGACGGCGCTGTGTCGGCGGCAGGCCTCACCTTCACCAAGGTCGCCGGTCGCGGCCAGGCCACGATCGGGCAGACGATCTCCGGCGACTTCGCCCTCACCGGAAAATCGGGAACACAGGATCTGAACCTCAGCGGCCGGATCCTCGGCAGCGAAGGCGACCTGCGTATCGCCGACCTCACCGCCACACTCGGCAAGCTGCAGGTGAAGGCGCCGCGCCTGGCATTCTCCGACGGCGTCTTCTCGACCACCTTCAGCGCCACAGGTCCGCTCGCCGGCATTGGCGGTCTTGAGCGTGGCTCGCTCACCGCGCGCGGCACGATCTCGGCGAGCGATGATCTCACCGTCGACGTCGCCGGCCGCCTCACCGATGTGCGCAGCGGCGCGATGCGCATCGAGCTCCTGACATTCGACGCTGACGCCAAAGGCGGAACCGCCACACTGCAGGCGCAGGCCCGCGGCGTTGTCGGCGCGCCGATCGACCTCAAGCTTACTGCCTCCGGCAGTCAGACCGGCGATGCCTGGTCAGGCCAGGCCAGCGTTCAGGGGGCTATCGACCAGCTCCCCGTCGCCACCACCCGTCCTGCCGCGTGGCGCTATGCCCCGGATGCATGGTCGCTCGACACCGAACTCTCGGCCTTCGACGGCAAGGTGGACGCCGCGTTCGCCTCCTCGACAGACGCGGCGTCGGCGAAGCTCGACCTGCAGGGCATCAACATCCGCGCCCTGTCGCGCCTTGCACGGGTGACGCCGATCAACGGCCAGATCACAGGCTCGTTCAGCTTCGCCAACGGCGCCGCCCCCGCGACCGGCGACTTCCATCTCGCCCTCGCCAACGCAAACCCTGTCGGCGTCACGGCCGATCCTGTTTCGTTGGCGATATCGGGCCAGCTGCGCCAGGGCGTACTGACGGCCGCAGTTACCGGCGAGGGCCAGGGCTTCAAGCTCGCCGCCTCCTCCCGCGAACCTATGCTCGTCGGCAAAGGCTTCGATGTCCGTCCTGACGTGAACGCCCCGATGCGGGCACAGCTCGACATGACCGGTCGCGCCGAACAGTTGTGGGCCCTCTTCGGGCCCGAGGACCAGTCTCTGCGCGGACAGCTGCAGGCGCAGGTCAGCGCCGCCGGAACGATCGCCAAACCCGATCTCACCGGCGGCTTCATCGTCGCCAACGCCGCTTATGAGCACAGCGAGACCGGCTTCCGCTTGCGTGACATCACGGCGCGCGGCGACTTCGACGAGAATTCGCTACGCCTCACCGGCGTCAGCGCCAATGACGGCCACGGCGGCCGTATCAACGGCGAAGGCGCGATCCGTTGGGAGAGCGACCTCAGCGGAGGCCTCAATTTCGTCACCGATAATCTCCGCGCGCTTGGCCGCGACGATCGCATGGCCATCGTCTCCGGCAGGGGCGCCATCGAGATCGGCGAGCAAACGACCAACATCACTGGGGCCTTCACGGTCGCCCAGGCGCGTATTTCGGTCGAACAGCCGGCCTCGGCCTCGATCCCGACCCTCACAGGCCTGCGCCGCGTGAACTTCCCGAACCAGCCGCCGGAAGGGGAACCCGCGAAGCCCTGGCTCAAGCCCGTGCTGCTCGACGTGGAGGTGTCTGCCGACCGCCGTATTGTCGTGTTCGGTCGTGGCCTGGAAACGGAATGGTCAGGGAATCTTCACATCACCGGCCCGATCGCCGACCCGTCGATCGACGGAACCGCGACGCTGGTGCGCGGCGACCTTGATCTCGCCGGCCGACGCTTCGCCTTCGACACGGGCACGATCGATCTTGATGGCCCGATCCGCCGCGCTCGCATCGACATCGCGGCCGAGCGCGCCGCCGCGGACATCACGGCTAACGTCCGCATCACCGGTACGCCGGTTGAGCCGAAGTTCACGCTCGAATCTACGCCCGCCCTGCCGCAGGACGAAATCCTCGCACGCGTGCTGTTCGGCCGCTCAGCCGCCGAGCTCTCGGGCTTCGAGGCTGCGCAGCTGGCTGCAGGCCTTGCCCAGCTCGCCGGCGGCCAAGCGGGCTTCGATCCGGTTGGCCTCGTCCGCAAGGCCACAGGCCTTGACCGCGTGAGCTTCGGCGCAGAAGAGGGCATCGCGACTGTCTCCGCCGGCAAGTACATCGCCGAAGACGTCTACCTGCAGGTTGGCGCCGGCGGACAGGGCGGCGTCGGAGCGGAAGTCGAATGGGAACCGCAGAAGAACCTGTCGGTGACCTCCTCCGCCAACGGCGCCGGCGACACCAAGATCGCCATCCGCTGGAAGAAGGACTACTAGGCTGCCGGGCCAGTTGCCTCTTGCCTGGGCCACAGGAAGCGCGCGCACGCCGAGATCACCAGCCCCACGATGAACATGTGCACGAAGATCGTGGCGTAGAGCATCTGGTGATCCGTGATCTTTCCGTCGGGCCCACGCGGACCATCCGGCAAAGCCCCGCTGCCGTGCGTCGCCGCCAGCGGCAGAACGACGGTGTACATCACCACCATCACCACAATCCCATAGCACGGCCCCAACAGCCACCAGTATGTGCGCAGATCCCTCATGCGCGTTGCGGCGACCATGTAGACCGACGCCATGATCAGCGTCAGCACGAACTCCAACACGAGACCAAGACTTGCCGAGCCCCACCCGCCTTCGCTCGTCGCGGGCCCGAGCACGCCGCGCGCGATCGACTGCAGGATTTGCATGGGCTCCATCTTGTAATAGCCGCCGATATGGATGAACGCGTAAGCGAGATCGAGCGCGCCCGCGATCAGCGCGGCGATAGCGATCGGCTTCCACAGCTTGCCGTATGACATCTGTCCTCCCGGCACGCTCGTGACGGCGCGCTCAGGGGGTCAGCGGATCATAACTTACGCTCTCAAGATAGAGCCCGTCCGCCGGCGCAACGGGGCCGCAGCGCGTCCGGTCTGCTGCGGCAAGGATTTCCGCGATCCATTCCGGCTTCTCCCGCCCACGCCCGACGTCGACCAGCGACCCCACCATCGACCGCACCTGGCGGTGCAGGAACGACCGCGCCGACGTCCTGATCTCGATCACCTCCCCGCGCCGCTCCACGCTGATCGACTTCAGTGTCTTCACCGGCGTGTCCGCCTGGCAGTTGGCGTCCCGGAACGTCGTGAAGTCGTGCCGCCCCACAAGCGCCTGCGCCGCCGCATGCATGGCCGCCACATCCATGGCCACCGACACCCGCCACGCCCGCCCGCGATCCAGAGCAAGATCCGCGCGGCGGTTGATGATCCGGTAGACATAGCTGCGCCCCGTCGCATCAAACCGTGCATGGAACTCCGGCGAAGCATCTTCCGCTTCGAGCACCGCGATGGGATTTGGCCTCAAGTGCGCATTGAGCGCATCCCGCACCTTGCCCGCACGGATCGTCTTGGCGAGATCGAGATGCGCCACCTGCCCCAGTGCATGCACGCCAGCGTCCGTTCGCCCCGCCCCGATCACCTGCACCGGCGCGCCATCCAGCGCTTCCGCCGCGGCCTCAAGCGTCTGCTGCACGGACGGAGCATTGTCCTGCCGCTGCCAGCCCGCGAAGACCGACCCATCGTACTCGATCGTCAGCTTGTACCTAGGCAAGGGGAACCCCGAAAGCATCCGGGAAGATCAGCTTGCCCGACATCGGCGGCCCGAAGCGCATCCGCAACGCCATGAAGTGCGACCCCTTCAGCGGCGTCTCGAAATCGGCGGTTGCTTCCACCGAGAAGCCAAACCGCGGATAGTATTTCTCGTGCCCAAGCACGAAGACGATCGGCACGCCGCTGTCCTTCATCATCCTAAGGCCAGCGGTCACAAGCGACGATCCGATCCCTTCACGCTGCGCCCAGGGATCGACACACATCGGTCCAAGCCCGGCGCCGCCCAGCTTGCCCAGCACGCCCATCGGATAGAACAGAATGTGGCCGACGATCTGCCCATCCATCTCGCAGATCAGTTGAATTAGGACTTCTCCGGCATCCTCCAGCTTCCGGATGATCTCCGCTTCGTCGGGCCGACCGAAGGCGCGTGTGTTGAGATCCTGCACTGCGGGCTTGTCGGCCTGCAGCATGATGCGGACTGTCTTCTCGTTCACGCTAGCCTCCTCCCCGGCCCGATGCGCGCGCCGCGCTGGAATTCCTCGGCAGTCATCTGCTTCTTACCGGCCTGCTGCAAGCGGGTGAGACGCACCGCTCCCTCGCCGCAAGCCACGAGCAGGTTTTCATCAAGCACATCTCCGGCCTGACCCGAACCCTCTTCAGCCTTCGCGTGCAGCACCTTGATCCGTTGGCCGTCCAGTTCGAACCATGCGCCTGGAAACGGCGACAGTCCTCGGATATGGGCAGCGACATCCTTGCCAGGCTTCGTCCAATCGATGCGCGCTTCCGCAGGCGAAACCTTCGCTGCGATGGTGACGCCTTCCTCGGTCTGCTGATGCAGCTCCACCGGCCCCGCCTCCAGCTTCGCCAGTCCTTCGACCATCAGCTTCGCGCCCAGCTGCATTAGCCGGTCGTGTACATCGCCCGTTGTGTCGTCCTCGCTGATCGGCGTTGTCGCCGTCAGCATCACGGGACCGGTATCGAGCCCCACATCCATCTTCATCACCTGAACACCGGTGATCGTGTCGCCCGCCATCACCGCGCGATGGATCGGCGCCGCCCCGCGCCAGCGCGGCAGGATCGAGCCATGGATGTTGAAACATCCCAGCCTCGGCGCATCGAGGATCGGCTTGGGCAGCAGCAGCCCATAGGCCACAACCACCGCCGTATCCAGCTTCAGGTCCGCGAACGCCTGCTTGTCGGCCGCCGACCGGAAATTTTCCGGCGTGCGCACCTCCAGCCCATGCCGCTCCGCCGCCTCGTGCACCGGCGTCTTCGTCAGCTGCTTGCCGCGCCCCGCCGGCCGCGGCGGCTGAGAATAAACACAGACAACCTCGTGGCCTGCAGCAAGGATCGCCTCCAGCGTCGGAACGGCGAACTCGGGAGACCCCATGAAGGCAATGCGCATTGACATGGCGCCCTTCTAGCCTCCCGCGCCGCATTGTGGAACGCACCCTGGCGCGTGTATCTACCCGTCATGGACCTCAAACCGCACGAAATCGCGCTTGCGATCATCGCCGTCGCCGCCCCGCTGATCTTCATCATCCTGGCGTTTACGCCGGGCGGGCTCGGCTTCATCGGCGATATCGCGATGAACCCGGTCCTGATGCCGTGGATCTTCTTCGGCGGGGCCGCGCTGGTGTTCTGCGTGCTGGCCTACCGCATCTATCGCCGCATCCGCCCGCTTCCGAAGAAGAAGGAAGCCACGCCCGAACACATCACGCCGACGCCGAAATTCACCTTCAAGCGTGAGAGCGGCAAACCGCCCGGCCAGCCCTAGAATGGCAGCTTGAACCCCGGCAGCATGCCGCCCAGACCGCCGGTCGCCTGCTTCATGGCTTCGGCCATGGCATCGTCGAGCTTGCGACGCGCATCCGAGTGAGCAGCCTTCACGAGATCCTCGACCATCTCCTTGTCGCCAGGGGTCAGCAGCGACGGATCAATGGTCAACGCCGCCAGCTCGCCCTTGCCCTTCAGCGTCACCTTGACCATCCCCGCGCCGGAAGATCCCTGCGCGGTGATCTCTTCCATCTTCGCCTGGGCTTCCTGCAGGCGCTGCTGCATCTGCTGCGCCTGACGCATGATATCGGACAGGTCTTTCATCAGTCGTCCTCGCGCTCTTCGGGGTCGGGAATCTGCTCTTCGACTCGTTCGCGATAGCCGAAGTCCACATGAATGACATTGGGCGTCGCGGGCGTGTCGTCCACGTCTTCCAGCTCTTCGGGATCCTCCACGCGCAGCACCTTCGACCCCGGGAACAATCGCAACGCTTCCGCAACGAACGGGTGAGCCGCAGCCGCCTGCAGCTTCTCGCGCCCGCGCCGCCGGCGTCGTTCCGAAGTGCTCTCCGCTACGCCGTCATTCGATTGCTGGACTTCCCACTCGACGCCGCTGGTTTCTTCGAGCCAGTCCTTGATCTTCTGTGACAGGTTGGTCGGCGCATTCGGCGCGGCCGTGTAGCGGAAATGCCCGAAGTCGATCTCAGCCGGTCGCACGAAGCGCTCGATCTCGTATTTCAGCGAGATTTCCCGGCGCGCTTCCAGCTCCGCAATAATCTCGCGCAGCGAGGACATGCGGACCACTTCGTGATGTTCGTCATGATGCGGCGGCGGAGCAGACGCTGTCGGAGCCCCAGCCTGCGCCGGCTCGCGCCCGCTCTCAGGCTGAGACTTTGGGGCGGGCACAGCGGCCCCGCCCGCAAGCATCTTTATCGCATCTTCCGGCGATGGCAGGCTCGCAGCCGCCGCCAGCCTCAACACCACCATCTGCGCAGCCGCCGGCGGATCCGGCGCCCGCGCGCAATCCTCGAAGCCCTGCAGCAGGAGCCGCCACATCCGCGCCGACTGCGCTGCAGACAGCTGATCCGCCATCGCCTTCGTCCGCTTCGCCCAGTCCTGCGGACCCGCGAACGCATAAGCATCCTTCAGCGCCTGAGCCCGCGAAATCTCGACGACCGCGTCCATGAGATCCTTCAGCAGCACCGGCGCATCGGCGCCCTGATCCAGCAGGGCGGTCGCTTCATTCAGCGCCGCCTTGTTGTCGCCGGCGATGATCTTCTCCAGCAGGTCCAGCACGCGCGACCGGTCCGCAAGACCAAGCATGTCGCGCACCTGTTCGGCGCTCACTTCCTTGCCCCCAGCTTCATTGGCGCCCTGCACGATCGCCTGGTCGAGGATCGACAAACCGTCCCGCGCCGATCCTTCCGCAGCCCGCGCGATCAGCGCCAGCGCCTCTGCCGAAACCTTCGCCCCTTCTTGTCTGCAGATGTTCGCCAGATGCTCGCCGAGCGCCTCCGTCGAGAAGCGCTGCAGGTTGAAGCGTTGGCAACGTGACAGCACCGTCACCGGCACTTTCCGAATTTCCGTCGTCGCGAAGATGAACTTCACATGCGGCGGCGGCTCTTCCAGCGTCTTCAGCAGCGCGTTGAACGCTGCCGTCGACAGCATGTGCACTTCGTCGATGATGTAGACCTTGAACCGCGCAGACACCGGCGCGTAGCGCGACCCGTCCAGCAGGTCGCGCATGTCGCTGACGCCCGTGTGCGAAGCCGCGTCGAGTTCCAGCACGTCCGGATGCGTCGAGGCCATGATCGCCGCACAATGCACGCCCGGCGGATCGAGCTGCATCGACGGCTGGTGAACGTCCTTGGTCTCGTAGTTCAGCGCCCGCGCCAGCAATCGCGCCGTGGTGGTCTTCCCCACCCCGCGCACGCCGGTCAGCATGAAGGCGTGGGCTATGCGCCCGGTCTTGAACGCGTTGGTCAGCGTCCGGACCATAGCTTCCTGCCCCACCAGGTCCTCGAACCGGGTCGGACGGTATTTGCGCGCCAGCACCTGATAGGCGGGCGGGCCCAGCGGAACGTCATCCCCGAACATCGACGCCGTCAGCGTGTCGCGCGGCTCCGCAACATCATCTTCCGGCCCGTCTGACGGGGGTTTCGGGGGCTTCTTCGAGGCCATACCCCCTATATGGCCCATGGGCGGCGGACTCGCCAACCCACAGCGGGACAAGCTTCGATTTCTGCTGTGGAACGGAGGTTAAGGTGCAGGCTGGCCGCGACCCGAGCTAAACTCGTTACGGCTGCTTCCTTCCGGACCTGACCGGGTTGGCGAACCGCTCGCCCGCAGCCAGCCTGCATTTTAGTTATAGGAGCACGGCCGCTCCGCTGCAATGTTCAGGAGTGAGTCGGGCCAATTCAGGGGGCGCGGGTGGCAAAGCCGGCAGAATCGTGGGCCAAAACGCGCCGGGGCGACGTCAAACCTGCCGGCGCGCGGAGCGCCTGATCCATGGCCGACCCTGGGACTGTCCACGACATTTTCGTCAGCTACCGGCGGGCCGACCGGGAGCTGGTGGCCTCCATTGTTCGCCGCCTCGAACAGCGCGGCGTCACGGTCTGGTATGATGCCAATATCGAAGGCGGAGCCGATTGGCGCGAAACCATTGTCGAGGCCCTCACCAATTCGAAACTGCTGGCGATCTTCTTCTCGGAAGAGTGCAACAATTCCCGCCAGCTCAAGAAGGAGCTGGCCGTCGCCGACGCGCTCGAGAAACCCGTTGTCCCGATCCTGATCGAAAACACCCAGCCGCGCGGCGCCTATCTCTACGAACTCGCCGACCGCAACTGGATACAGATCTACCCCGATCCGATGGCGCACATGGACGAGCTGGTCGAACATCTCGCCACGCTCGCCGGCAAGTCGGATGGCGGCCTCGCCGCGAAACGTACACCCGGCGTCTTCAAGAGCGCTCCCGCCCCGGCGCCCGCCGCCCGCGCAGCCGTTGCAGATGAAACGCTCGAGGAGAAAGAACAGCGCCTCGACGACGCCATCGGCGCGATGATCAGCGAAACCGTCGATCCCGGCCGCGCTGCGCCGAAGACAATCGATCAGTATGTCGGTCGCGTCGGCTCCGGCGGAAAGCCGGTGAAGAAGCTTGCCGACATTCCGCCTTTCCGGTGGATCGACCTTGCCACTCTCGTCCCAGCCTGGATCGCGATCGCCGCATATCTGATCTATTCGTGGACGGCCGCCGAAGCGGTCGCAAAAGCGGCCGGCAGCTTCCTCAATTCGCCACCGTCCAATCTGGCGTCGTCGGATCGCGGCGTCGCGATCATCGCAATGTACTGCCTAGCCTTCGCCGGCCTCTATGGCGCAATCGTCTTCCCGGTCCGCTATTACCTGCGCGGACGCGCCGTCGCCGAGGCCTTCGTGAAATATCTCGGCACATCCGCGATGTTCTTCGTTGCAGGCGCCGGCATCCTGCTCAGCGGCCTCGACCGCGGCTATCTGCAGGGCGAAGATTTCTTCCAGTTCCTCAGGATGTTCGGGCTTCTCTGGGCCGCCTGCACACTGACCGCGTTCGTCGTCTATGGCGTCTTGGCCGGACAACGTGCGATACGCAGCTTCCGATCGAACATAAAGAAGCTCTGATACCGTGGTACTTTCAAAAGCTGCTGCAGATATCCCGCTGGTCCCGGCGGGACTGGACCGTGTCGCGCATCATCGCCGCGATCCTGCCTGGCTCGACGCCGCGTTCAACTCCGACCAGGCCCGCGTCCTTTTGATGCGCGAAGGCCTGATCCTCGTTGAAGGCTCAGCTCCGCCCTCTAAGCCGATGGCCATCGGATCGCCCCTTCCGCCCGGTCGCCCGCTGCTGTGGCTGGGCGGACAGGCCGGAATGCTCGCGTCTAAGGCCAACCGCGTCTTCCTCGGCGAAACCGTGAAAGGCTCGCCCGTCTTCGCGCTCGACATGCCGGCGTCGTTCAGCCTCGACAATTCGCCGATCGCCGGCCTCGGCGTGTTCGACGATTTCCGCGCCGCGGCCTCCGCCTTTGACGCCTTCAACGGCGGCTGCGCGGCCACCGCCCGCGCCCTGTTCGAATGGCACCGCCGCCACGGCTTCTGTTCCAACTGCGGCGCCCGCACAGCGATTGTGGAGGCGGGCTGGAAGCGCAAATGCGACGATTGCCGCGCCGAACATTTTCCGCGCGTGGACCCGGTCGCGATCATGCTCGCCGTGCGCGGCGACAAATGCCTGCTGGGCCGCCAGAAGGCGTGGCGTCCAGGCTTCTGGTCCTGCCTCGCCGGCTTCGTCGAACCGGGCGAGACGATCGAACAGGCGGCCGCCCGCGAGATCTTCGAGGAAGCCGGCGTCCACTGCACCACCAAGGCCGACTACCTCTTCTGCCAGCCTTGGCCCTTCCCCTCGTCGCTGATGATGGGCCTCATCCTCGAGGCCGACAGCGAAGCGATCACGATTGACCCGTCCGAACTTGAAACAGCCCGCTGGTTCACGCGCGAAGAAACCGCTTCGATGATGGCCGGGACCAACCCCGACGCCTTCCCGCCGATGCGCTTCGCCGTCGCCCACCACGTCATCAAGGCGTGGCTGGATCGCGGATACTAGATCGGGTCGAGCGGCACGCGGTCCGGTAACGGATCGATCATGCGCGCCAGCCGCGGGTCATCCAGCCGGATGCCATAGACATCCTCGTAGATCGCGCGCAGCCAGCGCTCCACGAGTGTTACATCCATTGTCTTCGTCTCCGGCGGCGCCAGCGCCAGCAGCCACATCGGCGGCGGCGTTCCGAAGGCTTCCAGCGGCAGGACATAGCTGAGCCCGCCCAGCCGCCGGCACTCCAGCCGCCGGTAGAAGTTCAACCGCCTCGACTGCGCCTCCTCGCCCCGGTCCGCGTCGACCTCGATCAGGGCCACACGCTGCGTCCCAGCCAGTTCGCGGCTGGCGTCAAACAGCAGCACGCCAACGCCTGACCCGCGCGCCCACGGCGCCACGGCCGCGTATTCAAACAGCCAGAAATAATCCTCGGACGGCACATACGAGACGGACACGCCGACGATCACATCGCCGCGCTTCGCGACGAGAAAGCGATAATCCGGCCGCAGCCGCAGCTTCCTGAACTGCTCTTCCGTCCGCTGTTCGGTCAGCTCGATCGCGTCCGCATAGATCGTGTACGCCTGCGCAAACGCATCGGCGTCGCCCTCGGGCAGAATCTGGATGACGGTTTCTTGCACGTGGGCTTGCTGCGCTGATTCCCGATTGTCCGCACCTCATAACGAAATGCCCCGCGATTGCTCGCGGGGCGTCCCGTATCAGACCGGCCCTCGGTCGAGAGCGATCAGGTTAGAAGCTGCGGACGTACGACAGCGACCAGGCGTCGACATCGCCGGCGTCATAGTCGTGACGGGTCCAGTCGCCGCGGATGCCGTCTTGCGCGGTCAGGTTCCACTGAGCGCCGGCGCCGTAGGCAAGGCCGTCTTCGCTGCCGCCCGGCGACGTTTCGATGCGGGCCGCACCGACACGTGCGAACAGGTCGAACATCGGGGAGACCGGCAGCTTGCCGACGACGAACGCGCCGAACTCGTTGTCGAGTTCCGTGCCGCTGTCATCCTTCACGCCGAACGAGCCTTCGCCTTCGATGGCGAAGTTCGGCGAGAGGTTCACGCCGACGCGGCCAGTGATGCCGCCGAGGTCAGCGCCACCGTCACCGTCGAATTGCGTATAGCCGCCCGAAACGTAGACGCCCGTGGTTTGGGCGTGGGCGGTCATGAAGGCCGGAGCGACGAGCATCGAAGCAGCGGCAAGAGCAAGTTTGAGTTTCATGGGGAAAGACTCCAGTTGTGTCTGGAGCAGGGTTCCAGGGGCATTGCGTGATGCCACCGGTAAAACCCGCTCGGGTTGCAGTCCGGAGCCTGCCGATGTCTCCCCCCGGGAGAGGAGGCATCCATCCAGGCTCATCTATCCACCCAGCTTGGGGGCGGTATGCAGCCTAAATAGGCACTGGACAAACCAGTTCCTCGGAAGATCGAGAATAAACCTGACGAGGTGGCGGCGAAGCAACACACGGTTGTTCATCTTGGGAATGCTTCAATCTTTGTGGCTGAACCGTGTCGAATTCTACCGATCAAGTCGGGAATACTCAACAAATACACCCCGTCACCGCGACCGCCTGAATCCTCTGGCAAAATCGCGATGGAGCACGCAGTCAGAAACGCGCGTCCGGGATTTCCGCTCCCCAATTATGACATTGGCAGGGCGGAATCGCTCCGTGTCCGGATTGTCATGCTGAAGTCCGCCTTACCGCGGCGGCGCAACCGTTGACCGATAGGGGTGCGCCGGGAACACGCCCAGATGGCGCACGTGGGTCGAGAAGAAGCCCAGTTCCTCCAGCGCGCGCTGCACCGGCAACTCGTCCGGATGGCCCTCAAGTTCGGCATAGAACTGCGTGGCGTTGAAAGACCCGCCGATCTGGTAGCTCTCCAGCTTGGTGACGTTCACGCCATTGGTCGCGAACCCGCCCATCGTCTTGTATAGCGCCGCCGGCACGTTGCGGACACGGAAGACGAAAGCGGTCACCCACTTCACGCCGGGATCCCAGTCAGGCTGGACAGCGTCGCGGCTCATGATCACGAAGCGCGTTGTATTATGGGCCGCGTCCTCGATGTTCTCGGCCAGAAGGTCGAGGCCATAGACCTCCGCCGCAAGCCTTGGCGCGATCGCCGCCTGCGTCGGATCGCCAAGCTCTGCGACCTCCCGCGCCGCTCCGGCGGTGTCCGAGCTCGTCTTCGCGGCAATCCCCCGCGCGCGCAGGAAGTTCCGGCACTGGCCCAGCCCCATGATGTGGCTGTGCGCGGCCTTGATGTTCTCGAGCTTCGACCCTTTCAACCCCATCAGCTGGAACCGGATCGGCATGAAGTGCTCGGCGATTATCTGCAGCGGGGATGTCGGCAGCAGGTGGTGGATATCGGCCACCCGGCCGGCGATCGAGTTTTCCACAGGGATCATGGCCAGCTGGGCCTCCCCGCTGGCGGCCGCCTGAAACACGTCCTCGAACGTCGCGCACGGCAGGGGTTCAAGGTCCGGATAGACCTCCCTGCAGGCGATGTGGGAGTTGGCGCCTAATTCCCCCTGGAACGCGATCTTGCTCATGGCGGCTTCTATGCCCCGCCCTTGCGGAAGAGGGCAACCGAAATAGGGGGTTAGGCGTCCTGACTGTGCGTCATTTCGCCAAACTGCCGCGGGTTGCCGCCCTCCCCCCAAAATGCCAGAAAGCCCCGCGCGGGCGGGCGCGAATCGCCGTTTTTCGCGCCGCTTTTTGAGGGACGGGAGCAGGTCAGCAAATGAGTGATCTCGGCTTCAACAAGATCGCTTTCTGCGTCCTCGGCACGGGCTTGGCGCTGATCGGCCTGAACGAGGCCTCCCATGCCATGTTCCATTCTACCCATCACGAGAAGATGGCCTGGGCGGTCGCGATCTCGGAAGACACCGGCGGCGGTCCCGCTGTCGTTGAGGGCCCGCGCGATTACGGCGTGCTTCTGGCGGCCGCCGATCTCGCGAAGGGCGAGGAGCAGCACAAGAAGTGCCTCCAGTGCCACAACTTCGATTCCGGGGGCGCCAACATGCAGGGCCCGAACCTTTTCGGCGTCGTCGGCCGTCCGGTCGCCTCACACCCTGGCTTCAAATACTCGACGGGCAAAGGCTCGCTGACCGAACTCGGCGGCGAGTGGACCTTTGAGCGCCTGGACCACTTCATCGAGCGCCCGAAAGCCTACGCTCCGGGCACGGCGATGAACTTCGCCGGCATCAACAGCCGCCTCACCGGCCTGCAGGACCGCATGAACCTCATCGCGTACCTGCGTACGCTGGGCAGCGAAAGCGTTCCGCTTCCAGCTCCGCTGCCGCCGCAGGCTGCTGCTCCAGCTGATGGCGCTGCTCCCGCCGCCGCTCCGGCGGATGGCGCGGCTCCGACTGCTCCTGGCGCGACCCCGGCCGCTCCGGGCGCTGCGCCGGCTCCGGCGACGCCCGCTCCGGCCACCCCGGCGCCCGCGAGCCCGGCTCCGGCTGCTCCGCACTAAGCCAGACTGAACGTCACGCCGGCGCGTGACAGACGGCCTCGATGTTGTGCCCGTCAGGGTCCAGCACGAACGCGCCGTAATAGGTCGGATGATAGAACGGCCTCAGTCCCGGCGGACCATTGTCCTTCCCGCCCGCAGCAATCGCCGCCCTGTAGAACTCATCGACCTTCGCACGACTCTCCGCCGCGAACGCCACATGCAGCAACTCCGTCGCGCGAGGCTGCTCGTTGATCCAGAAGTACGGCTTGAAGCCTTCGCCATAGCCCAGATAGGGCGTCGATCCCGTTTCGGCTTCCGACACATGCATTATCACGCTGACGCCCAGCGGCTTCAGCGCCTGATCATAGAAAGCCTTCGACCGCTTGATGTCCGTGACTTTCAGTCCGATGTGATCGAGCATCCAGCGTCTCCCTGACTGGCCCGCTGAACCATGCGCCCGCAGTCCGGAGGAGTCACGCCGCGTCGTGAAAGATGACGCCCACCGTGTAGCGCTCGCCTGTGCGCACGCGGCTCACGCCATGCCGCATCTTCACGCGATAGACGCCCTTCGCCCCCTGCACCGGCCGCTCGTTGACCGCGAAGATCACCGCCTGTCCTTGCCTCAGCGGCGCCACTTCCACCCGCGACTGCATCCGCGGCCGCTGCTCCGTCAGCACGAACTCTCCGCCCGCAAAGTCCTCACCCGGCCGCGACAGCAGGAAGACCGCCTGCAGTGGGAACACCTGCTCGCCATAGAGATCCTGATGCAGGCAGTTGTAATCGCCCGCTCCATACTTGAGCAGCAATGGCGTCGACCGCGCCTGCCCCGCCGCATGACATTCCTTCAGGAAATCCGCGTGCTTCGCCGGAAACCGGGCCAGCCGCGCGAGCCTCTCCTCCCATCGGTTCGCGATCACTGCAAGATGCGGATAGAGCGCCGCCCGCAATGTGCTCACCGCCTCCGGCAACGGATAGGCAAAGTATTTATATTCGCCGCGTCCAAAGCCATGACGCGCCATCACCACCTTCGAGCGGAACTGCGCGTCATCGTCATACGCTCGGCGCAGCCGCGCACATGTTGCTGCATCCAGCAGGGGCGGCGTCACAACTGAGCCACCCGCATCAAGCTGCGCGCCCATGCCATCCCAGTCGAGTGCATTGATCGTCGTTTCCAGCGTCATGCGCCATGCATCTCACACGGCGATTCCATACGCCGACGATTTTCGGCCGCTGCATCCGCCAGCGGCGCGCAAAAATTCCGATATTCGCGATGGAATATAGCGACTCCTGCATCCTCTTCTGGGCATTGCGTATTTTACGAATTGTGGGCATGCCGCGTTCACGAATGCTTCCCACGCCTTCTGGACACGGCGCCGCAACAGGCAAACGATAACGTCAAATGCAGACGCGTGCATGTTCCGCCGCGACTGCTGCAACGGTCAGAGGGTGTGGAAATGACCAGCTTCAAGCTGAATGGAAAACAGATGAGCGTGGAGGCTGACGCCGACACGCCCTTGCTCTGGGTAATACGTGACGAGGCCGGCCTCACCGGCACCAAGTTCGGGTGCGGTATCGGAATGTGCGGCGCCTGCACTGTCCATATCGGCGGCAAGGCCACGCGCTCCTGCATCACGCCGCTCAGCGCCGTTGAAGGCGCTGAAATCACGACGATCGAAGGCCTCGATCCAAAAGGTCAGCACCCTGTCCAGAAAGCCTGGCAGGACCTGCAGGTGCCGCAGTGCGGCTACTGCCAGTCCGGCCAGATCATGCAGGCCGCCGCTGTCCTCAAGGACAATCCCAACATCTCCGATGCCGACATCGACGCGCAGATGTCCGGCAATCTCTGCCGCTGCATGACCTACCCGCGTATTCGCGCCGCCGTGCGCCAGGCCGCCA
This sequence comes from Hyphomonadaceae bacterium, assembly GCA_044224605.1. Taxonomy (GTDB): domain Bacteria; phylum Pseudomonadota; class Alphaproteobacteria; order Caulobacterales; family Hyphomonadaceae; genus UBA7672. The sequence continues at coordinate 54,889 of JBGAKC010000027.1, forward strand.
ACGCGATGAAGGGAGCCTGATCCATGGATACGCCCAACACACCGATTCTCTCCCGCCGCGGCTTCCTCGTCGCTGCCGCCGGAACTGGCGTCGCCTTCTCCTTCCTGACGGCCTGCAACACTGAGGCCCCATCCACCGCCCCGCCCTACGAGCCAACGCAATGGTACGCGATCGACAACAACGGCATCGTCACCGTGAACGTGATCCGCGCCGAGATGGGCCAGCACGTCGGCACCTCGCTCGCCCGCATCCTCGCGGATGAACTCGAAGTGCCATGGCAGAACGTCCGCATCGCCCACGTCGACAGCGATCCGAAATGGGGCCTCATGGTCACCGGCGGTTCCTGGTCGGTCTGGCAGACCTATCCGCTCTACAGCCAGGCCGGCGCCGCCGGCCGCATGGCGCTCATCGAAGCCGGCGCGAAGGAACTCGGCGTCGATCCTACAACCTGCAAGGCAGAGAACGGCGAGATCGTCTCGGGCGGCAAGAAGATCTCCTACAAGGATCTCGTCCGCAAAGGCGTCAACAAGAGCTACACGCCCGAGGAACTCGCCAAGATCGCCTTCAAGCCGGTCGCTGACCGCAAGCTCATCGGCAAGCCCGTCACCTCGCTCGACATCGTCGAGAAGACCGACGGCACGGCCATCTACGGCATCGACGCCAAGGTCGAGGGCATGGTCTATGGCTGCCCCATCCTGCCGCCGACCCGCAACGGATCGCAGGTCAACTACGTGATGGATGCCCCAGCAAAAGGCATCAAAGGCTACATCCAGACCGTCGTCCTCAAGGACCCTTCGAACACCGTTCCAGGCTGGGCCGTCGTCATCGCCGACAGCTGGTATGCAGCGAAGAAGGCCGCCGCCGCCATCACGCTGGAATACTCACCAGGCCCGACAGCCGATGTTTCCGAGAAGGATCTCCAGGATCACGCCGCCAAGCTGATCGCCGATCCGAAGAAGGGCTCCGTCCTTCCCGCGGCCGACACCAACACTGCCGCGGCTCTCAAGAAGGCGAAGTCCACCCTGGAGGCCACCTACACCACGGCGACCGCGCTCCACTTCCAGATGGAGCCGCTCAACGCGCTCGCCTTCCAGAAGGATGGCAAGTGGGAAATCCACACCGGCAACCAGTGGCAGAGTCTCGTCCTGCCGTGGCTCGCCAAGGCGCTCGAAGTGCCCGAGACCGACGTCGTCATGCGCACGTATCGCCTTGGCGGCGGCTTCGGCCGGCGCCTCAATGGCGACTACGCGGTCGGCGCAGCCCTCGCCTCGAAGGCCATCGGCAAGCCGGTCAAGATGGTGATGACGCGCGAAGACGACGTGAAGTTCGACAGCGTCCGCTCGCCTTCCGTCCAGAAACTCAAGATGGGCTTCGACGGGTCCGGCAATCCCATCGCGATGGAACACCACGTCGCATGCGGCTGGCCGACTGAAGTCATGGCGCCGTTCTTCATGCCGAAGGGCGAGAAGGACGCGCCGTTCGATCCGTTCGCCATCAACGGGGCAAATCACTGGTACAGCGTCGGCGCCCACAAGGTCCGCGCCGTCTCCAACGATCTCGCCAACCAGACCTTCCGCCCCGGCTGGCTCCGTTCGGTCGGCCCCGGCTTCACCAACTGGGCGCTCGAAAGCTTCATGGACGAGGCCGCCCACAAGCTGAAGATGGACCCGGTGGAGTTCCGCGTGAAACTCCTCAAGGCCGAAGGCGCGAATGCAGGCACGGCGCCCAACTCAGTCGGCGGAGCGTCTCGCCAGGCCAACGTCGTGAAGCTCGCCGCCCAGAAAGCCGGCTGGGGCTCGCCTCTCCCGGCCGGCACAGGCCTCGGCCTCGCCACCTCCTTCGGTCAGGAGCGTGACATGCCGACCTGGGTCGCCTGTGTCGCCCGCGTCAACGTCGACAAGGGCACAGGCCAGGTGAAGGTCGAGAAACTCACCCTCGTCGCCGACGCCGGCACGATCGTCGATCCCGACGGCGCCCTGGCGCAGATGCAGGGCGCCTCCCTCTGGGGCCTGTCCCTCGCGCTTCACGAAGGCACCGAGTTCGAGAATGGCAACGTCAAGGCGACCAACCTCGGCGCCTATACGCCGCTGCGCATCAACGACGTTCCAGACCTTGACATCACCTTCGTCGACTCGACGGAAGCCCCTGTTGGCCTTGGTGAACCGGCGACCACGGTTGTCGGCCCTGCCATCGGCAACGCGATATTTAACGCCGTTGGCGCCCGCCTCCGGCATATCCCGATCACGCCCGCTGCAGTGAAAGCCGCCATGACGTGATCCGCGTCGAGCCCTCCTCCGAGGCTTGTGGCGCGAGCGTCACCGGGATCGACCTGACACTGCCGCTCGATCCCGGCGACGTCTCAGCCATTCGCGCGGCGTGGCTCAAGCATCACGTGCTGGCTTTCCCGGACCAGCACATGAGCGACGACGATCTCGAACGCTACACAATGGCCTTCGGCGGCTTCGGCCATGACCCCTTCATTGCGCCCATCCCCGGCCGCAGCCACGTCATCGCCGTGCAGCGCCTCGCCAACGAAACCTCGCAGCTCTTCGCCGAAAACTGGCATAGCGACTGGAGCTTCCAGGCGCGTCCACCCGCCGGCACATGCCTCTATGGCATCACCATCCCGCCGGTCGGCGGCGACACCCTCTTCGCCAACCAGCACGCCGCCCTCGACGCCATGCCCGCCGCCCTGCGCAAGCCGCTCGACGGCAGGATGGCGATCCATTCCGCCGTGAAGGCCTACGCGCCCCAAGGCACATACGGCGAAAAGGACAAACCCAGGCGCTCGATGGACATTCGTCCCTCGCGCGACGCCGAAGCGACCCAACTCCATCCGCTTATCCGCAAGCACCCGGAAACAGGCCGCGAAGGCATCTTCTCCTGCTTCGGCTACATCATCGGCATCGAGGGCATGCCGGAAACCGAATCGACGCCATTGCTGCTCGAACTTTATCATTGGCAGTCGCGCCCGGAATTCCAGTACCGCCACAAATGGCGGCCCAACATGCTGCTGATGTGGGACAACCGCTCGGTCCTCCATGCCGCCACCGGCGGCTATGCCGGCCACGACCGCATCCTCCACCGCACCACCATCGCCGCCTCGCCCTGAGGGCGCCACCTGCGCTAGACTGCTTCCCGTTGAGTGCGAGGAAGCAAGCATGACCGCCGGCCTGATGCAGACGCCGCCGCTGCAGATCATCGACATCCTGAAGTTTGCCGCGACCGCGCATCCCAGGCGCGCAATCGTCTCCCGCCTCGTCGACGAACCGATCTGGCGCTACGACTACGCCCAATGCCTCCGCCGAACCGCGCAGACCGCCAATGCCCTGAAGCGCCTCGGCGTGAAGGCCGGCGACCGCGTCACCAGCCTCGCCTGGAACACCCACCGACATCTCGAACTCTTCTACGCCGTCCCTGGTCTCGGCGCCGTCCTGCACACGGCCAACCCGCGTCTGTTCGACGAACAGATCATCTACACCATCAACCACGCCGAAAGCCGCGTCGTCCTCTTCGACCGCAACTTTCTCGGCGTCATCGAACGCATCGCGCCGCAGCTTCCCAACATCCGTACCTGGATCATGCTTTCCGACGAACAGCGCACCACACCCGGCGCCGTCAACGCTCTCAGCTACGAAGCACTTCTCTCAAAAGAGAGTGACGCCATCGCCTGGCCCGCCAACAACGAGAACACGGGCGCCTTCCTCTGCTATACCTCCGGCACCACGGGCGACCCCAAGGGCGTGCTCTATTCCCACCGCGCCGTCGTCCTCCATGCGATGGCTTCAGGGCTGGCAGGCGCCTTCGGCTTCAACGCATTCGATGTCGTGATGCCGTGCTCCTCGCTCTACCACGCCACGGCCTGGGGCCTGCCCTTCGCCGCGCCGATCAGCGGCTGCAAGATGGTCCTGCCGTGCGACAAGATGGATGGCGCGAGCCTGCAGGAACTCATCGTCAATGAAGGCGTCACCTTCTCCGGCGGCGTCCCCACGATCTGGACGATGTACCTCGCGCATCTTGAACAGACCGGCCAGAAGCCCGGCCGGCTCGAACGCCTCGTCATCGGCGGCTCCGCCGTGCCGCGCGCTATGGCCGAGAGCTTCAAGAAGAAATACGGCGTCCGCATCCTCCAGATCTGGGGCATGACCGAAACCTGCCCGCTCGGCGTCGTCGCCACGCCTACGCCCGAACTCGCCGAAGCCGGCGAGGAAGCGATGGACGAAGCCATATGGACCCGCCAGGGCCGCCTGCAGTTCGGCATCGAACTCAAGATCATCGACGATGACGGCAAGGACCTGCCATGGGATGGCGAAGCCTCCGGCGCGCTGCTCGTGCGCGGCCCATGGGTCGTCCAGCGCTACTTCCGCAAGGATGCCGACGCCACCGACGCGGATGGCTGGTTCGACACCGGCGACATCGCCACCATCGACGCAAACGGCTTCATGCGCATCACTGACCGCAAGAAGGACGTCATCAAGTCCGGCGGCGAATGGATTTCCTCCATCGACCTCGAGAACATCGCCGTCGGCTGTCCCGGCGTGAAGATCGCCGCCGTCGTCGGCGTGCCGCATCCGAAGTGGGAAGAGCGCCCGTTGCTCGTCATCGAACGCCATGACGGCGCCTCCGTCTCGGAAGCCGACGTCTACGCCTTCCTCGAACCCCGCATCGTCAAATGGTGGAAACCCGACCGCGTGATCTTCGCCTCGGTCCCGCTCACCGCGACGGGCAAGATCGACAAGAAGGTCCTGCGTAGCCGCTACGCAGACGCGCTGAGCTAACGCTTCTTCGCCCCACCCAACGCCAGCGCAACCGCCTTCCGCCCCACCGTCGGCAGCGCCGCAAGCGCGCCCTCCTGCGCCATCCATTCGCCGCCAGCCTTCGCGCGCGGCCCCGCTTCCGCGCGCCACACCTCAAGCTTCAGCGCAAAGTGCGTGAACACGTGCCGCACTTCGCCCACGCGCTCCCAGTCAAACTTCCCCGGCGCGCCCTCCAGCGGATCATCGGCCTTCACCTCGGTCCAAGCACTCGTCGGCGGCATCACCATCCCGCCCAGCAATCCGCTCGGCGGCCGCCTCACCAGCATCACCTCATCCCCGCGCACCAGCACGAACGCCGATCCATGCCGCGTCGGCGTCGCCTTCTTCTCCGCCTTCACGGGATAGCGCTCCGAATCACCCTCCGCCCGCGCCGAACAGAACTCCGCCAGCGGACAGATCAGGCAGTTCGGCTTCCGCGGCGTGCACACCGTCGCGCCGAGGTCCATCAGCGCCTGGGCCAGATCCCCCGCCCGCCCATCCTTCGGCAACGCATCCGCCAGCGACTGCGCATGATGAGCGATCACGCCCTTCGCCTCGCGCCAGCCTTTATCGGTTCCGTCCGACCCGATAGCCCACAGCCGCGAGACCACCCGCTCGATATTCCCGTCGACCGGCGCAACCCGCTCATCGAACGCGATCGAGGCGATCGCCGCAGCCGTGTAAGGCCCGATCCCCGGCAGCGCCAGCAGCCCTTTCGCATCCTGTGGAAAACCACCTCGCTCCGCCACGACTTTTGCACAGGCATGCAGGTTCCGTGCGCGGCTGTAATACCCGAGCCCTGCCCACGCCGCCGACACATCTTCCCACTTCGCCGCAGCCAGCTTGGCAATGCGGGGCCACCGTTTCCGGAACGCCTCAATGTACGGCGCGGCATGCGGAATCGTCGTCTGCTGCAGCATCACTTCGCTGAGCCAAACCAGATAAGGATCAGGCTTCACGCCCTTGTCCCGCTCCGCCGGCCCGATCCGCCACGGCAGCGCCCGGCCATACCGCCGGTACCAGCGATCCACCGCGGTGAGCATCTTCTTGAGGCTGTGAATGGCCATGGGGTCCGAAACGATCTGCCTCCGGCCATTCCGACGAAACGCAAATGCTGGCAAGAAGGAGCATGTCCATCGACTGGAACGAGCGCGAGAAGGAACGGCAGGCTGAAGCCCGTTTGGCGGAAACCCACGCCATTCCGGTCTATCGCAACGCCCGCCCCATGGGCGTCGCCCTCGCCAAGGCCCTGCGCCCGCTCCTGAAGGAGGCCGGCCCCGCGCCGGAAACGCTCCAGTCGCGCTGGCCGGAAATCGTCGGGCTGCGCCTCGCCGCCGTGACCCAGCCGATCCGCGTCGCCCGCGCCAGGGGAGGCAATGTCCTCCACCTCCGTGTACCCTCCGCCGCAGCCCCCATCGTCCAGCACGCGACCGATCACATCATCGAGCGCGTGAACCTCGCCTCCGGCTCGAAGATCACCTCGCTCAAGATCGTCCAGACCGCCCCGCAAAGGCAGCTGGCGCTGGTCACCGCTCGCCCGTTGACGCCCGAACAGCGCGAGGCCCTCGTGAAGCGCCTCGCCCCGGTCAAGACCCCCGCCATCCGCAACGCCCTGGCCCAGCTGGGCGAAGCCATCCTCACTGGCCAGCGCAAGGGATAACAGCCTTGCGAACTTGGTAACGTTGACCCGCCGCGCCTCTTTGGCCAAAACCTCCGCAAAGCCCTGAGGAACCAATATGTCCCCGTCCCTGACCTTCCGCCTTGCCGCCGGCGCAATCGCCGCAATCGCGCTCGCCGCCTGCTCCGGCCAGAGCGGACAAGGCGCTGCGGGCAATTTCAAGCCAGTCCCCGTTTCGCCGATCATCGGCGATGTCACGCTCGGCAGCGAAACGGCCAAGGTCCATGTCGTCGAATACGCCGCACTCTCCTGCCCGCACTGCCGCGACTTCTGGAAGTGGGAATTCCCCAAGCTCAAGGCCGACTACATCGACACCGGCAAGATCAAGTACACCTACCGCGATTACCCGCTCGAAGGCGATCCGCAGACCGGCAAAGCCGTCGATGGCCTCGGCGTGTTGCTCGCTTCAGTCTCGCGCTGCGCGGGCAAGGACAAGTACTACGCGATGATCGATGAATTCTTCACGCGCCAGTACGACGTGATGGTCGCTGCCCAGTCCGGCAGCGCTCTCCCCGTGCTCAACGAGATCGGCGCCAAGAACGGCCTCACGCCCGACCAGATCCTCACCTGCATCGACTACCAGCCCGAGCTGAAAGCATCGATCAAGCAGTCGCATGACGACGCGATGCTCAAGGGCGTGCGTTCCACGCCGACGATCTTCATCAACGACGAGCTTCTGGAGAACCCGACGATCGAGAACATCATCGCTGCGATCGACGCCAAACTCAGCGGCGCGCCTGCGGCGGCCACCACGCCCGCGCCGACGACGCCGCCTGCGCCGCAGCCGCAACCTGCCGCTCCGACCCCGGCCCCGCCGCCGTCGTAGCCGTCAGATGATCCGTGCCAGACTGGCCCTCGCCGCTGCCGCACTGCTCCTCGCCGCGTGCGAAGTCCCGCGCGAGCCCGAGCCGTACAATACGGTCGCCATCACCCCGTTCCTCGGCGAGCCCGTTCTCGGCAACAAGGACGCGCCGGTTGCGATCACCGAATACGCCTCCACCACCTGTGGCCACTGCGCGGCCTTCCACGATCAGGTCTTCCCGGAGCTGAAATCGAAATACATCGACACCGGCAAGGCGAAGCTGATCTGGGTCGTGATGCCAACACCGCCCGCCGCCGTCTCCATCGCCGGCGCGGCGCTGGCGCGCTGCGCCGGCGAAGCCAGCTTCTTTCCCATGATCGACGATCTCTTCGCCCAGCAGGACGAACTGGTCGAAGCCAGCCGAAATCCCTGGCGCCTGCAGAAAGCCATCCGCGACCTCGGCGCCAAGCACGGCCTCTCCGCCGACCAGGTCGGCACCTGCATGGACGACAAGAACATCGACGGCGTCACGCGCAAGGGCGTCAAGGAAGCCCCCGCCTCCATCACCGGCACGCCCACCTTCCTGATCGACGGCAGACAGCTCGAGCTGGAAGACGCCGAAAGCTTCTTCGCTGCGATCGACGCCGCGCTGGCGAAAACGCCTGCTCTCGCGACGCCCCAGCCGCCCAGGCAATAATCGTGCAAATCCCGTTGTTCCGCGTGCTTGGCGGAGGCGTGGAAACCATGTCCATCGCCCCGCTGGCGACAGCCATTGACCACGCCTCCTGCCCCCCTTAGAGCGACCGAAAGCCCGCACTTTTCAGGGCGAAACGGAACCCTGACTTGCACCTGATCGGCCTCAAGATCGCGGGCTTCAAGTCCTTCGTCGATCCGGTGGATGTGCCGATCGAAGAGGGCCTTACCGGCATTGTCGGTCCCAATGGCTGCGGCAAGTCCAACCTGCTCGAAGCGCTGCGCTGGGCGATGGGCGCAACGTCCGCCCGTGCGATGCGCGGCGGCGAGATGGACGATCTCATCTTCTCCGGCACCGAAGCCCGCCCCGCCCGCGAGATGGCGGAGGTCACCCTCCTCCTCGACAACCGCGACCGCTCGGCCCCCGCCGAGTTCAACGAGGAAGACACTATCGAGATCCGCCGGATGCTCCGCCGCGGCGCAGGCTCGTCCTACAAGATCAACGGCCGCACCGTCCGCGCGAAGGACGTGCAGCTGCTCTTTGCTGACGCCTCGACCGGCGCCAACTCGCCCGCCCTCGTCCGCCAGGGCCAGATCAGTGAGCTGATCGGCGCCAAGCCGCAGAACCGTCGCCGCATTCTGGAAGAGGCCGCCGGCATTGGCGGTCTCGCCGCCCGGCGCCATGAAGCCGAACTCAAACTCAAGGCCGCTGATGAGAACCTCACCCGCTTGGCCGAGATCATGGCCGAGGTCGAACGGCAGGCGAACTCGCTGAAGCGCCAGGCCAGCAAGGCACGCAAATACCGCGCGCTCTCCGAAGAGATCGCCGCCCTCGAAGCCCGCCTCGGCGCAGCCCGCTGGCGTGGCGCTGTCGTCGAGACGAAGGAAGCCCGCGCCGCGCTCGACGAAGCCAAAACCTACGAGCAGAAGACTGTCTCCACCGTCGCCAAGGCCTCCACCGCCGAACTCGAAGCCCGCTCCGCCATGGAGCCGCTGCGCGCTGCAGAGTCCGAAGCATCGGCCAAGCTCGGCGTCATCAAGCTGCAGCTTGCCCGCCTCGAAGCCGAGCGCGACGCGGCGAAGGAAACCCTCACCCGCCTCGACCGCGACATCACCCGTCTCGTCGAAGAAGGTACGCGCGAAACGGTCCAGCGCGACGACGCCATGGCCCGCGCCGACCGTGCAGCGCAGGCTCTCTCCCAGCTTCCGCCGGACGATCCCGCCGCGAAATCGAAACGCGAGGCTGAACTCTCCGCCGCCGTCGATGCCGCGATGACCCAGCTCCAGACCTTCGAGCAGGAAGCCGACCAGCGCCGCACCGCCCTCGCCCGGGCCGAAGCCGAAGCGGCCGCTGCCCAGGCCGCCGTGAAACGCGAGGACGAGCGCCACACCCGCCTCGTCAACGATCTCTCCAAGGCCCAGTCCGAACTCACCTCCCTCGGCGACGCCTCGAAACTCGAAGCCGCACTGAAAGACGCCCGCGCCCGCCACACCGACGCCGAGGCAAAAGGGCAGGATGCGCAATCGCAACTCACCGCCGCCGTTCGCGCCGTGGACGACGCCCGCGCCCTCGAAGCCCGCCTCACGCCCCCGCTGCTAGCCGCAGAGCGCAAGCTGGGCGAACTCGAATCCGAACTCAAAGGCCTCGATCGCCTGCTGCGCATCAGCACGACGACCTACTATCCACCCGTGATGGACGGCGTCCATGCTCCCGGGCTCGAACGCGCGCTCGCCGCCGCGCTCGATGACGATCTCGACGCCCCGACCGACGCCGCCTCTCCCGTCCACTGGTCCGGCCAGCACGGCGACGTCAATGCACGCCTGCCCGAGGGCGCCACCCCGCTCAGCGACCTTGTCGAAGCTCCCGCCGAACTCCGCCCGCGCCTTACCCAATGCGGCCTCATCGACCGCGCGCAGGGCGCCTCCCTCGTGACACAACTCCAGACCGGTCAGAGTCTCATCAGCCGCGAAGGCGATCTCTGGCGCTGGGACGGTTTCGTCCGCACCGCAGACGCTCCGCTCACCTCCGCCGAAAAGCTCGAGCAGCGCGCCCGCCGCGATGCGCTCAGGCCCGAGATCACCGCTGCCCAGTCCGCGCGCGAGGCCGCCGCCGCCGAACGCAACAAGGCCTCGAAACAGCTCACTGATGCCGAAATGACGCTGATGGCCGCGCGCCGCAACGTCCCCGAACTGACGCGCGCCGCTGCACAGGCGCACGAGGCTGCCCTGCGCGCCGAACAGGATGTTGAACGCCTCGCCCTGCGCGGCGCCGCCGTCCGCGAAATCATCCAGCGTCTCACCGCCGAACGCGATCACGCCGCCCAGGCACTCGCCTCCGCGAGGTCCGCCCTCTCCGCCGCGCCCTCCGATCGCGATCGCCAGCTCCTCGCCCAGCTCGCCGACAAGGTCCGCGACGCCCGTGACGCCGAGCGCACCGCCGCCGCCGCGCTCGACAGCTTCATCCGCGAAGCCGAACGCGCCGCCGCCCAGCGTCTCGCTCTCACGCGCGACAAGGACGAATGGCTCGCCCGCGCCTCCGAAGCCTCGGGCCGCCTTGCCGCGATCAACCAGGATCTCGCCGAGACTCGCACCGCCTTCGAGACCGCAAAAGACCAGCCCGCGCTGATCCAGCAGAAGCTCGACGATCTCGCCGCCTCCGGCGAAACCGCCGAAGCCGCCCGGCGCGCTGCCGCCGACACGCTTGCCGAAGCCGACGCCTCGCTCCGCGAGACCGAAATCGCTGCCCGCGCCGCGCGCGACGCCGCCGGTTCGGCTCGCGAAACCCTCGTCCGCGCCGAAGCGCGCCTCGAAGCCGCCATCCGTCGTGAGGCCGAGATTGCCGAACAGGTCCGCGCCGCCTTCGACAAGGATCTTGACGAACTCGAAGCCCTGGTGAAACAGGTCCTCGCCGCCGCCCGCGCCGCCCGTGCTGAACACGGCGACGCCGATGCGCCGGAGGAAGAAGCCGCCGCCGACGCCCACGCGCTGGACACGCGTCTCGCCCAGCTGCGCCGCGAGCGCGACCAGCTCGGCGCCGTCAACATGGAAGCCGACGAACAGCTTACCGAAATCTCGAAGCGCATGGGCTTCCAGATCGAGGAGCGCGACGATCTTGTCGCCGCCATCGCGAAACTCCGCGAAGGCATCGACGCCCTCAACATGGATGGCCGCCAGCGCCTGCTTGACGCGTTCACGCAGGTGAACGCCCATTTCGGTTCGCTCTTCACCGCCCTCTTCGGCGGCGGCCATGCCGAGCTGCGCCTCACCGAAAGCGAAGACCCGCTCGACGCCGGTCTCGAAATCTACGCTTCGCCCCCGGGCAAGCGCCTCGGCCAGCTGTCCCTCATGTCCGGCGGCGAACAGGCGCTCACCGCAACGGCGCTCATCTTCGCCGTTTTCCTGTCCCGTCCCGCCCCGATCTGCGTCCTCGACGAGGTCGACGCTCCGCTCGACGACGCCAACGTCGACCGCTTCTGCCGCCTGCTCGAAGAGATGCGCACGCGCACCGAAACCCGCTTCATCATCATCACCCACAACGCCGTCTCGATGTCCCGCATGGACCGCCTCTTCGGCGTGACCATGCAGGAGCGCGGCGTCTCCCGCCTCGTCTCCGTCGATCTCCAGGCCGCAGAAAGGCTCGCCGCCGCATGACCGTTCCGATCAATGGCTTCTGCGATCCGCGCTTCGAGCCTGTAAAGGCCGCCTTCGAAGCAAATTTCGCGAAGCACGCCGATGTCGGCGCGTCCGTGGCGGTCACGCACGAAGGCAAGTTCGTCGTCGACCTCTGGGGCGGGCATCTTGATGCCGAGCGCACAACCCCGTGGCGCGAGGACACCATCGTCAACGTCTGGTCGAGCACAAAGCCGATGGCCGCGATGTGCCTTCTCCTCCTCTCAGATCGCGGCGAGATCGATCTCTGCGCACCCGCCTCGAAATACTGGCCTGAATTTGCGCAGAACGGAAAGGCCGGCGTCGAAGTCCGCCACTTCCTCAGCCACAATGCCGGCCTCTCCGGCATGGACGAGCGCGTCGAAGGCGATGCGCTCTACGACTGGGACTGGATGACCAAAGCCCTCGCTCGCCAGGCGCCATGGTGGGAGCCCGGCACGCAGTCCGGTTATCACGCTCTCACCCAAGGCCATCTCATCGGCGAGATCGTCCGCCGCGTGACAGGCCAGTCCATCGGCACATTCTACCGCAAGGAAATCGCCGAACCGCTCGGCGCCGACTTCCACATCGGAACGTCGGAAAGCAACGATCCGCGCATCGGCAACCTCATCCCGCCCGCTCAGGGCGTCCAGACGCGCAATGACAACTCCATCGCCACGCGCACCTTCGCCAATCCTGCCGTCAATGTCAGCGCCACCCGCACGCGCGCCTGGCGCGCCGCGGAAATCCCGGCCGCCAACGGCCATGGCAACGCTCGCAGCATCGTGCGCGCCCAGACCCACATGGCCAATGGCGGCAGCGCTTTCGGCAAGACGATCATGTCGGAAGCAGGCGCCGCCCGCATCTTCGACAAGCAATCCGCCACGCAGGATCTCGTCCTCGGCCTGCCCATCGTCTTCGGCATGGGCTACGGCCTCTCCACGCCGCAATTCCCGCTCGGCCCCAGCGAGCGCATCGCCTACTGGGGCGGCTATGGCGGCTCCACTGTCGTCGTCGATCCCGACAAGCGGCTGTGCGTCTCCTACGTCATGAACCGCATGGAATCCGGCCTCCTCGGCGACCCGCGCGGCTTCGGCCTCCTGCAGGCCGCCTACGCCTCGCTCAAGGGCTGAGCGACAACCGGACCCTCTGGCCAGGACGACATGGATAGGATACCCCCCTATCCCATGGCTCACACATTCGCGTCCAAAAAGCAGCTGTCCGCCCGCGTCCGCCGCATCATCGGCCAGCTCGAGGGCATCGAACGCGCGCTGGAGGAAGAAGCCGGCTGCGAAACCGTCCTCCATCTCGTCTCCGGGGCGCGCGGGGCCATGAACGGCCTCACCGAGGAAATCATGGCCGATTTCGTGCGCGAGCATGTCGCCGGTCCGAAACTCAGCGGCGAGGCCCGAAAAAAGGCCGCTGAAGAACTCATCACCATCATCAAGCGTTATTCGAAGTAGTCCCATGACCGACGCCATAAACGCTCTGCGCCACGACCACGAATTCCTGGGCAAGGATCACGACCGCAACGCCCGCCGCACGCTCTGGGTAGTCGCCCTCACCGCCGTCATGATGGTGGGCGAGATCATCGCCGGCGCAGTCTACGGCTCCATGGCCCTGCTGGCCGACGGCTTCCACATGGCGACCCATGCCGGCGCGCTCACAGTCGCCGCTCTCGCCTACGCCTTCGCCCGCCGCCACGCCCGCAACCCGCGCTATACCTTCGGCACGGGCAAGGTCGGCGATCTCGCGGGCTTCGCCTCCGCCCTCGTCCTCGGCGTCATCGCTCTCGCCATCGCGGTTGAATCCGCCCAGCGCCTGATCGCGCCGAGCACGGTCGCCTTCGACCAGGCGATCTTCGTCGCTGTCGTCGGCCTTCTCGTGAACCTCGTCAGCGCCCTGCTCCTCTCAGGCGGCCATCACCACGGCCACGATCATCATCACGACCACCACCATGATCACCACGATCACGACCGCGGCCAGCACGACCACGGCCCGGACAACAATCTCCGCGCCGCCTACCTCCACGTCCTGGCCGACGCGCTCACGTCTGTCCTCGCCATCGTGGCGCTGGTCGCCGGCAAGTTCGCCGGCTGGGTCTGGCTCGACCCGGCCATGGGCGTCGTC
>JBGAKC010000064.1:0-11080 GCA_044224605.1 Hyphomonadaceae bacterium
CAGGGCAATGCAGAGAAGCATGGCACGCTGCAGATCGCCGAGGACTATCTCAAATATCTCTATTCACCTGCCGGGCAGAAGATCGTCGCAAAGCACTTCTATCGCCCGATTGACGCCTCTGCCGTGGATCCCGCCGATGCTGGCCGCTTCAAGCAGATCGACATGGTCAGCATCGACGATCCGCTCTTTGGCGGATGGGCCCAGGCTCAGGCGAAGCACTTCGATGCTGGCGGCCTTTTCGACCAGATCTACCAGCCTGCGAGATAGCGCATGACGGCAGCGGCGCCGGACGGGGCGCAGAATTTTCGCTGGCGGCGGCGCAGCGTGCTCCCGGGCTTCGGTTTGAGCCTGGGGTACACGATTGCGTACCTCTCGCTAGTGGTGCTGATCCCGCTGGCCGGGCTCGCGGTGCGTTCCGCGACGCTCGGCTGGGACGAGTTCTGGAAGATCGCGTTCGATCCGCGCGTCGTCGCTGCGCTGCAGCTCTCGTTCGGAGCGGCGATGCTGGCGGCGGTGGTCAACACCGTGTTCGGCGTGCTCGTGGCGTGGGTGCTGGTGCGTTACAAATTCCCCGGGCGCCGCTGGCTCGATGCGGCGGTGGACCTGCCGTTCGCGCTTCCAACAGCCGTCGCCGGCATCGCCCTCGCGACACTCTATGCGCCCAACGGACCATTCGGCGCGATCCTTGATGATTGGTTCGGCGTCAGGATCGGCTTCACGCCGACCGGCGTCGTGATGGCGCTGATCTTCGTCGGCCTGCCGTTCGTGGTGCGGACGGTGCAGCCCGTACTGGAAGAGATCGACCGCGAGACGGAAGAGGTTGCGGCGACGCTCGGCGCACGGCGCTGGCGCACCGTCACGCAGGTGATCTTCCCGGCGCTGTTCCCGGCCATTCTCACAGGCTTTGCGCTGTCGTTCGCGCGCGGCGTAGGTGAATACGGTTCGGTGATCTTCATCGCCTCGAACCTGCCATTCCAGTCCGAGATCGCGCCGCTGCTGATCGTGATCAAGCTGGAAGAGCACAACTATGCCGGCGCCACGGCGATCGCGAGCATCATGCTGGTGATCTCGTTCACCATGCTGTTCGTGATCAACCTGTTGCAGGCCTGGAGCCGCAGGTGGTTCGGTCATGAGTGAAGCGGCCGTCAAGCAGAACAAGCGGCGCATCGCGATCGGCGAGGGCCCGAAGACGCGCGGTTTCCTGATCGGCGCCGCACTGACATTCCTGGCGGTGATCCTGATCGCGCCGCTGCTCGTCGTGTTCGTCGAAGCGTTCAGCCGCGGGATCGGCGTTTACTTCCAGGCCCTGGTCATGCCCGACACGATGGCGGCGCTGCAGCTCACCCTGCTGGTCGCCGGCATCGCCGTTCCCATGAACCTGGTCTTCGGCATCGCCGCAGCCTGGGCGATCGCCAAGTTCGACTTCAAGGGCAAGGCGTTCCTGCTGACGCTCATCGATCTGCCGTTCGCAGTCTCGCCCGTTGTCTCGGGTCTGATTTTTGTGCTGCTCTTCGGCGCTAACAGCGTGTTGGGTCCGTGGCTGGACGCCAACAACATCAAGATCCTCTTCGCCGTGCCGGGCATCGTCATCGCGACGATCTTCATCACCTTCCCCTTCATCGCGCGCGAGCTGATCCCCCTGATGCAGCAGCAGGGTTCGTCGGAAGAGGAGGCGGCGGTGTCGCTCGGCGCCAGCGGCTGGCGGACCTTCTTCCTGGTGACACTGCCCAACGTGAAATGGGGTCTTCTGTATGGCGTGCTGCTCTGCAACGCCCGCGCGATGGGCGAATTCGGAGCGGTTTCGGTGGTTTCAGGCCATATCCGCGGCGTGACGAACACGCTGCCGCTGCACATCGAAATCCTCTACAACGACAACAAGGCGGCCGCTGCATTCGCGGTCGCCTCGCTGCTGGCCGCGCTCGCGCTTGTGACGCTCGGCGTGAAGACGCTGCTTGAAGCCCGCTTCGCCGGCTCGCTCGCAGCCCAGCGTCGGCACTGATCGGGAGTTGCATGCAGGTCCGGGTTGAAAACGTCTCGAAGCACTATGCCGGCCTTGCCGCGCTGGACGACGTGTCGTTGACCGTCCAGTCGGGCGAGCTCGTCGCGCTGCTTGGTCCGTCGGGTTCGGGCAAGACGACGCTGTTGCGCACGATCGCGGGTCTGGAGCCAGCTGATTCCGGCGCCGTCTATTTCAACGACCGAGACGCTTCCGAGAGCCGCATCCAGGACCGCGGCGTCGGCTTCGTGTTCCAGCACTACGCGCTGTTCAAGCACATGCGTGTCATGGACAACATCGCCTTCGGCCTGCGCGCGCGGCGCAAGAACAAGCCGAAGGAGCACGAGATCAAGCGCCGCGTGCTGGAGCTGCTCGATCTCGTCCAGCTTTCCGGGCTTGAGCGCCGGTTCCCCTCGCAGCTCTCCGGCGGGCAGCGCCAGCGCGTTGCGCTTGCCCGTGCGCTGGCGATCGAGCCCAGCGTGCTCCTGCTCGACGAACCGTTCGGCGCGCTCGATGCCCGGGTGCGGAAGGATCTGCGCCGCTGGCTGCGTGAGATCCACGATCGCACCGGCCACACGACGCTGTTCGTGACGCACGACCAGGAAGAAGCCCTCGAACTGGCAGACCGCGTCGTCGTCATGAGCAAGGGCAAGATCGAACAGTCGGCCACGCCCGACGAAATCTACGACACGCCGGCGACGCCCTTCGTGTTCTCCTTCATCGGCGAGTCGAGCGTCATACCCGTACAGGTCGGTAATGGTCGCGCCACGCTGGACGAGCGCCTGATCGATGTCGAGATCGGCAATCTTCCCGATGGGCCTGCGCAGCTCTACCTGCGCCCCGAAGATGTCGCGATGGTCACCGATGGCGGCCCCGGCATTCCCGGCCTCGTCGTCTCCACGCGCCGTATCGGCGGCTTCCGCCGCGTGACGATCGAGTGCGGCCTTGCGCGCCATCGCATCGAGTTCGACGCCCCGGCCGAGATTCCGATCCAGAACTCCGAGCGCCTCACGATCCGCATCATCGGCGGCCGCGTCTATGGCGGCGGCGCTGAGGGCTATGAGACCGAGAAGCTCGCCGCATCCGCCACATCAGACTTCAAATGGGCGAAGGCCGAAGGCTGGCTGGACCGCTAGGCGGCGCGGCGCACCAGCGCCGCAGCGACCGCCAGTCCCACGAACGCGCCGCCGATCCCGCGCTCGAACCAGCGTTTGACCGGCTTGCGCGAGAGCGCCTTCGAAAGCATGCCGCCGGCGATCGTGTAGGCGATCTGCACCACGAAATCGATCGCGATTCCGAGAAAGCCCAGGGCCAGAGACTGAGCCCAGACGGGCTTCGCCGGGTCGATGAATTGCGGGAAGAGGGCAAGGAAGAACAGGATCGTCTTGGGATTGCCCAGCGCCACTATCGCGCCATCGCGGAAAGCGCGCGCGCTTGCCTCGCCGGTCGATGGCGCTGATTGCTCCGAAGCGCTGAAGGATAAGCAAAACGCCTGCAGGCCAAGCCAGACCAGATAGGCGGCGCCCGCCCACTTGACGATTTCGAACGTGGCGCCCGAAGCGGCGATCAGGCCAGCAAGTCCTGCGGCGGAAAGGATCACGTAAAGTGAATTGGCGCTTTCGATACCTGCCGCCGCGAACAACCCGGCCTTTGGGCCGCGCCAGGCCGCTTGTGTCATGACGAAGAGGACGTTTGGCCCCGGCGCAATCCCGATCGCCGTGACAAGGCCGACATACGCAAGCAGCGTTCCCGGCGAAACAAGATCGAACATGAGCGCCTCCTCAACCGCCAAGCAGGCTAGCAGAGGCTCCTGTCAGGATGTGTCAGCAGTATTCGGAGGCTATGGCTCCTTTTGCGGCTCGTCGCGCACTTCCGCCTTCAGCACATCGGCGTGCATCATGGGGTCGGCTTCAGGATTGGAAGGCCGGAGCACCTGCAGCGCCGGGCGTTCATAGAGCCGTGCAAGGCTGACGAATCCAGCCACCAGGGCGCAACC
The DNA here is from genome assembly GCA_044224605.1 of Hyphomonadaceae bacterium. Lineage (GTDB taxonomy): Bacteria > Pseudomonadota > Alphaproteobacteria > Caulobacterales > Hyphomonadaceae > UBA7672. Next base: position 3,993 of record JBGAKC010000064.1, read on the forward strand.
AGCCGCAATGAACAGCGATACGACGCTGCCATGCTCCGGCGCCCGCGCAAACATCAGCGCGACGATGGACGCGCCGGTGGTCTGTCCCAGCAGGCGTGCGGTGCCAAGCATGCCGCTTGCGCCGCCGCTGCGTGATTTCGGGGCAGCGGTGATCATGGCGCGGTTGTTGGGCGATTGGAACGTGCCGAAGCCTGCGCCGCATAACGCCATCCGCCAGACGATGTCGAAGGGAGTGGGAGAAGCCGGCAGCAGCGCGAGCGACAGGAGGCCTATGGAAAACGCCGCCAAACCAATACCGCCAAGCAGTCCTGCTGGATACCGGTCCGCGAGATGGCCCGCCAGTGGAGCTGCGATTGCAATGGCGATGGGCCAGGGCGTTATCAGCAGTCCGGTTGCGACAGCATCGTAGCCGAGGCCATGCAGCATGAAGGGGAGCGACACCAGCGCCAGCATTTGGGCCGCGAACGAACAGACCGACGTGGCGATCGACAATGTGAAGATCGGAATGCGCAGCAAGTCGACGGGCAGGACCGGGGCCGGATTGCCCAGTTCGCGGCGCGTGAGAATCCAGGCGAGAATCCCGCCTGCGGCGAGCTCGACAACGAATAGCCCGAAGGCCTCGCCCTGCCCCAATGCGTCGATGCTGCCGATCACCAGCCCGAACGTCGCCGCGCTCAGGAGCGCGCTCAACCAGTCGAACTTGTGTGGCGAGGCCGGCGTCTTTGGCAGGGAGGGAATGGCCAGTGTCAGCGCAGCAAGTCCGATTGGCAGGTTCACCGCGAACAACCACGGCCAGGGCGCCACGGAGAGGATGCCGCTCGCGAGGGTGGGACCGGCTGCGGCCGACAGCGCCACCACAAGCGCGTTGAGCCCGATGCCGCGCCCCAGCAGTTTCTGCGGATAGATGAAGCGGAGCAGGGCGGTGTTGACGCTCATGATGCCGGCGGCGCCGAAACCCTGGATCACGCGCGCGGTCGCCAGCATTGGCAGCGATGTCGCCAGCGCGCAGCCGAGCGACGCCAGCGTGAAGATGGCGAGGCCGGGCAGGTAGATACTGCGATAGCCGATGCGGTCGCCGAGCGAAGACAGGGGAAGCAGCGAGACGGTGATGGCCAACTGGTAGCCATTGACCACCCAGATCGAGCTTGCCGGCTCGGCGCGAAGGTCGGCCGCGATCGTGGGAAGAGCTACGTTGGCGATCGCTGAATCGATAACGGCCAGCGTTATCCCGAGGGCAATCGCCGCGACGGCCCAATATCGACGGGGGGCTGGCAGGCCGTCGGTTTCGGTCATGGTTCCCGCAATCTGCGCGCGTTCTCGTCATTTGCGCCGGCAAGGGGAATTTGTATAGGCTGCGCCAACTTTCAAATGGCGCCAGCCAGAAACGGGTAAGAGGGAGAGACAAAATGTGTGACGAGCACACTGAGCACGACAACGAGGAGTCCTTTGCGTCCGGCCGGCTGTCGCGGCGGGGCTTCAGCGTCATGTCGCTGGCCGCGTTGGCGGCGTGCACGACCAGTCCGGAAAATGCGGCGACGGTTGTCGAACGCGAAGTCGAGATCACCACGCCGGATGGCGTGATGGACGCGCACTATGTTGCTCCGTCTTCGGGCAAGCACCCGGCCGTTCTGGTTTGGCCGGACATCATGGGCCTCCGCCCCGCCTTCCGCCTGATGGGCAAGCGCCTCGCCGAGTCGGGCTATGCCGTGCTGACGGTGAACCCGTTCTATCGCGCCGCGAAGGGCCAGGTGTTCGACGCGACGACGGAGAAGTTCTCCGATCCGCCGGTCCGCCAGCGCCTCATTGCGCTCATGGGTCCGGCGACAGGCAATCCGGAGAACACGAAGAAGGACGCCATCGCCGCGATCGGCTGGCTCGACAAGCAGAAGGAAGTCGACACGAAGCGCGGCGTCGGCACGACCGGCTATTGCATGGGCGGCCCTCTGGTGATGCGCACGATGGCCTTCGTGCCGGATCGCGTGAAGGCCGGCGGCAGCTTCCACGGCGGCGGTCTCGCCACCACGCAGCCGACCAGCCCCGTGCTGCTCGTGCCGCAGATGAAGGCCAAGGCCGTGCTCATCGCCGTCGCGCAGAACGACGACAAGCAGGACCCGACCGTGAAGGACAAGGTGAAAGCCGCGTTCGATGCGCAGCACATTCCGGCGGAAGTCGAAGTCTATCCAGCCGACCACGGCTGGTGCCCGCCCGACAGTCAGGTCTACGACCAGGTCCAGGCCGACCGCGCCTGGGAACGCCTGCTCGCGACCTTCAAGGTCGGTCTGGCCTAGTCAGCGCTTCGCCTTGGGTTTCGATTTGGGCCGCGGCTTTGCCGCGGCCTTTTTCTTTGCGTCTGCTGCTGCGCGCTCGTCTGCAATCTCAAGGTTCTGAGCGATCCGCGCCTTCACCATCTTCATCACCAGTGCCGCCGGAATCGGCTTGTCCGGCTGGAACTGAAGCGTGCCGGAGGAGGTCGCGAAGGGCGCTGCTTCCGGGAACTGATCGATAAGCGTCGAGCTCATCGGAAAGAAGCTGAGATGCTTCTTGAACGCGCCGAAGGCGACGAGATGGCCATGCAGCTTGAACGTTGGCTGGCCATAACTGATAACTTCCTCGGCGCCGGGCGCGGCTTTCATGATCTGCGCACGCAGCTTTTCCAGCGCTGCCCGCTGCTCCGGCGCGAGGCGGGAGAACCAGTGGTCGACATCCTTCGCAACCGGAATGCCACGCATCGGCATCGCCCAACTCCTTGCCTTCGCTCCTTCAATGACGCAGGCAGGATGGCGGCGCAACGGTCAGGACAGGGCAATGAACGCGGACGAACTGAACGCCTATCTGGCCGAGATATTCCCTGACGGCCGCGTCTCCACGATCGAATATGCCGACGGCAAGATGACGCGCACGCGTTGCATCTACGACCCGAAACAGCTGCGTCCGGGCGGCACGCTTTCGGGCCCGACCATGATGGCGCTGGCGGACACGGCCGTTTATGCGCTGGTGCTGTCAGCCATCGGCAAGGTGCCGCTGGCGGTGACGACCAACCTGTCGATCAACTTTCTGCGCAAGCCGCAGCCCGCCGACCTGATCGCCGAAGCGCGCATGCTGAAACTCGGCAAGGCGCTGGCCGTGGGCGACGTGGTCATCCGGTCCGATGGCGGCGACGACGTGGTGGCCCACGCCGTCGTCACCTATTCGATCCCGCCGCGCTGAACGCTACTTGCCATCCGGCGCCGTGATCGGCCGCGCATCTTCCCAGCGATAGGGCAGGATGTCCGGCTTAACATAGACCTCGGTCGTGAACTTGAACGGGTATTTCATCCCGCTTGGATAGGTCAGTTCGACGAAGTAGGCCGTGAAGCCCGCGGCCGGCTTCTCGACATTGCCGATGTAAGTCCCGTCCGCCTGCGCTTGCAGGGGCGTCGAGGTGAAGGCTTTGTCGCCCAGCGTCTGGACGCGGAAGTCGCGGGCTTTCGGATTCGTACCCTGCCACAGCATGACCTGCGACGGTTTCTGCGCGCCCGGCTTGACGACAAGCGCGCCATCATCGTGCACGGACCAGCTGTATTCCGGAACCGCGCGGCCCTTGATCACGCTGTCATACCAGGACGTCATGCTTTCGTTGATGTCCGTGCCTGCGGTCGAGTGGCGCGAGTTCGGCAGCATGCGCAGCTGCTTCGAACCTGGCAGCAGATGATAGGAAAACTTGGTGTTGTCAGGCGGGAAATATTCATCGCCCACCGCGTTGATGATGAACTTCGGCATCTTCATCTGTGGCCTGCCGCGATAGTTGAGCGGGTCCTCGATCGTGTTGACCGCCTTCATCTTGAGGCCCGTCTGGTCTGGGATGAGGCCCGCCTTCACATAATCGCCTAGCGCCGGGGAAAAATAGCCCATCGCTTCCCAGTGGTGCCGCGTCGTCGCGTCGACATCCAGCACGTTGATCACGATCGGGATCATGCCGACCACGCGCTTGTCGAGAAGACCGACGAGCCACGTGGTCCATGCCCGCTTCGATCCGCCGGAGACGACGAAGCCATCGACATCGAGCTTGCCGCCCGCGTCGCTGGCGAGGAATTGCTGGGCGGCCGTCATCGCGGCGACGCCGCTCTTCACCATCGGCAGGCGAGCGAGCGCGACAGGATTCTTGTTCGCATCGTATCGTGCCTGAAGATACGAGATGATGTCGTCTTCGCTGCGCGCGGCATCAGGCGTGTCAGCGAAACGGATCGGCTGGTTGGGAACCTGGGAAAGCTCGATGATCACCGAGCCCGTATCCACAGCCATCTGCGCGAACCGCGGAGTGGCCGTCGCCGGAACCGGCGTCGTGCTGGAGCCGCCGCCGATATAGAGAAAGGCCTTGTTGCTCGCGACCTTGTCGGGCGTCGTGATCGTGAGCCAGTGCTTCCACACCGGGCGATCCGACTCCGCCGCCGTCATCCAGGTCTGCGACGTCAGTTCGAGAACGGCGCCATGGAAGCCCGAGCCCGTGAAGGTCTTCTCGACTTTCCAGGCGAAGGTTGGATCAGGCCTGGCGACATACGCATCGAGAACATTCGGCGGATTGGGCCCGATGTCGACCAACTGCGTCGTTGTGCACGAGATCGCCGCGCCAAAGGCAAGCGCGAGCGCCAATGTCCGGATGAAGCGCATATTCCTCTCCCGCGGCCTGTGTTCGGCCTTCGAGAGAGTGGAGCAATGGATCGGGCGGTATGCAAGGGTCGAGAGGAAGAGCGCTCTTACACCCCCGTCACCTCGCCCGCCTGTGCTTCTGACTTGAGCCACGCCATGAATGTCCGCGCGAGCTTTGAGGGCGTCCGCCATTTCGGGTAGACGATCCAGTAGGCGAATTCGAGGTCGCTAGCGCCGTCGGCGAAAGGAGCGATCAGGCGGCCGCGTTCAAGGTCGCCGGATGCGATCGCGAACTTGGCCAGCGCCACGCCGCGCCCTGCCGCCGCCGCTTCGACGACGAGTGAGGATTGCGTGAAGCGCGGGCCGCGGCTGCCGTCCACGCTGGTGACGCCGCGCGCCTTGAGCCAGGAATTCCAGTCAGGGCGCGAAGGGTCGTTCTCCGGGCTCTCGTCATGCAGCAGGACGTGGTGGGCGAGATCGGCCGGCGACTTGAGTGGGTGCGGCCCCTTCATCAGGTCCGGCGAGCACACCGGCAAGACCGATTCCGACATGATCTTCTCGGAGCGTAGACCCTCATAGACGCCTTTGCCGTAGCGCAAGGCGAGGTCGATGTCGGAATGGTTGAAGTCCGTCATCGCGAGATCGGCGGAGATCCAGACCTCGGCTTCCGGGTTCTGCTCCTGGAAACGCTCCAGACGCGGCGCCAGCCACTTCGCTGCGAAGGACGGGGCGGACGAGATCATCAGCCGGTCGCGCCGGGCAGGCGCCCGCATGTGGTGGACGGCCTCGGCCATCATCTCGAAGGCGTTGGTCAGCAGTGGCAGGGCGGCCTGGCCGGCATCTGTGAGCAGAACTTGCCGCCCGGTACGGCGGAAAAGGGGGGCGCCGGCGAACTCCTCAAGCTGCCGGATCTGCTGGGAAATGGCGCCCGGCGTCACGTTCAGCTCCTCGGCCGCGCGGGTGAAGGAGAGATGACGCGCGGCGGCCTCGAAGGCGCGCAGGGCGTTGAGGGCTGGGAGGCGGTCTTCCTGGGCCATTTGCTTCAGGTTTTCTCTTGGTTTCAGGCGGGTAAGGTCGGCTAATCGAGCGGCTTAGGAATGGTTCATTGCTTCTGGCGTCCCGTCCGGCCATGTGCCGGAGTGAGGACGAAAACGGACTGGCGTTTGGCTCGAAGCCGTGCGCCGGCCGTGTTATACGCAGATGCGTAAGAAAAACTAAAGGGCCAAGGCATGGACGGCGTGTCCGCGGCAACGAAAAAAACTCCTGCGGGCCATGTCTCGCTGGTCGGCGCCGGACCCGGCGATCCCGACCTGCTTACGATTCGCGCCGCGCGCCTCATCGGGCAGGCCGAAATCGTGTTTGTGGATCGGCTGGTCGGCCAGGGCGTGATGGAACTGATCTCCGCCTCGGCCGAGATCGTCTACGTCGGCAAGTCCAAGGGCGAGCATTCCGTTCCGCAGGCCGAAATCCAGCGCCGCATGATCGAGGCGGCGAAGTCCGGCAAGCGTGTCGTGCGTCTCAAGGGGGGGGATCCCTTCATCTTCGGACGCGGCGGCGAGGAAGTCGAAGCGCTGCTTGCGGCGAACGTCGAGGTAGACGTCGTCCCCGGAATTTCATCGGCATTGGGCTGCGCTGCCGCCGCCCAGATCCCGCTCACGCATCGCGACATGGCGCAGGCCGTGACCTTCGTCACCGGCCATGCAGCGCTCGGACAGGAGCCCGATCTCGACTGGGCTGCGCTCGCCCGCCCGAACCAGACCGTTGTGGTGTTCATGGGCGTCGGCGCCGCCGGCACGATCGCAGCGCGCCTTGTCGCTGCTGGACGTGACCCGGCGACGCCAGTGGCTGTCATCGAGAACGGTACGCGCCAGAACGAGATCAGCGTCTTCGGCGCGCTCGGCAATGTCGGCGAACTGATTCAGTCGGCAGGCATACAGGGCCCGGCGCTGCTGATTATCGGCGAAGTCGTGGCGCTGGCCCAGCGCAACCAGACGGCCGCCACGCCGGCCAAGGTCGCGAAGCCGACCGTCTCCTCGCTTTGGGAGATGCTGTCGTGAGCTCGGAACGCCCCAAGCTCGCGCCAGAGACCCCCAAGGTGATCACGGCCTGGCTCTCCACCAGCGGCCGCGTCGTCTATCTCACGAAGGACCGCAACTGGTCTGAAGACCTCGCAGACGCCGAGGTTCTGACCGGCCTGGAAGCCAATGATATCCTCGCATGGGCGTCGAAGGATCAGGTTCGCGTGTCAGATCCCTATTTCATGCAGGTGACACCGGACGGAAAAGCCGCCGGACGCGAAACGCTGCGCGAGACAATTCGCGCGAAGGGTCCTACGACCCATCTGATGTTCGGCAAGCAGGCGGGGAACAACTGATGCCAAATCGTCCGATTACCAAGCTCACGCTCTACGGCGACTCGATCTCCGGCAACTGCCTCAAGACGAAGTGGACGGCCGATTATCT
>JBGAKC010000028.1:0-64160 GCA_044224605.1 Hyphomonadaceae bacterium
GAACACGAAACTTGTAACGCGGGTGAAGGTGATCGTCGGCTCAGGCCTCATGACCAATGAGGGAGCGGCGCGAACAGGCGCCTATGTCAGCGCGCTCGACAAGGCTCTTCAGACCGCCAAGCCCAAGCCGACCTACTGAGCGCGTCAAACACATAAACAGAGTGAACGGACGACACAATTTTCGAACGCCGGACGTGAGACACATCACTCACCCGTCAGCACTCAGGGAGGATCCTATGCGAACTCAACTTGTCATCACGCTGGTTGCCTGCGCGGCGCTTAACGGTGCGTGCAGCCCGGCCGTAGGGTCCAAGGAGTGGTGTGACAGCATCATAAAGGGAGGCCTTGCTGAAGTTTCAAAGATGCCGGCCGACCAGCAACAGGCCGCTGCAAAATGCGCAAAAGATGCGCTCGGCGGGTTCTAGTCTCGACATCCTGTGAACAGGCGTGGGGTAACGACGCCAATCGGCGCGCCAGCGCCTTGATTCCCTTTGATCTGCAGGGGTCCTGCGCCGGCGCCATTTCACGCATCTCCTCGACATCGCGCAAGCTGGGCGTGAAATGGAATTACAGCCACCTTGCGTCCTGAATAACGATGGGCGGGAAGCGGCGGCGCTGATAGGAAACTCCTGCCATTGGGGTCCCTCCGAAGGCCGATATTCTCAGCCTTGACGGAGATCGGTCGGGATTGGTCTGACAGCACCATTCGGTGCGGTTCACTCCCTTGCACTCGCCCTGCGATTTTGACTCTGCTCAAACCCGAACCAGCCGTGCGCGCTCATCATTCCATGACATGCCGCAACAGCGTGTCCGACCAATGTCCGAACGAGCGTGTGGTCCTGCCTATGGGGCGCAGTGAACGCTTCTGTCCGCTGCGCGATGCGAGTGTACCGTGTGAGGGAGTTTGAATGCGCAAAAGCTTGGTTGCTCTTTGTCTCTGCTCCAGCGTTCTTGCGGGATGCGTCGGGTCGGGCCGTGCTCAAGATACCGGCGGGATCAAGGCTGCCCTCCCGGTCGTCAAGGCCTTCTCGCTTGCCCTGAACGCAGCAAGCGAAAGCCAAGCGCTTAGTGCCGCTTGCCCTGAACGCAGCAAGCGAAAGCCAAGCGCTTAGTGCGGCGTCATCCCGGCCGGACCAGCGCGAGCTCCTGTTGCGCACGCTGCTGGTCTCAAGCCTGAAGCTCAACCCAGACAAGTTTGAGTGGGTTCTTTGCGCAGGCTATGCGGACGTCGACAAAATGCGCGAACGCGCGAGGCAAATGCGCGCTGCGAAAGCTGGACTGACCGAGCTCGCAGCGGATTCCCCCGACACCATCGTCGGGCTGATTGGTGCGTTGAGTTCCAACAACACGCTGCCGGTCATCCAGGAGCAGCCTGCGAAATCCAGCATGCACACTGAGTGTCAGACTGACGCGGGCGTGGCTGCTTACGCCTACCCCGCGCCTCCCAGCACCCGGAGCCCTGTCGCGACATCAGTGCTTGTCGCGGTCGATGTGTTCACAAACATTATCAAGCCGATCGTCCTGCAGGGCCTTCGGCAGGTTGATCGGGCCCAACGCCTACGCGCGTTGCGCCAATGGGCAAGCGATACCGAGCATGGGCTACCAAGTCTGCGAAGACTATTGGACACTGCTGCGGGCGACGCCGCTAAAAAGGCGATGACCGAGCGTCGACTGGCGGCCGGTGGTGTGTACATCGCGTGGGATGCCCTGGCGCAAGCGCGTGCCGCGGACGAGGCAAGTATCTGCAGCGTCGTCGACGGACCCTGGCTTGACACCCTCTGCGTCGAACGAGTCAGCGGCAAGTTTGAATCGGAGATGAGAGCTGTTCTGACGGCCGCGGAAGACTATGACCGGACGTTCGATGCAGATCCTAGCAGGGCGCTGGCAGATTCGGTACGCGCGGCCGATCGCCTGAAAGCTTGGCTTGACGGCAAGCTTACCGGTGCTGATGCCGTTGCGGCTCAAGAGGCAGCGTTTGAGGCAATCCACCAATGGCTCGAGGTGCTGTCGAAGATTGAGCAACTGTCGGAGGACGAGGAGAAGAAAGGTCGCCTACGCGCAGCCACAGATGGATTGCGCAGGGCCTTCGACGGGGATGACTAAGTCGCAAGGTCATGGCCTGGCGCTTTCCTGACCAGCCCCCAACGGCGCGTCTGGGTTCGATGTTGGTGCATCAAGGCCTCCACTTCTGGGGGAGCGATACGCCGGGTCCGCCAGGCGGGGATGGCAATGGTCTCTGGGGCTGGCGGCGCCACTGCAACGCCGTGCCGTCGCATTCGTCACCCGTTTGCATGACGCCGAACGAGGCTATCGTGTGAATCGGCACCCTCGAATGCCCCCTGCCGCCAAACGTGTTCAATGCGGTAGCGCGCCGATCGGCACGCAGACCGCACGCCGATTCACATTCTTCGACCACAGCAAGACGACGGCCTTGGCCTCTCTCAGAGCTTTCTAGGTGACCTAGTCGTAGGCCTCACCGCGCGTCAGGGCGGCATCCCACCAGACATCGAGGCCCTGTGCCTTGAACGCATCGGCGAACAGCTTGGCGCGGGCCTGATCCTCGCGGTTGTAGGAAAGGAAGATGTCCGGCACGCCCGACCCCGCTGGTATGGATTGCAGGGTTAGGGGACAGGCTGTGGGAGGTCGAGTCTTGCCTCGGATTTTCGAAGATTACGAACGGCAGCAATGAGGCGATTGGGTGCCGCATCGTCTGGAGCAGGACGATTGGCTGGAATGTATCGACTCAGCCGGATAGCCCGGCTGGCCGCGCGCGTGCGCTGACCGAGGAACGGCTCGCCAGGGCAGAGGCTCAGGTCGTGGGATTGAAGGTCACACTGGCCTTAGTGGAAGGCGAACTGACAGACCACGCAAAGAGACGCCCGGCGCGCTACTGACTAGGCAGATCCACGCAGCCGGCCGGGGTTCCTACTGGCCCAGCTGACTTCCAGCGGCAGTGTCTCAGCGAACCGTCGGGCTTCTGAAACAGGATCAACACATCCGCGTTGCTGGCTTCTCGATAAGCGTATCCGACAACCTGGGCTCGTCCTGGTGTTTGGGCGTCCGCTGTCCCAAAAGGCGGCGAACAAGATGCGAGCGCCACACCACAAGGAACTACGAGCGCAAGAATTCGCAGCATGTCTTTCTCCCCATTTGCGATGAGGCGATGCTGGGCGGCCGAGAGAAGCTTAGCAATAGCGGAAACTTGGTCACGACTGTCGCATTGCGTCGAGATTCGGACCCCGTCAGGGGATAGCCCTGAAGGGCGTAGGTGGCCCGTTTCAGCCGTTGGCCGATGTGGTAAGAGCGGGCGCTGCCTCAGGCGATCCAATGAGCCCAACCCAGAATCGATTTCCGTTGGAAGATCGAGTGATCGAGTTTGATGGCTTGGCGATCACGGTCCTAATTCTGGCTTTCATCGGCGTCTCGGCGGCGGCCTTCTGGATCATCTCGGCTGCCGCTCAAAACACCGGAGCGCTCACCTACATCGTGTCGGCGCTTATCGGGCTGGGCATCGCTCTCGCCTGGATCGTAGGTTATCCGCGGCGATCCGCGATGCCGGCTATGGCGTTGGTTATCGTCTGCGCTCTGGCATGGCTCCCCTACATCTTTCGCCTGGATGGCGCACTGTTGCGTGATTCCGGCGGCACCCCGGTTTCCCACCTTTATCTGGTTGCTGGTCTGTATGTGGGAGGTGTCGGTCTTGTTCTACTAGCCCTCTCGCTCGTGGGGTTCATCGCCCCGCTTATCGGCGCAATTCTAGCCGTGCGGCAGGGCCGACCGGGGGCGCACAAGGTGCTTGCCTTGCACGTCTCGCTTCTAATCGCTTCAGTTGCAATTCTGACGTTTAGCCGGGTCGTCGGGATGCAATGACGCCTTTCGGCGAACAGCTGTCGTAAACGCTGATAGTTCCCGAGAGCCGCTCCCGGCTCGATCCCGACATTCATGTCGACTGGCATTTAACCGTGCTAACGTCACCGCATGCCCACGTTTCCACCTATAGAAGAACTTCCAAACTTTGTTGGAGACGCCATCGGCCAGGTTCTGCTGGACCCGCATGGGGTCCAGCTGATGTTTGAGAGCGGCCGCCAAATTCTGGCGATGTATCGGCTTGAGCAATACGAGCCGGACGGCACGCGGTGGGTCTATGACTACACGAGCGCCGAACGAGCCCCCCTAGTCCTTCACCGACTGCTCCTAAAGCCTCTGACCTCAGTGCAGCGAGAGAATCTTCGTCTCACGCTCAGCTTTGCTGACCGCTCCTCACTGGCCATTCTCTCAGAGCTAGGAGCCCATGAGTGCGGCCATATCCTCGATCCTAAGCTCGGCGTCCTTGTGTTTCGACTAGGATTATCTCGCCTCTTGAATGCACGAGGTCTCGCGCGTCCAGCCGAATGTCGTCCTTCGGCGACTTCCTGTCTTAGAGCCTACCGATCACTAACGGCTGCATTGGACCGGTCCTGTCACTGAAGACTGCGCATGTTTTTCGGCGGACATAACTATACCCTCCATGCGTAGCAAGGGGAGGGAATCGTGTGCGGAGCACGCGAGACGGAGAGGAATGGTACGGCGTCGCAAGCGCCGCTTGCGAGCACGCCCTCGTGGTTCGACGGGCGCACGCTTTGCGTGCTGCTCACCGTGAGGGCTGAAGCGCCATCGTGCTGAATGGCAGAGTTAGTTTCCTGTTGCTGGGTGTCGCTCTTCGCCCGGGGCAGAAGCGCTTGCGCCGGGCCCGTGCGCCAATCACGGGACAAGGGGTTGCGTTTCATCTGGAAGGTTGAGACGACGCTTTGCTCAAACGCCACGAACACGCGCAGCATCGCCGTCAGCCAGAGCTGAGGAAGCGAGGGGGTCGCCAAATCTTGTGGGCGTGTTCTTGCCTGTGTTATGGGGCCAAGAATACGGCCGGTCACGCAGGGGTGAGATAAGCCCGGACAATGCAACAGCGCTGTCCCGCCTTTTTTTCGGGCCAACGTGCTGAATTCATGCCTGAAGATTTTTCGCCGTCCCACCACGGCGCGCAACCGCTTCGCAGGCCTGGCCTACTTCGCGCCACTGGCCGCGGGCTTGGCGGCAGGGGCGGCTGGCGCCGGGACTGCTGCGGTTGTCGCAGCTGGCGCAACTTTGGGCGCTTCAAAGCGCTGTTTCAGCGCGGTCGCGAAAGCATCGACGCGCGGCGCGTCGGCAAGACGGCGCACGGCTTCGGAAAGCGCCGCGCCGGAAACATCCGTCTGCGAGGTGATGAGATCGAAGCTGGCCTTGTTGGGGCTGCCGTCCATGGCCGCGCCATAGCCGCGCAGCTGGGACAGCATCGCTGCGTCCTTGGCCATCCGCGCGGCGATGGCGGCCTTGAAAACCAGATCGGCGTCCTTCTTCTGCGCCTGCCCTGCCGGCGGCAGCATGGCGCGCAGCGCCTGCGAGGCTTCAGGCCATTTGCGATCGCGCCAGTAGGCGTCGGCGAGCAGCGACTTCGCTTCGACGCCCTCCAGCGGCTCGACCAGTTCGATCGTGTGGTCGTAGCGGCCGAGATCACGATAGGCCGCCGCCTCGAGCAGGCGGCGCTCGAGCGCCAGATCCTTCGGCAGCGAGGGCTGGCGTGTGGTGTTGATCGCGGCGAGCGCCTTGTCCGGCCGCTTGTCCCACAGATAGATCGTCGCGAGATCGACCGCGACGACAGACTTGCCGACGCCACGGATGCGGTTGTCGACCTGATACTGCAGCAGGACGCTCGCCGGCTCGAGCAGGTCGAACGAGACGAGGCGCTGCGCCAGCTTGCGGACCATCTGATCGCCGTCAGGCCCGATGGGCATCAGGTTGTCGTCGAACTCGTAGAACAACGCCACGGCCTGGATGGGGTCGAGGCGGTCGGCCTCGCCGTTTAGGAACAACCGGCGGAAGTATTCGGACAGCTTGATCCGCAACTCGCGCGCGCCCGGCGCATCGGCGTCCCTCATCGCGGTCGACTGCGCCAGCAGCAGCGCATCGCGGAAACGACCGACGCGCATGTATTGGTCGGCGAGAATACCAACCGTTTCCATCTCGACCTCGTCGCCACGCCAGCGATAGCGCAGGCCCTCAAGCTCCGTGGCGGCTTCATTGGCCGTCATCTTGCCGGCAAGCACGCCGAGTTCGAGACGGCGCAATTCGGCGCGGACGGCGATCGGCTCCAACGCCTTCTTCGACAGCCGGTCGAACTCATCATAGGCAGCCCCCGGGCCCTCGATCTCGGCCTTCAGGTTGGCAAGGAGGAGCTGTCCGCGTTCCTTGGTTTCGCGATCGGAGCTGGATGCGGCGAGATTGGCCTGACGCCGCGCCGTGTCGAAGTCGTTGGTGCTGAGCGCCGCTTCCGCCCACGCCGCCGCGAACTGCGCGGCCCGCGCCGATGGATAGGCGTTGATCTGCTTCTCACCCGCCCGGAAGAATTCGAGCGCGCGCTCCCACTCACCGCGATCAGCCGCAACCATGGCCCGCCACAGGGAAGCCGAGGCATCTCCACGCAGGGGTCCGCGAGAAAGATCGTCGTCTGCCGCTTTCAGACGCCCGGCCATGTAGTTGGCGGCCCCGCGCAGCCCCAGGAAGGCCGCGTCCTGCCCCAGCTCGGGCCGGTCGATCAGCGACATGTTGAGAACACCGAGCGCCTCGAAGCTCTCATTGTGGCCCAGATAGAAACGCGCGAGATCAAGCGCCGCGGCCGCGCCCTGCGGCGTCGAGGGGTCAAGCGAGGCAGCGGCGGATTCCAGCTTCGTCAGCTGGTCGAAATACATGCCGCCCCGCGCGGCCCCCCATCCGGCGAAATCGACGAAGGCCGGATTGGCGGACGCCTTGGCAAGGGCGGGGTCAGCCGCCGGATCCGGCGCGGTTTGCGCGGCGGCGGCGATGGAAACCACCACGCGCTCGCCCTCGATCGTGACGACCACATCGTCCGACTTGGGCGCGATGACAACGCCATGAGCTGTTGCCAGAAGAGAAGCCTCGACGAAATCGCGCGGCGTTGGCGAGGCGGACGCCGGGCCGTAGGACACGGCTGCGGCGAGCTGATCGCCGATGACAGGATCCTCGAACCACACAAGACCGGTGGCGCCGACCAGCATGGTCTCGATGCGGGCGCGGCCGCCTTCGGCGCTGCGGCGCGTGGGCGACAGGAAACGATCGGGCTTGAGAGCGGACGGCGCCAGGCGAATCGTCCAGGTCGCTTCGTCCATGGTCGCGGAGACGGTGAGCCCTTTCGGCATTTCAAGGCGCACGAGCGTTGCGTTCTTCACGCGCATGGTGCGGACGCGATAACCGGCGGGAAGCTGGGTCTGGTCGATCTTGAGGTCTGCGTTGGCGGCGAAAACCCCCCACACAGCCGACCCACGCGCGAAGACAGCCGCGGGCGCCGGCGCGGCAAAGGGCACCTGGAGCTCGAGGCCATTGGCGAGCGGAGCAACCTTCACGTTGATGACGCCATTGCGTGGCGCCGGATCTCGCCAGTTGCCGGACATGTCGGTGACGCGCTCAGCCCCTCCCAGCGTGTGCTTGGCCTGTGCCGGTTGCGGCCCCGCGACCTCCGCGCCCTTTTCTTCAGCCGGCTGGGTCAGCTGTTTCGGCGGCGCCAGCAGAACCGCACTGCCCGAATCGGTTTTTGTCGCTGCAGGCTTTGCCGGCGCGGGCTTCGCGGGAGGCGTCGCCGCCGCGACCGGAGGCGCGGGCTTGGTGATGTCGACCACGAGCACGTCCCCTTCAAGGAACTGCTTGATCGGCAGCTTGTCCTTCGAGGTGATGGTGACGACGTAGCCGCGGTCCGTGTTCTCTCCCTGGAAGTCGGCAAGGTTCGGCGGCGGATTGATGTGCAGATAGGCAAGATCCGGCTTGGCGCGCCTGGCGAACTGGATCTTCACCATCCCCTCGCCCTGTCCGATCACCTTGTAGCCGACCTTGGCGGGCCAATAGAAAGCCACGCGCGAGGAATCGCCGGCCTGACTGCCGCGTACTTCCAGCGGATCCTGTGGCGGCGGCGGTGGAATGGCGGCGAGGCGCTTGGCCTCGGCCTCCGCCGCGCGCTTGGCGACCAGCGGCGAAACAAGTTTCGGCGGCGCAGCCTTCGCGGCTTCCTGAATGAGATCAATAGCGGTGAGATCAACCGATGTGGAAACGGCGAGCTTCGGCGCCTGCTTCAGGCCGATGCGCGCCGTCATCCCGTCGGGGTCCATGAAAGTGACGGCCGCCCAGTTCGGCAGAGCCTCCTTCAGCTTGTCGAGATTGATCGTGACCTTTTCCGGAAACGTGATGATCAGGACCTGGTTGGACACCTGAGCACTGATCTTCGGCGCGTTCTCGTCGCCATCGCCCCACTTCGCGGTGATGCGGGCATAGCCCGACGCCTCCTTGAAGGTCAGCTGGACCGGGCGATCGGCCCACGCCTGCGAGACAATCGACATCGACGCCGCTCCCAGGAGGGAGAGGCGCATCGCCCAACCCGAGGGAGGGCGCAGCAGTGTCACGCCGGCGACTTCTGCAGCGAATCAATGCTGGTCGGCGGCTTGGCGAGGTCAGCCAGCAATTTCGTCAGCGCCTCCGCGCGCTTCGGGTCCATCGTCGACATGACGGCCGCAAGCGTCGCCGGCTTCATCGTCTTGGCGATATCGACCAGAAGCTTGTCTTCCATGCCGTTGAAGATGCGCGCTGCATCCTTCGGCTTCATCGCCTCGTACGACTTCACCAGGTCGGCCATGCGCTTGTCGGCTTGCGCCGTCATCTGCGTCAGGAGACCCTGAACTTCGGTTTCGACCTTCTTGAGGTCGGCGATCTGCTCCTGCAGGCGCTGCTCGGCAGCGGAAGCGGCCTGTTCGCGCGTATCAAGGCCGGTCTCACGAGCGTCCAGCTCTTCCCGGCGCTTCTGAAGGCTGCGCAGGACAAGGATCTCCTGCGAGGAAAGTCCCATCTCCTCCGCGGCATTGTTGAGCTGCGTGAGGCACTGTTCGGGTGTCGGCGCGGCAGCAGCTGTGGCGGTCGCGGGCGGCGCTTCCTCCGGGGCGGCTGGAGCTGATGCGTCCTCGCCGATGCCCGCCGTCAGATCGGCGCCGGCGGCCGGGGCAGCTTCCGCGTTGTCCGCCTCGACCGCGAAGGCCTGGGCGATGTCGAGGCTCTTGAACGCAAGCGCGCCGACTGCGACGGCGCAGACGGCGGAAAGTACGCCGACCTTCGGTGTCATGCCCTGCCCTCCCTAGAGCACGCTGCGGCGGCGCAGCGTGAAATCGACATTGCCGCGTTCGGAGCGCTCGGCTTCGCGCGAAACGGAAACCGGCATGTTGTGGACGTCGCGCACCATCGGGACGGAAGCGATCGCTCGAGCCTCGTCGATCTTCGCCTGAAGTTCCTTGCCCGCCGCGTCGGCCGAACGGCGCAGGGCCGTGACGGCGTTCTGGGCGTGCAGGACAGAGTTCTGCAGCTCCTTCGCCGCTTCGAGCATGCGCGCATTGCCGTTGCGCAGCGCCTTCAGCTTTCCGTCCAGCCGCATGCAATAGAGGATCGCGATGATCAGCAGCAGCGCCAGGAAGACTTCCAGGCCAATCGAATAGATGCCGGTCGGGATGGTCATCGTGCCTCCAGGACGCGTTTCTTCGCTGCGTTGGTGATCGGGGCCTCGACGCGCATCGCCACTTTCTGGCCGATGCGGCCGACCTGGCCGTGAGTGAGGTGAATGTCGCCGCACATCAAATGCGCTTTTGATTCGGGCGTGGCGTTCATGATCAGCGTGTCGCCGACCTGAAGGTTCATCATCTTGCCGAGCGGCTGGGTGAACTCGTCGAGCACGACGCGCAAGGTCGTCGGCGCCGACCAGAGTTCGGTGGCAAGGTGGCCTTCCCAGATGTTGTCGCGGCCGAACTTCTCGCCCATGAAGTTCTGCAGCAACATCTTCCGGATCGGTTCGAGCGTGGCATAGGGCAGCAGCAGCTCGCAGCGACCGCCGCGGTCTTCCATGTCGATGCGCAGCTTGACGAGGATCGCCGCGTTGGCAGGTTGCGCGATGGCGGCGAAGCGCGGGTTTGTCTCGATGCGGTCGAGCTCGAAGTCGACGGCGGTCAGCGGATCGAAGGCCTTGCGGGCGTCGTTGAGGATGACTTCGACCAGGCGCGTCACGAGGACGCGCTCGATCGTGGTGTAGGGACGGCCCTCGACGCGCATTGCTACCGTGCCGCGGCGGCCGCCGAGCAGAACGTCGACGATTGAGTAGATGAGGTTCGAATCAACCGTGAGCAGGCCGAAATTGTCGAGCTGCCTGGCCTTGAACACGGCGAGAATGGCCGGCAGCGGGATCGAGTTGAGATAATCGCCGAAGCGCATCGACTGGATAGCGTCGAGAGAAACCTCGACGTTGTCAGAGGTGAAATTGCGCAGGCTGGTGGTCATCAGGCGCACGAGGCGGTCGAACACGACCTCGAGCATCGGCAGGCGTTCGTATGAAACGAGCGCCGAGTTGATGAGGGCGCGGATGCCGTTGCGTTTGGCGCCGTTCTCTTCTTCCAGCGAGAAGCCGAGAAGCGAATCGATCTCGTCCTGGTTGAGAATGCGCTCGGAACCGACGGCAGCCTGCGCCAGTGACTGCGTGGTATCCGCCCCGCCCTGCGGCGTATCGGCGCTCCACGCATCGTCATTGCCGCCCGGCTTCCCGGAGGCGACGCTGGCTTCCCAGCCTGCTGCAAGTTCCTCGTCTGTGGTGTCAGCCACGATCGGTCCCTACTGGATAAGCATGCTTTCGATCAGCACGGCGTCGACCTTCTTCGGGTCCATCACCGTGTTGAAGCGATTGAGCAGTTCGCGGCGCAGGCGCCATGTGCCGGTCGATCCATTGAGATCTTCCACGCGCAGCTCGCGCAGGAAGGAGTTCAGCTGGTCCTTCAGGCGCGGCATCAGTTCCGGCACCTTGGTAAAGGTCGCCGAGCTGCTCGACTCGAGCGTGAGTTCGAGCTCCATGTATGGCGAGCGCTGGCCTTCCGTGCCAGCGAGGTTCACCACAAGCTTGGGCATCGCGTAATAGCAGGGATTGCCTTCGGCGCATTCGAGCGCGTGACCGACATCGCCGGGCTCACCAGCCGCGCCCGTCGCCGCAGCGCCGCCTTCGGCGCCATGCTCGCCGCCGCCACCGCCATGTTCGCCGCCGGCAGCAGCAGGCTTCTCTTCCTTGGGCTCACCATGAGCCGAAGCATCAGCTCCGTGCTCGCCGGCCGGAGCGGCCGTAGCCGGAGCGCCGCCGCCCAGCAGCATCATCGCCGCAGCAGCGCCGCCCCCGACTACCAGAACTGCCGGCAGAACGATGAAGAGAATAAGCGTCTTGCCTGCCATCTTCTTCTTGGCTGGCGCGCCCTCTTCGCCCTCCGCAGCAGGTTTCTCCGCCTCGGGCTCCTCGGGCTTCTTCGCCTTTTCCTTCTTGGCCATGGACTTCGGCCCCTCATGGGAATCACAAGGCCCCGGACACTCCGGGGCGCGTGGGCAAATTCGGCCGCCTATGGTTAAGGATTGGTTTTGATGGGTAAAAACTGCCGGGTTCAATGCTGCCGGACGTGCCGTTCCGGCAATATCCCGTTAACCCTGCTGAACGATGGTGGGCGTGTAAATTCAGGTGTCCGCCGCAGAAGACGCGGACCTAGCCCAGCCTGGCTCTGTCGCCGCCAAAAGGCCGCGTGGAGACAAATGGCGGCCCATGGACAATTCTTTCATGGTCGGCCTGTCCGCGCAGCAGGTGCTGCAGAAGCGGATGGACGCGACCGCGAACAACCTCGCGAACATGACCACTGCCGGCTTCAAGGTCGAGCATGTGCTGACGCGCGACCTTTCCGAAAAACCCGCGACGGCGTCCGATAATCCCTCCGAGATCAATTTCGCCGACGCCTGGACACTCCAGCGCGACTTTTCGACGGGCCCGATGGAGCAGACCGGCAACGCGCTGGATTTCGCCATCGAGAACGAAGGCTTCTTCGCGATCCAGACCTCCGCAGGCGAGGCCTATACGCGCGATGGCCAGTTCAGCCTCAACGAGCAGGGGCAGATTGTCACGCGCGGCGGAAACCCCGTCATGGGCGAAGGCGGACCCATCACGCTGAATCCGATCGGCGGGCCGATCTCGGTCTCGCGCGAAGGCTCGATCAGCCAGGACGGCCAGGTCGCAGGCAAGCTCAAGGTCGTCAACTTCAAGACGCCAGGCGGGCTGGAGAAGGTCGGAAACAATCTCTGGCGTGCGACAGATGAGCAGCCGACGGCTGCCGCCGATGCACGCGTCGTGTCGGGCTTCGTCGAAGGCTCGAACGTCAACGCGGTTCTCGAACTCACGGACATGATCGACGTCAGCCGGACTTATACCTCGGTGGCCAGGATGATTTCGCAGGCGGATGAACTGCGCGGCGCTTCCATCGAGAAACTGGCCAAGGTCGGATGATTCTGGACTAGCCTGAGGAGGCAAGACTATGCGCGCTCTCAACACCGCCGCCACGGGCATGCAGGCCCAGCAGCTCAACGTCGAGGTCATCGCGAACAACATCGCGAACATGAACACGACGGGGTTCAAGCGCCAGCGCGCGGAATTCCAGGACCTGCTCTACCAGAACGTCGAACGGATGGGCGTCACCTCCTCCGATGCAGGCACGATCGTGCCGACGGGCGTGCAGGTCGGCGTCGGCGTGAAGTCAGGCTCCGTCTACCGCATCACCGAACAGGGCGGCATGACGCAGACGACGAACCCTTACGATGTCGGCATCTCCGGTGAAGGCTATTTCATCGTCCAGCTGCCTGACGGCCGCGACTCCTACACGCGCGCCGGCAACTTCTCGCTGTCGCCCGACGGCCAGATCGTCACGCCCGAAGGTTTCACCGTCGCCCCGGGCATCTCCGTGCCGCAGGACGCGGTCGGCGTTTCGATCAACCGTCAGGGCGTCGTGCAGGCGATCATGGCGGACGGCAGCGCGCCGCAGGATGTCGGCGCGCTCGAGCTCGCGCGCTTCGTGAACCCGGCGGGTCTTGAAGCCATCGGCGACAACCTCTTCCTCGAAACGCCAGCGTCCGGCACGGCCAACCGTGGCCAACCCGACCAGGTCGGGTTCGGCTACCTGCAGCAGGGCTTCCTCGAGACCTCGAACGTCAACGCCGTCACCGAGATCTCGGATCTCATCACCGCCCAGCGCGCATACGAGATGAACTCCAAGGTCATCACCACGACCGACGAGATGCTGCGCTCAACGACCAACCTGCGCTAGCCGCCATGCTCCGCGCCACCGCGCTTGTCCTCATCGCTCTCGCCCTCGCGCCGCTCGCAGCTGCGCAGAGGCCGAGCACGGTCGGGATTCACGGCGACTGGATCACGCTCGGCGACGTGGCGCCTGTCACCGGGGAGCACGCCGGCATCCTGCTGGGCCCGGCCCCGCCGCCGGGACAGACGCTCGCGCTTGATCCGGCCTTCCTGATCGCTACGGCGAAAAAGGCTGGCGTCATTCTCGCCATCCCGCTCGACCAACCTGTCATGGTGACGCGCGCCGCCGGGAATGCGACGCCGGCTCCAGCAGCCGCGCCGGCCCGCACGGCCAACCCCGCCCCGCAGATCAAGGGAACGCAGCAGCCGTCGCAGGTGCTCGTCCTCATGCGCGACGTTTCGCGCGGCCATGTGCTGACATCCGGTGATCTTGGCTGGGAAGATGCCTCCCCGGCTCGCGTCATACGCAACGGCGCCGACATGGATATGGCGATCGGCAAGGAAATGAAGCGCGCCGTGAAAGCTGGCCAGCCGCTCGTCGCAACCGACCTCAAGCTCCCCGCGGTGATCCGCAAGGGCGCGCAGGTGAAGATCATCTACATCGCGAAGGGCGTTCGCCTGACAGTCGATGGCGTAGCCCAGAACGAAGCCGCCCTCGGCGAACCCGTACGCATACTCAACACTTTCTCGAAACGCACCATCGACGCCGTCGCCACCGCGAACGGCGAAGCCAGCGTCACCAGCAGGTAGGACAGATGAAACACGCCATCACGACCGGAGCAGGCCTTGCCGCCCTGATGCTGGGCGGTTGCGCAGGCCTCAACGACGCGATCGCGCCGCCCTCTCTCACGCCGATCCAGAACCCGGCGACGATCGCCGGCTCACAGCGCGTCTCGATGCCGCTGCCGACGCCGACAGTTGAGGCGCAGGCGCCGAACTCACTGTGGCGCACGGGCGCTCGTTCCTTCTTCAACGACCAGCGCGCCAACAAGGTCGGCGACATCCTGACGGTGAACATCGAGATCGCGGACTCGGCGCAGCTGAACAACACGACGGCGCGCAGCCGCACGAGTTCGACGGACACCAGCGTCGATGCGCTGCTGGGCGCGGAAACGCTGATCCAGAAAGCACTTCCCGGCTCGCCTTCGCTGTCGCCTGGCGTGAGCTTCGGCTCGGACACGTCTTCCAACGGCACCGGGTCGGTGAACCGCCAGGAGAAGGTGAACCTCACTGTCGCCGCCGTGATCACGGACCGGCTGCCGAATGGCAATCTCGTCATCGGCGGCAGCCAGGAAGTGCGGATCAACAACGAACTGCGCGAGCTTCTGGTTTCGGGCGTCATCCGCCCCGAGGACATCGCCTCCGACAACACGATCGAGCACACCAAGATCGCAGAGGCGCGCATCTCCTATGGCGGGCGCGGCGACATCAGCCAGGTGCAGCGCGACAAGTACGGCAAGCTGATCTACGACCAGATCACGCCGTTCTAGCTTTCCAGCCGGGCTTCAGGTTTTTCCCTCTTGGGCGTGTTGTCGAGCCTGCCGCCGCGGGCGAGCTTCTTCGCGCCGAGCCACACACCCAACCCGCAGACCGCCGTGACGCCCAGCATCGCCAGCAGGATCACGATCTCGCGCACAGGCGAAGCCAGCACGTCGAACGTGTGCAGCGCCATGTGCCACCACCGGAAGCCCTTGGAGCCGTCGTCCGCGATGAACCGCACGGCGCCGGTGTCCGGATCGAGATAGAAGCGGGTGTCATCCTTCGCCGCGACACGCACCACCGGCAGATCCGAAGAGGACGCGCCGGGATAATAGTATTCATCCCCTGCCGTCATGACCTCGACCTTCGCGTCGGCGCCTCCCAGCGCCCTCGCAGCGCTTTGCCGAGCAGCATCATCGAATGGAGACGGCTGGCCGACGGCGTCGAAGCGGCGGCGTGAGCCATCGGCTCCCTGCCAGATGAACCACGGCTTGCCGTCGAGCTGCGCGAAGCTGACGAGACTGCGCTCGCGCGAGATCGTCCGCAGCGCCACCATCTGCGCCTCGAACGCCGGCTTCGCTTCGGCCCAGGTGAGGGGCTTGCCGGTGTAATGGTCCGCAGCCTCTCCAGCCTCCGGACCGGACTCAAGCCAGCCCCACGGTTGCATCGAGGCAAAGCCCGAAAAGGAAAAAGTGAGCACAAGCACGCCAAAGACCAACCCGGTCATGTGGTGGAAGAACTTCGCGCCGCGATAGGGCGAGTCCAGCTTGCCCGTCGATGTCCGGCGGCGGAACTGGCGGATGCCGAGGAAGAGACCAAGCACTGTGAGGAAGCATCCGGCGAGCGACGTCCAGATGATCACCTGCGTCCAGAGTTTCGCGTCCTTCCGCAGCTCCGTGAAATAGAGCCAGTGCGGGATCGGTCCAAGCCAGCTCCAGAAACGGCTCGATGCCGTCGTGAGCTGCGTTACCCCGCCGGTCTTCGAGGAAACGTAGAGAACCGTGCTCTCAGGGTCATTGAGCGCGATCTCGAAGAACGGCCGCTGCGCGTTGAAATATCCGGCGACGACGAACTCATCGCGCTCCACGAGCCGGCTGACTGCTGGGCGACCTTTCAGCTTGTGGCGTGCGAGATAGGTCGTCGCGACGTCCAGCGCCTCCGCCTCGCCGATCTTTTCGATCCTGGCGCCCGTCGTGAGATCGTAGAGTCCACGGCCGCCCTCTTCTCCCTCGCTCCAGCTCACTGCGATCACGGGGCGGCCCGACAGCATCTCGATGCGCGCCGAGTTCAGAGTCGCGACAGCCGGCACATCTGGCAACGTCGCCTCATCCGGCGCCCGGATCGGCGCCAGACCTTCGATGCGATAATCGCGATCGCCGAGCGTTGTTGACGGATAGGGCTGCCAGATCATCACCACGCCGGTGAGGCACCACACCAGCATGAGAAGGCCGAGCGTCACGCCCATCCAGCGATGCAAGGCGAACAGGTAACGGATCAGCCTGGCCTTGATCATGATCCGCCCCGGAAATGACAACGCCCGGCTTGTAACAAACCAGGCGCGGAGGCGGAATTGAGTTTTGCGAGAGGCTAGGCCGCGTCGCGCTTCTTGGCCTTCTTGACCTTGTTGATGGCGTAGGAGCGCTTCAGACGCGACAGGTGGTCGATGAACAGCGTGCCCTGCAGGTGGTCCATCTCGTGCTGGATGCACACCGCATACATGCCCTCGGCCCATTCCTCGATCTGCTCGCCCTGGTAGTTGAGGTAGCGGAGCTTCACGCGCTTCGGCCGATCGACTTCGTCATAGTAGTCGGGAACCGAGAGGCAACCCTCTTCATAGGTCTGCGTCTCCTCGACCGTTTCGAGGATTTCCGGGTTCACGAAATAGCGGGGTTCGGGCTTTTCGCCTTCCTTGGCGAGGTCCATCACGATGACGCGGACCGGCACGCCGATCTGCACGGCAGCCAGCCCGATGCCCGGGGCGGCGTACATCGTCTCCAGCATGTCATCCATCAGCGCGCGCGTTTCGTCGGTGACGGCGTCAACGCGCCTGGAGACCTGCTTCAGGACGGGATCGGGAACCGTTAGGATAGGGCGGATGGCCATGAGCGGTAGCTATGGACGAGGCAGGTTTTCGTCAAGTGAACGAGCCCGTGACGGCGGCTAAACAGCCTGTTTTTGCGCGTCATTCGGCACGCGCGGGCCGGCGCGCCATGGCCAGCCTCGCCCGCACGCTCCAACCAGACGAGATGACCGACGTGAAGGCCGATACCGACAGTCTGCGCGATACAAGAGAACACCACGGCCCAGGCCAACCAGGCCCTGGCGCCTTCGATTGCAGCGAACCTCGGCACGAGCGGGTTCTCCCAAGTACGCTTTCAACCTACCTCTGCTTCGCTGAAAAGGGCGCCGGGCTCGCCTGCGGCCCTATTTCCGTTTGCCGCCCGCAACCTGCGGCTGGAGTGCATCCAGCAGGGGCGTGTCGGATCGTGGATCGGCAACCTGCGCCTGCGTCGCACGGGCTTTCACGCTGACCTCCGCGGGCGCCTCTATGGCCCGGTCCTCGGTCGGGATCTGGAGTTCCTCGAACTTCTTGAGCTGCGGGATCACTTTCCGGTCGTAGGAGCCGACCATCGAATTGTAGCTGTCGACCGCCTTGTCGAGGTTGGAGCCGACCTTGGCCATGTGCTCGGTCATCACCGACAGTCGCTGATAAAGCTCGCGCCCCAGCTCGACCGCCTGCTCGGCGTTGCGCGCGGCCTGCTCCTGCCGCCAGCCATAGGCGACTGCCTTGGCGAGCGCGATCAGGGTCGAGGGCGTAACAATGATGACAGAGTTCTTAGCCGCGAAATCGAAGATCTCCCGATCCTGCTCCAGCACGGCAGCGTAGAAATTCTCGCCCGGCATGAACATGGCGACGAAGTCGACCCTGTCAGAGAAGTTCTTCCAGTAATCCTTGCGGGCGAGCCCCGTAACGTGAGCGCGGACTTTCTGGGCGTGAGCCGCCAGATGCGCCTGACGCTTGGCCGGGTCGGTCTCGTTCGAGGCTGCCAGATAGTCATCAAGCGACACCTTGGAATCGATGACCAGTTCGCGCCCGCCCGGCATGCGGATGATTACGTCCGGCCGGATGCGGCCCTTGTCAGTGTCCGACGAGGTCTGCTCGGTGAAATCGGCATAGGGCGACAGCCCCGCCATCTCCAGCACGTTGCGAAGCGTCTCCTCCCCCCACCTTCCGCCATGGCGCGTCGTGGAAAGGGCATTGGCCAGCTTGCCGGCGGCGGCCTGCGTCTTCTGCACGCTCTCGCTCACGCCGCGGATCTGCTCTTCAAGCTTGGCGCGGTCCTCGGTCGAGACTTTCTGGATCTCGTCGACCTTCTTCTGGAACTGGCCGAAGGTTTCCTGGATCGGCTTGAGCATCTTGCCGAGTTCGCCCTCGGCGCCTTCCTTGTGCTTCTTCAAAGTCTCGTCGGCGATCTGCACGAACTGCTGCTGCGACTTCAGCAAGGCCGCATCCGCCAGCGCCTTGAAACGCGCCTCGCTCTCGGCCTGCATCTTCGCGAGCTGCTCACGCTCGCGCGCCATGGAGGCGTCACGTTCGGCCATCTTGGCGGCGTCCGCCGCATGGGCCTTCTCGGCTGCCTCGGCTCGCTGGCGCAGGCTCGTGACCTCGGCCTTGAGCGCCGTGACTTCCCTCACCCGCTCGCCCAGCTCCGCCGTCAGGTGCGCCGTATCCGGCGGCTTGCGCTGCCAGAACACGAACGCGGCCGCCGCAGCCGCCAGCGCGATCAGCAGAAGAACGATGTGCAGCGTATCGAGCGTCATTCTGCCAGCA
This sequence comes from Hyphomonadaceae bacterium, assembly GCA_044224605.1. GTDB lineage: Bacteria > Pseudomonadota > Alphaproteobacteria > Caulobacterales > Hyphomonadaceae > UBA7672. Next base: position 18,531 of record JBGAKC010000028.1, read on the forward strand.
TAGGTTCTTTATTTGTTCCAATCAACCCGGAGGCATCGGACCGTCGCGTGATTCTGCTGTCAGGTGAAAATCAGTCCCGCGCGCCGCGCTTGGGACGCCAGCCTTCCGGCATGTAGGGATAATTGGCGACGCCCTCGAACGCATTGTCGGGGACATCCGTGCCAAAAACGTCCAGCGGATTGGAGGCCACCCGGCGGACGCCGTCGCTGGCCTTGCGGGCGGCCGAGCGGATGTGGTCGCGCATCAGCCACATGCCGATGCCAACGCCGAGCCCCACTGCGGCTACAGTCAGCACAACCGGTACGTGTTTACGTTTCACCATGGGACGACCCAAACGTCTTTTCTACCGCCTCGACGCCATCGCTGCCGCGATCGTGCCGTCATCGAGGTGATCGAGTTCCCCGCCCACGGGCACCCCGTGAGCCAGGCGCGTCACCTTCACGGGCAGATGCGCCAGCCTGTCTGTGATGTAGTGAGCGGTGGTCTGGCCGTCCACGGTCGCGTTCAGCGCCAGGATTATTTCGCGTACATCTGTGGCGCCGGCGCGCTCCAGCAGTCCGGCGATGTTGAGGTCTTCCGGGCGGATGCCGTCGAGGGCCGACAGGGTTCCGCCTACCACATGATACTTTCCGCGGAAGACGCCCGAGCGCTCCATCGCCCAGAGGTCGCCCACTTCCTCGACCGCGCAGATGACAGATGCGTCACGTCCCGGCGCGCAGCACACCGAGCACGGGTTCACCGTGTCGAAATTCCCGCAGATACGGCAGATCTCGACCTTGGCCGCCGCATCCGCCAGAGCCGCCGCCAACGGCGACATCAGCTGGTCCCGTTTCTTCAGGAGATGCAGCGCCGCCCGCTTGGCCGAGCGCGGCCCCAACCCCGGCAGCTTGGCCAGCAGGTCAATGAGGCGAAGGATTTCAGGGCCGGCCGAGCGGTTGATCATGGCGTATTTCCTACCCCGCCCACATACTCGCCGCAGGGCGTTTCAGGAACACCTGTTACCGTTCCCGGCCCAAGTAAAGCCAGCCTACTTCGTCCGTTCCGCCCGCTTGCAGGCGAGGACCAGCTCATCGAAGTCCGAGCGCAGGACGTAGGCCCGCACGAAGTCGACGCCGACCACCCGGTCGATGAAGTTCGAGAACATCCAGTCGATGTCGCGCCGGGAAACCAGCCCGCGCCGCGTGAGGCCTGACACGAATTCGAGGAAGTTGAGCAGGTCGATCAGCTCGCCCTCCAGCTCGCGCGGCATCCCCGGCGTCGCCAGCTCGGTCTTCAGCGCGGCGAACTCCGGCGCGTCGGGATTGGCGAGCACGAAGCGGATGCGGCGGTAGCGCTCCGACTCGAAGAACATCCGGTAGAGTTCGCGCACCTGCTCCGTCTGCCGCATGCGTTCGGAGCGCAGATAGCGGAACAGGCCGAACAGGCCCGCCATCAACGCCACGACGAAGGTGAACGCCGACGCCCAGTTGCGCGCCAGCTCCGACCAGTAGAGCACAGACCCTTCGTTGGGGATCAGTTCCATCACCACACTCCCGACCACGCCGTTTCACCTCGCCTGTGTAGTCGGGCGGCGAGCGTTCGTCAGCTCGTCCTCAGCTTGTCGCAGAGATTGGTCTTCGATGGCGTTGTCGCGCGCCATTCGTATTCAAGCTGCTGCAGGGCCTTCACAGGCTTGCCATTCTGTGTCGCCGGAATGAAGGACTGGACCGACAGGCAGAGCCGCGTGGGTTCAAGGAATATGGGGTCGCTGCACACGCCGTCCGCCTTCAACACGGAGCCGTCGGCGCCTATCTCGAGATCCATCTGGCAGCACCCTGACAGCTGGATCGCCCGGGCCTGCTTGGGATAGCGGCAGGCGTCGCGCTTGAAGCCGCCGGCGAACTGCGCCCGTGTCTTGCCGGGCGTGGCGCCGTTCTGCGCCAGTCCCACGCCACTCAGGGCGAGGATAACCACGGCTGCAAGGGCGAGGCGCGGACGGATCGGCAGTCCTCCCTGTGACCCCTGAAGGCTAGACCGCCGTTGCACGGATTGGCAATTCGCGCTGTAGGTCCTTCATGCAGTTCACCCTCCTCTCGGCGCTCGATTATGCAGGCGTGGCGACTTTCGCTGCGTCAGGCGCCCTCATGGCCGCCAACAAGCGCCAGGACGTGGTGACATTCATCTTCTTCGCCGCGATCACCGGCGTCGGCGGCGGCACGCTGCGCGACCTCCTGATCGATGCGCCCGTCTTCTGGGTGCTCGACCCCGGCTATGTGATCGTCTGCACCGTCGTTGCCGTGCTGGCGTTCCTCACGCGAGGCCGCGGCGTGCACGAACAGACGCTGCTCTGGCTCGATGCGATCGGTCTTTGTGTCTACGCGGTCGTCGGAGCGGCGAAGGCGCTCTCACTCGGAGTTCACCCCGTGATCTGTGTGGTGATGGGGACGCTGACGGCGACTTTCGGCGGCATCATCCGCGACGTACTCGCGGGCGAACCATCCATCCTTCTGCGGCGCGAACTCTACATCACGCCCGCCATCGTCAGCGCAGCCGTGTTCATCGTCCTGCGCACGCTGGGCACGGACTGGACATGGGCCACCGCCTTGGCGGTCGCGCTCGGCTTTTTCGTGCGCGCAGGCGCCATAGCCTGGAAATGGCACATGCCGGCGTTCAGACCGCCGGAGAAGAAGGGCTGACCCGGATCAGTCGTCCCGGATCGTGCGTTCCTTACGCTCGTGGCGTTCCTGCGCCTCGAGGCAGAGCGTGGCGGTCGGGCGGGCTTCCAGGCGCTTGATGCCGATCGGCTCGCCCGTTTCCTCGCAGTAGCCGTATTCGCCTGTCTCGATCCGGCGCACCGCCGCATCGATCTTGGCGATCAGCTTGCGCTGGCGGTCGCGCGTGCGCAGTTCGAGGGCGCGGTCGGCTTCCGAGGAAGCGCGGTCCACGAGGTCCGGGATCGGCGCCACGTTTTCCTGCATGCCGTTGATGGTCTCTCGGTTGCCCTGAAGGATGTCCTCCTTCCAGGCCAGCAGCTTCTCCTTGAAGTATTTCAGCTGCTTCTTGCCCATGTAGGGCTCGTTCTCGGTCGGCTTGTAGGTGGCCGTCTTGGAACTCATTCGCGTGCTCCCTGGCCGACCGTTCCCCCGGGTCGGCTTAGATGGGCGGGCTCTATATCGCACCCGTCAGACCCCGTAAACGCCCCAGATCACACTCAGGGCGATTGTATTCATTGCAATTTTCTGACCACGCCTGTGAATCGGGCTAAACGTGTGAGTATTTACTCACGCAGCAGGTTGATGCCGCAGCGCAGCAACACCGATTCGGGGAAATCAGGCCGCTTCGCTCGCCCGCTCGAGCTTGGCGGCCTCCACCGCCGCCCGCACCTCGGCCCAGTTCAGCGTGTCGTCGAGACCCAGATCGCCTGAGGCGTCGCGCTGCTCGGACAGGGCGCCCTGGAGCAGCGCGAGGTGCCGCTTGGTTGGCCCCTCGCCCAGCATGGCGACCTGCAGCCGGTCGAGCGCATCAAGCAAACGGCGGCCCTTGCGCAGAGCCCGGGCGCGTGCTTCCGGACCGCCAATTCCCTGCAGGGCCAGTAATACCGAAACGGCAGAAACGCCCGCCGCGCCAGATATGGCCGGAGCAGCCGCCTTGGGAGCAGCCCCGCCCGCGCCGAGAAGCTGGCTGAAGCCTTCGGCTGCCGGTTTGGGCCCGCTGGCGCCAGCGGACGCCGATGTGGACGAGGCGGAATTGACCTTCATCGCATACGTCTCCTGCCCGGCAGATTTGGCCTAGTTGGTTAATGGCGGCTTAAGGAAAGTTTCTGCGCGGGAAACCACGCTTAAGGCTTTGTTGCCGATTGCCGGGCGACAGTCTCGATGAAGAACGCTGCGGCCAGAACGGTCGGACATTTCCGTCACCCGTATCCTGGGATTCCATGCGCGCGCTCGTTTGTACCCTCGCCCTCTTCCTCGCCACAGCCGCGTTCGCCGCGCCTGCCCTCGCCGGCACGCGCCTCAAGGACATCATCGACGTCGAGGGCGTCCGCGAGAACCAGCTGACCGGCTATGGCATCGTGTTCGGCCTCAACGGCACAGGCGACTCGCTGCGAAACTGCGCCATGACCGGCCAGAGCCTCGAGGCCATGCTCGAACGCCTCGGCATCAACACGCGCGATTCCAAGCTCAACACCAAGAACGTCGCCGCCGTCATGGTCACGGCGAACCTGCCGCCCTTCGCCACCAACGGCACGCGCATCGACGTCACCGTCTCGACCGCCTGCGACGCCCAGAGCCTTGAAGGCGGCACGCTGCTGGCGACCCCGCTGATCGGCGCGGACGGCCAGGCCTATGCGCTGGCCCAGGGTTCGGTCGCCGTCGGCGCCTTCACCGCCAGCGGCAATTCCGGCACTTCCCTCACCCGCAACATCCCGACCAATGGCCGCGTCCCCAATGGCGCAACGATCGAGCGCGAACTGCGGTTCGATATCGCCGGCCAGACCGAACTGCGCCTCGCGCTGCGCAATCCCGACTTCACAACCGCCAACCGCATCGCCGGCGCGATCAACGCCTTCCTCGGCGTCGATGCGGCCGCCGCAACCGATCTCGCCACCGTTCGCCTGCGCCGCCCGCCCAACTTCCGCGACATGTCGAGCCTCATCGCCAAGATCGAAGGCCTCGAGATCGAACCCGAGACCCGCGCCCGCATCGTCATCAACGAGACAACCGGCGTCATCGTCATGGGCGAGAATGTTCGCGTCTCCACGGTCGCGATCGCGCAAGGCAACCTCACCATCGAGGTCCAGGAAACCCCCGGCGTCGCCATGCCGAACTCCTTCACCAACGCTCAGCCGGTTGTTGTCCCGCAGAGCGACATCGCCGTCGCGGAGGACACCGCCAAGCTCGCCATCGTCGGCGGCGAGGGCGTGCCGCTGCGCGAGCTGGTCACCGGCCTCAACGCGCTGGGCGTCTCCCCGCGCGATCTCATCGTGATCCTGCAGGCCCTCAAGGCGTCCGGCGCCCTGCAGGCCGAGATCGAGGTGATGTAATGGCCGACCTCGCCCTCTCCGCCCCGCCCGTCGATGTCCTCTCGCAGAAGAAGCCTGAGCTGGCCAACGTCGCGGACGTGAAAACGCGCGAACAGGCCCGGCATGTCGCCCAGCAGTTCGAGCGGATGTTCATCTCCGAAATGCTCGGCCCGATGTTCCAGGGCATCGAGACCGACGGCCCGTTCGGCGGCGGCAACGCCGAGGCGACCTTCCGCCCCATGCTGATCGACCAGTATTCGGAGGCCATCGCCAAGGGTAAAGGCATCGGCATCGCCGACGCCGTCATGAAGGAAATCCTGAAGCTGCAGGGCCTCGAATGAGCTTCCACGACGCCAACGACCGCGCCGACCAGCTGCTGGCCATGACCGAGCGGTTGGTCTTTCTGATCCGGGCCGAGATCACCGCCGTTAAGGCTCACAAGCTCGACAGCGGGTCTGCCGGCTGGGACGAGAAGGAGCGCCTCGTCCATTCCTGGCGGCTCGAAGTCTCCCGCGTTAAGGCTGACCCTACCCTGCTTGCCGGCGTCAGCGAGGACCGGAAGATCCGCATGCGGGAAGCGGCAAAGGCGCTGGAAGAAGGCCTTGAGGAGCATGCCCGCACCCTCAACGCCATGAAAACCGTAACGGAAGGTCTCGTAAGGTCGATCGCCGCCGAGATCGCCTCAGTGCGGAGCGCTCCTGCCGCGTATGGTCGCAGCGGTACGGTGAACGGTGGTGAACGCCGCGAGGCCTCCGGCCTCGCAGTCGACGCAAAGGCGTAAATTTTGCTCGTTTCATAAGCGGAGCGAAAAGCTCCGCATGACATTCAGGTTATGACATTTTTTACGTTCGGGGCGCCTTGCCCACTTGATCTCGTCGGGCTCCCGGAAAACAAAGGGAGCCTAGGCCGGGGCGAGTGAGTGGACGCATGGGCAACCGCCCAGACCGACCACTATGTTGATTACGGAACGGGCTCGATGAATCGTCGTCGTAAGCGCCGGCTGCCTTTCGCGGCATACGCTGCCTTGATCTTCAACGCGTCGATCTGTGTTGCGCCATTCATGGCTGCACACGTCATTTCGACCGCCTATGGCGACAAGAAGCCCGCGTTCGAGACAACGCCCGAAGCCATCACCGCGACGCGTCAGGCGATGGACGCACGCTTCCAGCAGATCGCCCTGCGCAACGACGCCGCCCCCCGCCAGGTCTGGGCTGGCCTCGTCCGCAATTCGCTCGAGGACAAGGAAATGCGCCGCGTCCGCGGCCTGATGCTGGGCGCCCCCGCCATGCTCGACGGCGCCGATGGCGAAGCCCTGCGCGCGCGGATCGCGGTTTCGAACGGCACGGGCGAACAGGCCCTGATCGACGCCGCCGTCTCCTACCTGCCGGAAGACCTGCAGGACGAGTACGAGCGCAAGACGCAATCCATCCTGTCGATGTTCTCCGCCTCCGCGCCAGCCTCCGCGCTTCCGGGCGCGACGACTGCGACCCCCACCTCGGCCCCCGCCGCTTCGATCGCCGAGAATGACAACCATATCGAGATCAACCGCCTCGGCGACCTGCGCCAGCTCACCATGACGGCCGTCGAATGGGCGCATGACGATCACACCGACGTCCACGCCTTCCTGATTTCCGGCATCGGACTGATCCTCGCCGACGCCGAGTCGCGCGAAGGCGCCTCCATCGCCATCTCCACCCTGCGCACGCGCACCGAGGGCGGCACGCCGTTCAAGACCTATCTGCAGCGACGCATCGAGGAAACGATCCCGATCCGTGACATGAAGCGGCTGCTCGCCGCCGAGTTCGAGAACGAGATCGGCTACACGCCCCGTAACGCCGAAGTGGTGGACCGCGTTTTCCGCACCACGATCGACAAGGAAAAGCTCGAGCCGCTGCTGGCCGAATTCCGCATCCTGCGCGAGATCGCCCGAGACACTTCGCACGAGTCCGCCGTCGCCATCGTCAGCCGGGTCAGGGACAGCGTCGATCTGCGCCGCGCCAGCCTCGTCGCCCAGGCCGGGGGCGACCGCGCCGTCGCGCTCGAGCATTTCGACGGCGATAACCTGCTCGATACCGCCCGCACCACGATCACCTGGTCTAACGCCCTGCGCATGCAGGTCGCCGGCCTTGGCGCATGTCTCCTGCTGCTGGCCTTCGTGGCGGTCTCGGTGTTCTGGAAATCGTTCCACCGGGACAAGCCGCGCAAGCGCAGCGCCATCTACCAGATGGATGACTACTCGGCCGCCGGCTAAGCCCTAGCCGATTGAAATTCCGAACGCGCCGATGATCCCGTCGATCATCAACTGCACGGCCAGTGCGGACAGGATCACGCCGAAGATGCGTGTGATCGCTCCCGCGATCTGGTCTCCCATCAGCTTCATCAGCGGCCCGGCCGCGAGGAAGATTAGCCCGGCCAGAACAAGGTTCGCGCCGATCGCAACGCAGACGATGGTGATGTTGACGGGGTCGCCGCCCGCATTCTGCATGTAGAGCATGGCCGTCGCGATCGAGCCCGGCCCCGCGATCATTGGAATGGCGATCGGGAAGACCGATATGTCGTCCAGCCGCCCGGCCGCCTCTTCCTCGGCAAGCACCTGGTCCGCCCTGCTCTTCTGACGCTGCTGGCGTTTCTCGAACACCATCTCGATGGCGATCAGGAAAAGCAGCGCGCCGCCCGCCGCCCGGAAGGCGTCGAGCGAGATGCCGAGATGCTCCAGCAGCCATGGGCCGCCAAAGGCGAAGAAGAACATGATCAGCGTGGCGACGAACGTCGCCTTGATCGCCATCTTGCGTGCGTACCTGGCCCCGCCCGGCGCTGTCAGCGATGCGAACACGGGCGCGACGCCGACCGCATCGATCACCACGAAGAACGTGACGAAGGCGGCGATGGCTTGTTCGAACTGGATTTCTGTCAGCATGTCCTAGATCGGACGGAACATCGACAAGAGGGCTTCCGGCGCCGAGTTCGCGATGCTGATCGATTGCGCACTCAGCTCCTGCTTGACCTGCAGCGCCTGGATCATGGCGCTTTCGGCGGCAAGGTCGGTGTCGACCATGCGCCCGACACCCGCGGCCAGCGCATCGGCGAGACGGCCGACAAAGCCCTTCTGCGCCTCGATCCGCTTACGTTCGGCCGTCATCTCGATCAGCTGGTCGCCCAGGTTGGCGATCGACTGGTCAAGCAGCGCATGCGTGTCGGCGGCCGCCTGCGTGTTGGCGAGGCTGTTGGTCGCCGGCGGGGCGACAATCACTGATGAGCCCGGCATGAAGTTCCGGCCCTCGAGCGTGACGGACTGGGTCGCCTCGGCGTCTGCGATGAACGACACGCCGCCTGGAACCTTGGAGCCGTCCAGAATGTTGGCGTCGTCGAACGAGGCGCTGCGGATGAACATCTGCAATGTCTGCATCTGGTCGTTGTATTGCTGCTGGAACGCTTCGCGCTGGGCGTCCGAAAGACCTTCGGACATGGCCTGCGCGGCGGTGCCTTTCATGGCGATCAGCTGTTTCGAGATCTGCTCGGCCGCGGCGATGGCCGTGTCCGAGATTGATTCGGCCCGGCCAAGGCTCAGCGTGACGGCGTTCAGCGAGCCATTCTGCCCACGCATGATGGCGGCGGAATGGTAGGACGTGGCGTCGTCGCGGGCCCGGGAGACCTTGAGACCTGATGACAGGCGCGATTCGGCGCCCGACAGATCCTTCGTCGCCGACTGAAGGTAGCGGAGCGCGCCTAGAGCGCCGGTAGCATTGTTAAGCCGTTCGACCATTTTGGCCGCCTCCACGAACGAAACGTGGTGAACGAATCGTCAATTGGCGGTCAGTCTTCGTTAGCAGACGTTAACAGGTGGTTTCCGCCGCAGACTGGCTCACAGCCTTATGGGCAAAGGCCGCCCCCGCCCTTTTGGCGAAAGCGGCCCTTTTGTTGGGTCTAGGGAATGTCCGGCCGGGCTTAGCCGCGGAAGAGCGACAGGATGACCTGCGGCGCCTGGTTGGCGATCGACAGGGCCTGTGCGCCCAGCTGCTGCTTGATCTGCAGCGACTGCAGCTTTGCCGATTCCTTGGCGAGGTCGGCGTCGACAAGGTTGCCGATCCCGTTCTCGATCTCGTCCGACAGCTTGGACAGGAAGTCCTGCTGGGCGTCGAGGGCGGTCGCCTGCGAGCCGAGCGAGGCCAGCGAAACGTTGAGGTCGGTGATCGCCTGCTCCAGCGCATTGGCTGCCGTCGTCGCCGAAGCCGCCGACGTCGAGATGTCCACCGTCGAGAAGGACGAGAACATTGAACCAGCGATCGTCAGGTCGAGGCCGTTTACGACCATGGTGTTGGAGCCGGCGCTCGACACCGTCGCCGTCGCAACGCCCGCGCCGAGCGTGGTGGCGTCGACACCGTCCGTCGAGATCGCAAGGTCGTCGAAGTTGGTGTCGTTGATCAGGTAGGTGAACTGACCCGCAACGTCGTCGTAAGAGGCCGAGATCTTGCCGCCTGAAGCCGCGTTCACCGCATTGACGTAGTCATCGATCGTCATGCCGGTCGTGAGTTCAACCGAGATCGAGAACGTGCCTGCGTTGACCGAGTCGGTCAGGTCGAAGGTGATGAGGTCGCCGTCGGCGACGTCGCCGGCCGAAGCAGACGTGTCGATCACCAGCGCCGAGCCCGACAGCGGGCTCGCCAGCGCGGCCGACTGGACGCCGTCCGTCGTGGCCGCAACCGAACCGCCGAGGTCGGAGATCAGCACGTTGAAGTTGAAGTTGCCGATCGCAAGGTTCGCGCCGTTGAACTGGGCCGAGTTGGCGATCGTGTCGATCTGCAGGCGCAGCGAGTCGAAGTCGGCCTGCAGCGCGCTGCGCTGGTCGGCGGTGAGGTCGTCGGCCTGGGCGGCGACCGCTTTCGCCTTGAGCTTCTGGAGGATGTCGCCGATCGACTTGCCGGCCGCGAGGGCGACGTCGATCGTGGAGTTGGCGCGGTCGATCCCGTCCTTGACGGCGGCTACCGAGGAGACCCGGCTCCTCTGCCCTTCGGCGATCGCGTAGATCGCGCCGTTGTCCCGGGCGCTCGAGATCTTGAAACCCGTCGAGATCTTGTTCTGGACGCCTTCCAGCTCGGTGTTCGTGAAGTTGAGGTTCTGGAGCGCAACCATGGCGCTGTAGTTCGTATTGACGCTCAGCATGGCTGATGCTCCTGCGCAGACTGTCGTTCACGCCCAATGCGGGCTTGGACAGGCAGGAGAGTTCAAGTCGCGTGCCAGTCTGTTAAGGTTAACAGCCAGTCCGGAAAGCCCTGATTTCAAAGAGGGGAAGCGTTAACGCGAAGCCCGTGCCACTGACGCCGGGCTGATTCAATTTTACCCGCCGGCACGTTTTGCCGGGGCGGGGCGCGCCTCCAGCTAGGCAAAAACGGCAGAGGGGCGAGACACGAAGGCCTCGCCCCTCCCAGTTACCGTTTCAAGAGACCCCGGCCTCACCGCCAGGGGTCGTCAGTGAATTAGCGGAAGAACGACAGGATCAGCGACGGCGCCTGGTTGGCGATCGAGAGAGCCTGAGCGCCCAGCTGCTGCTTGATCTGCAGCGACTGGAGGCGGGCCGATTCCTTCGCCAGGTCAGCGTCGACGAGGTTGCCGATGCCCTGCTCGATCGTGTCAGACAGCTTCGCGAGGAAGTCGTTCTGGATGTCGAGCGCGGCAGCCTGCGAACCCATGGTCGCGAGCGACTGGTTGAGGCTGGTGATCGCCGTGTCGATGGCGTTCGAGGCGGTCGTGGCGGCGGCCGTGGACACCGAGATGTCCGTGGAAGCCAGCGGCGACAGGATCGAGCCGGTCAGCGAGAAGTCGAAGCCCGACACCTGGAAGGTGTTGGAGCCAGCCGAAGAGACCGTCGCGGTCGCCACGCCGTCACCGAGGTTGGTGCCGTCCGTGCCGTCCGAGGTGATCGCCAGATCGTCGAAGTTCGTGTCGTTGATCAGGTAGGTGAATTGACCCGCAACGTCATCGTACGAGGCCGAGATCTTGCCGCCCGACTGGGCGTTCACGGCTTGCACGAAATCGTCGACGGTCATGCCGGTCGTCAGCTCGACCGCGATCGAGAACGTGCCGGCGTTGACCGAGTCGGTCAGGGCGAAGGTGATGAGATCGCCGTCAGCGATGTCGCCCGCAGAGGCGCCAACGTCGATGACCAGGGCGGAGCCGGACAGCGGCGTCGCGAGGGCGGCCGTCTGGACGCCATCCGAAGTCGCAGCGGTGGAGCCGCCGAGGTCGGAGATCAGCACGTTCAGCGAGGACGAGCCCAGCGCCAGGTTCGCGCCGTTGAACTGCGCGGCGTTGGCGATGGTGTCGATCTGCGAACGGAGGCTCGCGAAATCCGCCTGGAGAGCATCACGCTGGTCGGCGGTGAGGTCGTCGGCCTGAGCCGCAACCGCTTTCGCCTTCAGCTTCTGCAGGATCTCGCCAACCGACTTGCCGGCCGCGAGGGCAACGTCGACCACGGAGGTCGCACGATCGATGCCATCTTTGACGGCGGCGACGGACGACACGCGGGCGCGCTGGCCTTCGGCGATCGCGTAAACGGCGCCGTTTTCACGAGCCGAAGCAACCTTGAGGCCGGTCGAAATCCGGTTCTGGACTTCGTTCAGTTCTTTGTTGGTGGTGTTGAGGGATTGCAGCGCGACAGACGCGCCAAAGTTCGAGTTCACGCTAAGCATGACTGGAAGTCTCCGTTCTGGGTCGAAGACCGATCATTTTGATCGGCCGCTGGCGCGTTTTGCGCCAACATGCGTCCAGTTAGCCGGAGAGGTCTTAATTAGAGGTGTGGCGCGCGAAAGGAAATTGCTTCGAGGACGCTAACCAGTCCCCGCGCCGTATACGGATCGTTAGGATTACGCGACCGGAGCAACCGCCGCCGGGGCAAGACCTTGCATGATCGTGCGATTGATATCGATCAGCACGTCGAAGGAAGCCCCTTCCCGCATCACCAGGCTGGAGTGCTTGTCCACGAATATGGACAACGAGATGATCTGGGCGCGCAGGGGTTGCGACAATTGGTTCCCGTCGGCGGAGCAGTCTGCGGCCAGCAGCGACCACAGGCGGCGGTTGAGCGCCAGCGCCTCCATCCTGCGGCCGACTTCGCTCGCAGGCAGGCTGGCGGCATCGATCAGGCCGCGTGTCGCCGCCGCAAAGGCGCGATACTCGGTCTGGCGCGGACCTTCAGTCTTCTTGGCCGCGTTCTGGTACGCCTGGATCGACATTGCCCAGCAATCCCTGTTCGTAGGTTAGTAGCTTCCGGCACCTTGTGAGCGCCTTGTAGTAATCGGACCCCATCACCTCGCGGGAGAGGGAGACGCATTCCTTGAGGACGTCGGTCGAGCGGATGGCGCCCATGAACTCGTTCAGGCGCAGCACGAACTCGTCGTAGAACTTGTTGGCCTCGGCGGGGTCGAGGTACATCATCATGATCGGGAAATAGATCCGCCGCGCCGGGGTGTTGGCGTCCTCCGGCTGGATAATGTCCTTCTCACGCAGGATCGACGCCTTGTTCTGCAGCAGCAGGACCGCGCGGCGGTCTCCGTTCTGCAGCACCGCCCCGTTGACCACGAAGCGTTCGCCCGGCTTGAGCGAGAGTTTGAGGGGCATCCATTCCTCCCGGCCGGGCGCTTTTCCCCCGGAATCGTGCGGGAGTCTGGACGTGGCCGAACGACCGGTCTAGCTGCCGTTCCTTAAGTTTTACTTGTCTGGCGGTAATGCGGAGGCCTCAAACGGGACAGGCCCGCTTCCCTCCCCCGCTTAAATCCGCTCTAACCGTAATGATCGTTCCAGACGGGGTAGCAGTGATGGCCGACGTGAAGCGTTTCGAGGGGTCCGACCACTATGTGGCGACCGATGACCTCAGGGTGGCTGTGAACGCCGCCGTGGCGCTTGAACGCCCACTTCTGGTCAAGGGCGAGCCCGGCACCGGCAAGACCATGCTGGCCCTCGAAGTCGCCCGCGCGCTCGGCATGCCGATCATCGAGTGGCACATCAAGTCGACCACCAAGGCGCATCAGGGCCTCTATGAGTACGACGCCGTCGCCCGCCTGCGCGACGGCCAGCTCGGCGACGAGCGCGCCCGCGACATCCGCAACTACATCAAGAAGGGCAAGCTCTGGGAGGCGTTCACCGCCGAGAAGCGCCCGGTTCTCCTGATCGACGAGATCGACAAGGCCGACATCGAATTCCCCAACGACCTCCTGCAGGAACTCGATCGCATGGAGTTCTACTGCTACGAGCTCGACGAGACGATCAAGGCGAAGGTCCGCCCGGTCGTGATCATCACCTCCAACAACGAGAAGGAACTGCCCGACGCTTTCCTGCGCCGCTGCTTCTTCCACTATATCAAGTTCCCGGACGAACAGACGATGAGCGCGATCATCGACGTCCACTTCCCGGGCATCAAGAAGCGTCTCGTCAACGAAGCGCTCGCGACCTTCTACAAGATGCGCGACGTGCCGGGCCTCAAGAAAAAGCCGTCGACATCCGAACTGCTCGACTGGCTCAAGCTGCTTCTCTCCGAAGACATCGATCCCGAAACCCTTCGCGAGAAGAACCCGAACAAGCTCGTCCCTCCCCTCCACGGCGCGCTGCTCAAGAACGAACAGGACATCCAGCTGTTCGAACGCCTCGCCTTCCTGGCGCGACGCGAGAACGGCTGATCACCGGCTCCCCGGGGGCCTTTGACAGGGGGACTAAATGAACGTGATGAATGTGGTGCGGATCGCCAAGGTGATCGCGCTTCTCGCCTTTGTGCTGCCGTGGGTGGCGATTTCGTGCAGCGTGCCGGGCCAGGGATCGGTTGATCTCGCGACCGCTTCGGGCATCGAGCTCATCCAGGGCAAGATGACCGCCAATCCGGACGCATCGAAGCAGATGGCGCGGGGCATGGGCCTCCCGCCAGGCGCCTCAGCCGGCGATACGGGCGTGGAAACCAACGGAGCTCCGCCCGAGCTTGGCCTCAACTTCTTCGGCATCGCCACGGCCGCGGTCATCGTCATCGGCCTCCTGCTCAGCTTCGCCGGCAAGGGTGCATCTGCCGCCCGCAACGTACTGATCACCAGCCTCGTGGGCGCGGCGCTCGCCTTCGGCACGGTCTGGTGGTGGAAGGACCAGATCAAGAAGGAAGGCATGAAGGATGAGCAGTCCAGCGCCAGCGCCAGCTCTCCCTTCGGCGACACGTCCGGCAATCCCTTCGGCGGAAGCGGCATGAACGCGATGTACGCCTTGCCCACGACCATGCATAAAGGCAGGAACGCTTCGTCATCGGGATTCTGCGCGGTTAGCGCCTCATCGTCGCTGCGGGCGCTGCCGGCCTCGGCATGGCAGCCGGTGCGGCAGGAGCGACGACGAAGCCCGAAGGCGCGCCGCCGAACGCGTAGGATCAGGAGAGCCTGGTTCGGTTACTCTGGTTCGGTTACCTGGTTCAGTTACTTGCCACGTGGGCGGCAGCCCACTGGCCGAGGCGCTGGATCGCGTTGCGCGCCTGTCCGAGCATCGGATAGCGCGCCTGGAAGACGTGGAACATCTCCGGCCAGATCTCGAGCGAGACAGGCACGCCCGCCGCGCCCAGCCGCTCGGCCAGCGACGTTGAATCCGACATCAGGATTTCAGCTTCGCCTGTCTGGATGAAGGTCGGCGGCAGGCCGCGCAGGTCAGCCTTGAGGATCGAGAGCTTGCCCTCGCCCAGATACTGCACCGCGCGGGTGTTGAGACCGTTGGTGGTGAGGAAGGGATCGCGCTGCGCCTTCGCCGTATGGCTCCAGCCCTGATTGGAGAGGTCGACCCAGGGTGAGAGCAGCATCATGCCGGCCGGCATGGCGAGGCCCAGCTCCTTCAGTCGCAGCGCCGTCGCCACGGCCAGTCCGCCGCCGGCCGAGTCGCCCGCAAGAATGATGCGGTTCGCCTGCACGCCCTCGCCAAGGATCGCCTGGTAGGATCGTACGCAATCCTCGAGCGCCGCCGGGTGACGATGTTCGGGCGCAAGCCGGTAGTCCGGCACGATGGCCGCAATCTTGGCGCTGGCCGCAACCTGCGAGGCGAGCCCCTTGTGGCTGCGCGAGGAGCCCATGGTGAAGCCGCCGCCATGCAGCCAGAGAATCACATGATCCCCGCTGCACCCTTTCGGCAGCAATCCGAGTGACGACACGCCGCCCAGGTCGATCTCCGACATGGTCGACATTTCGGGCATGGGGTCGTTTTCGGCATAGGCGTCGTACGCCTTCCGAAGGGCGTGAAATCGGTTGGATCGACGCCCTGAAGCCGGCGCGCCAGTGACTCGCGCGCCTGCGCAAGCTCGTTGGTCAACGATCCGGTATGAGCCGAAACGGTGCTCAAAGCGTCCCTCCGTGCGCCTCAGCCCCGGCCGAGACAAGCACAAGCGCATGGCAAATGCCATGCCGTCCGCCTGCTGTTAACCGCTGTAGCCACGCTCGCGCAACGGCAATGGGCGCCTTTCGTTGAAGCGGAACGCCCTACCCCCGGACGGATGCGAAACGAACCCCGGAAACCGCCCACCCGGCCGGCCGGAATGGGTCAGAATTCCAGCTCCAGGATCGCCACGGCGTCCGGATCTGCGATCAGGCTGATCTCGACAATCCGTCCCCCCTCGAGCACGAAATCGAACACCATCCGCACCGTTCCGCCAGGCGCAATCACCAGCCCCGGATCTCCCTCCACCAGGGCTGGCCGGGCCATCCTCGCCCGCCCTCTGAACCGCTCGGCGACCTCCGCGCGTCCGTGGATTTCCGGCGCCAGCGCGGGCGTGTCGCCAATTCGCGCCAGGCTGGCGCCAACCGCTCCGGCATCGGCGCGCAACACCACGTCAGGATCCAGCAACGCCAGCAACGCTGCAAAATCCCCGCCCTGCGAAGCCGCAAGGAAGGCGTCCACCACCTCCCGCCGCCGTGTGCGGTCAGCCTCCAGCCCGGCCGCTCCGCCCTGCACCCGCCGCCGCGCCCGGCTCGCCAGTTGGCGCGCCGCTGCCGGTGACCGTCTCACCAGCGGGGCGATATCCTCGAATGGCAAATTGAACATGTCGTGCAGCACGAACGCCACCCTCTCCGCCGGCGACAGCATGTCGAGCACCACCAGCATCGCCACGCCGATCGAGTCCGCGACCTCCACGGTCCGTCCCACATCGTCCCGGCCTGCGACCTCGTCCGCGCTGGCGATCGGCTCCTCGCGCCTCGTCTTGCGTGCGCGCAGCATGTCGAGGCAGACGCGAGCCACCACCGTCGTCAGCCACGCCCTGAGGTTCTCGACCGCGTTCGCATCCGCCCGCGCCAGCCGCAGCCATGTCTCCTGAACGGCATCGTCCGCCTCGCCCTGCGTTCCCAGCATCCGGTAAGCGACCGCGCGCAAATGCCCGCGATTGGCCTCGAACCGCTCGGCCAGGATCTTTTTTCCGTCCATCGGTCACATGCCCTGCAGCCAATCCGTCAACACCATGACGAACGGCGTCAAGCCGGTGTGACAGGAGACGCCCATGCAGGCCCTGGAGTTCGTACGACCAGCGCCGCACTCGCCGCCCTCGCGCTGATGCACCTTGCCGGAGCTCCAGGCGCACGGGCGCAAACGACGGAGACCAACCCGATGCAAGTCAGGATCCGCTACATCGTCAACGACGTGCCCGCCGCCGTCGCCTTCTACACGGACAAGCTGGGCTTCCGCGTCGATGCGCAGTCAGGCCCCTATTTCGCCGCCCTCTCCCGCAGCGGCATCCAGCTCCTGCTCAGCCCTGTGAAGGGCCCCGGCGGCGCCTCGCAGCCCATGCCGGACGGAGAGCAGCCCGCGCCCGGCGGCTGGAACCGCCTGGTCCTCGACACGCCGACCCTCGAGGCCGACGTCGACCGGCTTCGCAAGCAAGGCGTCCGCTTCCGCAACGAGATCATCGTCGGCCTCGGCGGCAACCAGATCCTGCTCGATGATCCCTCCGGCAATCTCATCGAACTCTTCCAGCCCACCGCCGTCTACCGTCCTCCCGAAACCGCCGGCCACTGACGGATCACCCGCCCGCCTTCCGCCCCTTGAAAACCGCCAGCTGCGCCGCGAAGGCGCGTTGGAAGGCCGGCCGCGCTTCGGCGCGCGCAACATAGGCGGCAAGATTCGGATATTCGCCCAGCAGGCCCAACGGCTTCAGCCGCTGCAGCACATGCACCATCATCAGGTCCCCCGCGCTGAAGACGCCATCGAGCCAGTCCGCTCCGCCCAGGTGAGCGGAAAGCTGCCGCAGCCGCACGCGCACGCGCTCCTGCACGATCAGCATGCGCTCCTTCGCCCAGGGTTTGTCGCTCTCCAGCAGCTTGGCGTTCTGCAATTCGATGATCGGCGTTTCCACCGTATTCACCGCAGCGAACATCCAGGTGATCGCGCGCGCCCGCGCATTGGCATCCTTCGGCAGCAATCCGTCATGTTGCTCCGCGATGCGGAGCAGGATCGACCCCGTCTCGAACAGGACAAGGCCGCCCTCCTCATAGGTGGGGATCTGTCCGAAGGGATTCAGCGCCAGATGCGCCGGCTCCTTCATCGCCTTGAATGACACGAGACGGACGTCATAGGGCTGCCCCACCTCCTCGAACGCCCAGCGCACGCGCATGTCCCGCGCCAGCCCCTGTCCGCGATCGGGCGAGGCTTCGAATGCCGTAATGGTGGGGGTCATGATCATTTCTCCCATGCTCTGCGCTAAGGACGAACCAGATGAACCGTTCCCGACATCATTCACGCAGGAAGTCAGGATCGCGAAGCGCGCGACGGACCAGACTCGATTGTCATTTTCCGTCAAAAGGGCTTTTCTGCTGGCGTTCGCAGGGCGAACCGGCGAAGCGTCGTATCTGACCTCATCTCGATGAGGGGGGCATAGTGGATCGCAGGGACATCTTCATCGGCTATCGTCGCGACGACACCGGCGACACCGTCGGCCGCATCTACGACAAGCTGTGCGAGACGTTCGGCAAGGACCACGTCTTCAAGGACGTCGACAAGACGCCGGTGGGCAAGAATTTCGGCGAGCATATTCTGGGCGTCCTCCCGAGCTGCCGCGTGTTCCTGGCGGTCATCGGAAAGCAGTGGCTCGATATGCGCACGCCCGAAGGCGCCCGGCGCATCGACGATCCGCAGGACTGGGTGCGCATCGAACTTGAGACCGCGCTGAAAACGCCGGGCCTTCAGGTCGTGCCCGTGCTCGTCAACGACGCCGTCATCCCCGCCGAGAAGGACCTGCCGGAGCCGTTGCGCGCTCTCAGCCTCCTCAACGCCGCGAAGGTCCGCCGCGACCCTGACTTCCACATCGACATGCAGCGTCTGATCACCGCGATCGGCGGCGGCGCTCCAGCGAGGAAAGAAGGCTTCCAGATCACGCCGCTCCAGGGCCTGATCGCCGCCGGGGTCATCGTCGCCGCCCTGATCGGCCTGAACGCCCTTCAACCGAAAATCTCCGCCACGCCGGGCTTCACGATGCCCAACATCCCCACCGCCGATCCTGCCGCGGCGCAAGTGGTGGGCAACGCAACCTGGCCGCCCGATGACATCGCCGGCATGGCGCGGCGGGCCATCGACTATGTGCACAACAAGTGGCGGCCGGACGCCGTGCTGATGTCGCTCAACCTGAAGGCCACGGATGCAGGCGGCGTCGACGGCCGCTTCACTTTCTACTCCGCCGACCAGGAGCAGCAGGTGACGCTGATGAGCGGCATGCTGACATCACCCTACCCGCACGAGGACGACCTGAGCCGCGCGATCTCGGGCAACTTCCTGGATCTGCCGCAGGCGATCAACGCGGCGCGCGCGGCCGGCCTGCACGGCAAGAATGTCGACGAAGCCACGCTCGAATGGACCCGAGGAGAAGCGTGCGGCACAGGCAATTTCGCGATCGACAACGCGATCCTGCCGAAATGCCCACCCGGCCCGCGTTTCGAAGGCCTGCAGTGGGAAATCCACTCCGCGCTGGGAGATCGGAAATACGTTCCGGCAACGGGTGGCTGACGTCTGCGCCGCCTGCCCTACATCTGCATCGTCCAGCCTTCGACGCCCATCGCGGCCTGACGGACCGCTTCGGTGAGCGTCGGGTGGGCATGGCAGGTGCGGGCGATGTCTTCCGACGCCGCGCCGAATTCCATGGCGACGCAGATCTCGGCAATCATTTCGCCAACGCCGACGCCCATCAGGTGCGCGCCAAGAATGCGGTCGGTCGCCGCGTCCGCGAGGATCTTCACGAAGCCGTCCGTCTCATGGTTCGTCTTGGCGCGCGAGTTGGCGGAGAACGGAAACTTGCCGACCTTGTAGGCGACGCCTTCGGCTTTCAGCTCCTCCTCGGTCTTGCCGACCCAGGCGATCTCCGGCTTGGTGTACACGACGCCCGGAATGATGCCGTAGTCGACATGGCCCGCCTTGCCCGCGATGATTTCAGCGCAGGCGGCGCCTTCGTCTTCCGCCTTGTGCGCCAGCATCGGTCCCGTGGTCACGTCGCCGATCACCCACACGCCGGGAGCCGTCGTCTGGTAGTGCTCGTTGGCGATCACGCCGCGGCGGTCGGGCGTGATGCCAACCGTCTCGAGGCCGAGGCCCTGCGTGTACGGGCGGCGGCCGATGGCCAGCAGCACGATGTCCGCATCCAGCGTTTCCGAGTCGCCACCGGCGGCCGGTTGCATGGAGAGCTTCAGTTTGGACTTCAGCTTCTCGACGCCAGTCACCTTCATGCCGAGTTTGAACTCGATGCCCTGCTTGGCGAAGATGCGTTGCGCCTGTTTGGCGATCTCGCCGTCCGCGCCCGGCAGGATGCGGTCGAGATATTCGACGACGGTCACTTCCGCGCCGAGGCGGCGCCAAACCGAGCCAAGTTCGAGGCCGATGATGCCGGCGCCGATGACGATCATCTTCTTCGGGACGGCCTTGAGCGACAGTGCGCCCGTCGAGGACACCACGCGCTCCTCGTCGATCTCGACGCCCGGCAGCGGCATCGGCTCGGAACCCGTCGCGATCACGATGTTCTTGGCCTCAAGGACAGTCTCGCCCTTCTCGCCTGCCACGACCACGCGGCCCGACCCGTCGATGCGGCCCACGCCGTAATAAACCGTCACCTTGTTCTTCTTCATGATGAAGGCGACGCCATTGGTGAGGCCGTTCACCGCATCGGCCTTCTGCTTCAGCATGTTGTCGAGGTTGAGCTTGAGGCCCGTGACCTCAATGCCGAGCGCGGCGAAATCCTTGCCTGCCGCCTCGTAGAGTTCGGAGGCGTGCAGCAGCGCCTTGGAGGGGATGCAGCCCACATTGAGGCAGGCGCCGCCCAGCTTGTCACGCTTCTCGATGAGAGCGACCTTGAGGCCCAGCTGGCTGCAGCGCGTGGCGCAGTTGTAGCCGCCGGGTCCGGCGCCGATGATGACGACGTCAAAGCGCAGGTTTTCTGGGCTCTCGCTCATGGGCAAATCTCGCGTTCGTTCGCTTTTGGCGGGAGCTATACGCGCTCAGGCCAAGGGGTCAACAAACGGAATATGGGATCGCCGATGCCGCGTTTTTGTGCGGAAAACTGAGGGCTGCCTTCAGTTCCTGCCCATTATCGCAGTCAGGCCTGCAAGCACCAGGATGGCGGCGCCCACGGCCAGCTCATTTTCCCATGGACGCGTGAAATCGATCGTCTGTTTCAGCGAGACCGCAAAGCCCGCCGCAGCGACGCCGCCCAGCATGGCAAGCGCCGCTCCGCCTGGTCCGCCGAAGAACACGATCAGCCCGCCCATCAGGCCAAGCGCGCCGCCGATGGCCGGCACGATGAAGCCGGTCTGGCTCAGCTGGTGAACCGCACGGTCGGATAGCAGATAGCCGATGCCGCCGAGATAGTTGTCGGCGGTCTCATAGAGCAGCCATCCCGACGAGGCTATGAGAAGAAGCGCAACGATGCGTCTCAGCACGGCCTGTCCCTCCTCTTCCTGTCCCCACGCGAAATTGCGCCCCGGCTTTTGTGACAGGCAATGGTTGCAACTGTGGAAAGGCAAAGGTTGCCGGCGCAGTAACCGCAAAACTAGCGCAGGACCCCGCGGAAGGCCGCCATCCAGACGACGCAGCCGATCGTCAATGAGACCCATCCGGCATTGATCGTGGCCGCGCTCGGCCGCGCATGGGCCGCCGCTTCGGCCGTGGGCGCGCGCCGCGCCGTCGCCTCGCGCCAGATGAAATATACGCCCTGCCCCAGCACCAGCAGAGCCACGAAGCCGGACGCCAGCGGATGAAGCATCATCATCGCGAGCCCGGTAATGGCGAGCACCACCGCCTGCCCCGCGATCCATCCGCGCCGGGCCGCATCGTCGCGATCCATCCAGCGATCGGCCGCGACCTCCGCTTCCGATTTCACCCGGCGTTGCACGGGCGCGTCGATGTCTCCGTAGGTGTCTTCAGGCGGCGTCTCCGGGCCGGGCTCCGCCTTAAAATCTCGTGCGGCGCGCTCGAGCTGCGACGTCATCTTGTCGAGCGCCATCTCCATCCGGATCTGCCGGAACAGCATGAAGCTGCCGAAGACCCAGAACAGTCCGGCGAGGCGGATGAGCCATCCAAGAACCCCGTCCCAGATGGCCTCGCCCATCATGCCGATAACAGCGCCGCAGCAGGTTTTCAGAGATCGAGCAGCAGGCGCTCGGGATCCTCCAGAGCCTCCTTCACGCGCACCAGGAACGTCACCGCTTCCTTGCCGTCGACGATGCGGTGGTCGTAGCTGAGAGCCAGATACATCATCGGACGCGCGATGATCTTGCCATCAACAACAACCGGCCGCTCCTCGATCCGGTGCATGCCAAGCACGCCGGACTGCGGTGGATTAAGGATCGGCGTCGACATCAGCGAGCCATAGACGCCGCCGTTCGAGATCGTGAACGTGCCGCCCTGCAGGTCTTCCATCGACAGCTTGCCGTCGCGCGCGAGCGCGCCGAGGCGGCCGATTTCGGCTTCGATCTCGGCCAGCGTCATCGTGTCGGCGTCACGCACCACCGGAACCACGAGGCCCTTGTCGGTGCCGACGGCGACCGAGACGTTGTAGAAGTTCTTGTAGATGATGTCCGTGCCGTCGATCTCGGCGTTGACGGACGGGATCTCCTTGAGAGCCGCCACAACCGCACGCACGAAGAAGCCCATGAAGCCCAGCTTCACGCCGTGCTTCTTCTCGAAGGCGTCCTTGTGGCGCTTGCGCAGCTCCATCACTTCCGACATGTCGACGTCGTTGAACGTCGTCAGCATGGCGGCGGTGTTCTGGGCTTCCTTGAGGCGGCGCGCGATCGTCTGGCGCAGGCGCGTCATCTTCACGCGTTCTTCGCGCGGACCGAGTTCGCGCGGCTTGTGCGGGACTTCAGCGGCAGGCGCCCTCGTTGAAACAGAACCGGCGGCGGCCGGCGCCGGGGTATTGGCGACATAGGCAAGCGCATCGCCCTTGGTGGCGCGGCCGCCCTTTCCCGAGCCCGGGATGTCGGCGGGGTTCACATTGGCTTCGGCAGCAATGCGGCCAACCGAGGGAGCAACTTTCTCGGTCGCGCGCGCGCTCGTGGCGATCGGCGCGGCGGAAGCGGCAGGCTTGGCCGAGGCGGCAGGCTTTGCGGCCACCACCGCAGCAGCCGGTGCGGTTGCACCTTCCGAGAGGCGGGCGATGATCTTGCCGATCTGGACCGTCTCGCCTTCCTTGACGAGCTGTTCGGTGATGACGCCGGCGGCGGGCGCGGGGACTTCAACGGCGACCTTGTCGGTCTCGATCTCGGCGATCGGGTCGTCCTGCTTCACGGCCTGGCCGGGTTTCACGAGCCAGTTGGCGAGCGTGCCTTCAGTGACGCTCTCGCCCATCGCGGGCACCTTGATATCCATGACGTCTCCAGGCGGGCAGTTGCGGCGGGAAGCCCCGACGCGGTGGGGTTTAGCCCCAGTTGGGGCGAATGTGGAGGGGCCGCAAGCCCCGTTGAAAAACTACGCTATTTCTCGAACGCCGCGTCGAGGAAGGCGGCGAGTTCCTTGTTGTGGAGCGCCATCGTGCCGGCGGCGGTCGAGGCCGAAGCCGGGCGGCCAACATAGCGCGGACGCTTGTGCTTCACGTCGAGCTTCTCAAGCGTCTTCTCGATGTTCCAGTCGACGAAGCTCCACGCGCCCATGTTGCGGGGCTCTTCCTGGCACCAGACCATGTCGGCCTGCGGGAAGCGCGCGAGCTCCTTCATGAGCGAGGCGACGGGGAAGGGATAGAGCTGCTCGATGCGGAGCAGGTAGACATCATCGATCTTGCGCTTCTCGCGCTCCTCGAACAGGTCGAAATAGACCTTGCCCGTGCACATCACGACGCGGCGGATGTCCTTGTCGGCCTTGAGCGTGACATCGGCCCTGCACTCAGGCACCTCAGCGCCGTCGTGCAGGATGCGGTGGAAGCTCGTGCCCGGGGCCATGTCCTTGAAGAACGACACGGCGCGCTTGTGGCGCAGCAGGGATTTCGGCGTCATCACGATCAGAGGCTTGCGGAAGTCACGGTGAATCTGGCGACGCAGGGCGTGGAAATAGTTCGCTGGCGTCGTGCAGTTGACGACCTGCATGTTGTCCTGCGCGCACATCTGAAGGAAGCGCTCGAGACGGGCGGAGGAGTGTTCCGGTCCCTGCCCCTCATAGCCGTGCGGCAGGAGGCAGACGAGGCCGGACATGCGGAGCCACTTCCTTTCGCCGGAAGAAATGAACTGGTCGAACAGCACCTGCGCGCCGTTGGCGAAGTCGCCGAACTGCGCTTCCCAGAGCACCAGCGTGTTCGGCGCCGTCAGCGAGTAGCCGTACTCATAGCCGAGCACGGCTTCTTCTGAGAGCAGCGAGTCGATGACTTCGTAATTGGCCTGGGTGTCGGAGACGTGGTTGAGCGGCGTGTAACGCTCTTCGCTCACCTGATCGACTAAATGCGAGTGGCGCTGGGTGAACGTCCCGCGGCACGAGTCCTGGCCCGAGAGGCGAACCGGGAATCCCTCTTCCAGCAGCGTGGCGAACGCCATGTGTTCGGCCATGCCCCAGTCGATGTTTTCGCCTGATGTCGCCATCTTGCGGCGCGCCTCGACCGTGCGAGCGACCGTCTTGTGGATGTTGAAGCCGTCCGGAACCGTGGTGATCTTCTTGCCCAGGTCCTTGAGCTTGGCGACCGGAACGCCGGTCTTGCCGCGCCCTTCATCGTCTTTCGGCAAGCCGAGCCCGGCCCATTTGCCGTCAAGCCAGTCGGCGGCGCCGGGCTTGAAGGCCTTGGCCTTCTCGAACTCGGAATCGAGATGCGCGTCCATCTCGCCGATCATGTTCGCGAGCGACTGCTCGGTCATGATGCCTTCTTCGATCAGGCGGCGGGAGTAGAGCTCGCGGGTGGATTGCTGGTCGCGGATCTTCGCGTACATCAGCGGCTGCGTCATCGTCGGATCGTCGCCCTCGTTGTGGCCGAACCGGCGATAGCAGAACATGTCGATGACGACGTCCTTGCCGAATTGCTGGCGGTATTCCGTCGCCACCTTGGCGGCGTGGACGACCGCCTCCGGGTCATCGCCATTCACATGGAAGATCGGCGCATCGACCATCTTCGCGACATCCGAGGGATAGGGCGAGGAGCGCGAGAAGGACGGCGCGGTCGTGAAGCCGATCTGGTTGTTGACGATGAAGTGGATCGCCCCGCCCGTGCGATAGCCGGCAAGGCCCGAGAGCGCGAAGCATTCGGCGACAACGCCCTGCCCCGCAAACGCCGCGTCGCCGTGCAGCAGCAGCGGCATGACCTTGGTGCGGCGCATGTTGCGCTCTTTCGGATCGGTCGCGCGCGTGGCGCCGGCCTCGACCTCGTCGAAGAACTGCTTGGCGCGCGCCTTGCCCAGCACGACCGGGTTGACGATCTCGAGGTGAGACGGGTTCGCCGTGAGGGACAGGTGGACGCTGTGGCCATCGAACTCGCGGTCCGACGAGGCGCCGAGGTGGTATTTCACATCGCCCGAGCCGTAATCGTCGCCGCCCTGCGTGTTGCCGCCCTGAAATTCGAAGAAGATCTTGTGATAGGGCTTGCCCATCACGGCAGCGAGCACGTTGAGACGGCCACGGTGCGGCATGCCGATGATGATCTCGTCGACGCCGAGCGCGCCGCCACGCTTGATGATCTGTTCGAGCGCCGGGACAGCGGCTTCACCGCCATCCAGACCGAAACGCTTCGTCCCCGGATAGCGCTTGTGCAGGAAGCGTTCGAAGGCTTCCGCCTCGACCAGCTTCCTGAGGATGGCGCGCTTGCCCTGGGGCGTGAACGAGATTTCCTTGTCCTTGCCCTCGATGCGCTGCTGCAGCCAGGACTTCTCGACCGGATCCGAGATGTGCATGAATTCGACGGCGAAGGTCGAGCAATAGGTGCGCTTCAGGATGTCGAGCATCTGGCGCGGGGTCGCATAGTCGAGACCCATCACATTGTCGATGTAGATGCGGCGGTCCATGTCCTTGGCGGTGAAGCCATAGGTTTTCGGATCGAGTTCGGGCTGGTCTTCGACCTTCACCAGGTTCAGCGGATCAAGGTGAGCCGCAAGGTGGCCGCGGATGCGATAGGCGCGGATCATCATCAGCGCGCGGATCGAGTCCTGGACCTGCTGGTGGAGGTCCTGCGGGGCAAGCGTCGGCCCGACCTGCGGAGCTTTCTTCGGCTCCTTGGCGGTCTGGGCGCCCCAGTTGCCGTCGAGCGCGGAGACGAGTTCGCCATTCTGGTATTTCAGGGGCTCCTTCCACTCAGGGCCCTTGGCGGCTTTGGTGGCGTCCGAAGCAGTGTCGGCGACGCCGCGGAAGAAGCGCTGCCAGCTCTCGGGGACGGAGGACGGGTCCTCGGCATACTGGGCGTAGAGCTGTTCGATGTAGGCGGCGTTGGCCCCATAGAGGAAGGCCGTGTCCAGCATGGCTTCATTGTCCATGCCGCGGGCCTCGCCCGTCTTCGCCTCGATCGTCATTTTTCGCGTCCTGTTGCGCCGGTAACGGGACCCCTGCCCCGGGGCGCTTTTGGTGGCACTCAGATGCTGCTTTTTGCGGCCAGACTCAACCCGTTGGGGTGAGACAAACTGCACATAAGAGTGTGACCGTTAGCGTTTCGTTGCACCGGGCGGACGAGGCCCGGAAACGCTAGCGTTTCAGGACTTCCCTCATCGTCGCGCCGAGGCGCGCCGGGCTCGGCGAAACGACGATTCCGGCCGATTCCATCGCCGCGATCTTCGATTCCGCATCGCCCTTGCCGCCTGAAACGATGGCGCCTGCGTGGCCCATCGTGCGTCCCTTGGGCGCCGTGCGGCCGGCGATAAAGCCGACCATCGGCTTCTTGCGGCCGCGCTTGGCCTCGTCCTTGAGGAATTGGGCCGCGTCTTCCTCGCCCGAACCGCCGATCTCGCCGATCATGATGATCGCCTTGGTGGCCTCGTCAGCCAGGAACATTTCGAGGACGTCGATGAAGTCCGTGCCCTTGACGGGGTCACCGCCGATGCCAACC
Organism: Hyphomonadaceae bacterium; assembly: GCA_044224605.1. GTDB lineage: Bacteria > Pseudomonadota > Alphaproteobacteria > Caulobacterales > Hyphomonadaceae > UBA7672. Next base: position 45,005 of record JBGAKC010000028.1, read on the forward strand.
GCAGTCGTCTGCCCGAGGCCCTCATTTGTGGTCTGGAACACCGCCTCATAGGTCAGCGTGCCCGAGCGCGAGAGCACGCCGATCGAACCCTTGGAGAAGATGTTTCCCGGCATAATGCCGATCTTGCACTCGCCCGGCGTCAGCACGCCCGGGCAGTTCGGCCCGATCAGGCGCGACTTGGATCTCGCCAGGCGGTCTTTCACTTTCACCATGTCGAGCACCGGCACGCCTTCCGTGATCGTGACGATCAGTGGGATCTCGGCGTCGATGGCTTCGAGGATGGCGGCGGCGCAACCCGACGGCGGCACATAGATGACCGTGGCGTTGGCGCCGGTGGCCTCGCGCGCTTCGGCCACGGTGTTGAACAACGGACGCTCCACCTTCTCACCGCTTGGCAGCGTGCCCGTCCATTTCTGGCCGCCCTTGCCCGGCGTGACGCCGCCGACGAACTGCGTGCCGTAGGCGATGCCCTGCTCGGTGTGGAACGTGCCGGTCTTGCCGGTCATGCCCTGGGTGAGGACCTTGGTGTTCTTGTCGATCAGGATGGACATCTTGTCTGCCTTGAAAGGTCGGAATTGGGGGTTCAGCGGGAGCTGGGCTTACTTGCCCTTGATGGCGGCGACGATCTTCTGGGCCGCATCGTCGAGATCGTTGGCCGGGATCACGTTGAGGCCGGACTCGCGGATGATCTTCTTGCCGAGTTCGGCGTTCGTGCCTTCGAGGCGAACCACCAGCGGAACCGACAGGTTGGTCTCTTTCACGGCGGCCAGCACGCCTTCCGCGATGACGTCGCAGCGCATGATGCCGCCGAAGATGTTCACGAGGATGCCCTTCACATTGGGGTCCTTCATGATGATCTTGAAGGCGGCCGCGACCTTCTCTTTCCCAGCGCCGCCGCCGACGTCACAGAAGTTCGCGGGCTCCTGGCCGTAGAGCTTGATGATGTCCATCGTCGCCATGGCGAGGCCGGCGCCGTTGACCATGCAGCCGATCGTGCCGTCGAGCGGGATATAGGCGAGATCCCATTCCTTCGCGGCAATCTCCTTCTCGTCTTCCTCGGTCGTGTCGCGCAGCTTGAGGATATCGTCGTGGCGACCCTTGATGGCGAGCGCGTTGTCGTCGAACGACACCTTGGCGTCGAGCACGCGGACGTGGCCGTTCTTCATGACGATGAGCGGGTTGATCTCCAGCATCGACATGTCCTTCTCGACGAAGGCCTTGTAGAGGATCTTGGCGAGGCCAAGCATGTCGGTGCGAGCCTGGCCGGAGAGCTTCAGCGCGTCGGCGATCCTGCCGGCGTCCGCATCCGTCACGCCGGTCGACGGTTCAATCGGCAGCGTCACGATGCGGTCGGGCGTGTCGTGGGCGACAGCTTCGATGTCCATGCCGCCTTCGGTCGAGACCACGAAGGCGACCTTGCCGGCGCCGCGGTCAACGAGGATCGAGAGATAGAGCTCCTTCTCGATGTCGGCGCCGTCCTCGATGTAGATGCGGTTGACCTGCTTGCCGCCCGCGCCGGTCTGCGCCGTGACGAGGTGATGGCCGAGCATCGCCTTCACGTGCTCGTAGGCCTGCTCCTTCGAGAAGCCGAGGCGGACGCCGCCTTTCTCACCGGCTTCCTTTTCGATGAACTTGCCCTTGCCGCGGCCGCCGGCGTGGATCTGCGACTTCACCACCCAGAGCGGGCCCGGAAGCTGGTCGATCGCCGCCTTGGCCTGGTCCAGCGAGGTGATCGCCACACCCAGAGCGACCGGCGCCCCGAACGACTTCAGGACTTCCTTGGCCTGATGCTCATGGATGTTCATTGATTTTCGCCCCTTGAGGGAGGGCCCCGCATGGCCCTGCGTGGGTGGCGATTACCGCATGGGGCGCCCTTAGGCAACTTTGCCCTCATGACGCTTTTTGCGGCGGATTCCCGCAGCTTCAGACCGGTTGGCCAGACCCGGCGGGCGCTGGCGGCGCATCGGCCGCCGCAGGACGTTCGGCCTCGTCTGCGACCCTGCCCTGCACGACGCTTGTCGAGCTGACCGCATGGAAGGGCGAACGTTGCGAGGCATCGGGCCGTTGACGCACGGATACGCGCCAGAGATTGGCGGCCATCAGAACAAAATAGCCGACTGACACGAAAGCGAAGACGCCGGGCTGGCCGAGCTTCGTGTCAGCGACGATGCCGGTGAGAATCGGGCCGATCACCGATCCGCCCGCCCAGATGAAGAGCATGCCGGACATGACCTGGGTCAGTTGCCCGGCATCGGTGCGGTCCGTCGCGTGCGAGGCGGAGACAGAATAGAAGGACAGCGCGCCTGCTCCCCACAGGGCGCACAAAAGGACGGTGATCGAGAACGACACCCGGCCCGCTGTAAGATAGAGCGCAATGCAGGCGCCGAGCGCGATCGCGCCGAGGGCAGCCACGATGAGACGGCGATCGACCTTGTCGGAAATGATGCCTGCCGGCCATTGCGTGATCGTGCCGCCGACCATCGCAGCGATGTAGAGCGTCGCGGCGGATGCGCCAGCGGCGCCGGGCTGCAGCCCCTTGGCATAGAGCGGCAGCTGGCTGGTGACGCCCGTGTTGCAGACCCCGGCGACGATCGAGCCGGCAAGCGCGGCGGGAGGAATCTTGAATATCCCGGCCAGCGTCAGGGCTTCACGATCCGGGAGGACGGGTTGCGCACGGCGCGTGGCGCAGAGCGGAATGACGGCGAGCACCATCATGAGCCCCGCCCAGATGAAGGGCCGGATGTCGTCGGCTGCGTGCTCCACGATCAGCAGCGGACCGCACGACAGCGCAACCTTCAGCATGAGCTGGTAGAGACCCATCACGCCGCCGCGTTTCGATCGCGGCGTCGAATCCGCGATCCAGCTTTCGGCCGACGTGAACATCACCGCGGACGCCGCGCCCTGGAACAGGCGGAAGACGCCCCAGGCGACTGGATCGAAAGCAAGGCTCATCGACAGGATGCCGGCCGCATAGATCGCGGCGGCGGCTGAATAGGCCCGGATGTGACCGATCTGGCGGACAATGTCGGGTGCGAACCAGGCGCCCAGCATGAAACCAGCCGAGAACACCGCTGCGACCATGCCAACACCGAGCGCCGTTGCGCCCATGTAGCTGAGCGCCAGCGGCGTCGAAACGCTGAGGATGCCAGAGGCAGCCTGCAGCAGCATGACCGCAAGGATCAGGGACGCAACGTTACGATAGACGGTCATCGAGAGCGGCGGGGCAGTCTGGCGTTGTTGTTTTGACCAGTCCTACGCCGCTTCGCCGCGGAGCGCGTCTAAATTCTTGTTACGGCGCAATCATGCCGCACGGCGGTGCGCGTCTTTCCGCCCAACCGCCAGCGGCAGGGAAACCGGCCCCCGCATGCCGGGGCGCGATAGCCACCGGATATCTGCGGCGGGCGAAGCCAGCGATATCTCGGGCCAGCGCGCCAGCATGCGTTCGAACGCAACCTCGGCTTCAACCCGCGCGAGATGCATGCCAAGACACAGATGCATTCCGCCGCCATAACCAGCGTGGCGCACGCCCGGGCGATGGAGGTCCAGCACTTCCGGATTATCGAAATGCGCCGGATCACAGTTCGCAGACCCGAGCAGCGCCATGACACGGTCCCCGCGCTTAAGCCGGACGCCGTGGAATGTCATGTCTTGGCGAGCCATGCGAGGCTTGCTCGCCTGCACCGGTGAATTGTAGCGATGCAGTTCCTCGACCGCATTCGCCATCAGCGCCGGTTCCGCGCGCAACGCGGCAAACTGGTCCGGGTGCTCGATCAGGCTCAGCATCGATGTCGAGATCAGATGCGTTGTCGTCTCATGACCCGCAACAAACAGAACGATGACCATTGCGAGCAGTTCGTCCTCAGTCAGACGCTCGCCATCAGCCTCCGCCTGGACGAGCTCGGTCACCAGGCCATCGCGCGGATCATGGCGGCGCCGTTCAAACTCCTCACGCAGCAGCTTCGAGACCTTTCCGATGACACTGAAGGCTCGAGCGATTGAAACAACGCTCTTGATATCCGCAAATTCGCCCATCCAGACGGTCACCTTCTCACGCAGCTCGGGCGGGAGGCCGAGCATCTCGGAGATGACACGCAGCGGAAGTTCGCGTGAAAACCCGCGGACAAGGTCGAGATTGCCTGAAGCTTCCATGCGATCCAGCAGTTCGTCGGCGATCCGCGCGATCGTCGGACGCATGGCTTCGATGCGGTCACGCCGAAAAGGGGCATCGACCAGCTTGCGAAGCCTGCGATGATCGGGATCATCAAGCGTCAGCATGTTCTGGCCGAGCACACGCAACATCCGCGGCGCCCACCAATAGCCAAGGGCGGACGATTTGCCGGCATTGCGTCCGTCGGCGGCGAACAGATCGCCACCCTTCAGGAAGTCCGATGTCGACTGCCATGTGGTTGCAAGATGCAGCCGCCCGAGGATCGGGAAGTTGATCGGGACAAGCGGCCCCTCCTTCCGGATCGCGGCGAAGGCCGGAAAGGGATTTCGTTTGGCGTCCTGGCTGAAGAAATCGAAACGGGCCATCACCGACCCTCCTTTTCCATGCGACCTGACGGCCGGGAAACGGCGCGGAACCTATACCCGCCGCCGCCTCAGAAAAGTGAAATCGGTTTCCCTTGGGATAGTCCTGCCCATCCAGCGATCAAGGGGATGGGTAGGTTGAACTCAGCCGCCGATCAGACCGATGCTGGCGCCCATGTCCCGTGAAAACCAAGCGGCCAGACATAGTCCGCCTGCCAGACGGCGACGGGGCCATCCTCGATGCTGGCGGCGTCGAACGCCCACACCTCGCTCTTGCCTGCTCGCGTGTTGATCGCCGTGCCGATCAGCCAGCAATCGGTCTCCGCCGCGCCCGCGCCTTTCGGCGCGAAGAGATGCTCCTCGACCATGTATTTCGACCCGAAATCGTAGATCTGCGCCTTGCCGGACGACCAGTCCTGCAACGCCAGCGCGCTGCCGCCAGGTTGGTTGGCGACCGAGCCCGTGACCATCGCAGTGAGCTTGCGCGACAGGCCGTGGCGGCGCGGATCGACCTGCGGGAAGTCGCCCGCGATCTTCGTCTCGATCATCTTCGCATCGCCTGATGGCGGGATCACCGCCTGCGTCAGTTTTGACGAAACATGATCGCCCGAGAACTTGCCGCGGATTTCCGCAGCGCCGCCGCCAGAACCAAGCACGGGCTCGGGATAGAAGGCCGCATCGAGCCGGATCGTACCATCGCTTTCCTCCCACGCGGCGCCGGTATGATAGAAGGCGCGCGCCGGACCCTGCGCCCAGCGGGTCTTCGTGAGGTCGCCCTTGTCGAGGATCAGGAACTTCATCCCCTGCTCCGGCTTCCACTGGAAGCCGTCGATGAAGGGCGGGATGTTCTTCGTCTGGATCCAGGGCTGGCAGAGAATAACCAGTTTGCGCTCGGTCATCGTCCAGTCGTGGATGTAGTGGGCGGCCCCGATGTCGACCATGGCGAAGTCCCTGGTCGAGCCGTCCGGATTGATGTTGTAGACGCCAACGCGGCGGCCTGCGATCGCAAGCGACCACACGCGGCCGTCGGGCTCGCGCTTCGGATGCGCCAGGAAAGGCATGCCAGCGAGGTCTTCTCGCCAGACCTTGAGGCCTTTCGTCTCGAGCGTCACCGGATCGAGCCGGTAGGGCGTTCCCGCTTCCCACAGCGCCAGCAGCTCGCCGCCCGACATCATCACCGAGATATTGCCCGGGTTCACGTCGTTCGAGGACGCAACCGGATAGGACGGATCACCCTTCGTGCCGAAGCCCGGAGCGAGAAACTTGTCCGCCGCCATCTCGCGCTGGCGCTTCGGCGTGTCGACGAAGCGACCGGTGTGCACCGCCTTGCCGTCCGCAATGTTGATGCGCTGGACCATGCCGTCGCCGTCGAACCAGTGCGCGGCGTAGGCCTCGCCATGTTTGAAATGCGCCGGACCGTTCCGGTAGAGCGTGCCGGTGAGCCCCGCCGGCGCCTTGCCCGAGACAAGGCGCATCGGCCCGGGGCCGAAGCCCTTCGCCGGCGCAGTCTCATAGCCAATGTGCCAGGGCGGCATCTCGTCCTTGGCGAAGGCGGAAGGGGCGATCGCCATGGCCGAGCCCGTGACGAGACCAGCGTGCAGCAGCATGCGGCGGGAGAGGTTCATGTCTCTAATCCTGCTTCTGGATCTGACTAGGGGAGCTTGATCGTGTGGGCGGTCGTGGGGGCCGCGACATCGAACTTCGCGCCGTCCCATGTCGCCGGGCCGAACTGGGCCGGGGCGTTGTTCGAGAAGGCAAATGGCTCAATCGGCGCACCGAAGGGGTTGGTGTCCATCTTCCCGTTGCCGTTCACATCGTGGAACAGCTTTATCCCGTACGCGCCCGCCGGCAGATCAAAGCTGGTGGTCGCTGTGTCGCCGGCGACCGGAACCATGCTTGCGGCGACCTGTTTATCGACGCCGTAACCTGCCTCGTCGAACACAGCGATCATCAGGGCGCCCTTGTGCTCCTTGATGTCGGTGACGGTCAGGGTGAGCTGGGCCTTGGCCGGATCGGCGGACGCCGCCTGCGGGAACAGGAGGGCGGTTGCGAGGAGGAAGGCGGGGACCGGGGAGAAGATGGCGAGGGCTGTTTCGAAGACAGGGAGGCGTTTCATGGCGTCGTCCTTTTTATGTTTTTCGGTCGCATCAGAGCCGGGTTTCGTCCCGGCCCGGCGAACATCGGTCGCCAAGCGCAGTCCCACCACCCCAAATGCGCGAACCGCCTGTTTTGCTTCGCGAACAGGCGGGTTACACCGTTCACGAAGCGTGAAATGCGGGCGCGAAACGCAAGTGACAGAGGCCAGTAATATCGAGGCAGGGGCGTCCAAGCCGCCCCTTAGCACCCGGATCCTCCGGGCAGCCGGAATCGCGCTTGGGCTGGGCGTGCTGTTCGCGTGGTTCGGGGTCTACCAGACTTCGGTCTTTCCGCTTCCGGAACGGATTGCCTACTGGACCGTCCTCATGGGCGTGGGCATCGCCGCCTCCTCGATCGCCAACCCGCTGGTTATTCACAGGTGGCTGCCAAAAGCGCATCCGCTGTTCCAGGTCGCGGCGATCTCGGCGCTGATATCCGCGCCGATAACAATCGGTCTCGGCATGATCGAGTTCGCTGCCGACGGGATCATCCTGCCGCTTGGCGGGTGGGGCCTTCAGTATCTCTACGTGATCGCCCTGTCGGCCGTGATGACGTCCCTCGCCTGGATCGTGGAAAAATCGCGGATCGGAATGCAGGTCACGGCCCCGGCCGCAACAGCGCCGGCCATCGCACGCGCGGGATCGGCCTTCATCGATCGCCTGCCGGTCAAGTTCCGTGGCGCGCAGGTCTATGCCGTTTCCGCCGAGGACCACTATCTCCGCGTCCACACCAGCCTTGGCGAGACGATGATCCTGATGCGGCTGGCCGATGCCGTCCGCGAGCTGGCCGCGCTCGAGGGACTTCAGACGCATCGGTCCTGGTGGGTGGCAAAGCAGGGCCTTGCCGACGCCAGCAAGGGCGATGGCAAGGTGACGCTGAAGCTCAAGTCCGGCGCCGAGGCGCCCGTGAGCCGCACCTACCTGAAGGCCGTGAAGGACGCAGGCTGGCTTTAGCCTTCGTAATCGCTCTCGAACGCAATCCCCGGCAGCGCCGCGCGCAGCTTCGGCAACAGCGCCAGGACACGCGAGGCAAAGGGCGGATCATCCCCATAGCCAAACATGGTCGGACCGCCTGGATCTTCCCAAGGGAAGGCTGCGTCATAGTCGGTGATGAGTTGCTCGATCTCGGCGTGCAGCTCCGCAGGAATGTCGAGATCCGCCGCTTCCACAGGATACCCGAAGCGCGCCTTCGCCTCGACGTCATGCGCCCACAGCAGCACGCCGGAACCGGCATCAAAGAACAGCCGCAGCAGCATGTCAGATCCGCGCGTGGCGTTCCTGCGCCGACAGCTTGTCGATCAACTCGGCGACGAAGCGGATGTGCGCCCGCAGGCGATAGAGATCGTCGGTGTAGCTGACCGGCACCTCGACCTTGCCTGTTTCTGCCTGCAGGTCCGCAAGCCGCGCACGCACTTCCATGCGCTCCTCCGCCGTCTTGGCCGCCCTGCCCGCGGATTCGAGGTCGCGCAGGTCCTTGTACCAGACATAGATCTTCCGCCGGATGCGCCAGCGATAGAGCGGCGGCGCCGCGCGCACGAGCGGGATCAGGAGCGTGATCAGCGGGATCGCCAGCACCCACGCCCGCTCAAGGAAATTGGCGACGCTGTAGGGGAAGATGCGGCGCAGGAAGCTGGGACCGTTCTTGTAATAGCGCTCGGCCTCGTCCGAGATCGCGATGTCGGACAGTTGCGGCGTCGGAAACCGGCCTGGATCGGACAGCAGCGACCCGCCGCCATGCTCACGGAACGCCGTCTCTATCAGCAGGGACTGGATCGCAGGATGCAGGTCATCACGCACGACGATCTGCGCGGCCGGAGCGATCAGCATGACGTCCTCTTTCGGCAGGATGGCCGCGAGATCGACCACGCCGCGATAGAGCTCGACCTCGTCGAGATAGGGATGGCGCCGTGACAGCGCGTGCGCCTCGCGCATCGACATGAGACTGATGGAGGTATCTGCAATCAGCCCCGCGATCCAGGGCGCCGTCGCGCCGGAGACCACCAGCGCCACATCGACCTCGCCCTTCTGCAGCGCTTCCGCCGCAGCCTGCCCCGCCAACGGCGCAGGCGTGTATTTCTCCGCCGTGACGCCGGCCTCGTTCAGCAACAGCATCGCCAGCGCACGGACGCCGGACCCCTCCGGTCCGATCGCAACCTTGCGACCCGCAACATCCTGCAGCTCGTTGATCGCAAGGTCCGCACGGTGGAACACCCACAGCGGTTCATAGAAAACGCCGCCAAGCGAACTGGCGCCTTGCGCGCCGACGTCTGCGGCAACGCCCGTCTGTACGATGCCGACATCGGCCTGTCTCGCCTTCACGCGATTGAGGTTGTCGACAGACCCCGCCGTGGTGAGGACATCAACTTCGATATCCTGTGCGCGCAGCGCCTTTGCATAGGCCTCGGCCGTCGCCGCATACGACCCGCCGGCGGCCCCGCCCGCAATGATGACCTTCTTCGGCGGCGGCGGCGCCATGAACAGGAAGGCGACGATCAGGCCCAGCACCACGATCGCAATCGGAGCGCCATAGAACCGCAGGAACTGTTTCATGACGCCGCCCCGACTCGCTAGGCACGAAGCGCGCACCCTAGGCAGCGGAATCCAGCGCGTGAAGTCTCTGACGCAGGCCGATGACGCTGGCGCGAAGCTCTATTCCGCCTTCAGCGGTTCGAACGGCCTGTTGGGATCGTTCGGCAGGATGTTTTCGACATAGTTGCGGATGTGATCCGTGACCGCCTGCGGGTCGCCGTTCAGATGCTCCCACGGGATCTGCGGCCCGAAGGTGAGATGGAACTTGTCGCCCTGCTTGTTGAGCAGTTCGTGGAACAGCGTGATGTCGCGCAATTCCCGATTGAGATTGCAGAAGCGATAGTAAAGCGCCGAGTTGCGGCCATTGATGTGAAGCGGCGTGATCGGCGCCCTGTTCTTGCGCGCCAGCGTCACGGCGGTCGGCAGCCAGGGTTCATCGGTGAGCTTTCCATCGCGCATCTGGGCGAGCGCGCCGGACGGGAAGATCATCAGCAGGCGCTCGTTGGAGAATGTCGCCCCGGCGCGGCGCAGCGTCTCCTTCGTCTTGGCGATCGTGCGCTTGTCCTGCACCCACTCCACCGGGATGATCACCTCCGCGAATTTCGGATTGATGCGGCAGGCATCGGCGTTCGCCATGATCTCGATGTCGGTGCGGATCGGGTTGAGCGCCGCAAGCGCGATCGAACCATCGGCCAGGCCCGTCGGATGGTTGGCGACGATGACCGCCCGGCCGGCGCTCGGGACTTTCTCCAGCCCGGTCGCCGTGACGCGCAGGTCAAGCGCGCGGTCGAGATAGGCGAAGCATTCGGATCCCGACTTGAGCTGCTTGATCTCGTCAGCCCAGCGGATCGCTTTCCTGTAACCCAGCAAGGAATAGAGAACCGGACGCACAGCTGGCCACGTCCAGTGCTTCACCCAGGATGGGCAGCGCTCCTCGATCATGATGTCGACGATGTGCGCGTCGCTCTTTTCCGGATCGATGAAGGCGGCGAGGCTTCGGTCCGCTTGCGCTTCAGCTTGCTCGCTCATGAATATCCCTACGCGGAACAGTGCTAAGCCTCTGCCCTGACTTATTAACCATTCGTAACAGATAGCGAGAGAATAGTGTCTTGAAGAGTTCTTCGCTGCTGCGAAACGTGGCGCGCGGATATTCTGACTTACGCCGCGTGATCCTTGGGTCGGGCATTCGCCGGCAACTGGACTGGGGGAAGTGCATGAAGGTCTTGTGGGTCGAGGATCACGCCCGGGCGGGCGAATTGCTGGCCGCCGCTGCGGCTGCGGCATCGCGCAAGCGTTTCGGCATTGATCTCGTGATTGCGAGTTCGCTGATGGACGCCGAGCGCAAGCTGCGCCTCGAGCGCTTCGACCTTGTCGTCATCGACCTGATGCTGCCCGACTCGACCGACGAGGACGCGACCGTCACCCGTATCGCCAGCATGGGCAAATTCCGTGTCGCCGTCGTGTCCGGCAGCGACAAGCGCAACGAAGTGGTCGCGAGCCTGATGCGCGCCGGCGTCGACTGCTCGCCCAAGGCCGTCGGCAAGGAAGACCTCCCGCTCGGCGACTTCGTGCGCCGGCCTGAGCTGTTCCGTGACTTCGTCCATTCGCTGATGCCGCCGCAGGCCGGCAGCGCCGCGGGCTGACCGTTCCAGACTGCCGCCCGGATTGTGATCCATCTTCTTTGCGAGGAAGGGGGACACAACTCATGCGCAAACTCTTCCTGTTGCTTCCAGTGCTCGCGATCAGCGCGCCCGCTTTCGCACAGGCGCCGGAGGATGAAGCCAGGATCTGCGCCGTGATCGCCGAATGGTACAAGCGCATCGCTCAGCCGGAAGCGAAGGCGCCCTGGGCGCTGATGGCGCGCAAGGGGATCGAGGCCCGGGCCAGGCTATTCCGAGATTCCCGACATCACGTGCGAGGAGCGAAGCGCCGCCTATTCGGGCCCGCACATCAACAACGAGCTGGCGGGATAGGCGTTGCGGTTCACGTGTGATGTCGACCGGCTGGTCGTGAATGCGAACCTTGCGAAGGTCGATGTCTGGAGGCGTGGCTATTTCCATGCCTGGGCGGCGCAGACGACCTACGAGATGGCGGCGGAGCGACGTTCGTGCGCGAGAAACTGCCGAACGGCGGGTGGCTCATCCTGGCGCGCCAGGCGACCTCGCAGAGCATTCCGCCGAGCAAGGTCACCGGCCCGATGCCTGACCTCCGCGCCGACGACTACGCCGCTTGCCCGACCTGCGATCTTGTAGCGGATGCGCAGAAGGCGAAGGCGTGGTGAGGGCTAGAGGTCAGCCTCCGCGACTTCCGCCTGCGCTGCGAACGGAAGGTTCGAAGACGGCTTCTGCATGAAGACCGACATGATGGCGACGAATGCGATCGTCGCGATCTTCAGGGTAAGGCCTGATAACCCGTTGCGCTGGATTGCCGACATGATCCTGTCCTCCCTGGATGCGTCGCGGTCTCACCGCTTCATGAGCCAGGACGGATGTACTGAACCTGAACCGACAGGTTTGACCCAAAAAGTTTGATGCGCGCGCGGACCGCGACCCAAAACCGCTTTCCTTTCAGCCCCAAAGCCCGCTATGCGCGGAACAGCATGACACGGGTGAAACAGCTTTACGCCCAGCGGCTTGCCGCCGGACGGGTGACGCCTGACCCGGCGCAGGCCGAGGCCGTGGCGCGGCTGGATACGCTGGCGAAACAACTCGCGACCTCGCGCGGATGGTTCGGCGGCAAGCGCCCGCGCGGGCTCTACATCTGGGGCGCGGTCGGGCGCGGAAAGTCGATGCTGATGGACCTCTTCCTTGAAGCGGCGACGCTTAAGGACAAGAGGCGCGTCCACTTCCACGACTTCATGCTGGAGACGCACGCCTTCATCTTCGAATGGCGCAAGCTGTCGTCGGCCGAGAAGCGCAAGCATCCAGCGTATGTGCGCGACGCGGGCGATGATCCGATCGCGCCGGCAGCGAAGCACATCGCCGACAAGGCGACCTTGCTCTGCTTCGACGAATTCCATGTCAACCAGATCGCCGATGCGATGATCCTCGGCCGCCTGTTCGAACAACTGTTCGACCGCGGCGTGACCATCGTCGCGACATCGAACCGCAAGCCGTCAGACCTCTACACCAACGGCATCAACCGCCAGCTCTTCCTGCCCTTCATCAAGCGACTGGAGGAAGAGCTCGATGTGGTCGAACTCAAGTCCGCGCGCGACTATCGCCTCGACCGTCTCGCGGCCGCGCCTGTCTATTACGCGCCGCTCGGCGTCGTTGCCGACAGGGCGATGGATGCGGCCTTCACGCGCCTAACCGGTGGTGCAGCGCCGCACACCGAAACGCTCGACGTGCAGGGTCGGCAGATCATCGTGCAGAAACACGCAATGGGTGTCGCCCGCTTCACCTTCGACGAGCTATGCAAGAAGCCGCTTGGCGCCGCCGATTATCTGACGCTCGCGCGGCGCTACCCCACCATCCTGCTCGATCATGTTCCGAAGATGGGAGTGGACGAGCGCACATGGGCGGCGCGCTTCGTAACCCTGATTGATGCGCTCTATGAATCAAAGACCAAGCTGGTCATGTCTGCGGATGCGCAGCCGGATGATCTCTACGCGGCGGGCGATGGCGCGTTCGAATTCCAGCGCACGGCTAGCCGCCTCCACGAGATGCGCTCGGCCGACTACCTCGCCGCCGAACGCGAACAGTCGCCGGAGCCAGCCAAGTGAGCGATCCCGTTCTCGACCGCATCTTCGAGGCGCTCAACCTGTTCAACACGGGCCGCCGCTCCGAAGCGCGCGAAGCCTTCGCGGCGATCTGGAGCGAGATCGAAGCCGGAGGCGATCCGTTTCATGAATGCGTGCTCAGCCACTACATGGCCGACGCGCAGGACGACCCGCTCGACGAGCTGGTTTGGGACAAGCGCGCCCTCGCCGCCGCAGACCGCATCGTCAAAGAACGCCCGGACACGGCCGGGCTCAGCGTCCTCAGCATGTACCCGTCGCTGCACGTGAATCTCGCCGACGTAATGCACCGCACCGGCGACATCGCCGGCGCCCGCAAGCACCTGCAGCTAGCGCAGCAGGCAAGCGATGCGCTCGCCGACGATAATTATGGCCGGATGATCCGCAGCGGCGTCGAACGGCTGGCCCGGGTGCTTGGATGATCAGCGACCGGCCTTGCGGGCTGAGCAGGCTTTCACCGTTCAAAATCACCTGATTCCGGGCCGCATTGCCCCCGCGACGCGCTTGCGCTAACGGTCCCCGGGATTTTTCCGGGGCGCGGATGTTCGGCTGGTTCAAGGGCGACAAGAAGAAGGCGGCTCAAGCCCCCTCTCCTGCCGCTCCCAGGGCTGAACCGCCGCCCGCTCCGAAGCCGACCCCGCAACCTGCGCCCGCCGCTTTGACATCAGGAGACCTCCCCATGGCACGCAAGAAGATCGCCCTCATCGGCGCCGGCATGATCGGCGGCACGCTGGCCCACATCTGCTCGCGCGAGGAGCTGGGCGACGTGGTTCTGGTCGACATGAAGGGCGGCATCGCCAAGGGCAAGGGCCTCGACATCGCCGAAGCGGCGTCGGTCTACGGCAAGGACGGCAAGCTCTCGGGCGGTTCGCTCGAGGAATACTCGGTGATCGCCGGCGCCGACGTGATCATCGTGACAGCCGGCGTGCCGCGCAAACCGGGCATGAGCCGCGACGACCTCATCGGCATCAACCTGAAAGTCATGAAAGACGTCGGCGCCGCCATCAAGACGCACGCGCCGAAGGCCTTCGTGATCTGCATCACCAACCCGCTCGATGCGATGGTGTGGGCGCTGCAGAAATTCTCGGGCCTCCCGACCTCGCACGTTGTCGGCATGGCCGGCGTGCTCGACTCGGCGCGCTTCGCCTACTTCCTCTCCGAGAAGACCGGCGTCTCCATCGAGGACGTGAAGGCCTGGACGCTGGGCGGCCATGGCGACGACATGGTGCCGATGATCCGCTACTCGACCGTCGGCGGCCTGCCGCTGCCGGAGTGCGTGAAAGCCGGCATGTTCACGCAGGAAGAACTCGACGCGATGGTCAAGCGCACCCGCGGCGGCGGCGGCGAAATCGTCGCCCTGCTCGAGACGGGCTCAGCCTTCTACGCACCCGCTGAATCGGCGGTGGCGATGGCGAAGTCCTACCTGCTCGACAAGAAACGCGTGCTGCCCGTCGCCGCGAACCTCGCCGGCCAGTATGGCATCAGCGACCTCTATGTCGGCGTGCCGGTCGTGATCGGCAAGGGCGGCGTGGAGAAGGTCGTCGAATTCCCGATGGACGAGGGCGAGAAGGCGATGTTCGCGAAGTCAGTCGGCGCCGTGCGCGGCCTGCTCGACGCCTGCAAGACGCTGGATCCGTCACTCGCTTGAGATTGAAGCGAGACAGAATGCGGGGCCCGGCGAGAGATACGCCGGGCCCTTTTCTTTTGGGGCAGGAGCATGAGAGATCAGAGCATGATCCCGCTGCGCATCGCCTGCATCGGAAAGCACGGACAGACCGCGCAGGCGCTTGCGGCGGTTGCAGCCGGTTATCCGTCGATCGAGCTGCACCAGGCCGGGCGCGACACGGCCGACCTGACGAAGCCGGAGACGCTTGAAGCGTTCGTCCATCAGACGCGCGCTCATGTGGTGATCAATGCCGGGGCGTACAATCTCGTCGATCGCGCCGAGACCGAGCCGGATATCGCGCGGGCCGTGAACGCTATGGGCCCATACGAGCTTGGCGAGATCTGCAAGCGAACCGGCGCGCACTTCATCCACATGTCGACCGATTGCGTGTTCGATGGGTCGAAGGCGGGGCCATATGTCGAGAGCGACCTGCAGACGCCGATCTCCGTGTACGGGAGCACGAAGGCCGCCGGGGAGATCGCGCTGGCGACCTTGTGCCCGCAGTCGCTGACGACGCGGGTGTGCTGGGTGTTTTCGGAGTTTGCCGAGAACTTTGTCTCCAAGGTGATCGGCTGGGCGCGCACGCAGCCGAGGTTGCGCATCGTATCGGACCAGATCGGGCCGCCGACATACGCGCGTGACATCGCTGCCGCCCTGCTCCGCCTTGCGCGGCTGAAAGCGGAGGGCGCGAGCGATCTTTCGGGCATCCTGCATCTTGCGGCGCGGGACGTGATGAGCCGCGCGGAGATGGCGCGGGCGATCATGGCGGCGTCGAAGCGGCTGGGCGGTCCCTTCGCGGAGATAGATGCGGTCACGACCGCGGAATTCAATGCGCCGGCAAAGCGGCCGCTGAATGCGCAACTGTCGGGCGTCAAGGCGAGTGAGCGGCTTGGGCTGGCGTGGACGCCATGGGAAGAAGCGCTGGAGCGATCGGTGACGGGCGTGCTGGCGCGCACGGGAGAAACGACATGACATCGCGCATGGACACGGTGATCGAGACGCCGCGGCTGATCCTGAAGGTTCCAAGCCTTAGGGAGTTCGACGCCTGGTGCGCCTATATGGCGGATGAGGAAGCGGCCCAGTACATCGGCAAGGCGCAGCCGCCTGCAGTGGTCTGGCGCAGCATCTGCTCGATCGTGGGGGCGTGGCACGAAGAGGGGTTCGCCATGTTCTCCGTATTCGAGAAGGCGACGGGACGCTGGGTCGGGCGGCTCGGACCCTGGCGGCCGCATCAGTGGCCGGGCAACGAGGTCGGCTGGGGCGTCATCCGCGAGGTGTGGGGCAAGGGCTATGCGTTCGAGGGCGCGGTCGCCGCGATGGACTTTGCCGTCGATGTGCTTGGCTGGACCGACATCATCCATTCGATCCATCCGGACAATGTCGCCTCGCAGAAGCTGGCGATCCGACTCGGCTCGACCAATCGCGGGCCAGGGCGGATGCCCCCGCCCTACCAGAACGATCCGGTCGACCTGTGGGGGCAGACGGCGGACGCGTGGAAGGCGCGGCGCGAGGGCATGTGGGCCAAGCTCAACGTACGGTGACGCCGGCCGCGCCGTTGAGCTGGAACGGGTGGATGAAGCCCTGCACCTCATAGGTGCGCCCGCCCCAGTAGCCGCCCGGAATGTGCCAGACGCGAACTTCGCTCCAGTCATTGTCGTAGGAGACATCCATCACAGGCACGTTGAGGCTGACCTCGCCGCGGTGCAGCCAGTTGGCGTGATCGACACGCACGAGCCGCTTGGAGACGATCTCTTTCACGACCGCGACGTGGCCGCGCCTTTCGTCGTTCCAGCCACGCAGGACGAGGATCGAGCCTTCGGCCGGATGCGCTGAGCGCGCGTACTTGCCCTCGGACTGCAACCACCAGGTGACGGCGTCGCCCCAGATCTGGATGCCGGAAATGTTGCGCGCGAAGGGCGCGCATTCGGAAGACGGCTGGCTGGTGAGGATGGTGGGCGCGTTGGTTTCGTCGAAGGGGATCGAGGTGAGATCGAGCTGGGGCGGCAAGCGGTAGTTGGGGTCGATGCCTGTGCGCGAAGGCGGAGGCGTGCGGCCGTAGCTGTTCGGCGCAGGGCCGGAGCTGGCGCAGGCGACGGCGAACAGGGCGGTCAGGCCGAGCATGGCCGCCCTCATCCCGACTGTGCGCACATGCTTCACCATGGGGCGGGAGGATGTGCGCGGATTCATGACCGGGAAATGAATGAGGCGGCTTCGCGGCGGGCGGGATGCAGGAGGCGTGACAGCGCGATCGCGCAGACAGCCCTGTGAGGCAGTTGTTTTGATTCCGGGAAATTGTTTCGAGGGCGGCCCGCAGGCGAGCGCGCAGCCCTGCGCTGCCGCCCCGGGCGTTCGTCGCTCAGATCCGCCAACCGTTCAACGTCCTCGAAGCGATGGACGAGGCGCTCTTTGCGCGGAAGGCCCTGTCGTGCTGGAAGCGAAAGACGATGTCGTCATTGGCGAAGAAGGTGAAGCCAATCCGGATGGCGTCGACGAGGTTCGTCTCCACCGCCATGGCCGGGCGGCGGGGCCAGTGGATCCAGGGGATGATCTGCCAGAGCCTGTCGATCCGGGGCAGTCGAGGCGCGTGGCGAGCCCGGCCGGATTTGAACAGCGCCGTCCAACGGTTTGATGGGCCAGTGGGTTGAAGCTGGCTGCGAAGATTTTCCGCCGTCCCACGAAGTCGGGACCCGTCCATCCAACCTTCGCCGCCGTCATCCTGTAGCTTGGGCCCCGGATAGCGCTTCGCCCTTCCGCGATTGACAAGCGGGGGGCGGCCTGGCGCATCAGGAGGCGCCCCATGGCCTGTGAGCGTTCCTTTTGTTTCGACGTTTTGCCTGAGCGGGGGGCAGAACAGGCGAACTGGATTCGCGTACTCGCCTCGACGCTCACCTTGCTTCCGCGTCCGTCAGCAATATTTTTTTTCGGGATGGCGAATTTGCATCGGTCGCGCTTTCGCAGCGGCATGGGCTGACGCACAGGAGAACGCTGTCGTCGCTCCCTTACGACCTGACGGAGCGGGAGCGGGAAGAATTGCCGGTCGCAGCCGGAGATTGTTCTTCAGTCCACGGCCCAGAACCCCCTCAAGTCTCCTTTGCGCAAACGAGAACTGCCGTTGCGACGTGGCGCCTTAGCGGCGCCGTTGACGCTGATGAGGGTGAAGATCAGCGTAACATCTGCGCGAGCCGTAATAGCGGCCGAGCGGCGACGCCCCTCCCACATTGCGTCGCTCCCGGGGAGGATCGCAGTCAGGGAGGACGCGTCGTATGGCGCAGCTCAATAGGATTTCACTCGTCAGTCTCATCGCGCTCGGCCTGGCCATGCCAGCCATGGCGCAGAACACCGCAACGGCAGGGCCACAGCCTGCCCCGCCAGCGCCGCCGGAGGACGAAAAACCGGATCGCGGGCGCGACGTAGTCGTCGTCACCGCGCAGAAGCGTGAAGAGACCGTGCAGGACATCGCGGTGGCCGTGACCGCCATCACCGATGAGATGCGCGACCAGATCGGCCTCACCACGGTGCAGGACTACACCAACTTCGCGCCGGGCCTGTCCTATTCAACCTCGAACGACCGCCTCGGCATGCGCGGTGTGACCCGTACATCCAACAACTTCGGCATTCGTTCGGGCATCTCGAACTATGTCGACGGCGTCTACTTCTCCTCCGCCATTCCAGCCAGCCGCGAACCGATCTTCGTCGAACGCGTCGAGGTCGTGCGTGGCCCGCAAGGCACCCTCTACGGCCGCGACTCGATCGGCGGCGCGCTCAACGTCATCACCAAGCGCCCGACGGAGGAGTTCGAGGGCCAGGTGAACATGCAGTACGGCAACTACGACACGCTCGGCGTGGCGACCACGCTCGCCGGACCGATCACCGACTGGATGCGCTATCGCGTCGGCTATTCGCGCCAGGCGCAGAATGAAGGCTTCCTCACCAACTATTCGGGTCTGACCACCGAGGGCGGCCGCAAGGACGACACTTACATCGAAGGTCAGCTCGAGTTCGACATCGGCGATGATATCGACCTGTGGATTCGCGCAGGCTCGCTCAACTGGGACGTTCGCTACGGCGCTCCAGGCGCCCGTACGGGTGCTGATGATCCCTATCCCTACAACACGCGGTTCTTCAACTCGACGGCTGAACTTGGTCCCAACGGCTGGTTCGGCCTTGCCGATCCGAACAGGGTCCAGGTCGGCACGCAGACCACCAACCCGGCCCTCACCGACCGGTATGCCTTCAACACCGACTTCTCCAACTTCGCTCGTCTGTCGCCGACTTCAGAGCTTGCGACCGAACTGATCTGGCACGCCGACAATTTCGACATCAAATATCTCGGCGGCTACGTCTGGTATCACTACAACCTGCAACAGGATCAGGACGGCACGTCGGTGAAGAGCTTCACCTGCACGCCGGCCATGGCGGTTTACGGTTGCCGGTCCGGCTATAACTACGCCACCGAGCGCGTCTCGGACTACAACGAGAACCGCGCGTGGTTCTCGAGCGAACTCAACTTCATCTCGACCTGGGACGGACCTCTGCAGCTTGTGGCCGGTCTCTACC
>JBGAKC010000065.1:0-10809 GCA_044224605.1 Hyphomonadaceae bacterium
GATCTCTGCTCGACTATGCAGCGTGGTGCGGGCATTCTTGTGAATGTTCACTCGGCGTACCTCCGAAGAAATTGACGTGTCGCAACATCAATCTCCTCGGTCCGCGCCGAGTGGACAACCTATTGAGAGACCACAGCTAGCCGACGGCCATTATTACGAACCTGCCCTGGTTCCCGCGAACTGACATTTTTCGGGTGCGCGTTCAGCGGAACCCGCGCCGCTTGGTTCTCGTTGTGAGCTTACCACTCAGAGCGAGGAAGGCGCGAATACGCCATGAATACGCATGTCGAAGACCTTATCGCCCATCCCCAACGACACTTCAGCCGCCCGGACGACGTCCTGGTGGAACCGACATTGAGCGTCGATGAGAAGCGCCGGATTCTTGAAAGCTGGAAGCTTGACGCCCAGCGCCTGGCCGAAAGCACCGCAGAAAACATGACCGGCGGCGAGGAAACCGACCTTCGCGAAGTGTCTAAGGTGCTGATCCAGCTGAAATCCATGAAAGCCGCGCCCGAAGTGCACCAGCCAAGGCCCGGCGCTGGCGTGGTCGTGGGCATGGCTGCCGGAGCGCTCGTTGGCGCGGGAGCGGGTCTCGTGATTTCGGCCGTAACTGTTCCGTCCGTCCTCCTCGTTACGCAGGCCAGTGTTGTCGGCCTGATCCTGGGCGGCGTTGCGGGAGCCCTGCGTAAGTCGATGCGCTGACCGGAACCGGCTGCTGAAAGGCACGTTGCGTTCCCGCGAGACAGATACTCAAGGAGCAAGTCATGAAACTGCTGGTCATCTCTGCCGCTCTTGCGGCCGGACTTGCCGCTGCGGCCTGCACGTCCAGCGGAAACACAGAGCGTGGCGCGCTTTCAGGCGCCCTTCTCGGCGGCGCCGCCGGCGCCATAATCGGCAACAACACCGGTTCGGGTGACGCCGGCCAGGGCGCTGCAATCGGCGCGGCGACCGGCGCGATTGCAGGCGGCGTTGTCGGCGCAAGCAAGGATCGCGACAACAACAGCTATGCTGGCCGCTACGGACCGAATGGCGAGGAACTGATCTACGACCGTTACGCAGACCGGTACTATTATGTGGATCGCCGCAACGGCCGCACGTACTGGGCCAACGGAGACTATCGCGGCTAACCCGCGTTGGACACACATCGCCGCCGGGAGGGCTGTGTACAACGGCGCTCCCGACTGCATTTGCGATGGAACCAGAGCCGCGCGGGCACATTCTACCGCTGGACAACGGCGTCGCTCACATGACGGACATCGACGACGAAGAGATAGCGAGGCAGATTGACCGGGATTTGTCCGACAAAGGCAGCCTGGTGGCGCTGGTCTTTTGCCTTCTGACGGTCATTGGCCTCCTGGTCGCGGGATCCATCGCCTTCCTAGATGCAGGCTGACGCCGGAACCTGATGGAACCGCAAGCGTTCGTACCCGGCCCCAAGCCGCCAGGCGCGCCATGAAAACGTTCGCGCTTTTCAATCCATCATCCGGATCCGTGTCTGCCGACGGAGGCGAGCGCCTGCGCGCGGCGCTGGAGGTTGCCGGTATCCGGGACACCGAGATGATCCAGCTCGATGCCAGCGATTGCCTGCCGCAGTTGAAGCGTCTTGCGGCCCAGTCGCCCGACCTGCTCGTGGTCTGGGGAGGCGATGGCACGCTCAAGGCCGCGCTTGAGACTGCTGGTCAGGTGACGCCGAACCTGCTTCTGCTGCCAGGCGGAACGATGAACCTGCTGCCCCGTTCCATCCATGGCGACAAGGGCTGGGAACAGATCATTGCGGATGTGCTTGCTTCGCCGAAACGGCGCATGCTTCCGGCAGGGCGCGTGAATGACAATCTGTTTTTCTGCGCGATGCTGGCCGGCGCCCCCGCCCGGTTTGCCGAGGCGCGCGAAAGCCTGAGGCGTGGCGAGCTGGTCAAGGCTGCAACCGAAGCGCGGGCGGCGATCGATACGCTGAATACACTGGCGCTTACGGCAAACTATGCAGACGGCTACAGTTTCGAAGGCGGGCAGCTGCCGACCACGAGCATAGTCGGGGCCGTAGTCGGGTCGCTGACAAAGGCCGGCGTCGGGATGGAAGTCGCCGCCCTGGCCGAGCCCACTACGGGCAGCGCGCTGAACGTGGTCTGGACGTCGTTCTTCACGGACTGGCGCAGCGCACCCGGCGTGACCACGGCGCCAGCGACCTCACTTGAGATCGACAATGAGGTCGGAGACGACATCCCGCTTATCGTGGACGGAGAACACGTCGAGGCTGGGCGAAAGATCAAGGTGAAATTCGTAGAGGCAGCCGCGCAATGCCTGACGGCAGCGTGACAGCAAAACCAGTCCGCCTGCTGCATCTCTCAAACCTCCATTTCAACGCGTAGGATCATGAGGCGCTGGCTGCGTCGAGCAGTTCGCAGGGTAACATCACGCAGCATGGCCGGTGATCGGAATTCGAAGCGGCGCGAAAGTGGTTCGATACGCTGGACGCGCTGCTGATCGCCACGCCAGGCAGCGACCATACGCCTGTCTGTCATATCGCTGCGCGCAGGATCGCGCGGTTCGGACGATGCGCCCGCTGCATGGCCGGGCAGGACGCGGGGCGTATCCATGATTCTGCCAATTCAACCGGCTGTGAAATGACAACCGGAACCCGGTCTGTCGCCACCCGTTAATATGCCAGGGAGCAACAGCCTTAGACCTCGTCTCGGGCCCTGCTGACAGAGGTTTGACATGCTTAGCTGGACACTAGTGTTTCTCATTGTCGCAGTCATCGCCGCGGTTCTCGGGTTTGGCGGCATTGCAGCCTCGGCTGCCGGCATCGCCAAGATCCTGTTCTTTATCTTCCTCGTTCTGTTCGTCATCTCCGCCGTGATGGGAGCGACACGACGAGGCGTATAGTCGGCATCACGCACCAGCAGACGATGGCCCGGTGGAAACACCGGGCCGATTACGTTGGCGGAGGCGCAACGCCGGTCACGCCGTTTGTGCGCGGCATGCGAATTCGAACGGAGAGACCGCCGGAGGCGGATGGGACCTCCTCCAGCTGGCCGTGAACCTGCTTCGCGAAAGCAGCCATGAGTGTGCCGCCAATGCCGCTTGACGCCGCCGCTGAGGCCTCGATGCCGCCAACCCCATTGTCCTCGACGGACAGAACGGTTTCATTGTCGCCAATGCGATAGCTGACGAGGATGCGGCCGCCGACCACGCCGCGGCCGGATGGAAAGGCGTGCTTCACCGAATTAGTCACAGCCTCGGCCGTGAACAGCGCAAGCGGAATTGCAGCGTCTGCATCGATCGTGTCGTGATCGATCGCACTGTCGATCCGGATCTTCTGGTCCTCGGCGCCGAGCGCCTGATCGAGATGGAGAGCCAGCTCGGAGAAAAAGCTCTTCACGTCGACAGAGCGGATATCGTTGTGTTCGTAGAGCGAGCGGTGGATCAGGGACAATGCATTGATGCGCGCGCGGGCGTCATCAAGCACGCCGAGCGCGGCCGGATCCTTCACCTTGCGGCTTTGCAGGCTAAGCAGCGAGTTGATGATCTGCAGGTTGTTCTTCACGCGATGGTGGATTTCCTTCATCGCCGCATTGCGGGCTTCGAGCGCAGCTTCAAGGCTCTGTGTGCGATCCCTCACGCGCGCTGCCATTTCCTCCATTGAATCCGCGAGTACGTTGATCTCGCCGGGCGCTTGTCGCCTGGCGCGCAGGGGCTGGACCGAGAGCTTGCCGGAGGCGTAGAGCCCTGCGATGCGGCGAAGATAGTCGAGCCAGCGCAGGACCAGCCGGTCGGTTGCGAGCCAGGCCGTGACAAGCGCCAGCAACCACGCGAGCAGCGGCAGCGCGAAATTGCCAAACGCACTGACGTTTTCGAGTGCGATCGGCGCCGGCTTCGGCGCGGAGAGCATGGCGTAGAAGTCATTGTCGGCCAGCGGGACGATCGCCACTTCGCGATCCTGTTCACGCAGCGAGCGCAGGTTGAAGAAGCCGGACTGTTCGCCCTTCAGCTTGTTCATCACGTCGGTACCCAGCTTCGCCCAGTGATTGCTGGCGAACACCTGCCCCGTTGTGTCGAGCAGCGCGATCTCGGTGTCCTTTGGCAGGCCGGTACGTTCAAGCTGGCGGACAAGCGAGTTCACCGGCAGACCAAGCACGAAGCCACCATTGAAAGAGCCGTCCGCGTTCGACCTGCGCCGCCCCGTGGCGATGATCCACTCATGGGAGACGGGACCGTAGTAGGCTGTCGACTGTACTATCTCCGCGCCGGTCGACTTCAGCTTCTGGAACCAGGGCCGATCAGCGGCACTCGTGCCCTCGCCGCCTTCCTGCGTGGTGCAGAGCACTTTCCCATCAGCATCGACGATGCCGAGATTAGCCAGCTCGGGCAGACCATCGATCATTTTCTGAAGCGGATTGGCGCACGGATCTGCGGGAGACGCGGCGCTGACGACATCGAGCATCGCCGGAGCCACGGCGAGCATGTATTCGGCGCGGCTGGCGGCCTCCTGTGCGACGAGCGCCATGGTCTCGCGGCGGCGTGCGGTTTCACGCTCAATGTCGCCAGACCAACGGATGCCGCCGATGACCAGCACCGGCGACAGGGCGACCGCAAAGATCAGAAGCAGCAAAACACGCAGCGACAGACGACGGGGCGTGAAGCCCCTAGCTGTCTCCCCGTCTTGCCCCTCCGTCGGCGAGAGCTGCTGCCTGTTCAAGGATGTCGTCAAAAGCCTTGTCCGCCCGAATATCGTCCTGGTCGACCTGCCTTGAGCCGGTTTCGTTCAGGATCGTTTCCAGCGCCCGCCTCGCCCGGCTGACACGACTTTTGATCGTGCCGACCGCGCACTGGCAGACTTGCGCCGCTTCGTCATACGCCATGCCGCCCGCGCCGACGAGTATCAGCGCCTCGCGCTGGTCATCGGGCAGCCTGGCCAGAGCCGCGCGCAGTTCGAGCAGCTCCATGGGAATTGTAGGATTATCGTTGGCCAGCAGCGTGTTTTCCGCCATTTCGACATCGAGCGGGGCCGTGCGCCAGCTCCTGCGCTTTTCCGAATAGAACTGGTTGCGCAGGATCATGAAGGTCCAGGCCTTGATGCTCGTGCCTGGTTCGAACGAATCGCGAGCCTTCCAGGCCTTGGCGAGCGCTTCCTGCGCGAGATCATCCGCCTGTGTCGGGTCGTTGCACAACGACCGCGCGAAGGCGCGCAGGTGAGGGATCGTTGACACCAGCTCGTCGCGGAATTCCTTGTCGTCAGCCGGCGCGACGGGTGGGGCCTTCCCGCTCCGGGCGGCCTTGTGCGGGGGAGCATTTTTCGTTTCCACCATCATCCGGCCATCATGGTTCTGTTTTCACCGGGCGCTGCTGTGACGCCGGCTCTTCCTGACCTGCTGCCTCAGACTGCCGTTCGTCTGCCTGTTCCAGGAATGAGAGAAACTCGTCGGGAACCTCTTCGTTTACGACGTCGTCGTACATCTGGCGCAAACGCCGCCCGATGGGGTCCTGCCTGCGACGCGCGACCCGCGAATCCACGGGTCTGTCGCCGTTCCCCCCGTCGTGATCTTTTCCCATCTGTCGATACAACTTTGTTCTGTGCCTTTGGGTTGTTCCGCGGAATTTCCCCACTTCAGGGCCAAAACGCGGATCAACACATGATGGTTCCGCAATGTCTGAAAAAAGATGGAACCCGGGTTCCACGAGGGCGTTTCAGGTTACCAGAGAGCTGTATGTTTAAAGACGTGCGGGAGATTTCATGAGCCTGGTTCAGAAACTTGGACCTCACCTTCCCTATCTACGCCGCTATGCCCGGGCGCTCACCGGAAGTCAGAAAAGCGGCGACTCATACGTAAAGGCGGCCCTGCATGCGCTCGCAACTGGCACGCATGAGTTAGTCGACCTGCCGCCGCGGGTTGCCCTCTACAAGCTGTTCCAGGCCATCTGGAGCGCTACAGGGGCAAGGCTGGAGACTCCGCCGGATGGCCGCGATACGGTCACGGAGCGCATCATGCGCATTCCGCCGCGTCACCGGCAGGCTTTCCTGCTTACGGCTCTGGAAGGCTTCACCATCGACGAGGCAGCCCAGATTCTGGACGAGACTGCAGAGGGCCTGCGCCAGCTGATCGCCCGCGCCCAGCAGGACATCGAGGCCGAACTGGCGACTGAAGTACTGATCATCGAGGACGAGCCGGTCATCGCCGCCGATATCGAGGCGCTGGTGCTGGACCTCGGACACCGGGTGTCGGCCGTCGCTACCACGCGCACCGAAGCGGTGGCGGCGGTGAAACAACGCCGGCCGGGCCTCGTGCTCGCTGACATCCAGCTGGCTGACGGTTCGTCGGGCATCGACGCCGTGAACGACATCCTGCGCGGGATCGACGTGCCGGTGATCTTCATCACAGCCTTCCCCGAGAGACTCCTTACGGGCGAAAAACCCGAACCTGCCTTCCTGATCACCAAGCCCTTCCAGCCGGAAACAGTGAAAGCGGCGATCGGACAGGCGCTGTTCTTCCACGTCGAGCGGCCCGTCGCGGCCTGATCCAGACACACCAGCACAGGCGGGCGGATTTCCGCCTTGCCCGACTGGTTAAAACTCTCTTCTGCAGCCGGAACCAACTCCGCCCCAGACACGTAGTTCATGCGGCAAGGGGAATTGGTGATGATCACGCTCAGAACGATCCTGTCAGCTTCCGTATTGATCGCCGCCTACATCGGCAGCGGCAGCGGCAGCGAAGCTCGGGCGCAGACATCGGCCAAGCATACGACGCTTGCGCAGGCCAAGCCCGCTGCGGCCCAGGCGGCATCAAGCTGGACATGTCCGTTCGCCGTGGTTGAAATCGTGCCCGTGTCGCACGATACGGCGGGCCGGCCCTCCGAATGGGTGATGGTGCATTGTGTGAAGGGCGAGATCGTCGCCGCCGAGCGCGTGAGCGCAGCAGATGTCGCGCAAATCCGCGCCATGCCATGCGGCGCAGCCAGACCTGCCCCACAAGCTCCACTGCTGGGCTAGTTCAATCGCAGATCGGAGGGATCAGATTGAATCGCTCGGCGCAGTGCGCGTCGTGCTGGCGACAGGCGCCGCGACATCATCGGTCCGGTCAACCTTGCGGAAGATGACGTCGATCTGGTTGATGTTGGGCGCGGCCGGGCTGGAAGCCGCCTGGGCGGCAACGCGAATGCCATCGACGGGAACGCCACGCGCAACAAGTTCGTCCGCGACATCGCTCAGGCGCTTCAGCGCAAGCGACAGCGCCCCATCCCCGTCAACACGGGAGTCGATGCGCGCGATAAGATCAAGACCATCCGCCTTACACGCAACAGCGTGCTCGCTGATCAGGCCGATCAGAGCCTCGGCCTGCTGCGAAGCGACGGCTTCGCCTGAGGCATAATAGATCGATAGACGGCCAAGCGGACACGACGCTTCAGTCGTCGCAGACGCCGGTCCCGCTTCGGGAGACTGCGCGATGGCGCTCGCCGCAGACAGGGCAAGCAACGTCGAAAAAGCAAGAATGCCGGAAAGGCGCATCATGGTTACCGGACCGCACAGGTCACATCCGGAGAGGCCCATGCATGACTGGCGCCGAAGTGTAAACGCCGCGCACGGATGGTTACCGGCGCGGCGTTCCGAAACTCTACTTGTTGTCTTTGGCCGCATCCTCGACAGCCTGGCCGGCGGCCTGCGCGTCCTTGCCCACACCTTCGACGGTGTTGCAGGCGGCAGCAGAAGCAGCGAGCAGGAAGGCGAAGGTTGCAAAGGCGACTTTCATATCGATCTCCATGTCCCGTTGATGGAACTCACCAACCGTGACGCTCAACGCCGCCTCGTTGACGATGTTCCCTAAACACGCAGCAATTGATGCACTCTGCGCAACGAAACCGCGCGGAACACCCGCCCCCGGTCTGCGTTGATTATGCGACCTCGGGATTGGTGAAGGAGTGGATCATGCTTGGCTGGGCGCTCGTGTTCTTTATCCTCGCGCTGGCCGCGGCCGCCTTCGGCTTCGGCGGCCTCGCAGGTACAGCCGCAGCCATCGCGCAGATCCTGTTCGTGATCTTCCTCGTGCTGACGATTCTAGCTTTCGTCGTTCGCGCCATACAGGGACGGTCTGTTCTTTAGTCGCCAGCGTTTGGACGTCGTGCTCCGGCTTTGCGCATCCCCAAGCCGATTGAGCAGGCGCCGCATGCGCGATCAGCAGCGCTGGCAAGGAAGGCGTGGGGGCCGACATCCGTGCCCCTGAGCCGAAATAGGGCTTAAAATGGCCCTTCCCAGGCAACCAAACCCGCCCGTTCCCTCGCGCGCGAAAATGCGTATGTTGCCCGGCTGCTGCGGGTCGGGCCTGTAGCTCAATGGTTAGAGCCGGCCGCTCATAACGGTCTGGTTGCAGGTTCGAGTCCTGCCGGGCCCACCAGCCCCCATCGGGGAGCCTTATTTTTCAGCCGGTTTGGCAGTTTGGCCGCTAAGGTTTGGGAGCGCCCGTTCGCCACGTGTACACTACGGTGCGGGAAGAACGGTCAACGTAACCGTGAGGCTGTCGTCATAGTGGCCGTGCCTATGCCATGCGTTGGTCGACGTTACAGTGCATAGAACCGTGACGTGCATGCCAATATCCTCAGGCTGGATGACCCGGGTAATACGAGCCCCCGTACCCCAAAACCTTCCTTTACAGGTCCATTCAACGACATAGCCCGACGGATCAAATGAAGGATCAACAACAACTTCCAACGCCACTGAATCCCCCGGCCGCAACTTTGGCCTCTCGGGTTCTTCGGGCATCGAGGTGGGACTCTTCCACACCATGATGACAGCGCCAGGTAGGCTTCCAGTGCGAATTATGTTCCGACCGTTGAATACACGCCCGAGGCTGTCGCGATATTCAACGATTGTTGGCGCGTTGAACTCCTGAGCGAGATTCTGAGCCACATAGTATTCCTTCAGCGAAGCTATGACGTCATTGGAATAGCAGACCACTTGTTCGGCTTGACGAACCGAAATCGGATTTGCGTGATAGAGGTGATTGCGCGGTTCTATCAGTCGGGACAGGAACGTCCGGCATTCTTCGCGGCCATCCGGGAACGCTCCATTCATCGCAGCTTTGAAATAGTCGTTATAGATCATCGGATTCGTGATGATCGCGATTTCCTCTTCCAGAGTCGCCGCATCGATCGGGCGAGGAAATCGGGTCGGATTTTTTGCGGCCTCGGCAGGAAGATAGTGCCTGATTTCGGCCTTGAATATTGGCGATCCGTTCTTTTCAAGGTTGAGATAGTCCTTGGATGCCTTTGAAAGTTCGTCATCGATCAATCGCCGCAGCCATCGCTCGAGATTTTCGATGGTCCGCTTGCAATGGGAACGAAGATTGTCGCTGTCGATTTCGTGCAGAGGCATCGACACCGTTTACACGAGGGGCGCCTATCGCGCCAGCTTCCCCATCGCATCGCGTGCCAACCGCTCTTGCTCTGCCGCCAGCGTGTAGCGTTCTACCTCGCGCAAGCTTGCATGACCGGTAACGGCCGCGATTTGCTTCGTGCTGCACCCGGCTTCGGCGAGCCTCCGGGCTGCGCTCTTCCGAAGTCCATGAATCGACCGCGCCAGCCCGGCCGCTCTCGCCGCATCACTGAACCAACCGCCGAACCCGGCGACTGAGAACGGCGCGCCGTATTCGGTAACGATGAAGGTTAGGTGCTCGCCCTTCGCCTGCGCCAGTTCGGCCTTGAGCTTCGGGTGAACCGGGATGAGCAGGCGCGCACCCGTCTTCTGTTGCCGCACTTCGATAGCATCGCCGCGCATGTGCTGCCGTCCCATGCGAACAATGTCGGATCGCCGCTGCCCGGTGTAGAGCGCGAGATACATGGCGAGACGCTGACGCGACCCGGACGGCCAATGCGCTTCGAATTTCGCAATGTCTGCTTCCGACCAATCCGCAAACCCCTCGCCTTCCAACTTGGCGAGCTTGAGCCCAACGGTCGGGTCGTCTTTGCGCCAGCCCATTTCAATCGCGAGCTTCATCAACAGACGAATGTTCTTCAGCAACTTGTTGGCGGCGGCCGCGCCGCTTGCGTCGTAACGCGTCGAGATAATCGCCTTGACATGCTTGCGTTGAAGGTGCGCCACACGCGCCGAACCGTGCTCGTCGCGAAAGCGCTCAATCGTGAACTTATAAGTCCGCTTCGTTTCATCGCTCAGTGACTTGAACTCAACCGATGCGAAGTAGGCCGCTGCGAGCGCGTCGATTGTGCCAGGTGCATAGCGGACAACGGGTGCCGGCGATGCGGTGTCGAACTCTGCGGCCGCGTACGCGTACGCTTCCATGAAGTCCGCTTCACCCGCGCGACCCGGAAGCGCGATGCGTCGACCCTCGCGGCGATAGTAGTGCCTGACCTTGCCGTGGCGATCCTTGAAGCGTTCGACGAAATCGAGGCGAAGCGAGGTCATTTCAACACGTGATCAAAGTCGTTGGGTTCCTCCCCATCTTCGGCGCCCCGCCCCATCGCTGTAAAGGCCGTATCAACCTCCACGCGATCCCACACGCGCCGGGCGCGGATTTGCTTGGGTTTCGGCATACTGCCGTCGTCCACGAGCTTGTCGAATGTGCCCGGGCTGACGCCGACATACCTTGCCGCCTCTACCCGGCTTAGACCGCGTGGCACGAAGGGAAGCGGCTGTTCGCTCATGTGCGGGGCCGTCCGTCCACCATGTCCGTCATCGAATAACTTGAGACAGCGAGGGCGGGTTCCTAACGGAGGATTCTGCTCATCTGGTGTTGGTGTTTAAGCAGCGCGTCTGGCGTGCTGCAAGCGGCGTTGATCGAAGGTGCGCTGTTTGATGGCTTCCCG
>JBGAKC010000029.1:0-63115 GCA_044224605.1 Hyphomonadaceae bacterium
GACGAGCAGCTCTACGTTGAAAACCTCGCCTACGGCATCAAGCTGGGATTGCGCCTATGATCACACTCACCACCTACAAATGGGTCCCCGATTTCGCCGCCCCGCTGATGCGCGCCTTTCGCGTGCGCTGGGCGCTGGAGGAAGCCGGCCTTCCCTACAATGTCCGCCTCGTCACGCTCGGCGCCGAACAGCGTTCGCCCGAACATCTGGCGCGCCAACCATTCGGCCAGGCCCCGGCCATCGAGGAAGACGGCCTCGTTATGCACGAAAGCGGCGCCATCGCGCTCTACATCGCTGAAAAGAGCGAAGCCTTGATGCCGAAGGACCGCATCGGCCGCGAACGCGCCACGGCTTGGGTGTTCTCGGCCCTCAACTCCATCGAGAACGCCGTGCAGGAGCTCGGCTCGATCATCTTCTTCCACAAGGACGCCGCCTGGGCGAAGGAACGCCGCCCGCAGGTCGAGCAGTTCATTCGCCTGCGCTTCGGCCAGCTCGCGACAGCGCTCGGCGACAAGGACTATCTCGAAGGCCGCTTCACTGTCGGCGACCTCATGATGTCCGACGTCCTTCGCATCATCGATAGCACCGGCCTCATCAACGAGTTCCCGATCCTCAAGGCCTACAAGCAACGCTGCGAAGCCCGCCCCGCCTTCCAGCGCGCAATGAAGGCCCAGATGGAAGGCTTCGCTGCGGCGGCCTAGACCTTCCGCAACAGCCGGAACACGCCCGTGCTCCGTGCCCGCATGTGACCGCCGATCATGATGCGGCATTCCGTGTGCGCGACATCCTCGTCATGATCGACGAGGCGTCCATGCGCTTCGAGCCAGTCGCCTTTTAGCACCGGATCGAAATACTCCATGTTCATGCGCAGCGTGACCGTCCGGCGCTGCAGCATGCCGTGCGTCGCGCGCGCCATCGCGCTGTCGCAAACGGTCGCGATCATGCCGCCATGCATGAAGCCCATCGTGTTAGTGTGAACCAGCTCGACCCACAGGCCAAGCGTCATCCGTCCGTGCGGATTTTCTTCCCGCTGCAGCAGCGGCCCGACATGATTGACGAATGGCGCCCGCAACACATGCACAAAGCCTGGCGGCGGGGGCGGCGATGCGGCGGGCGGATCAGCCGCCATTGCCGAACATCTTGTTCTTCACCTTGTCGCCCGGCTTCAGGCCAAGTGCAGCCGCCTGCCCACCAGGGATCTCAAGCACCGCGGCGGCGCTGACCGGGGCAATCTGGCGGAAACTTCCAGCACGCGCTCCAGCCGTGATGGCGTTCACCGTACCGTCGGCGCCGATGAAAAGCATGTCGAGATCGACCTTCACACCCTTCATGGTGATGGCCTCGGCCTGCTTCACCGTCCGGTAGTCGACCAGCAGCCCATGGTCCTTCGCCAGCGTGTCGCGTCCAGCCAGACCCTTGGCCCGCGTCTCAGGCGTCGCCGCAACTTCCACCTGGAAGACATGAGTCTTGTCACCGGACACGATGCTCAGCTGCTCGGTCTGGGCGAAGGCAGGCGAAGCGAAGGCCGCGGCGAGCACGGCGATGGATAGGAGCTTTTTCATTCCGCCGGTCTAGGGCGCCGCAAACGCCAAGCCAAGGCCCGGTTGGCTGCCCATACGCCACTAGTCCTGCAGCTTGGCGCTCACGATATGTCGGCCCTTTTGGCCCTTGCCGATGGACGCCTGCAGCCTCTGTCCCGGCTGCAGATCCTCGACCCCGGCCTTCCGCACCACGACCATGTGGATGAAGATGTCTTCCGGATCGTCGAGCCGCTGCACGAAGCCATAGCCCTTCGTGCGGTTGAACCACTTCACCAGCACGACCTCGACCGGCCCGCCGTCATCCGGCGCCATGTCGTTCTCGTTGGCGGAAAGCTCAAGGACCTCGTTGACCTGGTAGCCGCGATCGCGTGTCGCGACATTGCAGACGATCCGCGCGCCTTCCGGAGCCGTGTCCCGTCCGAATTTCCGCATGACCGAGATGTGCAGCAGCACGTCGCGCTTCAGGCCGCCCCCGGCGGCCGTCGCATCGGGCACGACGAAGCCGTAGCCTTTAGCAGGATCGAACCACTTAACGCGGCCCTCGACCCTCACAACAGGTTCGGCGTCATCCCCCATCGACGTCTGATTTTGTTGCGCCTGCATCCACCCACACGCTCCCCAGCGCCGTGAATGTAGCATGACAGATCGACCCGCGAACATAGCCCGCTGGGCGATTATCCACCTGTGATTAACTAACGAGATCACCCGGAAACAAAACGCTGGATCGTTTCGAACGCGGGGAGTTTCCCCAATACGAACAACACGCTGGCAGTCCCTAGGGGAGTCGAACCCCTCTTTTCAGGTTGAAAACCTGACGTCCTAACCGATAGACGAAGGGACCGTCGGCGGAGGGGGGCGATATAGCTGCATCGCCCCGGCCCTGCAAGCGAGAAGCGGCGTTTCGTGTCGCCCGAGTCGCGACGTCGCGTCTCACCCCGGCCGGCCCTAGGCCAGCGCGATATCCGCCACTTCTAACTGCACTTTTCCGGGCCCCCGCCAGGTATCCGGCCGCAGCCGTCCGGCTACATGGATGGCCTCCCCGCGCTGGATCGCCTGCCCCTCCGGCCCATCGGCCACCCGGAAGGCGATCGCCCGCAGCCGCGCCCCGTCCTCGCCCACCATATCAAACGCCATATGATTCTCGCCCACGCGCCGCGCCCCGGCCGCCCGCACATTCGGCACGGCGAACAGCGGCTCGGGCGCGTTCGACCCGAACGGCCCGATCCGCTCGATCATCTCCAGCAATTCGCCATTCGCCGCCCCCGGCGCCAGCGTCCCGTCGATCTCAAGAACTCGGGCCTCCTCCAGCTCGAAGGTCGTGTTCTTCGTCTTGTCCTCCAGA
Organism: Hyphomonadaceae bacterium; assembly: GCA_044224605.1. Taxonomy (GTDB): domain Bacteria; phylum Pseudomonadota; class Alphaproteobacteria; order Caulobacterales; family Hyphomonadaceae; genus UBA7672. Next base: position 2,884 of record JBGAKC010000029.1, read on the forward strand.
TAGTCCCGCAGCTCCCCCAGCCGCGCGGGCTCCATGCTCAGCCCCGCCGCCATCGCGTGCCCGCCGCCCGACAGCAGCAGCCCGGACTTCGCCGCGCCCGACACAAGCTCACCGAGGTTCACGCCAGGCACCGACCGCCCCGAACCTCGCGCAACGGGTCCAAGCCCCTCACCCCAGCCAACCACAATCGCCGGCCGGTGATACTTCTCCTTCAGCCGCCCCGCGACAATCCCGATGACGCCCGGATGCCAACCCTCGCCACCGACAACCAGAATGCCCGTGTCGCCCTCTACCGCGAGCCGTCGCTCCACCTGCTCCATCGCCGCCTTCTGGATACCGGCCTCGACGTCCTTCCGCTCCTGGTTCTGGAAGTTCAGCTTTTCCGCCAGCTGGATCGCCTCGGCGCGATCATCCGTCGCCAGCAGCTTCGCGGCCGTCCATGGGTCGCCGATACGCCCACCCGCATTCAACCGCGGCCCCAGCACAAAGGTCGCGTGATAAACCGACTTCGGCGCCTCGATGCCCGCTACCTCCGCGAGCGCCTTCAGCCCCACATTCTCCAGCCGCGCAAGACAGGCCAGCCCGCGCGTGACAAACGCCCGATTCACGCCCTTTAACGGCGCCATGTCGCACAGCGTCCCCAGCGCCGCGAGATCGAGCCACTTCATCGGATCGGGCAGCCCTCCTTCCGGCGCCTGCCCCTTCTTGCGCGCCAGCCTGTTCAACGCTGCGACCAGCACGAACACCACGCCAGCAGCCGCAAGGAAGCCATGCCCTGACCTGTCATCCGGCCTGTTGGGATTCACCAGCGCCAGCGTCGGCGGCGTATGCTCGTCGTGCATCAGATGGTGATCCATCACCACCACATCGAGCCCGATCTCGTTCGCCGTCTGCAGCGCTGCGATCGCTGCTGCGCCACAATCGACCGTCACCACCAGTTCGGCGCCCATGTCCTTCAGCGCGCGGAATGCAAACGGCGTCGGCCCGAAGCCCTCGGTCAAGCGATCGGGGACATACAGGATCAGTTCCTGCCCCCACGCTCGGAAATATCGCGCCAGGATCGCCGACGACGTGCCGCCATCGACATCATAGTCCGCGAACACCGCCACCTTCTTCCCCGACACGATGGCGTCGAGGATCACCTCCGCCGCCTTGTCCATGTCGGCGAAAGAAGACGGATCGGGAAACAGCTCCTTCAGTGTCGGATTGAGGAAGAGCTGCGCCTCGTCCGGCTTCACGCCCCGCGCCGCCAGCAGGCGCCCGACAATATCCGCCGTCTGCAGCTTGCGCGAATGCTCCGCCGCTAGCGCATCATCCGTCGGCCGCTGCCGCCAGGCCTTGCCCGACAGGGATTTCGAAACGCCCAGAAAGGCAGGAGAAGACGACATGTCGGCCATAGCCGGAAGGTGTGGCGCCGGAGGATTCGGTTCAAGGTCTCAGCTTGACCTCCACACCTGTGAGCACACACTCATGTGGGCGAACAGGGAGGGACTCATGGCCAGCAAACCCGGCGCAGGACAAACAGCTCTGGTCACGGGCGCTTCCGCCGGCATCGGCGTCGATCTGGCCGAGTGCTTCGCGAAGGACGGCTACGACGTCATCGTCACCGCCCGCACCGAGTCCGCCCTCAAGGAAGTGGCCAGCCGTCTCTCTAAAGCTCACGGCGTGAAGGTCACTCCCATCGCGGAAGACCTCGGCGCTATTGGCGGGGGCGCGAAACTCGCGGCGAAGATCACGCAGGCGGGGCTCTCCGTCGACGTGCTGGTGAACAACGCAGGCTTCGGCCATCTCGGCGCGTTCGCGGAGACGGAGATCGAGCCACAGCTCGGCATGGTCGACCTCAACGTCCGCGCGCTTACCGAACTCACCCACATCTACTGGAAGGGCATGCTGGCGAAGAAGCGCGGCGGCCTGATCAACGTCGCTTCTACTGCCGCCTTCCAGCCCGGCCCGCTGATGACGGTCTACTTCGCATCGAAAGCCTACGTGCTCTCCTTCACCGAGGCGCTGTGGGAAGAAGCGCGCGGCACAGGCGTTCACGTATCCTGCCTCTGCCCCGGCCCCACCGTGTCCAAATTCCGCGAACGCGCCGGCACCGGCAAATCGCGCCTCGGACAAAGCAGCAGCGTGATGGCGTCAGCGCCGGTGGCGCAGGAAGGCTATGAAGGGTTCAAGCGCAACAAGCGCGTCGTCATCACCGGCGGCAACAACCGCCGCCTGATCGCCGCAACCCGCTTGCTACCAAAGTCTCAGGTCCTGAAGATCGTCCGCCGGATGCAATCCCCCGCCTAGATGATCAACGCCGAACCGGCGTCATCGACCAGATCTTCCGGATCACGCCATCGCCCGACGACATCAGCATCGTGTGCGTCTCGACATGCCCGCGCGCACGCACCGCGCCGTCGAGCAGCGTGCCCTTGGTCACGCCAGTCGCCGCAAAGATCACATCGCCCGAGACCAGATCCTCCAGCTCATAACGCCGGCCTGGATCCTTGAGCCCCGAACGCTGCGCCTGGAACTTCTCCGCCTCGTTGCGGAACACGAATCGCGCCTGCATCTGCCCGCCCGTGCAACGCAACGCCGCTGCCGCCAGCACGCCTTCCGGCGCCTTGCCCTGGCCGACATACATGTCGATCGCCGTTTCCGGCATCGCCGTGTTGATCACGCCCGCCACGTCACCGTCGGGAATCAGGTTGATCCGTACGCCTACCTTCCGCAGGTCCGCGATGATCTTCTCGTGCCTCGGCCGGTCCAGCACGCACACCGTGATCTCACGCACGTCCACGCCCTTGGCCCGCGCAAGCCGCATCGCGTTCTCGGCCGCCCCCGCATCGAGATCGACCACACCGCGCTCATAGCCCGGCCCGATCGCCAGCTTCTCCATGTAGAGATCGGGCACCTGCAGCAGCCCGCCCTTAGGCGCTGCGGCAATCACCGCCAGCGCGTTGGGCATCGCCTTCGCCGTCAGCGTCACGCCTTCCAGCGCCTCGAGCGCGATGTCGAACTCAGGCCCATCGCCCGTGCCGACTGTCTCGCCGACATTGAGAACGGAGATATCCACCTCGCCGACCACGACATGTCCGGTGAAGTCGATGACGTTCAGCGCATCGCGCATCGCATTGGCCGCGGCCTCTTCCGCGCCCTGCTCATCGCCGCGCCCAACCCAGCTCTCGGCGGCCATCGCCGCCGCGACCGTCGCGCCCGACATCGCATAGCCAAGCGTCGAGCAGGACGTCACCAGCTTCGATCCATCTGCCATGTCGGTTCCTGACCTGCCGGACCCTTCGCCAACGTCCCCACGCTGGCGAATCATTGCTGAAGGCATACGCCCGGCATGGCGCCTGCCCAAGCGAAATCAGACAGCCTCACGCCGTGAATATCATGCTGCGCTGCACTCACGTGCAGACCAGCATTCTCACGGCGCGAGTGTCATCACGCCATCACATCTTCGGCGTGATCTGCCCGCGGATTTCGCCGCCCTTGTTCGCCGCCGTGTGGACGTTGACGTAATACTTGCCCGCAGCGAGTTCGGCCGCCTGCGCATCGGTCAGCGTCGCCGTGCCCGTGATCGGGCTGGCCGCGTTGGCGAACGGCACGACCGGCGGCCCGTTTGCGCCCGGATCAGCCGGCCCATGAATGTGCGCCGCGACCGCAGGCCCGGTCAGCCCTTCATAGCTCACATTGTAGGTGAGCGTGTGCGTCGCCGGATCGTAGGTGAACGTGCCCATTCCCTTGCCCGTCGACGTGATGCCCGCGCCCGGCGCCAGCGTCGCCGCGTAGGTTGGCATCTTCGGCGCTTCCGGCGCCGTGATGCAGGCGCCCAGCGCCAGGCTCGCACCGCTCGCCGCGGCAATCCACACCATTCTCATCGCGCTTCACTCCCCTTGATGGGCCCGTCGGCGGATTTCCCCGGCGCTGACCTCGGCGGACTCTCTACACCACCACCCGCGCCGCAGCCATCCCGCCTGACGTGGCGGCAGATTCCGAACTGCCTATTGCAGTTCCCGCCGCCAAGGCTCCACACTTGTCATATGTCCGATACACACCGCCCGAATTCGCTCGATGCCTTCTGGATGCCGTTCACGCCGAACAAGGCGTTCAAGGCTGATCCACGCCTCGTCGTCCGCGCCGAGGGCATGCACTACTACACGTCGGACGGCCGCGCCGTGCTCGATGGCACGTCCGGCCTCTGGTGCGTCGCCGCCGGTCACGCCCAGCCGCGCATCGTACAGGCAATCCAGCGTGCAGCCGCCGAACTCGACTACGCCGGCAGTTTCAACCTCGGCCACCCGCTCGCCTTCGAATTCGCCAACCGCCTCACCGGCATCCTGCCCGCTGGCCTCGACCGCATCTTCTTCACCAACTCCGGCTCGGAGAGCGTCGACACCGCCCTCAAGATCGCGCTTGCCTACCAGAAGGCGCGCGGCAAGCCCGGCAAGTATCGCCTGATCGGCCGTGAGCGCGCCTATCACGGTGTGAACTTCGGCGGCATTTCCGTCGGCGGCATCGGCCGCAACCGCATCGGATTCGGCCCCATGGTCAGCGGCGTCGATCACCTGCCCCACACCCACGACATCACCCGCAACGCCTTCTCGAAGGGCCCGCCCAGCCACGGCCAGGAATACGCCGACGCGCTCGAACGCATCATTCTAACGCACGACGCCTCGACCATCGCCGCCGTCATCGTCGAACCGGTCGCGGGCTCAACCGGCGTGCTCGTCCCCCCGCAGGGCTACCTTGAGCGCCTGCGCGAACTCTGCACGAAGCACGACATCCTGCTGATCTTCGATGAAGTCATCACCGGCTTCGGCCGCCTCGGCGCGCCCTTCGCGTCGGAATACTTTGACGTCAAGCCAGACCTGCTCTGCATGGCCAAGGCGATCAATAACGCCACCGTCCCCATGGGCGCCGTCGCCGCCAGCCGCGAGATCCACGACACGATGCTCGCCGCTTCCGAAACGCCGATCGAACTGTTCCACGGCTACACCATGACAGCCCACCCGCTCGCCTGCGCCGCCGGTCTCGCCACGCTCGACACGTTCGAGGAGCTGGAACTCTTCCGCCGCGCCCGCGAGATGGCCCCCTACTGGGAAGAAGCGCTCCATTCCCTGCGCGGCGCGAAGCACGTCATCGACATCCGCAATCTCGGCCTCATCGGCGGCATCGAGCTTGAGCCCCGCCCCGGCAAACCCACCGAGCGCGCCCTCCAGGCCTTCCGCGCCTGCTTCGACAAGGGCGTCCTCATCCGTGTCACCGGCGACATCATCGCGCTTTCCCCGCCATTGATCATCGAGAAGGCGCAGGTCGATCAGATTGTCGACACGATCCGCGGCGTATTGCAGACCCTCGAATAACTCATGGGTCGGGGACCAACATGATCCTGACTGACACCCTGCTCATCGCAGCACTTACCGTCTTCGTGATCGCCTGGTGGGTTCGCAAGACTCCCGCCCGCCGCATCGTGCTGATCGTCTCGGCCGCCATCGCTGTCATCATCGGCATCGCCGGCTACTTCATCGACCGCTGGCAGGATGCGGGAGGCGCCTTCATCGGCGCCGTGTTCCTCCTCGGCCTCGGCGTCGTCGTCCTCAAGAACCGCATCACGAAAACTGACCGCACCGGCGGCATTCCATGGCTTTCAGGCATACCGATCACAGTCGGCCTTATCGCCGTCATCGCCCTGATCCGCGAATTCCCAATCAACCCGCTGCCCAAGCCGTCGGGCCAATACGCCGTCGGCGTCCGCACATTCGAGATCGACGATGCCAGCCGCCCCGGCGTGTTCGCCGCCAAGCCAAACGAACCGCGCCGCCTGCTCGTGCGCGTATGGTATCCGGCAGGCGATGTTTCAGGCCGCCAGCCGGCTCCGTACTTCACGGACGCAGAAGCAAAGAGCACGGCGCGTTCGCTCGGCGCGCTCGTCGGCTTCCCTCCCTTCTTCACCTACATCCGTCACGTCCAGACGAACTCATACGCCGACGCACCGTTGCTGCCCGCCGCGACGAACCTGCCCGTCGTGATCTACAGCCACGGCTACACGTCCTACCTCAACCAGAACACCGTTCTGATGGAGGAACTGGCCAGCCACGGCTACATCGCCTACTCGATCCAGCACACCTACGACTCCTCCGATACTGCGTTCCCGAATGGCGATATCGCGCCGATGGATCCGAAGCTGCTCGAAACTGCAGCTGAGGAGGCCGGCCGGCCGTCGCAAGCGGACGCGCTCGGTGACGACACGCTCGACAAGCGCATCAACGCCCTCCTCGCCTTCCAGGAATACTCGCTGAAAAGCAGCTCCCGCATCGCGTTGCAAAGCACGAAGGTCTGGATGGCGGACCGCATCTTCCTGCACGACACGCTGCAGAAGTCTCCGCCCGCGTCCGTCGCTGAAATCGCCCGCAGCGGAAATCTCGCCAAGGTCGGCGAACTCGGCATGTCCTTCGGCGGCGCCATTGCGGGCGAGATCTGCATGTACGACACGCGCTGCGCCGCGGGCGTCAACATGGATGGCGGCAATTTCCCGTTCTCGTCGACCAACGCCGACGAACCCGTGCCCTTCCTGATGTTCCACTCCGATCCGGCGAGTCTCTACCGCGAGATGAACCGCCCCGTACCCGCCACCGGTCCGCGCAGCTTCAACGAGTTTTCATACGAACGCATCGCCACGGCCGGCTCGCGGCCGGATGTCTACCGCATCTCGCTCAAGGACACGCAGCATCTCGGATTGTCGGACTCATCTCTCTTCGTCGGCGACACTGTGAAAGGCGCCCTCTTCGGCGACGCTCCCGCTGCAACGATGATCGGCGCCCAGAACGACTTCATCCTCAGCTTCCTCGATAAGCATCTGCGCGGCCAGCCGAGCGATTATCCCACGAAGGAACTCGCGAAATACAAGGGCGCGGTCGTCGTCATGCCGGAGACCGACATTGCCCCGTGGTGGAACGCCAAGCCTGAAGCGGAACGCGCAGCGCTCGAAGCCAGGATCAACGCCAGCAAGCCAACCTATCCCGGGATGCCAATCCTGACGCCGGTCGCTCCCGCTGCGCCAGCGACACCTGCGCCGAACTAGCCGCACCTACCGCACGACAAAGTCGAAATACATCTCAGGATACGGCTCGTTGTTCAGCGTGAAGTGCCACCACTCCTCCTTGAGTGGCCGGAAGCCTTCGCCGGTCATCGCCGCCTGCAGCGCCAACCTGTTCGCACGCGCCTGCGATCCCACGCTCGGATCCGACGGCCACGACTTCGTATCGAACAGGTCATATCCCGATCCCATGTCGATCTCGGCGCGACTGGTGAGATCAACCAGCGTCAGGTCCACCGTGGATCCACGCGAATGCCCAGACTTTTCTGCGATATATCCAAGCTCGAACAGCCGCGACTTGTCGACGTTCGGATACTGGATGTCCTTCCGCTTCTGGTCCGAGGGATCCTTCGCCCACGCGGCAAAATCCGCCACCGCCCGCTGCGGCCGGTAACAATCGAACACCTTCAGTCCCAGTCCGAACGGCGCAAGTTTCGCCTGCACCCGCGCCAGCCCCGCCGCCGCTTCCTTCGTCAGCAGACAAACCGGCGCCTCATATCCGTCGATCCGCCGCCCGATGAAGTTCTCCTCACCGAAATAACGCATGTCGACAACAAGCTCCGGCACGACAGCCGCCGCATCGACAAAGTCCGACCGATCCATCGGATGCGGCGCCGAAGCGCAGGCCGTCATCGCCGATGCAACGAAAAGCCCGGCGACAATCTTCATGAACCGCCTCTCAGCTTGTTAAGCCCGTGTCTCGATCCGCAGAAGTCTCGGCGTATCCGCCGTGATCTTGAGATCGGCGATCTTCGCCAGCGCCGTCTCGACCGAGGCGCGTGGGCAAGGATGCGTCATGATCGCGATGGGCGCGGCGCCGCTATCACCCGCCGATTCCTGGATCAGCTTGTCGATCGAGATGCCCGCATCGCCCAGCTGCTCGGTCAGCGCCGAGAACATGCCCGGCTTGTCGGCCAGCTTGGCGCCGATGAAGAATGATCCCTGGTCCGCCGCGCCGTTCGCCGCGGTGATCAGCGGCGCCAGCTCCCGCGCAGGCTTGCCCAGCGGCGGCGTCGCCGGCCCCTCGAACAACCGCGCCAGATCGCCCATCACGGCCGCAGCCGTCGGCCCCGCGCCCGCTCCCGGCCCCGTGAAGGTCAATCGCCCAACCGGCTCCCCCTCCACCACCACGGCGTTGAGCGGCCCATTGATCTGCGCCAGGGGATGCTCCTTCTGCACCAGAACAGGCGCCACGCGACATCGCACGCCGCCATTCGCGCGGAACGCCTCCGCCACCAGCTTGATGCGATAGTCGAACTTGTTGGCCAGCGCGATGTCCATCGCCTCGATCTTGTCGATGCCTTCGACCTGCACCTGGTCGAAGGCCGGCTGCGCGCCGAACGCGATCGACGCCAGGATCAGAACCTTGTGCGCCGCATCCCCGCCCGACACGTCGAGGAAGGGATCGCTCTCGGCATAGCCCAGTCGCTGCGCCTCGGCGAGCACGGTCTCGTAGGCCGCGCCCGTCCGTAGCATCTCCGAAAGAATGTAGTTGCACGTCCCGTTGAGGATCCCCGCCACGCGGCTCACCACCACGCCCGACAGCGAATTCTTGACCGCGCGCACGATCGGGATCGCCCCAGCCACCGCCGCCTCGAACAGCAGGTGCGCCTGGTGCTTCTCCGCCAGCTCCGCGATCTCGATCCCGTGCTCGGCAATCAGCGCCTTGTTTGCGCTCACCACCGCCTTGCCCGAACGCAGCGCGGCCTCGACGGTCCGCTTGGCAGGACCATCCGATCCGCCAACCAGCTCGACGACAACGTCCACATCGTCCGCCAGCGCCAGCTCCACCGGATCATCGACCCAGCGGAACTTGGAAATATCGACGCCGCGATTGCGGTTCTTGTTGCGCGCGGACACCGCCGTCACGACCAGCCGTCCCGGCAGGCGCAGCTCGTCCTGCCGCTCGATCAGCTTCAGTAGGCCGCCGCCCACTGTGCCGAGGCCGGCCACACCCAGCCTCAGAGTCTTGCTTCCCTTAGGCGCCGTCATCCCGCAGCCTTCTTCTTGATCGGCGTCACGTCGGCTTTCGCCTTCGGGTCCTTTTCCGGTTTCATCTTGACGCCATTCGCTTCGAGGAATTTGCGCACATTGCGCGCCGCCTGACGGATGCGCTGCTCGTTCTCGACCAGCGCGAGACGCACGAAATTGTCGCCATGCTCGCCAAAGCCCGCGCCGGGCGCCACCGCCACATGCGCTTCCTTGATCAGCCGCAGCGAGAACTCCAGCGACCCAAGCTCCCTGAACGGCTCGGGGATCGGCGCCCAGGCGAACATAGACGCTTTCGGTTCCGGAATCTCCCAGCCCGCACGCGAGAAGCTTTCGATCATGGCGTTACGCCGCGTACGATAGACCTCGCGCATCTCGTCCACGCAGTCCTGCGGTCCATTCAACGCCGCCGCCGCAGCCACCTGCACGGGCGTGAAGGCGCCATAGTCGAGATACGACTTCACCCGCGCCAGCGCCCCGATCAGCCGCTCATTGCCGGCAGCAAAGCCCACGCGCCACCCGGCCATCGCATATGTCTTCGACATCGAGGTGACTTCGACGGCGATATCCTTCGCCCCATCGACCTGCAGGATCGAGGGCGGCGGATCGCCATAATAGATTTCCGTGTAGGCGAGGTCGCTCAGCACCCAGATCTCGTGCTTCTTCGCGAACTTCACGACCTCCTTGTAGAAGTCGAGGTCGACCACCTGCGCCGTCGGGTTGGCCGGATAGCAGACCACCATCGCCGTCGGCGCCGGGATCGAGTGGCGCACAGCGCGGCCAAGATTGGAAAGATACTGCTCCGGCGAATGCGCCTCGACAGAGCGGATGCTCGCGCCCGCCATGATGAAACCGAACGAGTGCAGCGGATAGCTCGGGTTCGGCACGATGATCGTGTCGCCCGGCGCCGAGATCGCCTGCGCGAGGTTCGCGAAGCCTTCCTTCGAGCCCAGCGTGACGACCACTTCCTTCATCGGGTCGAGCTTCACGCCGAACCGGCGGTCGTAATAGGCGCTCAACGCGCGCCGCAGGCCCGGAATGCCCCGGCTCGCCGAATAACCATGCACGTCCGGCTTGCGCGCCGTCTCGCATAGCTTCTCGACGATGTGCGGCGGCGTCGGCAGGTCGGGATTGCCCATGCCGAGGTCGATCACGTCGGCGCCGTTGGCGCGCAGACCGGCCTTGGTCACGTTGACCTGCTCGAACACGTAAGGCGGCAAGCGCCTGATCTTGTGGAAATCCAACATCATTGTCGGTTCACCTGTATCGGACCGGCCGGGTCTCGCCCGCGCCGGGTAAAGGATTCTGTAAAGCCGTATCGTGACGGCCGCTACGGGGCAAATTTGACCGGAAAGAGGGCAGTATTGCGGAGACTGACTAGCGTCCGGACTTTCCCGGAGCCGGCGCAGCCGGTTTGTCCGGCGTGCCGCAGTCGGCTTTCTTCTCTTCCACACAGGCGCGCCACTGCGCTGCCATAGCTCGGAGCTCCTCGTCCGTCCGGGGGATCTCAGCCGTCTTCAGCTTGGCTTCCAGCTGCACGGCCCGGTCCTTCAGCGCCGCGGCCATGTTGTCCCAGGACGCCTTGGAGCCTTCGATCTTGCGCGTTTCCGGGATGTCGGAGAGCTTCGGATAGCCCTCACCCTTCACCTCGACGGCCTTTTCCGCGAACCAGTCCGGGGCGATCTGCGAAACCGACGAGTTCGACATGATGTCGGCGCACCCGCCCATCAGGGCGGCGCCTCCAAACCCGGCTATGATCGCCGCACGGCGGAACATGCTACACTTCCGGTCGCAGGACCTGTGAGGTCCCATGATTGCGCTGGTTGACGTTACTACCTACTGACAGTCGCAGGGTTTGGCGAGCAGGAGTTTCATTCCGCCCGGCTGACCGGAGGCTGAGCAGGGAAGTCGGGAACATGTCGGACACCGGGGGAAATCCTCCCGAAAATGGCCTGAAGGACGCCACAGGCGCTCCTGGTGGGACAGATTTTTCCGAAATGAACTTCCGGCGCCTTGGCCAGAAGATCGCCGACCTCAGCCGTGAACTTTCGGACATAACCAAGCTCGCCGGCTCGGCCGCCCCCCGCCAGCTCGAACTCGAAGCCGCCGCTTCCGCTTTCAAATCGCTGTCCGAGGCCTACGCAAAGACGCCCGACGCCTTCAACAACGCCCAGCTCGACCTCTTCGGCCGCCAGACCGCGACGCTGCAGGAAATGTCCGCCGGCCTGCCCTCGCTCGAGGCGGATGCCGACGCACGCTTCGCCGATGCGTCATGGCGTGAGAACCCGTTCTTCGACTTCATCCGTCGCGTCTATCTCGCGCAGTCGAACTGGGCCGAGAGCCTCGCCTGGAATGCGCCGGGCCTCACCGAGACCGACCGCCGCCGCGCCGCCTTCTTCATCCGCCAGGCCACCGCCGCGATGGCGCCGTCGAACCAGCTGTTGGGCAACCCGAAAGCGCTGAAGGCGCTGTTCGAGACCGATGGCCAGTCCGTCCAGCGCGGCTTCGCGCAGCTGCAGGACGACTTCAACGCCGGCCATGGCCGCATCGCCGTCACACAATCCGACCCCACCGCCTTCAAGCCGGGCGAGAACATCGCCGTCACGCCGGGCGAAGTCGTATTCACCAATCCGCTGATCGAACTCATCCGCTACCACGCCACGACAAAGTCAGTCCGCGAAACGCCCATCCTCATCTTCCCGCCGTGGATCAACAAATACTACGTGCTCGATCTTACGCCCGCGAACTCGCTCGTCGCGTGGCTGCGCGATCAGGGCTTCACCGTCTACATGGTCTCGTGGCGCTCGGCCGACGATGTCACGAAAGACTATGGCTGGGACGAATACGTGAAACTCGGCGGCCGCGCCGCGCTCGACTGGGTCAGCAGCGAACACGAAGCCAACGTCCACGTCGCCGGCTACTGCGTCGGCGGCGCACTCGCCTCCATCCTCGCCGCGCGTCTCGCGGACGAGAAGGACGCCCGCATGGCCTCCCTCACCCTTCTCGCTGCACAGACGGATTTCTCCGAGCCCGGCGATCTCGGCCTCTTCATCGACGACCATTCGATCGGCGGCATCGAACAGCTGATCAAGGATGCCGGCGGGGTTATGCCTGGCGAAGCGATGCGCGACGCCTTCAACATGCTGCGCCCGGAAGACCTCATCTGGCGCTATGTGGAAGACCGCTACCTGCTCGGCAACGAAGCGAAGGCGTTCGACCTGCTTTACTGGAACTCCGACCAGACCAACCTGCCCGGCCCGCTCCATGTCGCCAGCCTCCGTCGTCTCTATCTCGAGAACGCGCTGGCGAAAGGCACGTTCACCGTCGAGGGCAAGACGATCGACCTTGGCGCAATCCAGATACCCGTCTTCATCCATGCCGCCCGCAAGGACCACATCTCGCCCTTCCCGTCGGTCTACAAGGGCGTGAAATTCTTCTCCGGCGACGTCACTTTCCTTCTCGCGGACTCGGGCCACATCGCCGGCGTCGTGAACCCGCCCGCCGCCAACAAATACCGCTACTGGATCAGCGACATCCTCCCGCCCTCCAGCGATGGCTGGATGTCCTACGCGAAGGAACACCCCGGCTCCTGGTGGCCTCTCTGGTCCGACTGGCTGAAAACCAGGAGCGGTGAAGACGTTCCCCCTCCCTCAAGGAAGAAGAACGCCGCGCCCGCCCCCGGCCACTACGTCCTCGAAACCCTCGCCACCATCCGCGACAAGCGAAGCTAGGCCTCCACCCAACGATCCTGTGATGGCGTCGGGCCGGTCCTGACCTTCTCACACTACCGGCCGGTGATATCGTCGGGCGCCCTGGGGAGGAGCCACACTATGACCGACAAACCGAAAATTCCGCCTGAAGCCGTCGAGCTCTACACGCGCTTCATTCACGGCGAGATCAGCCGCCGCGCCTTCACTAGCGGCGTGAAGGGCTTTGCCGTTGCAGGCCTCACCAGCGGCGCGCTCATCGAAGCCCTGATGCCGAAATACGCCGAGGCCCAGCAGATCCGCGACGACGACAACCGCATCAAGGCGACATGGGTGACCGTGCCCTCGCCCGACGGCAACGGCTCGATCAAGGGCTACCTCGTCCGTCCGTTCAGCGCGGACACGCGCAGCGCCACGCCGGCCAAGCTGCCAGGCGTCCTCGTCATCCACGAGAATCGCGGCCTTAATCCGCACACCATGGATGTGGCCCGCCGCTTCGCCCTCGAGAACTTCATGGCGTTCGCGCCTGACGCCCTCACCTCCGTCGGCGGCTATCCGGGCGATGACTACAAGGGCGGCCAGCTGTTCAGCCAGCTCAATCCCGCCAAGCGAACAGCCGACTTCGTCAACGCCGCGCGCTGGCTGAAGGCGCGTCCGGATTGCACCGGCAAGATCGCCTCGACCGGCTTCTGCTTTGGCGGCGGCCTGACCAACCAGCTAGCCGCAATCCTCGGCGCAGACCTCGCAGCCGGCGCGCCTTTCTACGGCGCCCAGACCCCGCCGGCGGACGTGCCGAAGATCAAGGCTGCGATGCTGATCAATCATGGCGCGCTCGATACCAATCTGGCGAACGCCTATCCCGCCCAGATCGCCGAGCTGCAGAAGAACAACATCGTCCACGAGGGGCATCTCTACCCCAACTCCGTCCACGGCTTCTTCAACGACGCCACGCCCGAACGCTACAACAAGATCACCGCCGCCGAAGCGTGGACCAACACGATCAACTGGTTCAACAAATACGCCCGCGGCTAGAACGGGCGGCCGATCGTTGGATGGAGGGGCGCCGACTTCGTGGGATGACCAGAAATCTTCGCGCCTGATTTCAGCGCGCTAGCTCGAAAGAAGGTGGGATAGCGCGGTTCAAATCCGGCCGGGCTCCGGGCGGGCGTAAGATGCCCCGCATGACACAGGCACGAACACGCGCACACGGGATCGGATCCCCATCGCTTCCTCGGCTCTGGCTGACAGCGATGCTGCGCGCGCTCGTCGAGCTTGTGCTCAACTTCGTCTCGACCTTCCAGATTAAACCCAACAGCCCGCCCCGTGATTGGCACACGGGTCAGGCGCGCGTGTTTCTGCCCCGAGCGAAGAACGACACCCAACAACAGGAAACCAATACCGTCGCCGCAAGCGACAGCTATCTCTCAGCCCTCATGGTGAGCAGCACGCAAAGCGTGCGCCCGTCGAACCACGAAGGCGTGCTCACGAACCGAGCCATACCCACGGAGTCATTCTCGGCCCTGCGCCGAGAATCCCGGTTGGCCCATCATCGGGACCGCCCGTTCCCTGTTCCGCTCATCCCGCCGAAAGCCGGGAACCGAGCTGCAACGCGACTCGCGCAACCCCGCGACACACGCGCACGCCGCCCTGGACCCCGGCTTCCGCCGGGATGAGCGGAGATAAAGCTGCGCGAAAATCAGCGCGCACCTAGCGCGCAAAGAAATCCAAAATCAGCAAACCCTGTCACCGCAGGGAACGCGCCCCTGCGCCCTATTCCTCGATCGCCGCGTAGACCAGCTGCTGCATCTGCGGACGGATCGGATAGGCGCCCGAAGGCATCAGCTGCGTCATCTGGATCGCGATCAAGTCCTCCACCGGATCGATCCAGAAGAAGGTCGAGGCCATCCCGCCCCACGAGAATGTTCCAAGCGATCCCGGCTGCGTCGTCGCCACCACATCCGTCGTCACCGCCCAGCCGAGTCCGAAGCCCGAGCCGTCCATCCGCGACTCGGAGAACGTCTTGTCCCCCATGTCCTTCAGCGTCTTGTTGCCCGGCAGATGGTTCATCGTCATGAACTCGAGCGTCTTCGGCGAGAGGATGCGGACGCCATCAAGCTCCCCGCCATTCCCGAGCATCTTGCAGAATCTGAAATAGTCCCCGATCGTTGAGGCCAGGCCGCCTCCACCCGAGAGAACATTCGGCGCGCGCGAATAGCTGCTCGCCTTGCCGCCCGGATCGGACTGCGTGATCACCCCCGTCTCCGGATTGCGCGCATAGCACGCCATCAGCCGGTCGAGCTTGTCCTCGGGCACCTGAAAGAACGTGTCCATCATGCCCAGCGGTCCGAAGATCCGCTTGCGGAAGAACTCGTCGAGGCTCATTCCCGACGCCACTTCCACAACGCGGCCGAGCACGTCGGTCGAGTTCGAATAGTTCCACTTGTCTCCCGGCGAGAACGCAAGCGGCGCCTGGGCGATCGCCTCGCAGAAGCTCTTGAGATCACCCTTGTGGGTGACGTGCTCGATCTTGCGCGCACGATAGATCGCGTCCGGCACGCCTTGCTGCAGGAACGAGTAAGTGATCCCCGACGTGTGCAGGAACAGGTCGCGTACCGTGATCGCCCGGTCCGGCTTGCGTACCTTCGGATTCTCTACGGTCCCGCCGTCGAACACCATCACATCCTGGAATTCCGGAATATAACGGAACACCTCATGGTCAAGCCGCAGCACGCCGTCCTCGAACAGCATCATCGCTGCGACAGACGTGATCGGCTTTGTCATCGAATAGATACGATAGATCGTATCCTCATCGATGGGCTTACCTCCACCCATCTGGGTCGCGCCCTGGAACGACAGGTGCGCCACCTGCCCGCCCCGCGCCACCAGCGCGGCCACGCAAGGCAGCTTCTTCTTTTCTATGTAGCCATCGAAATACTGCGGAATGCGCTTCAGCCGCGCCGCGTTGAGACCAGCGTCCGCCGGATCGATCAGCTCGATAGCCATAGCCACTCCTTCAGAACTCTGGCCTTCAGAAACCCGGAATGTCTTAGCACCGCGTCTTTCGAAAAAGAAATCATGCACTCACATTCCGTTGGAGCATCCGCCTTCCCGATTGACTTGAGGCCGACCGGCGGACCAACATCACATGCAAGGCTGACTGTTTCGAACGAGCGGAAAATCCGCCATCTCCCCGGCCACACATCGATGATGCGCTGCAGCGACGGCGCCACAACGGCCAAACGGGGAGACACTCATGACAGACGCCAAGACCAGCCCTCCGCAACCGCAACCTGCCGAGGCCTTCAGCCGCCGCGACATGCTGCGTGCCGGTTCCCTCGCAGCAGGCGCCGCTGTCGCCGTCGCCGCATCATTTGCGCCGCCAATCGCCGAAGCGCAGCAGCCGCCTTCCGCCAGCAGCCCGCTCGGCGGCGGAAGCTCCGGCGCCGGCATCTTCTCCGTCGTCGAGACGAAATACGGCAAGGTGCAGGGCATCACGAACGCCGGCGTCAAATGCTTCTTCGGCATTCCTTACGGCGCTTCAACCTCCGGCAAGAACCGCTTCATGCCGCCGAAGGCGCCGGCCAAGTGGGCAGGCGTGCGCTCCTGCCTTGGCTATTCCAACGTCTCGCCCCAGACGCCTTCGCCGATCACCGGTGATTACGGCCAGATGATCGCGTGGGATCGCCACATCGGCGCCGGCGGCATGGGCGAGGAAGCGCTCAACCTCAACGTCTGGACGCCCGGCCCCGACAACGCCAAGCGCGCCGTGATGGTCAGCTTCCATGGCGGCGGCTGGGCCACCGGCTCCGGCAACGGCCCGATGTATGACGGCATGCAGCTTGCCAAGCTCGCCGACGTCGTCGTGGTGACTGTGAACCACCGCCTCGCCGCACTTGGCTACACCCATCTCGTCGCCGCAGGCGCGCCGAAGGACTTCCAGCATGCCGGCGTTGCCGGCGTCATGGACATGGTCGCCTCACTCGAGTGGGTGCGCGACAACATTGCGAACTTCGGCGGCGATCCCTCGCGGGTAATGATCTTCGGTCAATCAGGCGGCGGCTCGAAAACCTCCTGCCTGCTCGCGACACCAAAAGCGAAAGGCCTGTTCCATCGCGCTGGCGTTCAGTCCGGCTCTTCGCTCCGCTTCACGACCGAAGACGTCGCCCAGAAATCAGCCGAACAACTGCTCAAGGCGCTCAACATCTCCAAGGCGAATATGGGCGACCTGCAGAAGATTCCATGGGAGCGCATCCTCGAAGCCCAGACGACGCTCCAGGGCGCGGTGTTCTCTCCCGTCATGGAAGGCGACTACCTGCCCCATCATCCCTTCGACCCGTCGGCTCCGCCGGAGTCCCGCGATGTGCCGGTCATCATTTCCACCACGCTGGAGGACGCCGCCCTGCGCCTCACCAACTGGGACCTCGACGACGCGGGCCTCAAGGACATCTTCAACCAGCGCTATCCGGGCAAGGCCGACGAGCTGATGAAGCTCTATGGCTATCAGGGTCCGGCGAAGACCGCCTATCTCAAGCAGGCGCAGTTCCTAACCGACACAGGCGCGCGTCAGTCCGCTATCACGCAGGCCGAACGCAAGGCGGCCGCAGGCGGCGCTCCGGCCTACATGTACCTGTGGGAATGGGTCTCGCCGACCTTCGGCGGCAAGTTCGGCGCTGTGCACGGCCTCGACGTCGATGCATCGTTCAACAACTTCCGCAACAACCCATCCGGCGGCGGCGACCCGGAAGGCCGTCGCATGACGAAGCTGTTCGCCACCACCTGGGCGACCTTCGCCAAGACCGGCAACCCGAACAACGAGCTGATCCCGAACTGGCCGGCTTACGATGCGACCAACCGTGCAACGATGATCTTCGACAGCCACACGCGCGTTGAAAACAACCCGCGCAGCGATATCCGGAAGTTCATCGCCTCAAATACGGCCGCAACGCCGCGTACCTGAGGTGAGCTAAGCGCGCCGGGACTGTTGCAGTTGCGGCAGGCCCCGCGCCAGAAGCTGGACGAACTCGTCCGGGGGCAACGGCTTGGACAGCAGGTAGCCCTGCGCCTCATCGACTCCGAGATCAGCCAGGAAGCCCCACATCTCCTGGGTTTCGACGCCCTCGGCAACGATCTTGAGCCCAAGCTCACGGGCGAGCCGCACGCTCATCTCGACGCTGGTCCGCGCGAACCGGTCAGCCAACGCATTGCACGTGAAGGCCTGATCGATTTTTAGCTCGGTGAACGGATACATCTGGAGCCTGTCGATGTTCGACGCCCCAGTGCCGAAGTCATCGATCGAGAGCCCGAAACCCATCATGCGAAGTCGCGCGAAGACATCTAGCGCTTCAGCGCCATACTCCAGAAGGCGCGTCTCGGTGACTTCGAGCGTCACCCGCGATGGCGACAAGCCGACCTGCTGCACCGCATTGGCCATCATGTCCGGGAAGCTGATGCGCGTGAGCGACACCGGAGAGATGTTGATCGACACCGGCATGGGCTTGCCGCCGACGAAGAAGCCTTTGGCATGAAGCGCGACGATGCGCGTCAGCACGAGGGTCAGATCATCAATGCGATTGCTGCGCTCGGCGAGCTCGATGTACGGAGCCGGGTTGACGAATTCAGTCGGCGACACCGCGATCCGGGCGAGCGCCTCGGCGCCCGTGATCTGCCCTGTCGTCATCGAAACTTTGGCCTGGAAGAACGGATGCAGCGCGCCACCATTGATCGCGGCGTCGAGCAGGACCGGCTGCACCGGCGTGTAGTCCTGCTTCCTCGCAACCGGCCCGCCGCATGCCAGCGCCGCCTGAACCACCTCCACCGTGAGCGGCTTGCGGATTGACCCGATGATATTGAGCCCCTGCATCTTCGCGAGCTTCGCAACAGTCTCGATTATCGAACCCGCCTCGCCGGAAACGATGAGAACCTTGCCCGGGAAGCGCCGCTCTGCGAGCGAGCGGATAAGGCTCACGCCATCATGCGCTGGCATGTTGAGATCCGAGATCAGCAGATCAGGCTGCAGACCTTCGTCCAGCCTGGCCAGCGCTTCCAGTCCGGACTCGGCCATCGCCACCTGACCGACCCCGCAATCAAGCACGACATCTTCCGCCAGGGCGCGGAAGACGGGATCATCATCGACCAAAAGTGCTTGTTTGTAGAACATTTACTACCGTCCAACGCGGATGACCGCGGTTGTGACTTTTAGCCGACATACACTAAGGAAATGACTAACTACCGGCGGCAAGCTTGACGATCGGGCGGCTGTTGTTCCCGACGCCTGCGGGTACCGGGATAGGGCTGCTTTCATAGTCCGTGTTGAGGACAAGCTCCGGTCCATTCTTCATATCGAACTTGCGGGCAATAATGACGGTGAAATCGGACTGGTCGGCGATCGGGTTCTTTGCGTCAATCGTGAGCGTGCTCGAAGGAAGATAGAATGTTCCAACCAGATTGCGGGCGTTGTTGCTCGCGATCCGGTGCGGTACTTTGAAGAGGATATTCT
This sequence comes from Hyphomonadaceae bacterium, assembly GCA_044224605.1. Lineage (GTDB taxonomy): Bacteria > Pseudomonadota > Alphaproteobacteria > Caulobacterales > Hyphomonadaceae > UBA7672. The sequence continues at coordinate 22,163 of JBGAKC010000029.1, forward strand.
TGTCTTCGTAAAACAACAGTCCCGCCATATCTCCCGTCTTTGGAGCGGTAAGGGATATGTTGCTCGAAGGCAGAAATTGTATGGTCGAGACTCCAACGTCTCCCGTCAGGAAAAACCCCACGTTTTCGCCGGACAACGTGCCGTTCATGGTGACGATCAAGGGACCATTATTCAGAATGTAAACGCCCGGCTCCAGTTCGACGTCGCCCCCAGCGACGTTGATTCCGCCACAGTAGACGCCAGGCTTCAGCTTCATCTTGCCGCTAAGAGGCGTGACCAAAACAGTCTTCAGGTGGTCGCATTTCAGCAGGCCGTACTTTGGCATCGCGCGGTCTCGCAGCGGATCCTGGATTGGCGAGCAATCCTGGATCGGTTCGTTGGGCGTCACGGCCGAAAGCGGCCCTTTGACTCCACCTGCAACGCACAACAGATCGGCCTTCACCCGCGCAAGGTTGTGCAGATTGAGCGACGACTTGGACCTCGAATTGGAGTAGATGGCGCAGTTTTCCGCAGTCACACGGGCGTTGTCATACATGTCCAGCGTCGCTGGCTCGGTCTCCGAAAGACCGATCATGCAGACGTAACCTCCGCCGTGTATCTCAGCAGTGGACTCGACTTTGACCTCTTTGACGTTCTGCGCAATCGGGCCGGGGAAGTAGGTTTGGGGGTCTGCAACGACCGTAACTTTCACTGCCCCGCCCTTCTCGATGATCTCGGCCTTCGTTGTGTGAGCTTTCGCCGTGTAGTTGGAGTTGACGAATGCCGTCGCCACCGACGTGACGCGGCCGTCTGATCCTTTGAACACCACCAGCTCCTGCGCCGCCGCGATCGCGGCACGATCCGCCACGCCCTGCAGCTGCTGCTTCTGGTTCGAAAGCGACATGTAATCGACGATGCCGCCAACGATGAATGCGGCGACAAGCATAAGCCCTAGCGCGAACAGCGCCATGCTTCCCCGTAGGTCCTGCCCGAAGTTGCGCACCAATCATCCTTACGAGCTGGCGCGGGCGGCTGCTTCGCCCATATTCCACCCCCGGAGGATAATGCTACCGGAACATACTAAAGGAAGCGTTCATCATACCGGACAATTCTGGGCCTACCCGGACAAGTGCTTCCAGGCGTTAACCAACCCAACAGGTCGCCATGCGAGCGTCGGGCCCTCGGGGAATCAGCCTGCGAAACCATGAAATCCTTTGCTGTTACATTTCGCCGGTCGATACGGTTCCGGCTTTCGCTGGTTATCGCCATCGTGATTTTCGCGGCGGTGATGTCCGCGTCTACGGCGGGGGCTTTTCGTGATCTGCGCCGCGCGGCCGATGCTCGCGCGGAAATGATCGAGGCCGCAGCCTCCGCCTACTCCGCCGCCGTGGCCGATCCCCTCGCCGCCAAGGACCGACGGGCGGCGCTCGATTTCATGCGCGGCATGCGCGACCTGCGGTCTGTCATCTTCATGTCGGTCGAGGACACGCAAGGCGAAGTCCTGGCCCAGCTCGGCGCAGGCGCGTCCCTGCGCGGCAAGACCGCCAACCTGCGCGCCCTGGCTGGCCTGGAACTGCTGAACGCGGACCGCGGCTCCGTGTCGATGCCGGTGCTCAAGGGCGGCGAGCAGATCGGCAAGCTCTACGTGCTCGCCGATATCAGCGACCTACGCTCCGACCTGTTCGCGACGCTGAGCTGGACGGCGCTCGTGGCGCTGGTCGCCATCGGCGGCGGCGTGGCCATCGCCCAGTTCTCGATAAGCCGCATCACGCGTCCTCTGCGCGAACTCGCTGCCGTGATGGCCGAGGTCGGCGCCAGGCAGGACTTCTCCCATCGCGTCGCCCCCACGCGCCGACGCGACGAGACGGCCGTGCTGGGCCAGGCCTTCAACGGCATGATCGATAACATCCATGAACGCGATCGCCGCATCGCGCATCACATGGAAACGCTGGAACAGACCGTCGAGGAACGCACGCACGATCTCCGGCTTGCGAAAGAGGACGCGGAAGCCGCCAATGCCGCGAAGTCGGACTTCCTCGCCACGATGAGTCACGAGATCCGGACGCCGATGAACGGCATGATGGTGATGGCGGAAATGCTCGCCTCGGCCGATCTCCCACCGCGCCATCGCCGCTATGCGGAGATCATCACGCGCTCAGGCGCCAGCCTGCTGACGATTATCAACGACATTCTCGACCTGTCGAAGATCGAGGCCGGCAAGCTCGACCTCGAGGCCGTCCCCTTCTCCCCCGAAGCCATGGTGGAGGACGTCGCCAGCCTGTTCTGGGAAAAAGCGCGGTCGAAGAACCTCGAGCTGGCAATACGCGTAGCCGCCAACGTTCCCGCGCTCGTTATCGGTGATCCGACCCGTCTCAACCAGGTCGTCACCAACCTGGTCAACAATGCGCTCAAGTTTACGGAAGCAGGCGGCGTCACGATTGATGTCTCAGCCGAGTCCGGCGGCGACCGGGCCCGCCTCCGCTTCGCTGTCACAGACACGGGTGTTGGCATCGAAGCTTCGCGCATCGGCGTGATCTTCGAGGCGTTCAGTCAGGCCGATCAGTCGACCACCCGCAAGTTTGGCGGCACCGGCCTCGGCCTCACCGTCTGCAAACGTCTCGTCGACGCGATGGGAGGCGACATCGTCGTCACCTCAGAGCCAGGAAGAGGGTCGGTCTTCTCCGTCGTCGTGTCGCTCGCGGTGGAGGCGGCTGCCCCGCCGTGGCCACAGGCCGGCAGCCTGCCTGTCGCCCTCGCCCTCAATAGTCCGTTGCTGACTCAATGCCTCGTGGCCGCGCTCCGCGATCTCGGACTGAACCCGCGCATCGTCGATTCACCGGAAAAGGCAAACGCCGGAGAAATCGTCCTGACGCTGTCGGACCTGCTTGCCAGACATGGCGGCGCTCCGGGAGCACATACGATCTGCCTCACCGATGTTGGCGATAGCCGAGCCGACGGCCTTATCCGCAATGGCGCGGCAGTCGACCTTCTGCCCCTGCCCCTCGGACGGCAGGTATTGTGGGACTTCATCAACCGCGCCGCTCGTCTCGAATTCCGGGGAGCCGGTGCGCTGGCGTCCAATCATCCCGCAAGCCCAACAGAAACTTTCGGCCATCTCTCCATTCTCGCCGTCGACGACAATGCTGTGAACCGCGAAGTGCTTCGCGAGGCGCTGCTGAGCCTCGGCGCGGAGGGCGACTTCGTGAACAACGGCGTCGACGCCGTCGATGCGGCTTCGAAGAAGGCCTATGATGTCATCTTTATGGACGGCTCGATGCCGGAGATGGACGGCTTCACGGCGACCAAGCTGATCCGCCATCGTGAGGCAACAACCGGTAAGCGCGCCTTCATCGTGGCGCTGACCGCACAGGTGCGCGGCGCGGACGCCGATGCATGGGCCGTGGCCGGCGCCGACCGTCACATGACGAAGCCATTCACCTCCTCCCGCCTGAGCGAAGCGCTGAAGTCGGTCGGGACTGGCACAGGCCTCCTTCCGCCAGCCCCGGTCGCCAGCCAGCCCGAAGCTCCCTGCGATGCGCCGCTGATCGACGATGACGCGGTCGCGACAATGGAAGCCGTCGGCGCCCGGTCCGGCCGGGATGTCGTGTCCAAGGTCTGGAAGCTCTTCCTGGGCCAGGCGCCCGACGCCGTGTTCAAGTTGGAGACGTTTGCCAGCAGCGGCGACGCCGCCGCACTCGCCAAACAGGCCCACTTCCTCAAGTCGATGGCTCTGTCCTCAGGCGCAGCTCGCCTGGCCGCGCTGTGCGAGGAGATGGAGAGTCAGGCAAAGGCCGGCCTGATCAAGATCGCCTTGGAAATCCTGGCGAAGATCCGGCCACAGCTTGAAGCCACCTGCGCGGAGATGGCGGCCCGGCTTGCGTCACGCCCGGCGAAGTCGGTCGGCTGACCGCAACCAGCGCAAGAATTTACCCCGTTTTGATGGCGACCTACATGGCCTGTGCACGAGGTCGCGAGCGCTGCCGTGCGGCAATTGACGTAGGGGTCGGGCGCGTGTGAAGCCTCCACGGCCGCGACGTCGCGACGGCCTGAAGCACAGGGGCCAGGACTCCGACCCACTCCTTCGACTATTCTAATTGCCTGCAGTTCTGGATGTTACATGACCGTTACGGCCACCGAACCGATCAACGCGCTCGATCACGCCACGCTGGCGGAGATCACGCGGGTGCGCGAGTCGGGCGTGCTTGGCGCGACCGGCCGGCTGGTCGAGCTGTTCGATTTCCTTGCCGCCCGCTCTGCGGACAACCGTCCGCCTAAAGAGGCAGAAATTGCCCTCGCCGTCTTCGGCAAGAGCGATCCCGAAGCGATGCGCGATGACCCCGTGGCGCGCGTCTATATTCACCGCCTTCGCAAGCGCCTCGATGACTTCTATCTGCGCAATGGCTCGCCGGGCGGCGTGCGGCTCGACATTCCGAAAGGTGATTATCGCATCGTCGCCGCGTCGAATGACACGGGCGAGACGGCGGCCATCGCGGCCGGCACATCAACTACTAGCGAACCATCAATTGCCGCCCCGACGCCCCCGCAATCCCGGATGCGCTGGGCGTTGATCGCCGCCGGCATCGCGGTCCTTGCCATCGGTGCGAACATCGCCGCTTGGGCAGTCTTTGCAAGCCGGCCGGCAGAGAAAAGCCAGATCGCAAACACAGGCATCTGGGGGGACATCGCCAACAGCCCCCGGCCGCTGCTGATCGTCGTCGGCGACTATTACATGTTCGGCGAGTACGAGGATCGCGTGAAGCTCAAGCGGCTGGTGCGCGACTTCACCATCAATTCCAAGGAAGACCTGATCCACAGCCAGCGGGGGGATCCTGCTGCGTTCGATCGCTATTCCGACATCGCCATGCAATACCTGCCCGCCTCGGCTGCCTATGCGCTGACCGATCTAGCGCCGCTGCTACGCGAGGGTCGGAAAGTCGAGGTCAGCCTGGCATCCGAACTGACACCGGAACGCTTGAAGACCGACGACATCATCTATATCGGCCTGCTGAGCGGCCTCGGACCCTTGCGCGACCCGGTCTTCTCGCAGTCGCGCTTTGCCTTCGGCGAGACCTATGACCAGATCGTCGATCGCAAGACCGGGCGTACCTATACCAGCGAGGCATTCCTCGCGGCGCCGGGCGACAACATGTACAGCGATTACGGATTCTTCTCGACGTTCGAGGGTCCCGGCGGAAACAGGATTGCCATCGTGTCCGGCACGCGGGACGCGGCCGTCATGGGGGTCGCGGAAACGTTGTCGCGGATCGAGTCCCTCGAGCGCTTCGAGAAGAAGACTCCCAAGGATCAGGACTTCGAGAGCCTGCTGGTCGTGAAAGGTCAGAAGCACACCAACCTGGAAGCACAGGTGATCGCCAGCTACGACCTCGACAGCAGCTCGATCTGGGCTGGCGTAACCGCCAACCCAGCCAGCCTTCCGGCAAAATCGCCCATCCCGGCAAACCAACGCAGCCGCGGCAGGAGCAATTGCGCCTGCCGCGGCAGTTGGATTCGGCCAGGCCCCTTACAGGAGGAGGAGAGCGAAGAAGCCAGCCCGATAGGTTCACTTGGCTTGCTCGAACCTGTCCGCGTAAGTGAATAACCGTCACACTGACGTTACAGCTGGCGTTACATCCTTGTCTTTCAGGGCATTGGAATGTGGCTAGTTGCTGTTGAAGGCGAGTTCGCATCGCACGCCTTCGGGCTCGAACTTCAGAATGGCGCCACCTCCCGGTACCCCGTTCAGCGCCGCGCCGATCATTCGCGCGCCGAAACCGGATGACCTGGGCTTTGCCACGGCAGGTCCTCCCGCTTCCGTCCAGCGCAGGGTGTAGGCGCCCGGCGCCCGCTCGACCCAATCGCATTCGACACGGCCGTCACTGGTCGACAGGGCTCCGTACTTGACCGCATTGGTCGCGAGCTCGTGCAGGCAGAGCGCCAGCGGAATGGCGGCTGACGGGGCTAACTGAATCGATGGTCCGCCCACGACCTTCAGACGGTTCGCATACGATTCGCTGAAAGGCGCCAGGGCGAGACGCACCAGCTGATCCAGCAGCAATGGCGCATCCGGCTCGGAAGACGACATGAGGCTGTAGGCGGCAGACAGCGCCCTCACCCGCTCGGTCAGCCTGTCCCGGAAGTCCTCGACATTGGCGGCGCCCTGCGCGGATTGTTGTGCAAGGGCGTTGAGGATCGCGAACGTGTTCTTGGCGCGATGAGTCTGTTCACGGATGACAAGTTCCAGCTTCTGCTTCGTGCGGCTGAGCTCATCGCGCTCAATTTGCAGCCGAGCGCGCAGTTCATGCGCAAGTCCGCATCCGGCGGCAACGACCGACGCCAGGATCAGCCAGATGATCGTGGTCGCGTAGGGGTATTGAACGCCGAATGCGAAGATCGCCAGGGGCGTTGATGCTGCGACGGTCAAGAACCCCGCCCGGAAACCGGCGATCAGCGACGCAGCCATGACGGCGGGATAGAAGGTGACGAACGGGACCTGCCCCGCGATCAGCGTGTCGATCAAGAGGCGCGCGAGATAGCCTGCGAGCACGCACGGGGCGGCGATAAGCGCCGCTTTCGCCAAGCTTGTCAGCTCAGGGTTGGACTTGTCCGCCACCGTTGACCCCCCACCGCCCGTCCGTGCACTAGAGCACAGCTGGGCCGATCCCGCAGGGGCTGCCCAGAGGCTTTTGCACGTTTCCACGCGCCATATCGGGACACTGCCGGAAGTGGTTCCGTACAAGCGGTGACAGGTCAGTTCAAATCCGCTCGTCACAAAAACGCCCCTGAAGGCAGGCACGTTTCAAAAGTGGACTAGATTTGAAATACGGGGAAAAGGGGGGCGATACTGGCCAAGATCAACGCACCCCATGCGCGGCTGGCTGTTGTTTCATAGCGACGCCGCGGACGGAGTTCCCGAAGCACCGGAGATCCGCCGCTTTGTCGAGGCCGGCAAACGGCGCGGCATCCGTCTCGATGCGCTGCGCCCGCGCGCCTTCGAGCTGATCGTCTCGACCGAACGCGAATGGCGGGCGGAGTATGCGGGCGGCAAGCTTCCGCGGCCGGACTTCATCATTCCGCGTACGGGCAGCGAAACCACATACTTCGCGCTCGCTGTCATAAGGCAGTTCGAGCGCATGGGCGTTGCGATGATCAACGGAGCCGACGCCGTGGACGTCTGCGCCGACAGGCTGCAGGCGCTGCAGCTGCTCTCTGCGTCAGGCCTGCCCATACCCAAGACGATCCTCGCCAAATTTCCTGTCGACATAGACGTGATTGAACGCGAGTTGGGCTTCCCCGTTGTCGTCAAGAAACTGCGATCCACGCGCGGCGCCGGCGTCGTGCTCTGGCAGAATCGGGATCAATTCGACGATCTCGCGAGCCTGCTTGGCGATGCTGGCAACCAGTTAGACTTCATCTTCCAACAGTATGTCGCGGCAAGCCATGGCCGTGATGTCCGGCTCCTGGTGATCGGGAACGAGATTGCCGCGGCAATGGAGCGTCGCTCTGTCACTGGGAACTTCAAGTCCACCATCTCGCTGGGTGGCGTCGGCGAACGCGTCCATCCTCCGCCTGAGATGGCGGAGCTTGCGATCGAGGCGACGAAGGCCTTGCGGCTCGAGATCGCCGGCATCGATGTGCTGTACGACGAGAAGGGCTATCGCATCTGCGAGGCCAATTCGTCGCCTGGCTTCGTCGGGCTCGAGAAGGCTTGCCCGGTCAGTGTGCCAGACAAGGTGTTCGACTATGTGACTGCCAGGCTCAAACCGCCCGAGCCGCCGCGCAAATCCATCTGGCGCCGGATCCTTAGGGGCCTTCGCCAGAGGATGGAGGAAAAGGCGTGACGCTGCCGCATAACCAGCAAGCAGCCAGTTGCACGAGACTGACCGGTATCACATGTTGTCCTCCAATAATGGGAGAACACGATGAACCTGTTCCGCGCCGCCGCCCTTGCCTGCGCCGTGCTGGGCGCGCCGTCCGCACATGCGCTTGAAGGCAAGCTCGTGCATGTGAAGATCGAGTCACAGAACGTGCCCTCGCCCGTCGATCTCGCCGTCTATACGCCGCCCGGCTATGACGCGAAGCGCGCCGAAGCCTATCCGCTCGTGATCCAGCTGCATGGCGGCGGCGGATCAAGCGACAACATGACGACGATGGCGGAGTCACTCGAGAAGGCGATCGAGCAGGGTCTTATCCCGGCTGCCGTTTCCGTGATGCCGTCGGCTGGCCGCTCCTTCTACATGGATTACCGCGATGGCTCCCAGAAGTGGGAGACGTTCATCGTCAACGACCTGCTCGCGAAGATGCGCAAGGACTACAACGTGGTGAAGGGGCGTGAAGGCACACTCATCACTGGCATCTCGATGGGCGGAATGGGCTCGCTGCGCATTGCCTTCAAGCATCCCGACATCTTCCAGGCCGTGGCGAGCATGGAGCCGGGCATCGAACCGGCACTGACCTACAAGGACATCAAGCTGCGCGATCGCTTCTGGCGCGACGACGCTCTTTTCCAAACCATTTACGGCAAGCCGCTGGACGAGGCCTACTGGGCCGAGAACAATCCCGCGACGATCGCGAACAACAACCCGGACAGGCTTGTCGGACTCGGCATCTATCTGGAAGCCGGCGACCAGGACATGTTCTTCCTGCACCAGGGTACGGAATTCGTTCACCGCATACTGTTCGACAAGGGCATCAGCCATGAATACCGGCTGGTGAAGGGCGCGGACCATGTCGGCCCGTCGATCCCGCCGCGCTTCCTCGTCGCGATGGAGTTCTTCGGCCGCATCCTGAACCCGCCGAAGAACTGGACAGAAGCGCCCGCCGTGCAGCAGGCACGCCAGCGCGTCGACAACTTCAAGAAGGCGGCCGGCTATCCAATCAATCCGGTCGATGGAACGAAGCTGCGGACCGAATAGTTACGCCGCGCGCTCGAACACAGCGGCAATGCCCTGCCCGCCGCCGATACACATTGTCTCAAGGCCATAGCGCACTTCGCGACGGTGCATTTCGTTCATCAGGTTTGCGAGGATGCGGCCGCCCGTGGCGCCGATCGGGTGGCCAAGCGAGATGCCCGACCCGTTGACGTTGAGCTTGTCGGCGTCGTTCCAGTTCCAGCCCTTCAGCACGGCCAGAACCTGCGGCGCGAAAGCCTCGTTGAGCTCGACGAGATCGATGTCTTTCCATTTGAGGCCGGTGCGCTGGAACAGTCGCTCAACGGCCGGCACCGGGCCGATACCCATGCGTGACGGCTCGACGCCAGCCGCGGCCCAGCCAACGAACCAGCCCATCGGCTCGAGGCCGAGTTCTTCCAGCTTGTCTTCCGCCACAACGAGGCAGGCTGCAGCGGCATCGTTCTGCTGCGAAGCGTTGCCCGCCGTCACAACGCCGCCCTTCTCGATCGGCTTGAGCTGACCGAGCGATGCGGCTGTCGCATCCCCGCGCACGCCTTCGTCGGTCTTGAAGATGATCGGATCGCCCTTCTTCTGCGGCACGGAGACAGGCACGAGTTCGTTCTCGAACTTGCCTTCCTTCCAAGCAGCGGCGGCGCGCTGATGGCTGCGCGCAGCGTATTCGTCGCAGGCTTCGCGCGGGATCTGATAGTCCCTGGCGAGGTTTTCCGCCGTCTCGATCATGCCAGTGATCACGCCAAAGCGGCTGACCGGCTGTGACATCACGCGGCCACGTGCGAGGCGATCATAGAACGTCACGTCGCCCATGCGGGCGCCGGAGCGCATCGTGGTCGAATAGTATTCGACGTTCGTCATACTCTCAGCACCGCCGGCGACGACGACGTCAGCCGCGCCAGTCTGGACGAACATCGCAGCTTCAACCACGGCCTGCAGTCCCGAGCCGCAGCGGCGGTCGAGCTGATAGCCAGGCACGCTGATCGGGTAGCCCGCCGCCAGCGCGGCCCAGCGGCCAATGGCTGGGGCCTCGCCGCTGGCATAGCCCTGCGCGAAGATCACATCGTCGATCCTCTCGGGGTTGATCTTCGTCCGCTCGACCAGCGCTTTCAGGACAATCGCGCCGAGATCACCCGCATTGAGCGTCGACAGCGCGCCCTGGAACTTGCCCACCGCCGTACGAAGCGGGCTGACGATGGCGGCGCGGCGGAGCTTGGTCATGGCTTTGTCCCTTGAATCGCGGGGCACAATAGCGGTCTCTTCGGTGACGGCAACGGCTTGGCCGGGCGAGGCCGGGATGACACTCTGCCCCCATGAGCAAGGCCGAGACCCATCCCGAGATCAGAGAAGCGGTACGCAAGTTGTGCGCCCGCTTTCCGGGCCCATACTGGCGCGCGCTGGACCGCGAACGCGCCTATCCAACCGAATTCGTGAAGGCGCTGACGGATGCCGGATGGCTCTCCGTCCTGATCCCCGAGGAATATGGCGGCGCCGGACTGGGTATTTCAGCTGCCTGTGCCGTGCTGGAGGAAATCCATCGCTCCGGCTGCAATGGCGCAGCATGCCATGCCCAGATGTACACGATGGGCACACTGCTCCGCCACGGATCGGAAGCGCAGAAGCAGAAATACCTCCCGAAGATCGCCAGCGGCGAATTGCGCCTGCAGGCCTTCGGCGTCACCGAACCGACAAGCGGCACGGACACCACGCGTATCCAGACCTTCGCGAAACGGCAGGGCGACAAGTATGTCGTCAACGGCTCCAAGATCTGGATCAGCCGCGCCGAGCATTCGGACCTGATGGTCCTGCTCTGCCGCACGAGCCCGCGCGAGGATAATGGCAAGACCTCCGACGGCATGAGCGTGCTGCTGGTCGAAATGCGCGAGGCGAAGGGCAAGGGCCTCACGATCAAGCCGGTCCGCACGATGCTGAACCATGCAACGACCGAACTGTTCTTCGACAATCTCGAAGTGCCGGCCGAGAACCTGATCGGGAAGGAAGGGTCGGGCTTCAGATACATCATCGACGGCATGAATGCTGAGCGGATCCTGATCGCATCGGAGTGCATCGGCGATGGCAAGTTCTTCGTCGATCGCGCCTCTGCCTATGCGAAGGATCGTTCCGTGTTCGGCGCGCCAATCGGCGAGAACCAGGGCGTGCAATTCCCGATCGCCCGCGCGCATGTCCAGGTAACGGCGGCGAACCTGATGGTCGATCACGCCGCGACATTGTTTGACGCAGGCGAGCCATGCGGCTCTGAAGCGAACATGGCGAAGATGACGGCGTCGGAAGCGAGCTGGTATGCAGCCGACGTCTGCATCCAGACCCATGGCGGCTTCGGCTTCGCGGAGGAATACGATATCGAACGCAAGTTCCGCGAGACGCGCCTTTACCAGGTAGCTCCCATCTCCACCAACCTGATCCTGAGCCATGTGGCGACGCATGTGCTCGGCATGCCGAAGTCGTTCTGATGAGCGCTGTGAACCCTTCCGACTGGATTGGCCGGAGCGAGACGGCAGAGGATTTCGTCGCACAAGGTCCATTTGACCGGCTCGCGGCGATGCTGGATCGCGGACCGGAAAGAGAAGTACCGCCGCTGGGGCATTATCTGTGCTTCGCGCCGGGGGCAGCGCAGGCCGAGATGGGCGAAGACGGGCATCCCAAGCGCGGCGGGCTGACGCCGCCGATTGATCTTCCGATGCGGATGGCCGCCGGGAGTCGCGTGCAGTTTCACACGAGCATTCCGTTCGGCGCCAATGTGAAGCGCGTGACGACGATTGCTGATTTGTCCGAGAAGACGGGACGCACGGGACGGCTGGCCTTCCTGACGCTTCGCCATGAAGTGTTTGCCGACAGCACACTTTTCATAACCGAGGACATGGACATCGTGTTTCGCGAGAAGAGCGGCAATGCGCAGCCCTTGCCGCCGGGCGAACGGCGGGAAGCGCAGGTCTCGCGCACGATCGAACCGACCGCCACCCTGCTTTTTCGCTTTTCGGCGCTGACCTACAACGCCCATCGCATCCATTACGACCGCGACTATGCGATGCAGGTTGAGGGATATCCCGGCCTGGTCGTCCACGGCCCGTTGCTCGCCACCCTGCTGGTGGATCATTTCAGGCGTCACCGGCCGCATGACAAACTCGCGACGTTCGCGTTTCGCGCACAGCGCCCGGTCTTCGACCTTGCGCCCTTCACTGTGAATCTGGTCGATACAGACACCGGCGCCGACGTATGGGCGGCGGATGGCGATGGCTATGTGGCAATGACCGGCAAGATTGGTGTGGCCTGATGAAGACCTGGCGTTCGATGCTTTTCGTCCCCGCGGCTGCGCGCCAGCGCTGGGAAAAAGCGCATACGCGCGGCGCCGACGCGATCATCGTCGATCTTGAGGATTCGACCCAGCCGGAAGCCAAGGCCGCCGCGCGACTGCAGGCGACCGACGCCGTAAAGACGCTGCACGCCAACGGCGCCACCGTGACCGTGCGCGTCAACAACGACGCTCAATATCTCGCGGACGATCTCGAAGCCGTCGTGCATCCGGGCCTTGCGGCAATCGTGCTGCCCAAGACGGAACGGGCAACCGACCTCGAAAGCCTGTCCGCGATGCTCGACGCGCTCGAATACGAGCGCGGGATGGACCGCAACACGATCAGGACCATCGCTGTCATCGAAAGCCCACGCGCGCTGGAACGTGTGACGGCCATCGCCGAGGGGCCGCGCCTCATCGGCCTGTCGCTTGGCAGCGAGGATTTCGCCCTGTCGCTCGGCAGGCCGCCTGCCCCGCTTGCGCTCGGCCTTGCCGCACAGACGATCGCCTATGCCGCCTCGGCGCGTGGCCTGATGGGGATCGGCATGGCGACCGGCATCGCCAACTTCACCGATCTCGACGCCTTCGCCAAGGAAGCCCAGCGCTCACACGCCATGGGGCTGACCGGCGCCATGTGCATCCATCCCAATCAGGTGGCCGTGCTGAACCAGTGCTTTGGCGCGAGCGAGGAACAGATCGCGGAAGCGCGCGCAATCCTCGCCGCATGGGAAGGCCGCACCGACGGCGTCGTCTCGCACAATGGCAGGATGATCGATCAGCCCGTCGTTGAGCGCGCCCGGCGCCTGTTGAGCTTGGCTGGGCTGGCGTGAGAACCGGATCGACGGAAGACCTGCTGCGCAGCCTGAAGCAGGGGCAGCGCGTGTTCTTCCAGGGCGGTCCTGGCGAATGCGCGACATTTTATGAGGCGCTAAAGAACGATTCAGGGCTGATCAGCAGGCTCGATCTCTGGTCATGCCTCATCCCCGGCATCAATGGATTCGATTACGGATCACTTCCGAACGGTCACACGCTGACGACCTTCATGGCTTCACTGGCGCTCGAGCCGTCCATCGCTTCCGGTCGCACACAAATCATGGCGAGGCCCTATTCGGAGATCGGCGTGACGCTGTCGCGGATGAAGTTCGACGTCGCGATCTTTCACGTCTCGCAGCCTGATGCGCATGGCGCATTCTCGTTCAGCCTCTCGTGCGACATGCCTTCGCTGGTCTGGCCGAACGCCGGGCGGCGTGTGGCGTTCGTGAACGAGCGCATGCCATATCTTCCCGGCGCAGAGAGCATTCCCGCCGAGGCGATCGACCTCGCCATCCCGATCAAACAACAGTTGCTGACGGCGTCGTCGCCCCGCCAGAACGCCGTCGTTGAAAAGATAGCGGCCCGCGCCGCCGCACTGGTTCCTGACGGTGCAACGATCCAGTCGGGCATCGGCGATACGCCCGCCGCAATCGCTGCAGCTCTGCGACTGCATCGCGGGTTGAAGGTTCATTCGGGCATCATCACTGGCGAATACCAGCAGCTCGCCGAAAGCGGCGCGCTTGATCCGGACGCGGAACATGTCACCGGAATTGCGTGGGGTGATGAGGCGTTCCAGACCTGGCTGCCGCGATCCGGCTTCCTGTTCCGCTCGGCGCTCGAAACGCACAGCCACGAGAAGCTCGCGGCGATAGCGAACTTCATCTCGATCGGATCAGCGCTGGAAGTCGATCTTGCAGGCAACCTCAATCTCGAATGGCGCGCCGGCCGGCGCGTGAGCAGCATAGGCGGCGCCCCGGACTACATACGCGGCGCATCGCTATCGCCCGGCGGCCGATCGATCATCGCGCTGCAGGCAACCAGCGGCGGTGCATCGCGCATCGTTCCGGCGCTGCAGACGCCGTCCGTTCCCGGCGCGCTGATTGATACCGTTGTCACTGAACACGGCGTCGCCGAACTGCGCGGGCTGGACAGCGCGGCGCGGGCGGCGGCGCTGATAGCAATCGCAGCGCCAGAACACCGAAGCTTCCTGAAATCGGCGAAGGACATCTGACCCTGTTTCCGCGAACATCCTGATATCAAAGCAGTTTCGAATCGCGCGTCGGGTTTCCCCGGAGTTGGCGCTTTCCCTGCGCCATGCTTGTTCAGATAAGTCCCAAATTTCTCCGGCCGGCCTTTGTGACTCACTGCATCATTCTCGAGCCGGACCCCCAGACCCGTCGCGTTCTGGAGAACGCCCTCGCGAGTCTTCACTGGAGGGTCATGCACGCCAGCTCGCCGGTCGAGGTGACCAGCATGCTGCAGGGCCCCTGGGCAGTCGTGCTGGCGATAGAGTCAGGAGACCCCGCCGCGCTCGACCTGATCAGGGAGATACGGGCCGTATCACCGGACATCGTCGTCTGTGCACTGATGGACGAGTTGTCGCCCCATTATGACCGGCAGGTCGAAGAAGCAGGCGCCAACAGCATCTTCGCCAAGCCGGTTTCCGAGACCGAGATCGTCGAGGCCCTGGTCGCGGGGTTCATGCGAGGACGGGGCTGATCCCATCCCGGTGGGCGCTGGCCCGGCCAGACCGTCCCGCATCTGGGGAATCCTTACAGAAACAGCATGTAAAATCAGGCGATTCCGGCGCCTCAGAACTCGACTTCCGCCAATCCGGTGGGCTAGCGTGGCAGATCAGCCACAAGGGGTCGGCGCATGGTCGGAAGGAACCCGCCACAGCGGTCCGCGCTCTCCAGAGCGATCGGCCTCGCCGTGTCAGCGGCCTCCTTCAGCCTCCCGGCCTTTGCACAGGTTATCGAGGTTGGCCCATCCGGCATTAGCTCGGTCGCGGGGCCGAGCATATTCACGCCCGAGGGCGCGAAGTCGATCGTCCCCGAACGCGCGAGCGTGAAGGTCGGCGCCCCGACCTCGGCACAGCCTCTGCTCGAGCGGGCGGGTGAAGCCAGCGACCTCTCGCCGCGCCTGCTGGAGGCAATCGCTTATGTCGAGTCACGCTTCCGCCAGGACGCCGTATCGCCGAAAGGGGCGATTGGCATGATGCAGTTGATGCCGGGGACCGCAGGCGATCTCGGCGTCGATGCGCATGATCCAGCCCAGAACGCTCATGGCGGCGCAGCCTATCTGCGCAAGATGCTTGTCATGTTCGACAATGACGTGGAACTGGCGGTAGCCGCCTACAATGCCGGCCCCGAGGCCGTGAAGAAGTACGACGGCGTGCCGCCCTATGCCGAGACACGCAAGTATGTCGCGGCCGTCATGGATTACCTCGCCAAGACCAGTTTGCCGGAGACCAGGTGATGTCCTTTGTCCGCAGGCTCACAGCCTTCTCAATTCTCGCGACGCTGACGGCGCAGGAAGCGCTTGCGCAGGTCGGCGGGCCGCAGGGATCGGGGCCTATCCTGGGCGCCGTGAACTGGGTGCGCGGCACGATGGAAGGCGGGATTGCGACAGCCGTGGCTGTCATCGCCGTGGCATTCGTTGGCTTCATGATGCTGACCGGCCGGATGAACTGGAAGCACGGCATCACCGTGATTGTCGGCTGCTTCATCCTGTTCGGCGCCGCCACGATCGTGGGCGGCATCCAGATGGCGGCGCGGACGGCGGGATAGGACAGCATGGCCGGCATCGAACGCGACATCGTCTTCAACGCCCTCGCCCGCCCGCAGATGTTTGCGGGGGTGAGCTATTCCTTCTTCGTGCTGAACCTCGTCGTGACCACCGAAGTGTTCCTGATCACCAAGTCGTTCTGGGCGATCGTGACTGCGCTGGTCCTGCACGCGATCGGCTATATCATGTGCCTGCGTGAGCCGCGCTGGCTCGATCTCTGGATCCAGAAGGTCAGCCGCTGCCCGCGGGTGAAGAACTACAACCACTGGCGCTGCAACTCCTACTCACCATGAAGAAAAAGCCGCCTCCATCTAGGGCGAAGGGGAAGAGGGGCAATAAGAGGTTCGCACGCCGCGAGAAGCGCGCGGCGGAGATGTTGCCCTATGCGCGCCATGTCGATGAAACGACGCTCGCCACGCGCGACGGCTCGCAGATCCAGATCATTCACCTCGCTGGCTTTGCCTTCGAGACGGCGGACACACAGGAACTGAACTACCGCAAGAATGTGCGCGACACCGTGCTGCGCGGTATCGCCTCCTCACGCCTGTCGATCGGTGCGCATGTGATCCGCCACATGGTCCGCCCGGGCCTAGAAGGCGGTGATTTTTCCAGTCCGTTCGCGCAGACGCTCGACGCCAACTGGCGCGCGCGCCTCGGCAGTCGCCGGCTGTTCGTCAACGACCTGTTCCTGACGCTGACGCGCAAGCCCGCCATGCCGCGTTCCGGTTTCATGGGCGGCAAGAAGCAATGGAACGCCGTCAGCCGCGCCCGCGACCGCCGCGAACTCGACGCGGCAACCGAAAGCCTGCTCTCCGCGCTGCAGCCCTATGGTCCTCGCCTGCTTGGCGCATACGAGACTGCCGGCGGGCTGTTTTCCGAGCCGCTGGAATTCCTCGCCTTCCTGTTCGATGGCGAGCTGAGGCCGGTTCCGTTCGAGAAAGGCGCCGTCGATTTCGTCGACCGGCGCGTGAGCTTCGGCAAGGACGCACTGGAATTCTCAGGCAACGCCCGCAGCCCTCGCATGCTTGGAGCGATACTCGCGGTCAAGGAGTATCCGCCACATACGTCCGCCGGACAGCTCGACAGCCTGCTGCGCGTGCCGCACGAGATGGTCATCTCGCAGAGCTTTTCGTTCGTAGATCGTCAGCCTGCGCTCAACCGCATGAACCTCGCCCTGCGCCGCATGCGCGCTGCGGACGATGAGGCTTTGTCGCTACGCCGCGACCTGGTGCAGGCGAAAGACGATGTCGCCGCTGGCCGCGCCGTCTTCGGCGAACACCACTTCACCATCATGGTCCGCTCGCCCGATTTCGAGCCGCTGAACAATGCGGTTGCCGATGTGCAGGCCGCGCTGACAGAGATCGGCATTATCGGCGTTCGCGAGGAAGCAGCGCTTGAGCCGAGCTTCTGGGCGCAGTTTCCCGGCAACAGCCAGTACATCCCCCGCAAGGCGCTGGTATCCTCGGCCAACTTTGCTGGCCTCGCCTCGTTCCACAGCCATCCGGTCGGCCGCGCGAGCGGAAACCACTGGGGCTCTGCCGTCACCCTGCTCGAGACCACCGCCGCCTCGCCCTACTATTTCAACTTCCACAAGGGCGACCTCGGCAATTTCCTCGTGATCGGCCCCTCGGGCGCCGGCAAGACCGTGGTGCTCAACTTCCTGCTGGCGCAATCGGAGCGCTTCTCGCCGAAGGTCGTGTTCTTCGACAAGGACCGCGGCGCCGAGATCTTCCTGCGCGCAATGGGCGGCAAGTACGACCTGATCCGCCCCGGCGTGCGCACGGGCTTCAACCCGCTGCAACTGCCGGACACGCCGAGCAACCGCCGCTTCCTGCACCAGTGGGCGGCCAAGCTGGTGACGTCGAACGGCGAGATCCTCACGGCCGAAGACAACGCCACGATCTCCTCCGCCGTATCGGCCAACTACGACCAGACGCCGAACTTCCGTAGACTGCGCTATTTCCGCGAGCTCTTCCTCGGCGGCCGCCGTCCGACGCCGGGCGACCTCGCCTCGCGCCTCAATCCATGGATTCAGGAAGGCGACCGCGCCTGGCTGTTCGACAACGAGACCGATCATCTCGACCTCGACACGCGCATCGCCGGCTTCGACATGACCCACCTGCTCGAGGACCCAGTCGTTCGCACGCCGACCATGATGTATCTCTTTCACCGGGTCGAAGAGCGCCTGAACGGCCAGCCCTCGATAATCGTGGTCGACGAGGGCTGGAAGGCGCTCGACGACGAGGTGTTCGTCAATCGCATCCGCGACTGGGAAAAGACCATCCGGAAGCGCAACGGCATTGTCGGCTTCGCGACGCAGTCGACAGGTGACGCCCTCGAAAGCCGCATCGCCAGCGCCGTCATCGAACAGTCGGCCACTCAGATCTTCCTGCCCAATCCCAAAGCGCAGGAGGGAGAATACTGCAAGGGCTTCGGTCTTTCGGGCCACGAGTTCGACCTGATCCGCACCCTGCCCGACACCTCGCGCTGCTTCCTCGTGAAGCACGGCGCGGAGAGCGTGGTGGCGCGGCTCAATCTCAATGGCGAGCGTGATCTGCTGACCGTTCTCTCGGGCCGTGAACGCACGGTTCGCATGCTCGACGACATCCGCGCCGAGGTTGGCGACAACCCGGATGCGTGGATGCCCAGACTGGTGGGGGCCGCGTAATGGCGCTTTGCCCGACACCTCCTGATGACGGAATGGTCTCCGGCGTACTCGACACGGTGGACTGCCACATCCGCGCTCTGGTCCACGACACCTATCGCAACCTCGTCGGCCCCGACACGCTGTTCGCGACGGCGTTCACCGGTCTCCTGACGATCTACATCGCGTTGATCGGCTATCAGCTCCTTTTCGGCCGCGGCGGCATGCGTGTGACAGAGCTGCCGTTCGCCGTACTCAAGATCGGCCTGATTCTCGCCTTCCTCACCTCGTGGGCCGCCTATCAGACCGTGATCTTCAACCTGCTGTTCGATGGCCCGGCCGAGATCATGAAAGTGCTGATCAGCCCTCTGGCGCAGCAAGGCTCGACCTTCGACGGCAACGTCATGATGGGGGTGCAGGACACGTTCGAGAAAATAAGTGGCGCGGCCAGCGTCTATGGCGGCATGGCGAACCCGGCGGCGAACCTGCTGCAGGGCGGACCAATGCTGGGCTCCGGCCTGCTCTGGTTCACGTCCATCGCGCTCCTGCTGCTGACGCTCGGCCTGATCATTGCAGCGAAGATCGTGCTGGCCTTCCTGCTTGCCATTGGTCCGATCTTTATCGGCATGCTGCTGTTCGACCAGACGCGCGGCCTTTTCGAGGGCTGGATGCGGGCAACCTTCTCGTTCGCCATGGCTCCACTCGCCGTGAACGTGTTCGGGGCCGTGATGCTGATGATCCTCCAGCCCTTCCTTGAAATCCTCGTGAAGAACGCCAGCGAGAACAAGTTCGACATGGGTCCGGTTATCACCATCGGGATCATCGTCACCGTGTTCGTGATGGTGATGATCTTCGGCCTCGGCGCAGTCGCCGCCATCGGCCGTGGCTTCGGCTTCAACCGTGGGCGAGGCGAGGCTCAGATGATGCAGCGGCTTCCTGCGCCAGACCGGCCGTCCGGCGGCGCCCCAGGGGAACGGGCCGAGCAGATCGCCGCACGCATAGCCATGATCGACCGCACGCAGGCCGTGAATGTCGGCGGCGCCTATTCGAGCCACGAGGTCTATTCGCGCCGGACGGGAGAGATCGCCGATGCGGTCGCGTCCACGCCGCTTCTGGTTAGCGATCGCCTTGGACAGGCTTATAGCCGGTCGCCGCGGCCCACGACGCGGCGGGGCGAGAACAACTGAGCCGATGAGTGCAGTTCCGACATACTCTTCACTTGCACTCGACGTCCAAACGGGCATCGATACAGATGGGGCTACATGGGAATTGACGCCATGAGTCTCACGGGTCGAGGGAAACCAGTCATGTTCCGGGGGGCCGTTTTCGCGGTGCTGGCGCTTGCCGCCGGGCAGGCCGCGATCGCGCCGCCTGTGCTGGCCCAGACGCCGTCCAAGCCGAAGCCTGGACCGGGCGATCCGCGGATCAAGGAGTTCATGTACGACGCCAACGCGATCGTCGCGGTGCGTGGCCAGCTTGGCTACGAGATGACGATCGAGTTCGGCGCCGATGAGCGCATCGAGAACGTTTCGATCGGCGATTCCCTGTCGTGGCAGGTGACGCCGAACCGGAAGGCGACACTGCTGTTCCTGAAGCCGATGCAGAAGTCCCAGCCGACCAGCATGACGGTGGTGACGACCGAGCGGATCTATTCCTTCCTGCTCACCGCGGTCGAAGGCAAAAGTCCGAACGATCCGGACACGATGCTGCGTCTCCGTTTCCTCTATCCCAAACCGCCGGCCCCGATCGCGCAGGCTGCGCCGCCGCCGCCGCCGCCGCCACGGCCCGAGGATTTCAATTTCGACTACGGACTCACCGGGGCGAAGAACCTTCAGCCCGTGCGCGTGTTCGACGATGGCGTCGTGACCTACTTCCAGTTCGACAGTCGTAACGCTGCGCCGGCCGTGTTCGTCATCGGGGCGGATGGCAAGGAAGAGATGGCCAACACCCGCGTGCAAGGCGACTACACGATTGCCGACTTCGTCTCCGAGCGTTTCATCCTGCGCTACGGCAAGTCGCAGGCCGAAGTGAACAACCGGGCATGGAGCAAGCGGCCCAAGCCGAAGCCCGCCCCCCTGCCCCAGCCGAGCCGAGGCTGACATGGTCCGCGAACCCACCACGCCCCGTACTGGTCTCGATCCGTCCCACGATGTGGATGCTCCGCCGCGCGTGGCGCAGTCGAACAGCCTGTGGCCCATGATGTTTGGCTTGGTCGGCGCTCTCGCACTGGGCGCGATGGTGTTTCTGCAGCTAGATGCGAACCGCAACAGCATGGAAGCGGCGAAGATCGCAAGCGATCAGGCTGCGGCGAACGCCGAAGCACTGCGGCTTGCCGCGGCAAGCACCGCCGCAGGGCCGCCGATGCCAGCATACATGCCGGTCGCGACGCCTGAGCCCGCAGCCGAGCCGCAACCACAACCGCTTCCGCAGGTGGTCGAGCAACCGCCGCCGCCGGCGCCCACGGGACCTAGCCAGTCGGATCTCGACAAGCTGCGGGCGCCTGCCCTGGTGGTCGACCTCGGCGAGTACAAGGCCCCGGCCGGCGCGGCCAAGCCCGCCACGGGCGCACCGCTCGACCCGGCTGCAGTGACCGGCGCGCTGTCGGCGGCGTCGCAATCGAGCCTCAATGCGGATGAACGCTTCGCGCAGAAGTTCGGCGTGGGTTCCAGCTCCAAGCCTGCGCGCGCCAGCAATCTCGGCGATCTGTCGAGCGTGATCACCGAGGGCACGGTCATACCGGCGGTGCTGGAGACCGCGGTGAACTCCGATCTTCCCGGATATGTCCGCGCGGTCGTCACCCGCGACGTGAAAGGGTTTGACGGCAAGAAAACCCTTGTGCCGCGTGGAGCGCGGCTTATCGGGCAATACAAGTCGGGCGTGGCGCTGGGCCAGAGCCGCACTTTTGTGATCTGGACGCGGCTGATCCGGCCGGATGGCGCAGCTATTGAACTTTCCTCGCCGGCGACAGACGGCGTGGGGCGCGGCGGCCTCGAGGGCGATGTCGACACGCACTTCTTCGAGCGGTTCGGCGGGGCAATCCTGCTGACCTTGCTGAATATCGGCGGGGCGGCCGTGACCGATTCCAGCGACACCAGCATCGTGATCGCCTCGACGCGAGCCGGCGTTGACGCCGGCGCGAGCTCGATCACGTCGGGCATGAATATCGGGCCGACCGTGACGGTGCCGCAGGGCTCGCCGGTGCGGGTGTTCGTGAGCCAGGACCTCGACTTCTCGACGGTCGGACCTGTGAAGGCATCCAATTGATCGGCGAAGGCGTCTATCTCCGCACTTACCTTGCCCCGTTCACGCCGTGGCTGGACCGGCCGGACGTGACCGACATCCTGGTCAACAAACCTGGCGAAGTCTGGATCGACGGCGCGGGCGGCTTCGAGCGGATCGCGGCGCCGGACGTCACCGAAGTCATGATGTTGCGACTGGCGCAGCAGATCGCGGCGCACACCGCGCAGGGCGTGAGCCGGGAGCATCCGCTGCTGGCGGCGACGCTGCCTGATGGGGCGCGGGTGCAGATCGTTTCGCCGCCGGCGACGCGGAGCCACTTCGCGCTGGCGATCCGCAAGCATGTGGTGCAGGACCTGACGCTCGACAACTACGAAGCTTCGGGCGCATTCGCCGGACTGAAGCGGGGCAACGCGAGTGAGCGGGCCGAGAAGGATGCGGAGCTTCAGGCGCTGCTCGATCGCGGGGAGATGAAGGCGTTCTTCTCGAAGGCGGTAAAGGCTGGGCGGAACATCGTGATCTCGGGAGGCACGGGCACGGGCAAGACCACTTTCCTCAACGCGCTGCTGAAGGAAATTCCCGAGACCGACCGGGTGATCGTGATCGAGGACACGCCCGAGGTGAAGCTGGGGCATCCGAACGCTGTGGGCCTGATCGCGGTGAACAGTGAGCTGGGCGAGGCGCGGGTCGGGATCGATGAGTTGCTGCGGGCGAGCCTGCGGATGCGGCCGGACAGGCTGATGGTAGGGGAGATCCGCGGGGCGGAAGCCTTCACTTTCCTGCGCGCGGTCAATACCGGCCATCCCGGATCGCTTACGACAGTGCACGCGGACAGTCCGCAGGGGGCCATGGACCAGATTGCGTTCATGACCCTTCAGACCGGGCTGACGCTGACACGCGCCGATGTCATCGACTATGCGCGCTCGGTTATCGATATCGTGGTGCAGCTGACCCGCACAGGCGGGCGGCGCGGAGTGAGCCAGGTCGTGTTCCATCGCCGTCAGGCCTGAGCGCCCGGCCTCCAGTCTGAAGACGTCCGACATCCACTAAGCCGACAAGCCAGCGCCCGCGGCTGGAGCTGGCGAGAACAGCTGAACCGCGGGCGCCTTTATTCCCTCGCGTGGCCGCGAGGCCAGCGTGTGGGAATGCCTGGGTCCTGCAGCGACGGCGGCCGCTACAGGAAGTCGATATAGCGCTGCGAGAAGTTCGCAATGTTCGGGAAAATGTCGGCGATCTGCGTGTCGCTGAGCCCGAACCATCGACCGAGCGTGCCGGCATACTGGTCGACCGACATCTGCGGAACCAGCACGTTCTCGGACATGTTCGGGTTCTGGAAAGAACCCTGGTCAACGCCCAGCGTCGGATACTGGCCATAAACGCTGCCGCCCTTGACCGCGCCGCCCATGACGAAATGGTGCGCGCCCCAGGCGTGATCAGTGCCATCCCCGTTGGTCGTGAATGTCCGGTTGAAGTCTGACGCCGTGAACGTGGTGACATTGGCGCGCATATCGACGCCATTGAGATTGGCAAGGATGCTGTCGAAATACGCCATGGCATGTCCAAGGGACGCCATCAGCGGGGCATGGGACCTGTTGAGATTGTCGTGGTTGTCGAAGCCGCCCATCGAAACGAAGAAGACCTGCCGCTTCAAGCCCAGCGCCTGGTTTGCTGCGATGAACTTGGCGACCGTCTCAAGTTGCGCGGCGAGCCCGCTGGCGACCTGGGTCTGCGTGATCGGGTTGAGGAACGTCGTTGGTGCGGGCACCGACGCAGCCGGGCCGCCAGCCCCGAACTGGGCGTTGACGAGATCGGCGGCATCCTGCGAGCGGATGATTTTTCCACCGTAGTCCTGCATGAAGTAGGAAGGACCCGTAATATCGCGGATGATCTGGCGCACGCGCGAACCAGCGCCCGGGACGTCGAAAACCTGGACGCTGTTGCTGGCTCCGGCCCCAATGCGAATCGCAGGCGCCGACTGGTCGGTGGACATCTGATATTGAATGACGTTCTGGCCGGCAAGAAGCACGGCGTTCCCCGCCATCGAGATGGCGGTGTAGACGGAATTCTGCCCGTTCGTGGACAGGAGCTGGTCGGCCATGAGACCGCCCCACCCCAAACGCGCGCCCTCGGCCGAGCCCGACTGCCAGGTCGACTGCTGGTCATTGTGCGACAGCAGCTGGGCAGGCAGCGGGACTGAACGGTTGCGATATTGTGTCTTGGTGGTCGGCACGATCAGGGGACCGACATTGGCGACCGCTGCGAGGCGGCCAGCGTTCCAGACGGGCGCCAGCGGCGCAAGCAACGGATTGAGCGCGAAGGTTCGCGATGCGGCGTTGGTTCCGGGTGGGACCGGATTGGGAATGACAGACGAGATCGGCAGGACCCCGCCCCACGCTTCGGGGAAGGTGTAGGCGGTGATGTTTGCGGGAAGAACACGGCCTGTGACCGAGTTGGAGCCGCCGGGCGCCGTCGCCGGCGTGCCGACCGGCATCAGCGCAATCGGTGAGTTGCCCTGCTGGCGAGCCGACCAGTAACGCCCCCAGCTGTCGTTATCGGTGGCGAGCAGCATGTTGTGAGAGTCGTTGCCGCCAAAGAGGAAGATGCAGACGAGCGCCTTGTAGGTGGTGGCCGACTGCGCAGCCGCCTGCCCCATGGTGGCGAGCTGGAAACCGAACGTGGAGCCAGCAGCGCTGACGCAGCCGAGAGCGGCGGCGCGGCGGAGGATCTCACGGCGTGTGGCCTTGGACATTGTCATGACGGGTGCCTCAGCGCTGGATGAGATATTCTGGAGAGATCATCGCGTAGAAGATCGCGATCTTGACCCGGTTGAGCCGCCCAGCGCTTGTCGATGCGGAGATACCGTTGACCTCCGCGGTAATGATGTCTTTCAGCCGGGCCGACATCCGCCCGTAGAATAGAAGCAGGTTGATGCGCTCAACGAGCGCGTTGGTGTCGCTGGCGACCGCAAGCTCAGCTGTATAGTTGGAATAAACGTCCGGACCCGCTTGGCTCGGGCCGTTCCACCCTATTCCCCTGTCGACCATTCCCTGGATCAGGTTGATGTAGGAGGCCACCGTGACCTCATCGACAACCTGGAATTCCGGAGCGAGGAGGCCTCGCTGGCCAAGCTGGGTGGTCGCCGGCGGCGTATAGCCAGGGCGCCAGAAATTGAAAACCGAGGGCGGCGCCATCGGCGACTGATTGAGGGATGTATTCGCGCTGGTGGTGGCGATGTACCAGATGCCATCGCGCGACTGGGCGCTGAATGCGCGTCCCCAGTTAGTGACGCGCAGGACCGGTTCGCGAAGTTTTCCAAATGATGCCGACGCCTCGGCGGCCGCCACGTCACGGGCCTCAGCGTCCGTAAGGATGGCGCGGACGACCGCGGTGATATCGCCGCGCACGCCCGAACCATTGTTGGCGAACACTGCCGCAACGCGTCCGACATAGGCCGCGCTCGGGTTCGAGGTGACAAGCTGCTGAATCATCCGCTTGGCGAAGAAAGGACCGGTGTTGGGATGATTGAAGAGCGTGTCGAGCGCTGTATCGACATCGCCCATGACGTTGACCGTCGAGCTTGCCGGTATCGTCGTGCCCAGGAAGGACTTTGTCGAGGTCGAATGGAAGTTGGGATAGGCGATCATCGAACGGTTGATGTTATCGTTGGCGTCGCCATTGCCGAAGAAGGTGTTGTTGGTCGGGCTCGCGCTATACCAGCTAAGTCCGGTAAACACGCGTGCAAGGCCAGTGATGTCATCTGAGGTGTAGGTCGGTATGGGCTGACCGTTGTTGAGCTTGCGGGTTCCGTCCGCGTTGAGCTCCCAAAGGCCGATCGTCATCAGCTGCATCACTTCGCGCGCGTAGTTCTCGTCGGGCTTGCGCGTGCCGGCGGCGTCTTCCTTCTGGTTGGCCAGGTAGGTGAGATAAACGCCCATCATCGGATGCAGCGTCACATCCTTTAGCAGCGTGCGGAAGTTTCCGAACGCATCCCGCTGGAGCATGTCGTAGTAGGACGCCCCTCCGACAACGTCGACGACGGGATCGTTGAGCGAAATCACGAAGATCTGCGACAGGGCGAAGGCGACACGCTGGCGCAGCAGATCCTGTGAGGTTATCGCCTGGCGCCACCAGCTTTCGAAAAAGGCATTCGATTTGTCATCGCCGGCCAAGGTGAGATTGGTGCGAACCCATTGTTCATGTGAGACAGCCGTGAGGGGCACGCTCGTCTGGCTCGTGATCCAGTTGTTGTAGCCCTGGCTCACGACCGCCGAGATGGCTGTCATGTCGGGTCCGAACGTGGCTTGCGTAAGAAAGCGGGCAGCTTCAGCCTGCGTCGGCGCCGCGCCGGTCGGCGGCGGCGGGGATGGCGGGGGCGGCGGGGGCGGCGGGGGGGGGGGTGGCGGTGGAGGCGGTGGCGATCCTCCGCCGCCGCCGCCGCTGCCAACGCCGCCGGTTGAACTGCCGCCTCCGCCGCCGCCGCAAGCTGCGGTTGTAGCTGCAAGCGTCATCGCCAGCGCGACGACGGCAACACTACGCCTGGAAATCCGAGCCATGGGTGTTCTTTCTATCCCCGCACCCCTCCTGACTCGCATCGCGACACGCAGCCGGCGCGGCGAAGCCAAGATCAGGAACGATTGTCGAAAAATTCGCGTGGCAGTTCGAGTCGGTACAAACTTGTTAGTCCGGTCCGGTCGATACTTTGCCGACCAGTGAACCCCCGCGCGCATCTTTTGACTCAGTTGAAACAGTTGCGCCAGTGAAATTCGGGCAAATTTCCAATTCCGTGCAGTGACGAATTCACGTTGGGCGATTGATGCGCGAGGCGCGTCGCGCTCTGATGTCGGCGAGTGCACATTGAGGATCGGTCATGTTCACGCGCAGAGAAGTGCTCCTATCATCGCTCGCTGTGAGCGCATGCGCGACAGCGCATGAACCGGACTCGCCTGATGCGCGATTCCGGAACCTCGCCGTGTTGAGCGAGTCCGTTCATTCCGGGATCGCATCTGAGGATGGTGAACTCCGTTGTACTGTGAGGTTGTGCCGGTATCCGACGCTTGGGCTGGCATGGGTGTGGGTGCATGCGCGCACGCGGGACGGCTTCTTCTCCTACGTCGATCACCTCGCCCCGTGCGGGAGCGACGCGACCGACGCCGGTACGAGCAACGTACGCTATTCCGACACGGCGGGAACGCTGGTGTTCGAACGAAGAGGTCTCGTCGGCAACCCCACGGGATGCTCCGTACGTGGATCGGTGCTGGCGCATCGAAGCGCGACATCAGCGTTTGGAAAGGGAAGCCACAGGCTGGAAGTGGATATCGCCTTCTCGCCTGCCCGCCTGTATCAGGGATTGAATGCCGGACGCACAGAGGTGTTCGGGCGATCGAAGGCGACGCTCGTCATCGATGGACGCAAGACCGGGATCGAGGGCCCGAGCCAATTCCACGAGCAGGGGCAAACGACCCCGCGGTTCATGACGCCGTTCTGCTACATGACGCTGTGGGGCGAGACTTCGGCCTCAACAATGTTGATCGCGCCCAAGCGCCGCGACGGCTACCTGCTCGAGGGCGAGAAGGCGAGCGAGATCGCCAATGTGATCCTCGACCCGCCCGGTCCGAGCAGGCGAGCGATGCACGTGACGCTGAAGGACGGTCGCAGACTCGACGGCGAGGCGCGGGTCATCCAGGCTTATACGATCCCGATGGTGGGCAATCTCTGGCGCGGCCATATGGTGAGCGTGCAGATGCCTGGCATGACCTTCATGGGTCATGTGAATGACTACATCATCGGCGATGGCGTCCCTTACGCCGGCCAACCCGCGCCCTAGTCTTCCGGCCTCAGCTTGATGACCCTCTCGGCGACGCGATCGACAGCTTCGCGTGTGAATGCGAGCGGTACGTACCCGCCTTCGGCCCACCTCGGGAACAGGTCGCGGTAGTGGGCGCTATAAGGATCGCCGGACTGGCCGGGCGTGTTCATCACCATCGAATTGTCCCACGCGCCGACATCCATCACCATGCGCACGGACGCGCCGGCGGTGACGTTGAAGTCCGAGGCGCGATAGGTCTGGGCGCGCGGCGTCGAGGACGAGCCGGGCGTCTGCAGCGGGCCGATGCTCATCTGCGCTTTCAGCTGCGGATCAGCGAGAACAGAGATGGCTGGATCCCACTTCGCCTGATGGAGACGGCCCCATGTCCATGTCGTCACATCCGGGCCGAGGCGCTTGGCGAGGTCATCGGTCGCGCCTTTCAGGCTTTCGATGATGATGGCGTTGCGTGCTTCGAGCGGCTTCGCGCCGAGCCTGGCATCCGGCTTTTCGAGATAGGTAAGGATGGCCTCCAGGTGGCCGTTGCCGACCAGTTCACGCGCTGCAGCGGGCGTGACCTTCGCAACGAGCGCCTTGCCGAGATACTGGTTGGCCCAGATTTCGTAGATCGCCGCGGGGACGCTGTTGACCGTTTCATTCCCGTCCCAGGACGTCAGCATCTTGATCGCGTGATCGACATTCACGGTGCTTGTTCCACCGGGAACATTCTTCACCAGCGCGACAAGGCGGCGAGCCTGCGGGCTGGTTGAATCGGTCTGGATCTTCATCGAGTCGAGGAGGCTGACCTTCGGAATGCCGGCAAGGACTTCCTTGATGCGGCTGGCGCGCGAGGGATCGGTCCATTCGAAGGCGACCTTGCGCTCTTCGGCCGGATAGCCGGCCGGAAGATTGTACTCGTTGGCGGTGGCGAAGAAGCCCTCCTCAGGATTGAGGACGGAGGGCAGCATGTCCTTGCCGAAGAAGCCCTGCCATTCGTAACGGCCATCGCCGGGAACCGGCATGAGGCCATCCCAGTTCTTGCGGACCGGCGTGCGGCCCGAAGCGGCCCAGCCGACATTCCCCTTCACGTCGGCATAGACGAGGTTCAGCGGCGGAGCGCCCCAGTTCTGGCTTGCGAGCTTGAAGTCATCCCACGTCTTCGCGTGCGTGAGGCGCGAAGAGCCGAAATAGCCGGAGAGGCCGGGCTCGGCCCAGATGCTGCGCATTGCGAAGGCCTTGTTCTTGGCCGCGTCGGCAAAGAGAACCGGACCGTGGCGCGTGAAGCGGAGCGTGACTTCGCGCGGGGCTTCGCCGCGCACGTCGATCGTCTGCTTCTCGACCGTCATCTTCTCCCACTTGCCATTATAGCGGTAGGCATCGGGGTCTTTCGGGTTGGTCTCGTAGACGTAGAGATCTTCCTGATCCATCGCGAAGATGGTGATGCCAAACGCGATGTCGTTGTTGTGACCGATCGAGACGCCCGGCAGAGCGGGTTCGCCTGCGCCGATGATGTTGAGGCCAGGCGCGTTGAGGCCGACCACATAGCGGAGCGAGGGAACGCCGAGCTGGCGGTGCGGGTCGTTGGCGAGGATGGGGCGGCCGGTGGCTGTCTTGGTTGGCGCGACGACCCAGTTGTTGGAGCCTTCGTTGAGCTGCTTGTCCATCAGGTCCGCGAGGCGGGTGTCGCTGTCGATGGAGGCTTGGCTCTTTTTCCCAAGAGCGTCGAAGTCGACCTGACGGGTGGCGAGTTCATAGTCGTCGAGAACATCCTTCGGGATGTCGCACGGATTGAGGCCGGCGGGGATGACACGCTTGTGGGACGGCGGATCGAGCTTGCGGCGGAGTTCGTCAGCCACGATGCCGCCGGCGCAGGCGACCCGGGCGCGAGCGACTTCGGATGTCACATTGGAGACGAGTGCGTGGCTGCGAATGCGGAGCACGTCCTCCGGACGCCATTCCTCCGGCGTGGAGCCCGTCAGCTTGAATTCGATGGGCATGGGGCGGGCGCCGGCGCGGACATCGCCGATATAGGCGTTGACCCCGGCGGTGAAGGCTTCGACAGAGCTGCGGGCATCCGGCGCGTAGGCGGCCCACTCCTTCTCCATGTCGCCGCGATAGAGGAAGAGGCGCGCGGCGCGGTCCTGCTCGACATAGGCGGGGCCGAAGGATTTCGCGAGCAGGCCGAGGCCGCGCTTGCGCCAGAGGTCGATCTGCCAGAGGCGGTCGCGGGCGGCGTTGTAGCCCTGGAGGAAGAAGGCGTCGCGTTGCGACTGCGCGAAGATGTGGGGGATGCCCCAATGGTCGACGATGATCTCGGCGGGGGCCGCGAGGCCGCGGACGGGCCATTCATCCTGCACGACCGCCGTGGACAGCGGGCCCTGCGCGGAAGCGGCGAGGCCCGTGGTCAGGGCTATCGCAAGAACAACCGCAACTTTCGATGATTTCAACGCCATTGAACCCTCCACCTGCCTGAAGCGAGGATGGCCGATGGAGCGGGCTTGTCAAAGCCCCAGTGGGCTTTCAAAGCTCAACTGATGATGAGTGGCTGGCATTTCTGGATCGACCGGGGGGGCACGTTTACCGACGTGATCGCGCGCGCGCCGAATGGGCGCGAAATCGTGCGGAAACTGCTGTCGGAGAATCCGGGCCGATATGACGATGCGGCCGTGGAGGCGATCCGCTCGATCCTGGCCGAAAATGGCGGTGGCGAGATCGCGGCCATCAAGATGGGAACGACGGTTGCGACCAACGCCCTCTTGGAGCGGAAGGGTGCGGCCACGGTTCTGGTGGTGACCGACGGGTTCGGCGACCTCTTGGAGATCGGCAACCAGGCGCGGCCGGATATCTTTGCGCGGCATATCGTGAAGCCGGATCAGTTGCAGGCGCGCGTGATCGAAGCGCGCGAGCGGGTGACGGCGGAGGGCGACGTGCTGACGCCCCTGGACGAGACGCATGTTCGGGCAGAGCTGGCGGCGGCGCGGGCGGCGGGCGTGACGAGCTGTGCGGTCGCGTGCCTGCACGGCTGGGCATGGCCGGCCCATGAGCGGCGGATTGCGGAGATCGCGCACGAGGTGGGGTTCGTGCATGTGTCGGTGAGTTCGGAAGTGTCCGGACTGGTGCGCTATGTGCCGCGGACGGACACGACGGTGGCGGATGCCTATCTCTCGCCGGTGCTCGATGCCTATGTCGAGCGCGTGGCGCGGGCGTTCGATGCATCGACACGGCTGTTCTTCATGCAGTCGAATGGCGGGCTCACCGGGGCGAAGGCGTTCCGTGGGCGGGATGCGGTGCTGTCTGGTCCGGCGGGCGGCATCATCGGGATGACGGCGGCGGCGAGGCGGGCCGGGTTCGACAAGGTGCTGGGTTTCGACATGGGCGGCACGTCGACGGACGTGTCGCATTATGCGGGCGAATACGAGCGGACGAACGACACGGTGGTGGCGGGCGTGCGGCTGACGACGCCGATGCTGCAGATCCATACGGTGGCGGCGGGCGGCGGGTCGGTGTGCTTCTTTGATGGGGCGCGGTTGCGGGTTGGGCCGAGATCGGCGGGAGCCGATCCGGGGCCGGCGTGTTACCGGCGCGGCGGGCCGCTGACGATCACGGACTGCAATGTGCTGCTCGGACGTGTGCGGCCGGAGTTCTTCCCGGCGATCTTCGGGCCGAAGGGCGACAGGCCGCTGGATGCGAAGATCGTGGGCGAGCGGTTCGGCGACCTGTGCTGGGAAGTGAAGCAGAAGACCGGAGCGGATCTGACGCCGGAGGAAGCAGCAGAAGGGTTCGTCGCGATCGCCAACCAGAACATGGCGGAAGCGATCAGGAAGATCTCGATCCAGCGCGGGTATGATCCGCGCGAGTATGTGGTGTGTGCGTTCGGCGGCGCGGGCGGGCAGCATGCGTGTGCTGTGGCCGATGCGGTCGGCGCGCGGCGGGTGTTGCTGCATCCGCTGGCGGGCGTGCTGTCGGCATGGGGGATGGGGCTGGCGGACCGGCGGGCGATCCGGGAGTTGTCTGTTGAGGAGAGGCTGGGAGCTGATCTCTCGGAGCGTGTGAAGGCGCTGGAGGATGCGGTGCGCGGCGTTCTGGCGGCGCAGGGTGTGGGAGAAGTCGAGACGCGGGTGACGGCGCACCTGCGCTATGAGGGGGGCGAGGCGTTGCTGCCGCTGCGCTGGGGCGATCCGGCTGCGATGAAGACCGAGTTCGAGGAACTGCACCGGCTGCGCTTCGGTTTTGTCGATCCGGTGCGGGCGATCCTTGTGGCGAAAGTGTCGGTGGAGGCTGTCGGGCGGGATGATGGGCCCGCCCGGCTTGTGTCGGCGATGCCGACCGAAGCGCCGAAAGCAGTATCGACGGTGCGCGTGCGGGCGAACGGAAAGGACTGGCAGGCGCCGGTGTTCGGGCGTTCGGCATTGCCGGCGGGGTTCAGCGTACGCGGGCCGGCGCTGATCCTCGAGAATGGCGCGACGACGTTTGTCGATCCGGCGTGGCGGGCGGAGATGACGGCGCATGGCGACCTGGTGCTGGAGCGCGTTGGCGCTGTCGAGGCCATCGCGGCGGTGGGGACGACGGTGGACCCGGTGCTGCTGGAGATATTCAATAACCGGTTCATGGGCGTCGCCGAGGAGATGGGACTGGCGCTGCAGACCACGGCCGCGTCAGTGAATATTCGTGAACGGCTGGATTTCTCGTGCGCGGTGTTCGATGCGGCGGGCGGGCTGGTGGCGAATGCGCCGCACATTCCGGTGCATCTGGGGTCGATGGGCGAGTCCATCCGGACGGTGATCCGCGAGCGTGGCGGCAAGATGAAGCCGGGCGATGTCTACATGCTGAACGCGCCGCATGCGGGCGGAACGCACCTGCCCGACATCACGGTGATTGCGCCTGTGATCCTGGAGGGCGGGGCGGCGCCGGCTTTCTTCACGGCGGCGCGCGGCCACCACGCCGATATCGGCGGGATCACGCCAGGCTCGATGCCGCCGAACAGCCGGACGATCGAGGACGAGGGCGTACTGATCGAGAATTTCACGCTGGTGGAAGGCGGACAGCTGCGCGAGGCGGAAACGCGGAAGCTATTTGCTTCAGGCAAGCACCCTGCCCGCAATATCGACAACAACCTCGCCGACCTGAAGGCGCAGGTGGCGGCGTGCCAGCGCGGCGGCGAGGAGTTGGCGCAGCTGGTCAAGCATTACGGGCGCGAGGGCGTCGCGGCGTACATGGGCCATGTGCAGGACAATGCGGAGGAGCATATCCGGCGCGTGATCGACGGGCTCGTGGCCGGGTCATTCGAGGCGCCGATGGACAATGGCGCGGCGATCCGCGTGAGCGTGAAGCCTGACAGGGCGGCGCGGCGGCTGGTGGTGGATTTCACCGGCACGACGGCGCAGGACGCGGGCAATTTCAACGCACCGCTGGCGATTACGCGGGCCGCGGTGCTCTACGTCTTCCGCACGCTGGTGGACGATGCCATCCCGCTGAACGAGGGATGCCTGAAGCCGATCGACATCATCGTGCCGCAGGGGTCGCTGCTCAACCCGAAGCGCGGCGCCGCCGTGGTGGCGGGGAATGTCGAGACCAGCATGGTTGTGGTCGATGCGCTCTATGGAGCGTTGGGAAAGCTCGCGGCGTCGCAGGGGACGATGAACAACTTCACCTTCGGGACGGACCGCTACCAGTATTACGAGACCATCTGCGGCGGATCGGGCGCGGGTCCGGGCTTCGACGGAACGGCGGTGGTGCAGACGCACATGACGAACTCCCGCCTCACCGATCCGGAAGTCTTGGAAAGCCGGTATCCGATCCTGATCGAGCGGTTCGGCGTGCGGCGCGGATCGGGTGGCGATGGCCTATGGCATGGCGGGGACGGCGCGGTGCGCATCGTGCGGTTCCGCGAGGCGATGACGGCGGCGATGCTGGCCAACCGGCGCGCGACGTCGCCGTTCGGCGTGGCTGGCGGCGGGGCCGGCAAGCCGGGCCGGAATGCCGTGCGGCGCGCGAATGGGCGCGTTGAGGAGCTGCCCGCCACGGCTCAGGCGGAAGTCGCAGCGGGCGATGCGTTCGTGATCGAGACGCCGGGCGGCGGCGGCTATGGCGCCCCGCCGGTGACGCGGTAGGCGCTCATCTCACCGGGATCCCAGTGCGGCTGGTAGAGCGTATCGCCCACAAGCAGGAAGTCGTTGAGCAGACGCTTCTCGGCTTTCGTGTCCATGATGTTGGCGTGTGAGCCGTCCGGGCTAACCACGTGCATCAGGCCCGGCCATTCACTGACGAGATAGCGGCCATCGCTGAGCGGTGCGACGCCATCCGCATCGCCTAGCCCTTCAGCCAGCACATCGATCTTCGCCGTGGCATAGTCGATAGCCAGGAGGCGGCCGGCCATGGTGGTGACGACAAGGCGCGAGGGTTCGGGCAGGAGGCCGTTAATGCTGGCAAGGAGATCGTCCTCGATCCAGACGGAGGGCTTGCCGTCCTTGACCGCATAGATGCGTTGCGTGCCGGAGTCGGCGACCATCACGCGGCCATCCGGCGCGACGGCCGCGTCGTTGAGGAATACCGATCCTTCCAGAGGCATGCGGCTGATGATGGCGCCGGTTTCGGCATTGACGGCCACCAGCTGCGTGATGTCGGCGACGTAGAGCGTTGAGCCGTCACGGGCGACGCCCTTCGGGCCATCGAGGCCGGAAGCCCAGTTGCGTTCGATCATCTTTCCGTCGATGGACACCTTTGAGATGAAGCCGTTGCCGTCCTTCGCTTCGCCCTCGCCATCGACATTGGAGACATAGAGGAAAGAGCCGTCCGCCGAGAGAGTGGTGCTTTCGGGATTGGCGAGGCCGGTGAGGCGCCAGGCGAGTTCGAGCTTGACGGGCTCCACGGGCGTGGCGGCAGTTTCCGGCGCCGCACGCTGGGGACCAGGCGCAGACGGGCCGCAGGCGGCAAGCGCCAGCACAAGAACTGAGAATGAGAGTCGGGTCAGCATATTCTTTCTCTTTTCTGACGCTGACCCCATGGCATGTTAGCAAAAGGCGACGGCGCGTGAAGAGCCTGTGCTGCGCAATGGCGGGGAAGTGAAATGCTCGTTCTGCTTGGCATCGTCGTCGTGGTGTTCGGCTTCATCGTGCGCGCCAACCCGCTTCTGGTCGTAATGGCGGCGGCGATCGTGACGGGGCTGGCGGCGGCGTGGACGCCGGCGGCCGACCTTGCCGTGATGTGGCAGGCGGGCGTCGACACGCTTGCCCTGTTCGGCAAGGCGTTCAACGACAACCGATTCATCACGCTGATCTGGATGGTGCTGATCGCCATCGGCCTGCTGGAGCGATCCGGCCTGCAGGAGCGGGCGCGGATGGTGATCTCCGCGATACCGGCGGCGACATCCGCCGGCGTGCTGTGGGTGTATCTGATCTTTCGGCAGGTGTTGTCGGCGCTGGGGCTGACCTCCCTGGGCGGGCATCCGCAGATGGTGCGGCCGCTGATTGCGCCGATGGCGGAAGGCGCCGCCGAGAGCAGGTATGGCGCGCTGCCGGATCGCGAGCGCTATCTGATCCGTAGCCACGCCGCGGCGGCGGACAATATCGGGCTGTTCTTCGGCGAGGACATCTTCATCGCCATCGGGTCAATCCTGCTGATGGTGGGCTTTCTCGAGCAGAACGGGATCAGCGCCACGCCGCTCCAGCTGTCCGTCTGGGCGATCCCGACGGCGATCGCGGCTTTCCTGATTCATTCCATGCGATTGTGGCTGTTGAACCGGCGGCTGCAGCGAACGCTGGCGGGCGTCGCGGCGGAGCAGCAGGCATGATCACGCTGACCTGGCTCTATGTGCTGGCGGGGCTGTTCTTCGGAGCGGTGGCCTTGCTCTCGGCGATGGACGGGAGCAACCCGCGGCGGTTCCGCAGCATGGCGTTCTGGGGATTGCTGGGGTTAAGCTTCCTTTTCGGGTCGCTGATTGGCGATCTGGCGAATGGCGCGCTGGCGTTGGCGCTGGCCGGCCTTGCGACATGGGGGCTTGGCAAGGGGCAGCCAAAGACAACGAGCATTGAAGAACGCCGCGAGAGCGCGCAGCGGCGCGGCAACCTGCTGTTCCTTCCGGCCCTGATCATTCCGGCGCTGGCGCTGGCCGGAACGCTGGCGGCGCAGAATACGGCGTGGGGCGCGGCGATCATGGAGCCGAAGAACGCCACGCTGATCTCGCTGATCATTGGCGTGCTGATCGCTGTGACCGTGATCATGGTGTGGCTGAAGCCGCCTGTTCTTGCGCCGCTGCAGGAAGGCCGACGGCTGATCGATGCGGTCGGCTGGGCGGCGATCCTGCCGCAGATGCTGGCCTCGCTCGGCGCGGTGTTCCTGGCGGCTGGCGTGGGCAAGCAAGTGGGCGTGCTGTTCGCAGACTATATTCCGCTGGATACGAAGTTCTTGGCCGTGGCCGCCTACTGCATCGGCATGGCGCTGTTCACCGTGCTTATGGGAAATGCCTTCGCTGCCTTCCCCGTGATGACGGCGGCGGTCGGCCTGCCCGTGCTTGTGATGAAGTTCGGCGGCGACCCGGCCGTGGTGTGCGCCATCGGCATGCTGGCGGGTTTCTGCGGGACGCTGATGACGCCGATGGCGGCGAACTTCAACGTCGTGCCCGCCAACCTGCTCGACCTGCCCGACCGCAACGCGGCGCTCAACGGCGTGATCCGGGCGCAGATACCAACGGCCCTGCCGCTGCTGGTGGTCAACATCTTCCTCATGCTCCTTTTGGCATTCCACACATGACAACACTCACGCGCGATATCGCTGAGAAGTTCGCAGGGTTGGCGCTGAGCCATCTCAGCCAGGAGTTTCCCTACAAGATGGACCACGTGCTGACGGGGCCGCAGGACGCGATCGTGCCGCGGGCGGCGCATCCGATCTTCTTCGGGTCGTTCGACTGGCATAGCTGCGTGCACGGCTACTGGCTGGTGGCGCGGCTGGTGCGGCGGCATCCGGACATCGGCGCGGCGGATACGCTGAAGGCGCTGTTTGCGGAGCGGTTTACCGAGGCGAATGTCGCCGGCGAGGTTGCTTATCTGGCGCGGCCTTCGGCGCGCGGGTTCGAGCGGCCTTATGGGTGGGGATGGCTGCTGGCGCTGCAGGCGGAGCTGGCGCTGCATGACGACGGACCGCTTGCGGCGGCGTACGAGACGATGAAGCCGCTGGCGGAGGCGTTCGGGAAACGGTTCCGGGATTTCCTGCCGCTGGCGGATTATCCGGTGCGGACGGGTGTGCATTCCTCCACCGCCTTCGCGATCCGCATGGCGGCGGACTGGGCGGAGGCGTTCGATCCCGAACTCTACGAGCTGATGCGGAAGAAGGTGATCGCCTGGTATGGCGGCGACCGCGATGGGCAGGCGTGGGAGCCGTCGCAGGACGACTTCCTGTCGCCAACACTGGTCGAGGCGGAGTGCATGCGGCGGATGCTGGAGCCGCGCGAGTTCCGCGAATGGTTCGGGCGGTTCCTGCCGCGGGCGGGACAAGGCGCGCCGACGTCGCTGTTTGCCCCCGCGCGGGTGAGCGACCGGAGCGACGGCAAGATCGCGCACCTCGACGGGCTCAACTTCTCGCGGGCGTGGTGCTGGCGATCGATCGCGTCGATGATGGAGGCGGAGCATCCGGTGGCGCGCCGGGGCCGCGAGGCGGCGGACCGTCATATCGACGCCAGCCTGCCGCATGTGGCGGGCGACTACATGGGCGAGCACTGGCTGGCGACGTTTGCGCTGCTGGCTCTGGACGCTGGCTAGGCTTAGCTGCCGAACAGATCGGCGTGCGTCTGGCGCAGGACGTTCTTCTGCACCTTACCCATCGCATTGCGCGGCAGGTCGGCAACGAAGATCACGCGCTTGGGGGCCTTGTAGGCGGCGAGCCGTTCGCGGGCGGCGGCGATGATGTCGGTTTCCTCGCCCTGGCCGGTGCAGATGGCGACGACGCCCTCGCCGAAATCCGGATGCGGCAGGCCGATGACGGCGCTTTCGGTGACGCCGGGGAGTTCGTCGAGCACGAGTTCGACTTCCTTGGGATATACGTTGTAGCCGCCCGAGATGATCAGGTCCTTGGCGCGCCCGGAGATCCAGACGCGGCCGTCGGGATCGACGCGTCCGACGTCGCCGGTGATGAAGAAGCCGTCCTTCGTGAATTCCTCGGCAGTCTTTTCCGGCATGCGCCAGTAGGCGGAGAAGACGCTTGGCCCGCGGATCTGGATGACGCCGGTTTCTTCCCCGCCGCCGATGCGCAACTCGACGCCTGGGAGCGGGAAGCCCACGCTGCCGCCGATGCGATCGCCCTTCAGCGGGTTGCTCGTGATGATGACGGCTTCGGACATGCCATAGCGTTCGAGAATCCGCCGGCCGGTGCGTTCCTCGAACTCGGCGAAGGTGGATGGGAGGAGCGGGGCCGAGCCGGAGATGAAGACACGGACGTTGGCTGCGGCTTCGCGCGTGAAGAAAGGGTTGGCGAGGAGGCGTGTGTAGAAGGTGGGCACGCCCATCATCACCGTGGCGCGTTTCAGCCCGGCGAGGACTTCGGCGTCGGCGAACTTGGGCAGCCAGATCATCGGCGCGCCGGAGAGCAGCGCGCAGTGCAGCGCCACGAACAGGCCATGGACGTGGAAGACGGGCAAGGCGTGCAGCAGGATGTCGTTCGGCGTAAAGCCCCAGGCGCCATGGAGGGCCAGGGCATTCTCCGCGAGATTGCGGTGGCTGAGCATCGCGCCCTTGGAGCGGCCGGTGGTTCCGCTGGTGTAGATCAGCGAAGCTAGGGCGCCGCCCTCGCGCGGCACGGCGTGGGCGAGCGGCGCGTGGTTGGCAGCGTCGCGGACCCAGGCGGGCGGGTCAGTGATGAACACCTTCGGTTCCGCGTCCTTCAGGAAGTAGTCGATCTCGGACTTCGTGTAGGCGGCGTTGAGCGGCACGAACACGGCCCCGGCCATCAGGACGCCGAGATAGACCATGATGACTTCGGGCGACTTCTCCGCCTGCAGCGCGACGCGATCGCCGGGCCGGACGCCCTCCGCGATCAGCCGCCCAGCGACGCGGGCGGCGGAGGCTTCGAGAGAGCCATAGCTGATCTCGGTTCCGTCCGCGAGAATGAAGCACGGCGCGGCGCGGTCCTCGGGAAAGCGCGAGACCAGCAGATCGTAGAGGTTTGCGGACATGGCGGCCTACGGGGAAGCGCTGGCGGAGAGGATGACAGACAGGGACTCGAACACCAGCCTTCGCCACCCTTCAGAGCGTGAACATTATCCCCTTGTGTTGATAGCGGAAAGGATCAAGTTTGTCCCGTCGACCTTTGCTGACTTTCGCCCACAACCGCGTATCAAATGTGGGTTGGGCGTTGGGTTAATTGGGCGGCGGCAAGTTCGAATACCCCTAACGTGGCATCGCAAGTTGGGCACAAAACACCGACTAACCGCCGTCACGGTCTCCAAGCTCCGCCAACCGGGAAACTATCCCGACGGTGGCGGCCTCTTCTTGCAAGTGCAGACCGGCAAAGATGGCGCGCCGCGCAAGTCCTGGCTGGTTCGTTACACGGCGCCGAACGGCAAGCGCCGTGAGATGGGGCTCGGGTCTGTCGACTACTTCAGCCTTGCCGAGGCTCGCCGCAAATCCGAAGAGGCGCGCCGGCTGGCCGCTCACGGACAAGACCCAATTGACGTTAGAGACGAGAAAAAGCGGGATCAGGCCGCCAAGGTCGCGCGAACGCTGACCTTCGAACAATGTGCCGAAGCTTATGTCGCCGCGCACCGCGCAGGCTGGAAGAGCGAGAAGCACGCAGCGCAATGGTCGTCTACCCTCAAGACCTATGCGTTCCCGGTGTTTGGCGACGTGCCGGTGGGGAGCGTCGACGTCTCCATGGTTATGCGCGTGCTGGACCCCATCTGGCAGACCAAGACCGAGACCGCGGCACGACTTCGTGGACGGATCGAAAGCGTGCTCGATTGGGCGGCCGTCCGAGGTCATCGCAGCGCCGACAATCCTGCTCGCTGGCGTGGGCATCTTGAGAAGGCGTTGCCCGCGCGGGCGCGAACGCAAAAGGTAAAACACTTCTCGGCTCTCCCCATTAACGAGGCGCCGGCCTTTGTGCAGGAGGTGCTCGGCGTCGATAGTATGGGCGCCAAGGCGTTCGCCTTCTGCATTCTAACCGCAACCCGTACCAGTGAGACCCTTAAGGCTACCTGGGCCGAGGTTGATCTCGACGCCGCTGCATGGACGATTCCTGGCGATCGGATGAAGGCCGGTCGACCGCACCGGGTTCCGCTATCCGATCAAGCATTGAAAATCCTCTCGAACGTTAAACCATTTCGCGGTCGTGGCGATTGGCTGTTCCCCGGGCGCAGCAAAGGTCTGCCGCTTTCGAATATGGCCTTTTTGATGATCTTGCGACGGATGGGGCGAAGCGATCTGACCGGGCACGGCTTCAGATCGACGTTTCGCGATTGGGCAGCTGAGTTCACCGCGACGCCCCGTGAGGTGGTCGAGGCCGCGTTAGCTCACACCGTGCAGGACAAGGTTGAGGCGGCCTACCTGCGCAGCGATCTGTTCGAAAAGCGGCGAAGGCTGATGCACACGTGGGCGGAGTTTTGTTTTTCGTTGCCACGCGTGGAAGGCCAACAATGAAGCCTCACCAGCTGTTTAGTCTCGTCAAGGATCAACCAGACGTGGAGCTGACGGCGAAGGTTTCGTCGGCCTCAAG
This sequence comes from Hyphomonadaceae bacterium, assembly GCA_044224605.1. Classification (GTDB taxonomy): domain Bacteria; phylum Pseudomonadota; class Alphaproteobacteria; order Caulobacterales; family Hyphomonadaceae; genus UBA7672. The sequence goes on from JBGAKC010000029.1 coordinate 62,335, forward strand.
AAAGTTGCTCTTCGCCACGTTGAGAGAAGCAAGCCCTTCGCGCGCCGTCGCCGTCCAGGCCGCTGCGAAGCTCATAGGCCTCACGGCAAGCACAGTATTTGATCTGGTCTATTGCGGCGGGGATGATGCTGTAATCCGCGATTTGCATGCGAAGGCGAAAACAGCTGTCACTAAGATTGACGCGGCGAAGATTGCTTTGGAAGGGATGATTAAGACGGAGGATGCCGCCGAGTCGAAGATTGGGGGCGCGGTGCGTCGCAACTCGATTTGGGAGATGGTTCTCGAGCAGGCGTGTCGGAAAAATGGTCGCGTTGTGACGACACCAGCCTTCGTGGCCGACATGGCAGTGATGACTGAGGGCCTCTATGTATTTATTGCGCAGACTCGCGGCAAGCAGGGCAACAGAGGCCGCCCGTTTGGAAAGGCTTACTTCAAAACTGCTTGCATCATTTGGAAAGAGGCAACTGGAGTCCTGCCCCCTTACAGAGCCGCGCCGCAATCGCCCTCAGACCTGTTCGACGTCCTAGCGCAAATCGTTGCCGACATGTCGGACAACGACGAGGACATCCCAAAAGAGTTGTCGAGGGACGCCTATCGCCTCGCGCGCAAGGCCCTGGACGAGTAGTTGCGCAAAGCCACAAAACAATTCTTTGCACACACTAGCTCGAAGCGCCGACATTCCTTCAGGTTGCGCCGACCACCGCTGGAAGGAGCGCGCAAAATGACGATTTCTACCCAAACTACGGCCCCTGATTACGAACCGATCCCTGCTTTCGGACGC
>JBGAKC010000030.1:0-59658 GCA_044224605.1 Hyphomonadaceae bacterium
GCGCTTGAAGGGCTGCGCCTGTCGCCCGGCGACAAGGAGGCCATGCGCCTGCTGGTGCGCACGCGGGCGCGGCGCGGCCGGATGATGCGGCCGTTTCTTCCCGGCATCGACTGGATCATGGAGATGGACCGGACGGGTTTGGTCGTTGTGCCGTTGCTGATGCTGGCTCTCGGCGCGGCGCTGGCTGTGTCGGTGCAGTACGATCTTTCGCGGATGGCGCTGGAGCGGACGCCTGTCATCGTGCTGTCGGTCGCGCTGACGCTGGTGTTGGCCTATGCGCTGGTCTGCTACGCCACGGCCGTATTCTCGCGCTGGCGTATCCGCCGCGACCTCAGGCGCGTTTCGCTGCCGGGCTTCTGAGGTCCGATACAATTCGCGACGATTTCGATGGTTGATTGCCATCATTCCGCGCCGTGGCGCGGTGAGGGTAGCGACATGGGGAAAGAACGTGGAGCTGCGCTCATGTCGTCCAGATTACCCGCCGTCGTATCATCCCGCTTTCGATCGCTCGCCGCCGGACTGGCATCCGGCGCCGTGCTGGCGGCTTTTGCGCCCCTGGCTAGCGCGCAGGAGGCGCCTGGCGCGCAGTGGGGAGGGACGACGCCTGGCGGCGGCATCTCGGTGCGCGCGCAGATCGATGTGATGTACCAGCCGCCCGATGGCGGCCCTGCCGTACTGATGCAGAACGCCTTCCAGACCGGCGCGGAGGGTCAGAACCTTTCAAGCGAATACGTCTTCGAGATCCTGAATCGCGCCGTGCTGGCCGGGGTCGACCAGGCGCTGGCCAAGGGCGCGAAGGAAGGGCGGATCAGCGTGGTGGCGACGTGCTACGCCTACGGCCTGTCGGAAGAGGGCGTGCATTCGCTGACGCCCATGGGCGTGTTCATCAACACGACCGACATGGACGTGGTCGATGGCAAGGCTGCGCTGCACACCAATGTGAAATACGTGCCGCCGGTGGACCGCCAGACCGGACCGGCGACGGCATTGCCTCCGCCAGCGCCCGGCGAGTGAGCGTCAGACCTTCGCGACCATCACCGAGCCGTTGGTGCCGCCGAAGCCGAAGGAGTTCGACATCACCATCTTGATGACGGCTTCGCGGGCCTCGCGGATGATGTTGACGCCGTAGGCGAGGGGGTCGAGCTTGTCGATGTTGATGGAGGGGGCGACGAAACGCTCCTTCATCATGATCAGCGAATAGATCAGCTCCTGCACGCCGGCGCCGCCCAGCGAGTGGCCGGTCATTGACTTGGTGGCGGAGATCATCGGCTGGTCGGCGGCTTCCTGGCCGAAGACTTCGCGTACGGCTTCCAGCTCCTTCACGTCGCCGACGAGTGTCGAGGTGGCGTGCGGGTTGAGATAGTCGGGCGAGCGGCCGGCTTGCTCCAGCGCCAGCTTCATGGCGCGCGCGGCGCCTTCGCCGGACGGGGCGACCATGTCGAAGCCGTCAGACGTCGCGCCGTAACCCGCGATTTCGCCGTAAATGGTCGCGCCACGGCGTTTGGCGTGTTCGTATTCTTCCAGCACCAGCATGCCGGCGCCGCCTGCGATGACGAAGCCGTCGCGATCAGCGTCGAAGGCGCGCGAGGCGCGGTGCGGTTCGGAATTGTACTTCGACGACATCGCGCCGAGGCCATCGAACAGGCAGGACAGGGTCCAGTCGAGTTCTTCGCCGCCGCCGGCGAACATCACGTCCTGCTTGCCCCACTGGATCTGTTCGGTGGCGGCGCCGACGCAGTGCAGGGACGTCGTGCAGGCGGACGAGATCGAATAGTTGACGCCAAGCACCTTGAAGAGGGTGGAGAGCGTGGCCGAAGCGGTAGACGACATCGCCTTGGGAACCGCGAACGGCCCGACGCGGCGGGGCGAGCCCTTCTCGCGGGTCGAGTCGGCTGCGGCTACGATCGCGCGCGTGGACGGACCGCCGGTGCCGACGATGAGGCCGGTGCGCGGGTTGGAGATGTGGCCTTCCTCGAGTCCGGCGTCGGCGATCGCCTGCGTCATCGCCATGTGGCACCAGCCGGCGCCGTCGCCCATGAAGCGCATCGCGCGTTTGTCGATGTGATCTTCCGGCATCGCCTTCGGTTTTCCGGCGACCTGCGACTTGAATCCCTTGTCGGCGTATTCCTGCATGAAGGTGATGCCCGACACGCCATTCTTGAGGCTGTCGGTCACTTCCTTAATGGTGTCGCCGATTGAGGAGACGATCCCCATTCCCGTGACGACTACCCTGCGCAGATCGGGGCCTGTACCGGCCATCGCGATTCTCTCCCTAAACGTCCAGACGCAGCGATCAGACAGCCGACCAGACGATGTCTACCTTCTAGCCGGCAACGGTCTTCAAGCCAACTTTCATGTCTCTGGCCTCGTAGATCTTCTCGCCGTCCAGGAACACGCTTCCGTCAGCGATACCCATTGTGAGGCGTGAGCGGATCGCGCGGCGGATGTCGATTTCGTAGCGCACGAGCTTCTTGTCGGGCGTCACTTCGCCCGCGAATTTCACCTCGCCGACGCCCAGCGCGCGGCCCTTGCCGGGCGAGCCCGACCAGCCGAGCCAGAAACCGACCAGCTGCCACATTGCATCGAGGCCCAGACAGCCCGGCATCACGGGATCCCCCGGAAAGTGGCATTTGAAGAACCAGAGATCGGGATGGATATCGAGTTCAGCGACGAGATGGCCGCGTTTGGCCGCCCCGCCGTCGAGGGAAATCTCCGTAATACGGTCCAGCATCAGCATGGGCGGAATGGGAAGCTGCGCGTTGCCGGGCCCGAACAGCTGGCCGTGGCCGCTCTTCAGCAGCTCCTCGTAGGAATAGGATGACTGGGGCTTGTGGAAGTCGTGGGGGGATTGAGGCATCGGCCACTCCGGAGGAGAGGCCGGTTAACACGTGGGGGCAGGCGCCTCAAGCGCGGTGGTCCGCAGCCCAGGGAGCAAAACCCTAGCGATTTCCGGGCGTCGTTGTCAGCGGATCGACGCCCCAGAGCAGCGAACGGCGGGCCCAGCCTTCGCGGCCCTCTGCCGCAACGCGGCACCAGTCGGTTCCGCAGCTTCCCAACGTCATCACGGCGCCGATCCCGAAACGGGCAATCGCCGCCGAACGAGGGTTGGGATCGCGCAGGATCGAGCCGATATCGATCGTGATCGCGGTGCGCTCGGCGGCGAGCTGGGACTTGTTCACCCAGACCTCATCGCCCATCGGATCGCGGATTTTGCGCCAGTCCTGGCTCTCGCGGATGATCACGACCGGCAGGCCCGCGCGTTCATAGGTCCACCGGACGGGATAGTCGGTCGAGGGACCGGAACGGCCGTTTACAACATCATGCCGCAGGCTGGCATAACGGGGGACGGGCTTGCCGGAGAAATCGCTGACGCGCGGCTCGGCCCCGGCGATCGGCGCATAAGCCTTGAAGCTGCCGGGAGTGAGGGCGTCCTGGGCGTGCACGGCCCCGGCGCCGAAAATCTGCGCAATGGCGAGGAAAGTGACGAGACGGATGCGGAATTCGCTCACGGCGCGACAGTCCTCGTGGTGGAGAGAGGGCGGACGGTCATGAGAAACATGAGGGCGTGAAAACCCGCTTAACCACGACGGAGAAAACGCAGTGAATCGGCCGTTTGCCATAAAAGCCAGGCGAAGGTTGGCCCGGCGGACCGCCTTTGCTACACCGCCCGAAAGGCGAGACGGAAAGACCCGCACGCCAGAATAACAGGAACGCCCCGAAAGATGCCCATGTCGCGCCCGAAGGTGAAGGTCATCGTGACCCGCCGGCTGCCCGAGCCGGTCGAAACGCGGATGAGCGAACTCTTCGACGTGGAGCTCAACGCCACCGACACGCCGATGACGGTGGAGCAGCTCGCGGACGCCGCGACGCGCTGCGATGTGCTGGTGCCGACCATCACCGACAAGATCGACGGACGCGTCCTCGCGCGCGCCGGCGATCGCATGCGCCTGATCGCCCAGTTCGGCGTCGGGGTGAACAATATCGACGTGCAGGCGTGTGTTTCGCGCGGCATCACAGTCACCAACACGCCGGGCGTACTTACGGAAGATACGGCCGACATGACGATGGCGCTGATCCTTTCCGTGCCACGCCGGATCGTCGATGGCGTCAATGCGATGCAGTCCGGCATGTTCACGGGCTGGTCGCCGACCTGGATGCTGGGGCGCCGCATCTACGGCAAGCGTCTCGGCATTGTCGGCATGGGCCGCATCGGCACGGCGGTGGCGCGGCGCGCCAAGGCGTTCGGCCTGCAGATCCACTATCACAACCGCAAGCCGGTCCGTCAGGCGGTCGCCGAAGAGCTCGAGGCGACGTACTGGGAAAGCCTCGACCAGATGCTGGCGCGGATGGACATCGTCTCCATCAACTGCCCGCACACGCCGGCGACCTTCCATCTTCTCAGCGCACGGCGCATCAAGCTGATGAAGCCGGAGGCCTATCTGGTGAATACGGCGCGCGGCGAGGTGATCGACGAAGCAGCGCTCATTCGCGCGCTGGAGGCGGGCGAGATCGCTGGCGCCGGGCTCGATGTGTTTGAGAACGAGCCCAATCTCAACCCGCGCCTCAAGGCGCTGCGCAATGTCGTGGTGCTGCCCCACATGTCGTCGGCCACGCTCGAGGGTCGGATCGACATGGGCGAGAAAGTCATCATCAATATCAAGACGTTCGCCGACGGGCACAAACCGCCGGATCGCGTCATTCCTGCGATGCTCTAGGCCGGCGAGGCGCCAGAGCGCAGACCGTTTCACTTTCGCCATTGTTTGGCCGCTGTCGGCTGCAAACCTGTTCGAGCGGCGGATGTTTCCGCCCACGAAATGAACGGGTGGAGTTCAATGCGTATCCTTGCTGCGGCGGTGCTGGCCGCAACCCTCGTCCCAGGCGGCGTGGCGAGCGCGCAGGTGGCGGGCCAGAAGCCATACACGACAACGGCCTATTCGGTTGAGCCGTTCACACCCACGACGCCGATCATGATCCAGGGTTCGGGCGTGCGCCTGCGCGCCGCGCCGTTTGCAGGTCAGACGCCTGTTCTGTCGAGCGGCAGCACGGGTCTCGTACTCAACGTGGTCGGTATCTCGCGTCAGCCGGACTGGGACTGGTATCAGGTCGTGCTCAAGAGCGGCCAGCGCGCCTTCATCCGCTCTGACCTGACGTCGGCGCCGCTGCGTGGCGGCGCTGCGCCGGCGCAGACCGCGATGGTGGTTTCGACCCCGCCTGTCGCAACGCAGGTTGCCCCGCCTCTTCCCGCTGCGACTCCGCTGCCTTCGCTTGGGCCGGCCCAGCCGATCGAGCCGCCGTCCGTGCAGCTACAGACGCCGGTGCAGCCGTCTGCGCCGACGAGCAATCGCGGCTCGCTCGACCTGCCGAAACCGTCGGATCCGCCGGGCCTCTTGTCGCACTAAGATGGCAGAAAGGGTGGGGCTGGCCTTCAGGGCCGGTCTCATTCAATCTGGGTTCAGCCGGGGTCGGGGACGATCCGGGTCAGGACCTGGATCGGGGACGAAGATGACTATCCGCAAGCTTGCCTTTATCGCCATCGCGGCGTCCGCGCTCGCCGTGTCGGCGTGTGCGACAGCCGAGGGCTATCGCCAGCGAATGGTGCAGGAGATCGGCCGGACGACGGACGATATCCTCCTGCGCTGGGGGCCGCCGAGCGACCGCACGCAGATGTCGAACGGGCGCGAGATGTGGTCCTACACCAAGACCACCGTGGACCAGCGCGAGGGCTATTATCGCGACGAGACACGCGAGGTGAAACGCACCTTCACCGACAAGGACGGCAAGCAGAAGACCGAGACCATTCAGGAGACCTTCCCGGTATGGCAGCCGCCGCAGACCTATCACTCGACCTGCGCCACGCGCTTCGTCATGGGCGGCGGACGCGTCGAGGACGTGACCTTCGAAGGCGAAGGCTGTGTCGCCGAGGAAATCAACGGTTAGGCGTTACTCCTCGATCGTGAGACGGCTTTCCGTGCCGGCCTCGACCGCCTCGTCCGCGAAGCGCAGGTCATCCCAGCCTTTCTGGGAGTAGAGCCGCGTCTGGTCGGAATGGTGGGGCGAGGTTGAGTCGGTCGACTCCGAATAGGTCAGGATGCCCTGGCTGACGGGTCCCTTGGCGGTGAACTCCATCGTCATGATCCAGCTCGCGCCGTGGCGAATGTCGGTCCAGCCGAGCTTCGGTTCGAGCTTGCCGACCGTGATGACGTTGAAGACGCCTTCGGGGCCGGCGCCGCCATGGATCGGGATGCGTTCCTCGCCGCGCGTTTCGACCTGAACATCTCCAAGACGAGCGTCGGCGGGGATGCCAAGTTCGGTGAGGCGATCGACCGCCTTTGCGAGCGCCTCGAGGACTTTCGGATCGGATGTGTCGAGCGTGTTGGGCGTGTGAACCGGGTCCTTCGGATCGAACGGGACCTTGAACTTCAGGCCGCCGTTTTCCGCGAACAGGTGGAACAGGTGCGCGCCGCGGCTGTCGAGTTCGACCTTGCCGTCCCATTGCGCCAGCGCCTTGCAGGCGGCTGGAATGCCGGGGCGTTCCGACTGCCAGCAGATTTTCGCGAGCGCCTCGCGCGTGAGCTCGGCCCCATAGTTGCGGTCGCCGTACATGACCTGCTGCAGCGATTTGAGGTCGAATTTCGGTTCGCCATAGCCGTCGGTTCCGGCGACGCGGTCGGCGACCTGGATAAGGCCGAGGCGCGTGCGCAGGGAGCGCGGCGTGACTTCATCACCCCAGATCGGGCTGTAGCCGGTGAGCGGCTGGGCCGGATTGGTGAGCCAGTAGCTGTCATTGCTCTGCGTGACGTAGTCGGTGCGGAAGAGGTGAGGCGAGGCTTCCGGGCCGAAGACGCCAGGCGAGGTTGAATCCTTGTCCGTCTTCCAGTCGCAGGCGGCGCGCGAGCCATCGAGCACGGGCACGCGTTCCTTCTTCCACTGTTCGCGGGCGAAGTCGGAGACCGAGCACTGGGCTGCGAGATCGGCGGGCACGTTCGGGATCATGCCAAGATCGCCGTAGAGCGCCTCGCCGGAGGAATCAGCGGCGGTCGTGTTGAAGCGGTAGGACTGGTACTTGCCGAGCGTAGCCTGCAGCTCGCGGACGTTCTTCGCCTGCCAGACGCCCATATACTGATCGAGATCGCGCAGGCCCACGCGCGGGGTACGCAGGGCGAAGGCGGTCTTCGATGTCCACGGATAGGTCTTCGAGGAAACGACATTGCCCCAGCGTGTGGAGTAGAGCGTGCGGGTTTCAGGCGTGAGCTTGCCGTCGCGCAGCACCTGCACGGTGACATCTGTGCGATCCATCGGCGTCGACTTGCCCTCGTACATGTATTTCGTGGGGTCGGCTGGATCGAGCGTCAGTTCGTAATAGCCGTAGCGGCGCGCGGTGGAGACAGTGTTGCTCCAGGCGATGTTCTCCGTGTGGCCCATCCGGATCAGAGGCATGCCGATATAGGAGACGCCCACGATGTTGAGCTTGCCGGGGATGATGAAGTGCGTGCGGTAGAAGCGGTTGGGACCGGTCCATGGATAGTGCGGATTGCCGAGCACCATGCCCTTGCCGGCTTTCGTCACTTCCTTGCCGAGGCCGTAGGCGTTGGAGCCGAGGCCGACTTCATCGATCCAGGCGTCGGGTGAGAGCGAGGCGTGGTCGGCGGAGGGCGGAGCCGCGCTGGTGGTCGGCGCGATGAAGCCGTCGATGGTCTGGCCGACGAACATGTGGCGCCAGAAATCGATCTCGGCGATTTCCTTGACCCACGCCTGTCCCTTGCAGCGCGGATCGGTGATCGCGGCGCCCTTCTCGCGGATGTAGCGGTTGACGCCTGCGACGTAGCCGGCGGCGAGCTGGCGCGCGTCGGCGGAAGGCGTGTCGGGTGATCCTGTCGGACCGGCGAGAAGTTTCTCGACGTCGCCGGACTGGTTGACGCGCTGGTGGTAGAGGTCGCTGGCGATGTTGATGTCATTGTCGCCGGGACCGAGATAACGGGCGCGCGTGGCAGTGACCGTCATCATGCGGTCGAGGATTTCGCAGAGATTGTCCTCGGCGCTGGCGTAGCCGAAGCCATAGCCGATGCCGCCATAATCATCCGCCTTGATGTGCGGGACGCCGTAAGCTGTGCGGCGGATCTCGGCCTTGAAATGAGGCTGCGCGGTATCGGTTGCGGATGTGCAGCCGGCGAGCGCGATCATGGCGATCGCAGCATAGGATTTCAGGGTCATGGCGAGGCTCTCCATCCGCGCGTGGGGCGGAGCCTAGCGCCAGACGGCGGGCGCGGAAACCTCGACGTTTGCCCTTGAACTTGCGCGCGGGCAGGGGTCTTCTCGCACGGAGATCTGGGAGGACAGATATGAGACTCGCCGTCATCGCGGTTGCCGTAGCGTTCTCAGCGCTCACCGCATCTGCGGCATTCGCCCAGAACAATCCGCCGGCGCCGAAAGTCACTGACATGGGCGATGGCATCCATGTCATCTTCGGCGCGGGCGGGAACATCGCCGTGTCGGCCGGGCCCGATGGCGTGTTCGTGATCGACGACCAGTATCCGAATTCGGCGGCCGCCAACCTGCAGAAGATCAGGGAGATCGCGGGCGCGGGTCCACGCTATCTCGTTAACACGCACTGGCATGGCGATCATGCCGGCGGCAACCAGGCCTTCGCCGAAGCTGGCGCGATGATCTTTGCCAGCGAGAACGTCCGCAAGCGCCTGACCGGCGAGTTGAAATCTATCGGTCTCGACGGCAAGCCGGCGGCGGCCTCGCCTGAGCCGGCCTGGCCGGTGGTGACCTTCATCGATGGCGTCGATTTCTATCTCAATGGCGAAAAGATCGTCGTGACGAAGATGCGCTCTTCGCACACCGACGGCGACTCGACTGTGCGATTCACGGAGCCGAACATCCTCCATACGGGCGACATCCTGTTCAACCACCTGTTCCCGGTGATTGATCTCGGCTCGGGCGGATCGGTGCGCGGCTATCTCGATGCGATGAAGGACATCTACGCGCAGGTCGACGACAAGACCCGAATCATTCCGGGCCATGGCGAGATCGCGACCAAGGCTGATCTCGCCAGACAGATCGCCATGCTGGAAGGGGCCATCAAGGCGGTAGAGGCGCGCATCAAGGCTGGCGACACGCTGCAGCAGGCGATCGCCAAGAAGCCGCTGACGCCGTGGAAGGACTTCGCCTGGAGCTTCATCAGTGAGGACAGCTTCACGACCACGCTCTACAACGGCCTCAAGAAGTAGGGGACATGGCCATGCGGGTTCTTCTTTCGACCAGCGTCTCACTCATCATCCTTGCGGCCTGCGCGACGACCGAGATGGCAGCGCCCGCGGCTCCGCCAGCGCCCGCCATGGCGGCCGCAGCTCCCGCTCCTTCGCCGCCTCCGCCTCCGCCTCCGCCGCCGCCGCCCGCGCCGAACTCGCAGGCTTTCGCGCGCGTGATCGATCTCGGCCAGGGTGTTTCCATGCTGATGGGGCAGGGCGGCAATCTCGGCCTCAGCGTGGGCGAGGACGGCGTCTTCCTGATCGACGACCAGTACGCAACCAACGCTGCCGTCAACCTCGCCAAGATCGAGGAGCTGGCCATGGGCAAGCCGAAGTATCTCATCAACACGCACTGGCATTTCGATCATGCCGGCGGCAATGAAGTGTTCGGCAAGGCGGGCGCGACAATCTTCGCGAGCGAGAACGTGCGCAAGCGCCTGACCGGAGAGGTGAAGTCCGAGTCGCGTGGCGCGCCTCAGGTGCCCGCGGCAGCGTCTGCGCTGCCGGTGGTGACGTTCACGACCGGCATCGACTTCCATCTCAACGGCCAGACGATCCGCGCCATCCGCGCGCCCAAGCCGGCGCACACGGACGGCGACACCTTCATCTATTTCGTCGAAGCCGACGTATTGCACACGGGCGACACCTACATGAAGGATCGCTATCCTTTCGTGGACACCGGGTCGGGCGGCACGCAGGCGGGCTTCATCGCGGCGCTCGAGGCGCTGGTGAAGATCGCGGGGCCGAATACGAAAGTGATCCCCGGCCACGGCGAGCTGGCGACCAAGGCTGATCTCGAGGCGGCGCTCGACATGCACAAGGGGGCGCGCGCGGCGGTCGAGGCGCTGGTGAAATCCGGCAAGACGCTGCAGGAGGCGGTGGCGGCCAAGCCGCTTGCGAAATGGACCCCGCGCTTCGCCGGGCCCGGCGGCTTTATCAGCGACGACGCCTATGTCACGGTGATCTACAACGAGCTCAAGCAATAGGGCGCAGGGCGTGCCGAAATTTCCGGACGGCTTCATCTGGGGCGCGGCGACAGCGGCGCACCAGGTCGAGGGCGGCAATGTCTCGTCAGATTGCTGGGCTCTGGAACACGCGCAGCCCTCCTTCTTCCGTGAACCCTCGGGCGAGGCCTGCGATCAGTATCACCGATTTGGCGACGACGTGGCGATCCTGGCCGGACTCGGGCTGAAAGCGTATCGGTTCTCGATCGAGTGGGCGCGTATCGAGCCGGATGAGGGGGCCTTCTCCGGGACGGAGCTGGATCACTACCAGCGTTGCATAGACGCCTGCCGCTCGCGAGACGTTTCGGCCGTGATCACCTTTCAGCATTTCACACAGCCGCTGTGGCAGGCGCGCAAGGGCGGCCTCACGGATCCCGGGTTCTCCGATCGTTTCGCGCGTTTCTGCGACCGCGCAGCCAGGCGGCTGTCGGGTTTCGACATCGCCTGCACGCTCAACGAACTCAACCTCCCTGTCATCTTCCGCGACATTCTCGTCAAAGAGCGCGCGAGCGGGCGGGCGCTTGCCCGCCGGAAGGCGGCCGAGGAAATCCTGGGCGGGCCGGTCGAGCACTTCTTCCTCGCGTCGCCCCCGGATGCATTGCTGGATCAGGGCCTGAAGGCCCACAAGAAAGCGCGCGACGCCATCAAGGCGCATCATCCGCAAGTTCGCGTCGGTCTCACGCTGGCGATCCAGGACGAGCAGGCCGAGCCCGGAGCAGAGGCGCTGCGCGATGCGCGGCGGGAGGCGTTTTATGGTCCCTTCCTTGACGCGGCGAAGGGTGACGATTTCATCGGCGTGCAGACATACACGCGTGTCCTCGCGCGCCGGGACGGATCGTTCGGGCCGGAGCCGGGACATCCGCTTACCGTCATGGGGTATGAAGATCGACCCCAGGCGCTCGGTGAAACGTGCCGCTTCGTGTGGGAGCGGACACGAACGCCGATGATCGTCACCGAGAACGGCTGGGCAGGGAATGACGATACGCGCCGCATCGCCTTCATCCGTGAGACGCTCACCGGGCTGCACGCGGCGATAGCCGAGGGCGTGGATGTGCGCGGCTATTTCTACTGGTCTCTGCTCGACAATTACGAGTGGCTGCTTGGCTACGAACCGAAATTCGGGCTTGTCGCCGTTGATCGCGCAACGCAGCGCCGGTCGATCAAGCCTTCTGGCGTGATGCTGGGCGAGATTGCCCGTGCGAACGGGCTGACCGGAGAATCATAGCGCGCAGCATCATCGCCCCAACGCAAGAATCTCGCAGAAATGGTTGGAGCAGGGCGCAGCTAGTCTTCCAGGATCTCGCTCTTCAGCTTCGTGTCGCGCATGAATATGGCGATTACGAAGCCAAGGGCCGAAAGCACCGCGACATAGATGAAAAAGCCGGACTCGATCCCGCTCGACTTGAACCACAGCGCGACATACTCGGCCGTGCCGCCGAACATGGCGTTGGCGAGAGCATAGGGCAGGGCGACGCCGAGGGCGCGGACGTGAGTTGGGAACAGCTCCGCCTTGATGACGGCGCTGATCGAGGTGTAGGCCGACTGCACCAGCAGCGCGCCGAACAGAAGGGCAAAGGCGATCCATGCCGAGCCGGCGCCTGCGATGCCGACGAACACCGGCCAGGCCATCAAGGCGCCTATGCCGAAGGCGGCGATCAGCATGCGCTTGCGGCCGAGAATGTCGGAGAGCCAGCCCATGAGCGGCTGGGCCAACATGAAGCAGATCAGCGCGGCGGCCGTGATTTCGGTGGCGGCGTTCTTGTCGAACCCGGCGCTGTTGACGAGGTATTTCTGCATGTAAGTCGTGTAGGCATAGAAGGAGAGCGAGCCCGCAGCCGTGAGCCCCATCACCATCAGCGTCTCGCGCGGGTGCTTGAGGAAGAGCAGGCGGGATTGCGACTGTTCGGCCTTTGCCGCCCTCGCTTTCTCCCATGACTCGGTTTCGCGCAGGCCCATGCGAATCCAGAACACGACGATGGCGAGCGCCGCGCCGACGAAGAAGGGAATGCGCCAGCCCCAGTCCTGCAGGACTTCCGGCGGCATTGTCCGTTGCAGCAGGATGAGCACGCCCAGCGCAAGCAGCTGGCCCATGATCAGCGTCACATAGTGGAAGCTCGACCAGAAGCCGCGCCGCGCCCTGCCGGCGACTTCGGAGAGGTAGGTTGCGCTCGCGCCGTATTCGCCGCCGACCGACAGGCCCTGCAGCAGGCGCGCGATGAGCAGGATCACCGGCGCTGCCGAGCCGATCGCGGCGTAGCTGGGCGCGAGCGCGATGACGAGCGAGCCGAAGCACATGAGGGCGACGGAGACGGTCATGGCTGCGCGGCGACCCGCGCGGTCGGCATACAGTCCCATCAGCCAGGCGCCTGCGGGGCGCGCGAAGAAGCCGACGGCGAAGACGGCTGCTGTCTGGAGGAGCTGCGAGGTCTGGTCGCCCTGCGGGAAGAAGACAGGCGCGAAGTAGAGGGAGAAGGACGCGTAGGCGAACCAGTCATACCATTCGACGAGGTTGCCCGCCGATCCGCCGAGGATCGCGCGCAGGCGCTGGCTGTTGGAGAAGGCGGTCGGCGCCGCGGCGTCGGTCATGTGGTTCCCCGTGTCACTGATGACTTGTCACTGGCCGCATACGACGCAGGCCGGATCGGCATGCAACGCAACAGTACGTGAATCGCCATTGAGACCATCGAACAGCCAGAGCCTTCCGGCAAGCGATGTTCCCGCTCCGGTGATCTCCTTGATGGCTTCAAGCGCCAGCCGCGCGCCCACCATGCCGGTGAGCGGGCCGACGACACCGACCGCGGCGCAGGTCTCCTCCGTATCGGGCGTCTCGGAGACAAGGCAGCGATAGCAGGGGAGGCGCTCTGCGATGGGGCGGCCCTTTGTCAGACCGGACTTGAACACAGAGACCTGAGCGCTCCAGCGCCCGACGGCGCCTGAGATCAGCGGTGTTCCAAGCGCATGACAGGCGCCATTGACGGCGAAGCGTGTGGTGAAGCTGTCCGAGCCGTCGATGACGAGATGAGCGCCTGCGATCAGTTCGGCGGCGTTGGCGTCATCCAGACGCACGCGGCGCTCGTGAAGATGGACATTGGGGTTGAGGGCTGCGAGCCGCGCCGCGCCAGCCTCGGTCTTGGGCCAGTCCACGTCGGCGGTTCCGAACAGGACCTGGCGCTGCAGGTTGGACAGCGAGACCGTGTCGTCGTCGATCAGGGTGAGCGTGCCGACGCCTGCGGCGGCGAGAAACATGGCGGCCGGGCCGCCGAGCGCGCCGAGGCCGACGAGCGCGACGTGCGCCTGTCCCAGCTTCTGCTGGCCCGGCCCGCCGATCTCGCGCAGCATGATGTGCCGGGCGTAGCGTTCCAGCTGTTCGGGCGTTAGACTCATGGCCAGCTCGATCCTCCCGGAGCAGAAAACATGGTCAAAGCCATTGCACAATGGGGCGCTCGGCGCGGCGCATGCCGCCCGGCGAAGCGCTGCGTCTGGTGACTACGGAGCCGTCTTCCAACGTCTATGCCCCACTTCTCGACGAGATCGTCGGCGGCAAGCGGAACATCTTCCTCACCGGCCGCGCCGGCACCGGGAAGACGACGCTGCTGCGCCAGTTGATATTCAATTCGCTGGAGAAGGCGGTGGTGCTGGCGCCGACGGGGCTGGCGGCGGTGAATGTCGGCGGGCAGACGATCCACTCCTTCTTCAACTTCCCGCCGCGCCTGCTCGATGCGGGGGACGCGCGGAAGATACGCAACCAGCGGCTGGTGAAGGCGATCGAGACGATGGTGATCGACGAGGTCTCCATGGTGCGCGCCGACATGATGCAGGCGATCGACAATTCGCTGCGCCTCAATCGCGGCAACCGCCAGCCGTTCGGCGGCGTGCGCATGATCCTGTCGGGCGACCTGCACCAGTTGCCGCCGGTCGTTGGCGCCGATGTCGAGCACATCCTGCAGGAGAGCTATGGCGGCGCCTGGTTCTTCAAGGCGCCAGGATTTGTCGCAGGACAGTTCCGGCTGGCGGCGCTGAAGCGGATTTTCCGTCAGGAAGATGCGGCCTTCATCCGGATCCTCAACGCTCTGCGCAACGGGCGATTGAGCGTGGAGGATGAAGAGGTCCTGAAGACGCGCGTCTCGGATCGCTCGTCCGCGGAAGCCAGCATCACGCATGTGGTGCTGACGCCGAACAACGCCGCTGCGTGGAAGATCAACCAGTTGCGCCTTGCCGAATTGCCGGGGCCGGCGCGCGCCTATTCTGCGGCGCTGGAGGGCAATTTCGAGCCCAAGGCGTTTCCGACAGAGGAAGTGCTCGAGCTGAAGCAGGGCGCACGCGTCATGATGATCCGCAATGATCCGTCGGGGCGGTGGGTCAATGGATCGCTCGGCGTCGTGCAGGGGCTCGGCGACACGGACTGCTTCGTGAAAATCAACGGCGAGGTGCATCGCGTCGCGCAGCAGGCGTGGGAGAAATTCCGCTACGAGTTCGATGCGAATTCCAAATCGGTCTCGCGCTCGGTTGTGGGATCGTTCAAGCAGCTTCCGCTGCGGCTCGCCTACGCCACCACGATACACAAGAGCCAGGGCATGACGCTCGATCGCGTGCACATCGATTTCGACCGGGGGATGTTTGCGCACGGGCAGGCCTATGTGGCGTTCTCGCGCTGCCGCTCGCTGGAAGGACTGGAGCTGTCGCGGGCGCTGCGGCCGCGCGACATCATCATCGACCGGTCTGCGTTCGACTTCGGCCAGCTGACGCCGGTCAGCGACACCGAACACTTCCTGCTCGCCGACATGGCGAAGCCTGAACTTGAATTGAAAGGCTGACAGGCTCGCATATTGCGTAACTATTATGTTACGCGTATCATGATGCGGCGGTGAACAGGGAGGGCTCTCCATGAGCATGACCATCGGGCATCTGCATGTCCGGCGCAGCATCCTGATAAAGGCGTTACCGGCGCGCGTCTGGCGTGAATTCGAGACTAGCGAAGCGCTCGCAGCGTGGTTCGGTCGTGGGCATCGCCTGCATACCTTCGAAGCCAGACTGGGCGGCAGGGTCGAGATGAGCGTCGAGCACGATTTTGGGAATGGCCCGGAACGACGCGGCTATGGCGGCCATGTGATTGTGTGGGAGCCGCAGCACGAAATCTCGGCGGAGATAAACTGGCGCAAGCCGCACGACTGGCCCGTTCCCATGATCTGGACCATCCGGCTGACTGCGCTCTACGATGGCACGCAGGTCGAGATTTTCCATCACGGTTTCGAGCGGCTCGGGTCAGACGCCGCCGACAATCTCGAAGGCTATGAGGAGGGGTGGACCGTGCAGCACCTCAAGGCGCTGCGGGGCATTGTCGAGGCCCGCTGATGCGTGATGCTTTTACCGCCATTGCCGACCCCACGCGGCGTGAAATCCTCGACCTGTTGCTGGCCGGCGGCCCGTTGCAGGCGGGCGAGATTGCGGCGAACTTCACTAGCGCCTCGCGTCCGGGGATTTCGCGGCACTTGCGTGTCTTGCGTGAATGTGGGGTCGTGATTGCGCGGCGCAGCGGGAAGTTGCAGGTCTATTCGCTTGAGCCAGCGCCGCTTGTGAAACTGCGCGATGGGTGGCTCGGTCGCTTCGGGGACATGCAGACAAAAAGCCTGAAGGCCCTGCGCAGGCGTGTCGAGGGCTAGCGGCCCGTCGAGCCGAAGCCGCCGGCGCCGCGCTTGGTTTCGTCGAGCTCGGTGACGACTTTTAGGTCGGCGCGTGTGACCGGGGCGATAATCATCTGCGCGATGCGTTCGCCGCGTTTGATGACGAACGGCTCCTGACCGTGGTTGATCAGGATCACTTTCACTTCGCCGCGATAGTCGGCGTCGACCGTGCCGGGCGAGTTGAGGCAGGTGACGCCGTGCCTGGCGGCAAGACCCGAGCGCGGGCGCACCTGCGCTTCGTAGCCGGAGGGCAGGGCGATGGTGAGGCCGGTCGGGATCATGGCGCGATGACCGGGGGCGAGCGTCACGGGCGCGCTGTCTTCGACCGCCGCGCGCAGGTCCATGCCGGCGGCGTCTGCGGTTTCGTAGGCGGGCAGGGCAAGGCCAGCTGCGTGGGGAAGAGGCACAACGCGAATGGTGACGGTCATCAGGCGGCTCCGGTCAGGAGGCCATGACTAGCGCGGGCGGGGGGCGAGAGCGAGCGCTGTCGCCCGCTGTCCACAGATCAGGCCTCGACGTCGGCCGCGAAGCGCAGTTCGCGG
Source organism: Hyphomonadaceae bacterium (assembly GCA_044224605.1). Classification (GTDB taxonomy): domain Bacteria; phylum Pseudomonadota; class Alphaproteobacteria; order Caulobacterales; family Hyphomonadaceae; genus UBA7672. The sequence continues at coordinate 16,482 of JBGAKC010000030.1, forward strand.
CGGGGGCGGACCGTGTTGGTCACGTCCATGTAGGTCGGATGCTTCTTGTAGGCGTACAGGGCGTCGATGTTCGGGAATTCGGAATAGACGACGATGTCGATGTCGTTGGCGAACAGGTCGGCCTTCCGGTTCTGGGTGACCTCGAACAGCGTCGAACCCGGAATGGTCCCGAGGCGCTTCAGGCATCCGATGATTTCGGGGGCTTCGCGCGGGTCTTTCAGGGTGAAAAAGACGATGTGGCGGATCATGGAAATGACCTAGGAGCAGACGGCTCCGCAGGCCATAGGAAAGAGGCGCGCTATTCCGCCGCGCTGGTTTCCGGGTCGTAGAAGTTCTGGGCGATCCGGTCGGCCAGCTTCATGGCGACTTCGGCCTTGGACATCCGTGGCCAGCGTTCCGCGCCGGACTTCGTGACAAGCAGGATTTCGTTGTCCGAGCCGCCCATCACGTCGCCCGAGACGTCGTTTGCGACGACCCAGTCGCAACCCTTTTTCGCGAGCTTGGCCTTGGCGTTCTTCTCGACGTCGTTCGTCTCGGCCGCGAAGCCGACGACCAGGCGTGGGCGGTCCTTCTTCTTGAGGCCGATGGATTTGAGAATGTCCGGGTTCTCGACCAGCTGCAGGGCGACCTGCTCGGCGGCGGCGCCTTTGAGCTTCAGCTTGGTTTGAGCGCGTGTAGCCGGTCGCCAGTCGGCGACGGCGGCGACGGAGACGAAGATGTCGGCGGGCAGGTTGGCCTTCACAGCGTCCTGCATCTCGACCGCGGTCTCGATCTTCACGCCGGTGACGCCGTCGGGGATCGGAAGCTGGGTCGGGCCGGTGACCAGGCGCACGTCGGCGCCGAGGCGGGCGAGAGCGTCGGCGATCGCATAGCCCTGCTTGCCGGAGGAGTGATTGGAGATGAAGCGCACCGGATCGAGCGGCTCGCGCGTTGGTCCTGCAGTGACGACAGCGCGGAATCCGGAGAGAGGGCCGATGCCCGAGGGCGAGGCCAGAAGCTTGCGTATGGCGGCGGCGATCTGCTCGGGCTCGGGCAGGCGGCCGGGGCCAAATTCGCCGCACGCCATCGGGCCGACATCGGGCGTCATCACGTGAACGCCGTCAGCGACGAGCTGGGCGACGTTGCGTTTCGTGGCGGCGTGCTCCCACATGCGCACATTCATCGCCGGGGCCATCAGCACAGGCTTGTCGGTGGCGAGCAGGGTGGTGGAGGCAAGGTCATTGGCGAGGCCGTTCGCGGCCTTGGCGATGAGATCGGCGGTCGCCGGCGCGACGACGACGAGATCGGCCGAGCGCGACAGCTCGATATGGCCCATCTCGGCTTGGTCGGTGAGGCTGAAGAGTTCCTGATAGACCCTGTCGCCCGACAGCGAACCCAGCGATAGCGGCGTCACGAATTCCGCGCCCGCTTTCGTGAGGATCACGCGCGAGGCAATGCCGTCCTTCGCAAGCAGCCGGATCAACTCCAGCGACTTGTAGGCCGCGATGCCGCCGCCGACGATGAGAAGGATGCGCTTGCCGTCCAAGCACGCACTCCAGACAAACTGACCGGACATAGATAGTGAATCTTGGTCAGGATTGCACCAAGCGGGCCGCGCGGATCGGCGGGGTCCGGGTAAGGTCTGGGTAAGACTTCAGGCCTGGTTGCTCTTCATTGAGGCGAAGAATTCCTGCTCGGCCGGGCCGCCGCCCGTCACTTCGCCAGCCACGTCCTCGCAGAATTCGACCCAGGCGATTTTCGATTCCAGCCCGTACTGGATCTCGATGCTGGCGAGCTCGGGATCATCCAGCGATCCGATGGTCACGTAGATCCTCGCCTCGGGCGTGTTGTAGGCGAAGGTGAGGGGCGTGCCGCAGTCCCGGCAGAAACCCCGCGTCGCGAGGTTGGACGAGGCGAACAGGGCGGGCGCGCCCTTCGTCCATTCGAGGTTCTGTTTCGCGCATCCGGCGAGGGCGGCGAACACCCCGCCCGTCGCCCGCTGGCACATGCGGCAATGGCAGACGTGGGGTTTTTCGACCCGGTCCTCGTGCAGGGCGTAACGAACCTTCCCGCATTGGCAGCCGCCGGTGATGGATTTCATGGACGTTCCGTAAGATTCAACCTCGCAGTAAGATTGCCATGCGAAAGTAAGCAGGCGTATGGCGGTTTTCTCATGGGTTGTCCGAACCCACGGGAAACTGCCCGAGGCAGTTGGCCCATGCCCCTGGCTGTGCTGGCATGCCTTCTGAAGGGACTAGAGAATGTTCTTTGGCGGGAAGCCCAAGCCGGCAAGCTTTTCGCGCATCCTCGTTGGGGAATGGCGCGCCGATACCTCGTCAGGCGACGTGAAGGGCGAGATTACGGCTGTATTCAACACGGACGGGTCCTACATGACCCGTAACCAGATGGAGATTCGCGGCGTGCCGGCTGACCCGGTGACCCAGACGGGCCGCTACCGGATCGAGGCCGTCGACAAGCAGCGCTTCAAGCTGTTCACGATCGACGAGAACGGCCAGCCGCTCTCGACCACAATCCGGTCCTTTGTCGACAAGAACACCATGCTGAACGAGGTGGGCCGCATCACGTTCAAGCGGGTCGAGCTGCCGCAACAGCCGCTGTTTTGAGCATACTCCCATTCTGACTTGCCGGGGCGCCCGCGAAGTGTCCTGATGCCCTTGAGGCCCGATCCGCATGTACAGACCGGCCAAGGGGAGAGACATCATGAAAGCCATCATTGCAGCCGCCTGCATTGCGCTTGGCGGATTTGCCGCCGCAGCGCCTGCGTTTGCGCAGGAGACCGGCATCACCGTGCGTTCGATCCGCGTGCTCGCGGTTGATGTTGAAGCGACGGCCAAGTTCTACGAGACGGCGTTCGGCATGTCCGAGACGCGGCGGCCGGTGGACACGCCGACGTTCAAAGAGATCGTCATCAACACGGGCGCGACGCCCGAAGCGGCCAAGGCCGCCAAATCGACCCCGATCGTGATCGCGACCCGTCGCGACAAGACCGAGAAGCCTGTCTCGATGGCGGCCCTGATCCTGGACGTTCCGGACATGGACAAGGCCATCGCGGCGATCGTCGCGGCCGGCGGCAAGGGCGGTAAGGTCAACAAGTCGGGCGAGGGCCTCAGCTACGCGATGGTCGCCGACAATGAAGGCAACCCGATCGAGCTGCTTCTGCGGAAATAGGCGGCCGTAACGGTAGGTTTTCGAAGGGGCTCCCGCTTCTCCCTGACATCGACTATCTAGAGCCAGACCCCCAAGTTCTGGCCGGATGTCGATTAGGGAGAAACCCATGCGCGATTACCTGAAATTCTACATCAACGGCGAGTGGGTCGATCCGGTCACGCCGCGCACGCTTGACGTGATCAACCCGGCCAATGAAGAGGCCTATTGCCGGATTTCCATCGGTTCCAAAGCCGACGTGGACAAGGCCGTCGCCGCCGCAAAGGCCGCGTTCCCGGCCTTTGCCGCAACCACGAAAGAGTACCGCGCCGACCTGCTCGACAAGATTGCCGCCGTCTACCAGAAGCGCCTCGGCGACATGGCCGCTGCGATCTCCGAAGAGATGGGCGCGCCGGGGTGGCTCGCTCAGGCCGCGCAGGCTCCCTCGGGCCTTGGCCACATCATGCAGGCTGCCGCCTATCTCCGCACGTTTGAGTTCGAAGAGCGCCGCGGCAAGCACCTGATCCGGAAAGAGCCGATCGGCGTCTGCGGCTTCATCACGCCGTGGAACTGGCCGCAGAACCAGATCGCCTGCAAGGTCGCCCCGGCGATCGCCGCGGGCTGCACAATGGTCCTGAAGCCGTCCGAGATCGCGCCGGTCGACGCGATCATCTTCGCCGAGATCATGCATGAGGCCGGCGTGCCGAAGGGCGTGTTCAACCTCGTCAACGGCGACGGCCCGGGCGTGGGCGCTGCGCTGTCAGCCCACCCGGACGTCGACATGATGTCGTTCACCGGCTCGACCCGCGCGGGCGTGCTCGTGGCGCAGGCTGCCGCGCCGACCGTCAAGCGTGTCGCCCAGGAACTCGGCGGCAAGTCGGCCAACATCGTGCTCGAAGACGCTGACCTGACGAAGGCCGTGAAGTCCGGCGTCATGCAGATGATGACCAACACGGGCCAGAGCTGCAACGCGCCCTCGCGCATGTTCGTGCCGCGCGCCAAGAACGAGGAAGCCAAGGCGATCGCCAAGGCCACCGCCGAAGCCGTGAAGGTGCAGGACCCGAAGGTAGCCGAGAAGGGCGCCATCGGTCCGGTCGTTTCCGAAGCCCAGTGGAACAAGATCCAGGGCCTCATCAAGAAAGGCATCGAGGAAGGCGCGACGCTTGTCACCGGCGGCCTTGGCCGTCCGGACGGTCTCAACCGCGGCTATTATGTAAAGCCGACCGTGTTCGGCGATGTGCGCAACGACATGACCATCGCCGTCGAGGAGATCTTCGGGCCGGTGCTCTGCATCCTGCCGTACGACACGGAAGAGCAGGCGATCGCGATGGCCAACGACACGGTCTATGGCCTGTCAGGCTATGTGCAGGGCGAGCAGGAGCACGCCCAAAAGGTCGCCAAGCAGCTGCGCACCGGCATGGTGCACATCAATGGCGCGGGTTCCGACCAGACCATGCCCTTCGGGGGTTACCGCCAGTCGGGCAATGGCCGCGAGTGGGGCGTGGAAGGCATCCACGAATTCCTCGAGACCAAGTCGGTGTTCGGGTTCGCCACGGCCTGATCCGCAAGTTTAGGTGAAACGTAGATTAAATCAGGCCGGTTCGCTCAACGCGGGCCGGCCTGTTGCATTGGCGTTCATCTGAGGCTCACTATCTCAAATGCTGCAGACCGACGCCTGAAGGAGGCGAATTCCATGTTAAGCAAAGCACTTGCCGCTGCAGTGTTTGCCGGCGCAGCCCTGCTTGCCGGTTGCGCAAGCGGCCCCACACCCTATCAGCCAGGCGCCGCCAGCAGCAGCGATCGCGGCTATGCAGAATCGAAGATCGAGAACGATCGCTATCGCATCTCGTTCAAGGGCAACTCGATGACCGATCGTGAGACGGTCGAGAACTATCTGCTCTACCGCGCAGCAGAGCTGACCCTGCAGAGCGGATATGACGTCTTCACCGTCGTGAATCGCGACACGGACAAGGACAGCACCATCCGCCGGACCGGCGGCTATTATGGTCCGCGTTTCTCCTACATGTATTTCTCGCCGCGCTGGGGCTGGGTTGGCGCCTGGGATCCGTTCTGGACGTCCTCGCCATCGCGCTATGATGAGATCACGCGTTACGAGGCATACGCCGAGATCGTGATGACGAAAGGTCCGAAGGGGTCTGATGTAAACGCGTTCGATGCGCGGCAGGTCTCGCAGAACCTCGCGAGCACGATCCAGCGTCCGTCGTCGTAGCGGCGGTCAGGCGCACTCGCCGCCAGCGCAGTCCTCGCCTTCGATCTCGATAGTGGCATGGCCGATGTTGTGCCTGTCGCGCAGGCGCGCCTTGATCCGCGCAACAACGCTCGTGCCCGAGGCGTCTTCGCGGATGCGGGCGTGGAGCGTCATCATCGAACGGCGGCCATCGAGCGACCAGAGGTGAGCGTGATGTATATCGACGACGCCTTCGATGTTGTCAGCGAGATCGTGGGTCACGGCGTCGAGGTCGACGTGATACGGCGCGCCTTCGAGCAGGATGTGTGCGCTCTCGAAGGTGAGGCCCCAGGCTGATTTGAGGATGATCAGTGAGACGACGATCGACAGGATCGGGTCGGCCTGCAGCCAGCCCGTATACATGATGATGATCGCCGCCGCGATTGCTGCGATCGATCCGAACATGTCGCCCGCCACGTGGAGCAGGGCGCCGCGGACGTTGAGGTTGTCGCGATCTGCGCCGTGCAGAACGGCGAACGAGACGATGTTCACCAAAAGGCCTGCGACGGCGACCCACAGCATCAGATCGGGCTCGATCGTGTGCGGGTTCATGAGCCGCATCACTGCCTCGGCGACGATCCAGACCACGATGGCGAACAGCGTCAGGCCGTTGACGAAGGCGGCCAGCACGGGGAAGCGGCGGAAACCGAAGGTGCGGCGGGAGTTGGCCGGGCGCCGCGCCATGCGGAAGCCGATCCAGGCAAGCGCGAGGCTGCCGAAGTCCGACAGCATGTGACCGGCGTCGGCGATCAGGGCGAGCGAGCCGGCCATCAGGCCGCCGACCAGTTCGACGCCCATGAAGCCGCCGGTCAGCACCGCGGCGATGCCGATGCGGGCCTCGTTCTTTCCCTCACCATGATGATCGTGGCCATGCGCGTGGTCGTGGGCGTGATCATGGTCGTGGCCATGTCCGGCATGCGCGTGTGCGTGGTCGTGAGCCATGCTGCGTGACCTAGGCGCAGAGTTCGCGAAAAGCAAATGAATACAATGGAATGATATCTTGTTGCGACGTGCGCACGTGCATGTCTAAGTCAGGCGATGGGCGAGGGCATGATCCTGGTTGGCGATGCGGGCGGCACGAATGTGCGGTTCGCGCTGGCGCGCTTCGAGGGGGCACGCGCTGTGCTCTCCGCGATCTGGAAACGGCCGGGCGCGAACTATCCGACATTCGAGGCGGCGCTTGATGCGTTTCGGGCGGAGACGAAAGCAGAGGCGGATGCGGCGGCGTTCGGGCTGGCGGGGGTGGTCGAGGACGGCAAGGTCGAGCTGCTCAATCGCGGGTGGACAGTCGACCTCGCGGCGGTGAAAGCAAGGCTCGGCATCGAGCGGATCGTTACGGTGAATGATTTCGTGGCGATGGCCCGGTCGGCGCCGGAGCTGGCGGGGGACCAGGTCCGGGTGATCCATCAGGGGCAGGCGGACCCGCACGGGTCGCTGGCTATAGGGGGGCCGGGGACAGGGTTCGGGATCGGCGTGCTCAAATGGTCCGAACAGGGCTGGATTGTTCTTGGCGGAGAAGGGGGGCACCAGACCTTCACGCCCGAGACGGAGATCGAATGGAAGCTCGCTGAGAAGATGCGGCTGGCCCACAGCTATGTCTCGGTCGAGATGGTCACGGCGGGCGCTGGTTTCAACGAGACACGCGATGCGCTTTTCGAGGTCATGGGCCGCAAGCCGAAACCGCTCGATCAGGCCGGGGTCATTGCGGCGGCGCAGGCGGGTGATCCTGTCGCCGCCGAGTTCTGCCGGATTCGGGCGCGTGCGGTGATGACCTCGCTCGGGAATCTGGCGCTGGTCGCGACCGCGACGGGCGGCGTTTTCGTGGCCGGAGGCGTGTCCCAGCATCTCGAGCCGTGGCTCAAGGAACGGGGGGCGCTCGACCGGTTCTACAATCGCGGCGTCCGGTCGGGGATGATGAGGCCCATACCGATCAGCCTGATCACGTCCGAGGCAGCGCCGCTGATAGGCGCGGCGCATCTCTGGCTCGACGAACAGAAGCGCGGCTGGCTCTAGGTTAAGCCTAGAAGTCCACAGCGAGGCCTTTTTTCTCCCAGTCGCCATAGCGCGTGGGTTCCTCCCCCTCGCGCCGGCCATTGATCTCTGTCGGCAATTCCTGCCGGGCCGCGGCCTTGCGTCGCGCCTCGGCCTCCTCCAGCGCGCGGATCGCCTCCGGGCTAAGCTGTTTGCCCGGCGCTGCGCCTGGAACGACGGGCTTTTCGCCGGCCGGGCCTTCCGCGCCACGCGCGGGTTCCGATGCAGTCGTTTCGTCGCTCATGGCCATCACGTTCACCAATTTTTTCCGGTTTGGAAAGGAAGCTTTCACCAAGATCGCCAAACCTTCCCCTCGGGGACGACGACCCTCGTGTGAGAGCCGCCATGAGCTATTTCAAAGCCGCCGGACTGATGCTGATCATCCACCTCGCCTTCGCGGCGGTGGGCTGGTCGATTGCTGGGAAAGAAGGCGCCCTGATCGGCACCCTGATCGCCCTTGGCTTCCACCTGACCGTCTTCTGGTACGCCGAGAAGATCATGCTGAAACTCCACAACGCCCGCGAGGTCGGCTCGGACGACGCCTCGCCGATGATCCGCGCCTTCGTCGCCGACTGCGACCGCCTTGCGATGCGGGCCAACATGCCGCGTCCGCGCACCTACATTGTCGACGCCTTCCAGCCCAACGCCTTCGTGGCGGGCCGCGACACCAACCACGCCTCGATCGCCGTCACCGACGGCCTGCTCAAGACGCTGTCGCGCGCCGAGGTTTCGGCCGTCGTTGCGCACGAGCTGGCCCATGTGAAGCGCGGCGATGCGCTCGCCATGGGCGTGTGCTCGGCGCTGGCGGTCGTGCTGACCACCATCTTCGGCTCGCTGGCCTATCCGATCGGCCAGCGCAAGCGCGTGTCCAGGATTGTCGCCGGCCTCGTCGCCCGCGTCGGCCAGAGCCACGCCCGCGAATACGCCGCTGACCGCCAGGCCGGCGAGATCTGCGGCGCGCCGGTGAACCTCGCCAACGCGCTCCTGAAACTCGAGCGCCACACCGCCTCCCTGCTCAATCCGCTGGCCGAGCGTTCGCCGGCCACGGCCCATACCTTCGTCATCGATCCGCTCCACGGCAAACGCCGCACGGCCAGCGCCTCACACCCGCCGACCGAGCGCCGCATCGCCCGCCTGCATCGCCAGGCCGCCGAGATGGAAGGCGTCGAGTAGGCATCGCCTGAGTTCAAACTTTGGAATGCCCGGCCGAGCGCCGGGCATTTCTGTTTGGGGTCGCCGGCGCCGGGGGCGGCGGGATACGTTTCGCCAGTCGCCAGTCGCCAGTCGCCAGTCGCCGGATAACCGGAATGGGAGGTCGCATGCGCCATCCCGCCTGATCGGCTGACTTGCTCCCCGGGTCAGTCGCCATCACCAGAGGATGGGGAGAGCTGCCCGACGCCCGCCCCGCGACGCCAGCCGACGCCCTGACGTCTTGAGTATCGGACGTCACCAAGATCTCCCTCCCTCAGGTGCGGAAGGAGCATCGCGAGGTCCGGGAGAAGGTGGCCAAAATCAGAGTTATCCCACCCCTGTTCTTTTGCTTCTGCCTTGAAAGGGCTGGCGAAGATTTTTCAGCGGGCGGGTTGGATACGTACGGATCGCGCCGGTTGTCATCCCGGCCGCAGCGAAGCGGAGAGCCGCGATCCACTTCCCCTGCTGCGCGGGGGCAGAAGGATGCAAGGCGCTTCGCGCGCTTCTTGTTCAGGCTGGTGTTTGGGAGATTGAGTCGGTAGGAGCCGCGGCATGGCGCGTCCTTCCAATCAACAACGTCCTGAAGCGGCCGGGTGGCGGGCGCGGCTTGCGGCGGGCGAGCTGCTGCATTTGACGCTGGATGGCGGGGCCGACCTTGAGACGGCGATGGACCAGAGCCGGGAGTACCGGCGGCTCGAGGGGCCGGATCGCGGGTTTGGGCGGGCGATTGCGGGAGCGGCGCTGCGCGGCGTCGGGCGGATCGACTGGGCGCTGGGCGGGATGCTGGACAGGCCGCTGGACGATATCGAGCCGCAGGTGAGGGCGTTACTGCGGGCAGGATGCGCGCAGCTGTGGATGCTGGGCGTCGCGGATCATGCGGCGGTGTCGGCGACCGTGGAAGCTGCAGGCAAGTGGCATGAGGCGCGGCGCGGCGGCGGGCTCATCAACGCCGTGCTGCGGCGTGCGGCGCGTGAGGCGGAGGCGTATCGTGCGGCGCCGGTGACGTCCGTCTGGCCGGACTGGATGACGGCGAAGATGAAGTCGGCGCTGGGCGTCGAGCGCGCCGAGGCGATGGCGGAGCAGCAGCTCGAGGAGCCGCCGGTCGATATCACCTTGAAACCGGGCGAGGATGCTGCGGCGTGGGCCGAGAGGCTGGGCGGGCGCGTGCTGCCGGGCGGCTCGGTTCGGCTGGCGAGCGCGACGGGGCTGGCGGCGCTGCCGGGATATGGCGAGGGCGCGTGGTGGGTGCAGGATGCGGCGGCGGCGCTGCCGGCGCGGCTGATGGGCGATGTGGCGGGCAGGCGCGTGGCTGATTTGTGCGCGGCGCCGGGCGGCAAGGCGATGCAGCTGGCGGCGGCGGGGGCGAAGCTGACGGCGGTCGAGATTTCGAAGCAGCGCATCGTGCGGCTGAGGGAGAATGCCGAGCGCGCGAGGCTGGCGATGGAGATCGTCGAGATGGATGCGCGCAATTGGCGCCCAGCCGAGTTGCTCGACGGCGTGCTGCTGGATGCGCCGTGCTCGGCGTTGGGCATATTGCGGCGCCATCCGGAGGGCGTGTGGCGGCGCGATCCGAAGGAGCTGGCGCGCTTCCCCGGCGTGCAGGCCAAGCTGGTCGAGGCGGCGGCGGAGATGCTGAAGCCGGGCGGGCGGCTGGTCTATTCGGTGTGCACGCCCGTGCCCGAAGAAGGGCGCGAGGTGATCGCAGCGGCGCTGGCGTCGGGAAGTTGGCGGCGGGTTAAAGTCGAGGCTCGCGAGATACCCGGCTTCGAGGGGGCGTTAACGGATGAAGGCGATGTAATCACGGCGCCAAAGGCGCGTGGCGACGTTGCGACAGGCGCGGACGAAAACGTCGCAGAGCCCATGAAATCGGACGTTTTCTACATCGCACGGCTTGAACGCGCCTGAGCCTGTCCCCATTGAAAACTGCGACAGACAGTCCGTGAAAGCGGGCGGGAAAGTCACAATCCTGCCTCCGAGAAGCAACGAAACCAGACGATTGGGTTCAGCGAGGGTTCAGGTCGGCAGGATATAAGTAAGGTCTAAGGGACGGGGACCTCCCCATAACAATACCTGTCCCGGCAGGAGTGCATCATGGACGGCTCATCGTTCAGCAAAGGCGCGGTCGCGGAGCTCGCGACGACGGTCGCCAAACCCCAGAAAGCTTTCGCCGTTGCGTTCGCCGTGCTCGCGACGGCTCTCGCCGGCTGCGCCAGCGGCCTCGGCGCCAACACGTATGACCGCGGCTCGGTGGGCATGGTCTCCCGCGTCGAGGAAGGCACGGTCGTGGGCGTGCGCCCGATCCGGATCGAAGGCTCGCAGAAGAGCGCGGGCGTCGGCACGCTGGCCGGTGCGGCGCTCGGCGGCCTCGCCGGTTCCGAACTCGGCGGCGGCGATAAGGCCAACACGGCCGGCGCCATTGGCGGCGCGATCCTCGGCGGCGTGATCGGCAATGCGGTCGGCAATTCGGCCACGGCCCAGGACGGCTTCGCCTACACGATCCGCCTGCGCAATGGCGAGCTGGTCTCGATCGCCCAGGCAGGCGCTGCCCCCATCCCGGCCGGCACGCCGGTGCTGATCGAATACGGCGAGCGCGCCCGCGTGATCCCGCAGAACGCGTCCTACTATTAGGACGGATCAGGTATCGATATTCGCAAGCCGCCCGGAGCAGCCCTCCGGGCGGTTTTCATTTGCGTAATGGGCTTTTGGCCGGACCTGACCCGGAGTTCGCCTTGCGCGTGCATGGGCCCGCTGCTAGGCCGGGTTCCATGTCGGATGTCCTGATATCGCCCTCGATTCTGGCGGCTGACTTTGCCCGTCTGGGCGAGGAAATACGCGCCGTCGACGCGGCGGGCGCAGACATGATCCATGTCGACGTGATGGACGGGCATTACGTGCCCAACATCACCATCGGGCCGGTGGTGATCGAGAAGCTGCGGCCGCACACAAGCAAGCCGTTCGACGTCCATCTGATGATCTCGCCGGTCGATCCATATCTGGAGGCGTTCGCGGCGGCGGGGGCGGACATCATCACGGCGCACCCGGAGGCGGGGCCGCATTTCCATCGCACCCTGCAGGTGATCAAGAAGCTGGGCAAGAAGGCGGGAGCGGCGCTCAATCCGTCGACGTCCGCGGACGTGCTGGACCCGGTTCTGGAAGAACTCGACCTTATCCTGGTGATGAGCGTGAACCCGGGCTTCGGCGGGCAGAAATTCATCGAGAGCCAGCTGAGGAAGATCGAGGCGATCCGCAAGAAGCTGGAGCGCGCGGGCCTCAAGGCGATCCTCGAAGTGGACGGCGGCGTCGTGCCGGAAAATGCGGGCAGGGTGATCGCGGCGGGGGCCAACGCGCTGGTGGCGGGCTCGGCCGTGTTCGGGAAGGGACCGGCCAACTACGCAAGCGCCATCAAGGCGATCCGCACCGCGAAGCACGGGTGAGGGGAGCATGTCGCTCCCGCCTCTTGGCCCTTCGGGGCGTGAAGCCGAGGACGCGCAGTGGCTTGAGCTGACCGGCAAGTCGGGCATGGCGATCAACGTCTCGCCGGTGCATCGGTTGCGGATTTCGGGACCGGGCCCGACGGGGCTGGCGGCGCTTCCGAAAGACAATCGCCCGCCGAACAAGGCGCGCGGCGAGGCGATCCTTTCCGGCAGGTGGAAGTTTGGCGCGGCGCACATCGAGACGCCGCCGGATCATGCGCCCTGGGTGCCGGAATTTCCGTCACTGCACTTTGCTGACCGTATTCACCGCTTCCACTGGCTGCGCGATGTTGCGGCGCACGGGCCCGGCGGCGAGATGCGCGCGCGGGCGCTGGTGGTGACGTGGGCCAACGCCTACGGGAAGTGGGAGAACTTCGCCTGGCGCCTCTCGATCACGGCGGATCGCCTGATCAACTGGCTCTGTGCGGGACCGTGGCTGTTCGGGCCGCTCGAGGGCGAGGCGCGTGCGAACGTGCTGGAGACGCTGGGGCGGCAGGTGCGGCATCTGCAGTTCTCGGCGCCCGAGGAGACCGATCCGGTTGCGCGCTTCCGCATCGCGGTGGCGCTGTGCCTGTCGGGCGCTGCGATCGCGACTGAGGATGGACGCAAGACTCTTGAGACCGGGCTTGCCATGCTGGAGGCCGAGTGCGGCGTGCAGATCCTCGCCGACGGCGGGCATGTCTCCCGCAGCCCGGAAGCGCTGGCCGAGGCGATGATCGACATTCAGACGGTGGAGGAACATCTCCTGCGCCTTGGTCACAACGCGCCGGCCTTCCTCACCAAGCTGCAGCCGCGGATGGCGGCGATGCTGTCCTTCTTCCAGGAGGCGGATGGCGGATTGCTGCCAGCGAATGGCGGAGGCGATTCGGCCAACGGCATCGCAAAAGCGGCGCTGCGCCCGCATGGCGGGCTCAATTCAAAATTCTCGTTCGCGCGCATCTCGGCCTACCAACGCGTGCAGGCGGAAGGTCTCACCGTCTATCTTGATGCCGGTCCGGGTCCGGAACGTCCCTATGGCGCACATGCCCATGCCGGCGCGCTGGCGCTGACGGTCGATGACGGACCGGAACGGATCATCACCTCCTGCGGGGCTAACGCTGATCTCGAGCCGATGCTGCGCGACGCTGCGCGGCGAACTGCCGCTCATTCCGTACTGTCGCTGAACGGTGAGGATTCAGCGGTATTCACGGTCGATCCCACAACAGGCGTTCGCGCCCCGGAAGGTCCTGCACAGCTGGCGATTCGCCGGATGGAGGAAGGGGACCAGTATCTGCTCGAGGGGCAGCATGGCGGCTGGCGTGTCCGCCACGGCCTGATCTACCGGCGGAGGCTGTACGTAGCCATGAACGGCGGACGCATCACGGGGGAGGACAGCCTTTCGCGGCCGATGTCGGAAGCCGCATCGCCCTTTGCGACAGGCCTCATTCCGTTCGAGATACGATTCCATCTGCACCCTGATGTTCAACTGGCGGACGGTCCTGACGATAGGACCGTGTTCCTAGGCTTACCTGCGCGTCAGCGTGTCTGGAGATTCCGCAGTGAGACTTTGCTTTCCGTCGAAAATTCGCGTTACTGGGGATCGGAGCCAGCGCGTAAGACGCGGCAGCTGGTCATTCGGGGAGTAGCTGATCCTGGGGCAGACGGTTCTCAGGCGCCAAACCGGGTCCGGTGGGCGCTGTCGAGGATCGAACCCGGCGTTCAGGGGGAGAGTGCGTGAGTAACGTCGCGAGTTCCGCCCGGAGGGCGGCCATCGAAGCCAAGGCCATGTGCTTTGGCTATGACGTCATCACCGGCATTGTGGCGATGTATCTCGCGCCGCAAATTATCTACTACTTCTCGGGCAATGGCGCGCCGAACTGGCTCGACGTCTTCGTCGCCATCGCGTTCGGCGTCGCGGCCGCCTTCTCGATGTGGCTGCGCGGCGTGCACCGGCAGGTCTGGCGCCATACCTCGCTCCGGGATGTGGTCCGCATCTTCCAGGGTGTCGCGCTGGCGAACCTGATGTCGCTGCCGATCCTGATCCTGGCCAAGACGCTGCAGGACTATCCGCTCACCTCGGTCTATCTCGAATTCCCGATCTGGCTGGCTCTCCTGATGGTTGTGCGCCTGTGGGCGCGTGGCCGGGCGACGGGCGATCTCACCGCCATCCTGCGCCGCGAGCCGCCCTTTGCGCCGCGCGCCCTGGTCGTGGGCCCTGCCGGCCATGTCGCTGAGGCGCTGCGCGCCGCCCGCAAGTCGCCGTCCGGCCCGCCGATCCGTTGCATCGGCATTGTCGAGACATCCGGCCAGCATCTCGGGCGCGACATTGAGGGCGTGCAGGTGATGGGCGGCATCGACCAGCTGGCCACGCTGTTCGACCACTATACGGCGCGATTCGGCGAATTGCCGTGGATCGCGATCGCCGCGCCGCCGGAAGACAGGCGCACGATGGATGCGGCGCTGGCTGTTGCCTCGGCGCGCAAGGCGACGCTGCTACGCATCGGCGCGAAGGCGATGCTGGAGCAGATCCGCCCGGCCGACCTGTTGGCGCGTCCGGAACGCCGGCTCGACATGGCGCCGGTGGCGGAGCTTGTGTCGGGCGCGCGCGTGTTCATCACGGGCGGGGGCGGCACGATCGGCGGTGAGCTTGCGCGCCAGTGCGCGGCGCTGGGACCGTCGGAGCTGACGATCTATGACGCCTCGGAATTCAACGTGTTCGAGATCGACCAGGAATTGAGCCGGTCCTATCCGAACGTGGTGCGCCGCATGATCATCGGCGATGTGCGCGACGAGATCCGGCTGGAGCAGGCGATGCGCGAGGCCGAGCCGGACCTGGTGATCCATGCTGCGGCGCTGAAGCATGTGCCGCTGATGGAGCTCAACCCGAACGAGGCGATCCTCACCAACGTGCTGGGCGCGCGGCGCTGTGCGACGATCGCAGCGGCGCTGGGCGTCAAGGCGTTCACTTTCATATCGACCGACAAGGCGGTGAACCCCACCAATGTGATGGGCGCGACAAAGCGGGCGGCCGAGCTGTTCATCCAGGCCTTCGCCCCGACGGCGCCGGGCACGCGCTTCTCGCTCGTGCGCTTCGGCAACGTGCTGGGGTCCAAGGGCTCGGTGGCGCCTTTGTTCGAGAAGCAGATCGCGGATGGCGGGCCGGTGACGGTCACGCACCCGGACATGACGCGCTATTTCATGAGCGTGGAGGAAGCCTCCGCGCTGGTGCTGCAGGCGGCGGCGATGTCGGCGAAGTCGGAATCGGAAGAGGCGACGCTCTACGTGCTCGACATGGGCGAGCCGGTGCGCGTGATCGAGCTGGCTGAGAAGATGATTCGCATGAAGGGCCTGACGCCGGGCCAGGACATTCTCATTCGCGTGACCGGCCCACGTCCGGGCGAGAAACTGACCGAGACCGTGTTCTATGAGCGTGAGCAGGTGCAGGACACCAAGGTCGATGGCGTGCTGGAAGTCACCAACAACGGCTCGCCGCCGATCGCGGAAGTGCAGGCGCGGCTGGACGCCATCATCTCCTACGCCGCCCGCCGCGACCCGCAGGCCTCGCTCTCGATGATGAAGGCGCTGGCGCCGGAACTCTTCACCGAGGACGCCTGGGGGGAGCCTGCCGCGCAGGTCCACTAGAGGCCGCGGCGGGAGGGGGTATTGACCCCGGCCGGACCGACGCCATCTTTCCAATATGGAAATGCGCGTACTCATGTTCGAAGGCGAAGCGTATTGCGACAGCGAGCGCCAGGACGCACTTGTCCGGCGCACGCTGGAGGCGATCGAGAAGAGCGGCGCAAGCCTTGAAGCCAGCGAACTTTCCGTGGATCGCGGGGCGGCAATGTTCCTCGTGAGCG
This sequence comes from Hyphomonadaceae bacterium, assembly GCA_044224605.1. Taxonomy (GTDB): domain Bacteria; phylum Pseudomonadota; class Alphaproteobacteria; order Caulobacterales; family Hyphomonadaceae; genus UBA7672. The sequence goes on from JBGAKC010000030.1 coordinate 32,408, forward strand.
GCGATTCGGCGGCGATCCGCAGGCTGTGGGCCCGGGTCGAGGCATCCGGCCTGGAGAATGACTGGCAGGCTTTCGGGGCGCAGCTCGACTGGCAGAATTTCGAGATGACGCGCTAGGGCGCGGAAGCTCCCAGAATGCGGCAAGTTTAACGGTTTCAAGACAGCCGTCCTGATGCTATCGGGCGCCCAGCCAGCGCTGGAGCCGTCCCGATATGTCGCCCCCCAAAGCCGCACCAAAAAACGTGCCTGACCGTGTCACAGTGAAGCGCGTGCTGATCTCCGTTTCGGACAAGACGGGGCTGGTGGAGCGGGCGAAGAAACTGGCGGCGCTGGGCGTCGACCTGGTGTCGACCGGGGGCACGTCGAAGGCGCTCAAGGATGCCGGGCTCAAGGTTCGCGATGTGGCGGACCTCACCGGCTTTCCCGAGATGATGGATGGGCGGGTGAAGACGCTGCACCCGAAGGTGCATGGCGGTCTGCTCTACCGCCGTGATCTTGCGACCCACACGAAGGACGCGAGCGATCATGGCATCGAGCCGATCGATCTCGTCTGGATCAACCTCTACCCTTTCGAGGCGACCGTTGAGTCGGGTGCGGGCTTCGACGACTGCATCGAGAACATCGATATCGGCGGGCCGGCGATGCTGCGCGCGGCGTCGAAGAATGCCGACTTCGTGGCGGTGTGTACCGATGGCGGGGATGTCGATGCGGTTATCGCGGAGATGGAGCAGGCCGAAAACAAGGGAACCGTGACGCTAAAGCTGCGGCGGCGGCTGGCGGCGAAGACCTATGCGCGGACGGCGGCGTACGATGCGGCGATCTCGGAATGGTACTGGCAGCAGCTCGGCGAAGAGGCGGGCGACTGGCGCGCCTTCGGCGGCAAGCTGCAGCAGACGCTCCGCTACGGCGAGAACCCCCACCAGAAGGCGGCGGTCTATGCCGGCCCGGTGAAGCGCGCGGGCGTGCTGACGGCGCGCCAGGTGCAGGGCAAGGAGCTCAGCTACAACAATATCAACGACACGGACGCGGCCTACGAACTCGTCGCAGAGTTCGATCCGAAGCAGGGGCCTGCGGTGGCGATCATCAAGCACGCCAACCCGTGCGGCGTGGCGACGGGGAAGACGGCGCTGGAGGCCTACAAGGCGGCGTTCGCGTGTGATTCGACATCGGCGTTCGGCGGGATCATCGCGGTCAACGTGCCGCTCGACGGGCCAACGGCGGAGGCGATAACGGACATCTTCACCGAGGTAGTGATCGCGCCGGGGGCGGATGAGGCGGCGCTGGCGTTCTTCGCCAGGAAGAAGAACCTGCGCCTGTTGCTGACCGATGGCGTGCCTGATCCGGGCAAGGCGGGCGTGATGGTGCGCACGGTCGCAGGCGGGCTGCTGGTGCAGGATCGCGACATCGGACGGATCAGCGCGGCCGATCTCAAGATCGTCACCAAGCGCCAGCCGACGGTGCAGGAGATCTCCGACATGATCTTCGCGTTCCGCGTCTGCAAGCACACGAAGTCGAACGCAATCATCTACGCCAAGAACGGCGTCACCGTCGGCATCGGGGCAGGGCAGATGAGCCGCGTCGATTCGGCCCGCATCGCGCGGCGCAAGGCGGAGGACGCGGCGGCGGCGCTGGGCGGCAAGGCCGAGCCGAAGACGATCGGATCGGTGTGTGCGTCGGATGCGTTCTTCCCGTTCGCAGACGGCCTGATGCAGGCGGCGCAGGCGGGGGCGACGGCGGTGATCCAGCCGGGCGGTTCGGTGCGCGATGACGAAGTCATCAAGGCGGCGGATGACGCCGATCTCGCCATGGTGTTCACCGGCATGCGTCACTTCCGGCACTGATCGCCGGATGTTCGACATTTCGAAGGATGGGCGGCTGCTGGCCTATTCGGTGAACGAGGACGGCTATTCGGTCGTCCGCCTGATGGACCTGAAGACGCGGCGGGCGCTGGCGCAGCCGACGCTTCCTGCGGCGGTGCTGAGCGGACTGAAATTCTCGGGCAATGGGTCGAAGCTGGCCATTGGTCTTTCGACGCCGAAGAGCGCGGGCGATGTGTGGGCGTGGGATATCACGAAAGCCACGCTGACGCGCTGGACGATGTCGGAGCTTGGCGGCCTCGATGCCGCGAAACTGGTTGAGCCGAAGCTGATACGCTTCAATTCGTTCGACGGGCTGTCGGCGCCGGCGTTTGTCTATTTGCCGAAGGCTGCCGGGTCTGCGCCCGTGATCATCGACATTCATGGCGGGCCTGAAGGACAATCGCGGCCGGGCTTCAACCCGATCCACCAGCAGATGGTCAATGAGCTGGGCGCGGCGGTGATCGTGCCGAACGTGCGTGGCTCGACGGGGTACGGGAAGAAATACGTCCAGCTCGACAATGCGGAGAAGCGCGAGGATTCGGTCAAGGACATCGGCGCGCTGCTCGACTGGATCAGGACGCAGCCCGGTCTCGATGCGAGCCGTGTCGTGGTCTATGGCCAGTCCTATGGCGGTTACATGGTGCTGGCGTGCATGACGCACTATTCGGATCGGCTGGCGGGCGGCGTCGATCGCTATGGCATCTCCAACTGGGTGTCGTTCCTGACCAACACCGAAGCCTACCGGCGTGACCAGCGCCGGGCGGAATATGGCGACGAACGCGTTCCGGAAATGAAGGCGGTGTTCGATAAAATCTCGCCGCTCAACAATGTGGCCAGGATCACCAAGCCGATGCTGATCATGCAGGGCCTCAACGATCCGCGCGTGCCGCCGGCGGAATCGCGCCAGATCGTTGATGCGCTGCGGGCGAAGGGGGTCGCGGTCGGTTATGTCCAGTTCAAGGACGAGGGTCATGGCTTCCTGAAGAAGCCCAACAACGATGCACGGCGCGAAGCGGAGACGGTGTTCCTGCAGGAGCTGTTCAAGAAATGAAAATGGCGAGCGTTTACCCGCTCGCCATTCCCATTGAGGCGCGTCTGGAGATTATTTCTTGAACTTCGACTCCTGGGCGACGTCGCGGTCTTCCTTGTTGAACTCGATGGGAGCGGCTCCGGGGGCGGCGACCCCGTAGGCCCGCGCCTTCTTCGCGAGGCGTTCCATCGAGGCGTTCATCGTTCCGACCGACATCGCCATCTGCTTGCCGGCGGCGACGCCGACGGACGAGGCGTCCGCGATGTTGTCGAAGTTGGCGCCGAGGAAGACCACTTCCCAGCCCTTCGCTTTCACCCGGTCGAGGGCGGCCTTCACGCCCTCACGCGTCACTTCCTTCGAGGCGTTCTCCATTCCATCCGTCATCACCACGATGACGGCCTTGTCGGGTTTGTCCGCGTCGGCGAGCGCGATGATGCGGACGATCGCGTCCAGCAACGGCGTCATGCCGCGCGGGGAGGCGTCCGTATCCGTCACCTTGTCCCAGTGCAGGGCGGGCTGCTTCCTGCGCAGCACGTCGAACTGCAGACCCGCCTGTTCGTCGAAAACGGCGAGCGTGATGTGGCTGTCGACGGCGTTGCCGTCAGTCTTGTTCGCGAGTTCCTTTGCGTATGCGTTCACGGAGGAGAGTGCTTCCGTCCACAGCGACTGCATCGAGCCCGAACGGTCGAGTAGGATGTAAGCTTGCATGCACAGTCCCCTTTTCTGGTAGTTCCCAACCCACGCGGGCGCGGGCCCGCTGCGGGGACATGGGGGGTGCGACAAGCTGTGCCAGCCCCCAACTGCTAATTTTGGCAGTGCGCGCAGGTTGCCGTGCGGGACAGGTTAGCCGGCGTCGCCGCCGCAGGCGCCTGTGTTCAGCGCGTGGAGCATCTGTTCCTTCGTGTACTGGGTGCAGCCGGCAGCGTCCCAGTCCTTGGCGATGATCTCGCGGATGCGCGCCTCGGTGACGCCCATGTTGGGGCAGACGCCGACGGGCTCGCGCATGATGACGAACAGCTCCTCCTCCTCAAGGCCGCGGGTCACGAGACCCGCAGAGCAGGCGGAGGCGACCTTCAGATCAATGTCCGATGGCGCCGCTTCCTCTGCTGCGACCTTCGGTTCATCCGGCTTTGCGCAGCAGGCCGCCTCCTGCTTGTCCCCGCAAGCGGCGAGCACGATCAGCGAAAGTCCCGCGATAAGCGTCCGCATGTAATGTCCCCTGTTTATCCATAGGATGTTCGCGTTGATCGCGCCTGCGGGCAATGGCCGGGGCAGCGCCTTAACCGGTCGCTAACCCAAATAATGCCCACTCCGTCAGATACTTCCCCCAGACACTTCCCCATGGGAGCGCGTGCGATGTCGGTCTGCTACCGGCTTGTTCTGGATGCGGTGTGCCGGAGCAATCACCACCGTCTCGCGGTGATGGCGCTCGATCATCTGACGTGCGAAGGCGCCGAAGACTGGCGCAATGTCTTTCTCAGGCATCGCGATGCGTATCTCGAAGGCGCCAAGGCGCCGGACGAGGTGTTCAAGGATTTTCGCAATCACGTGCTGCATGTTCGTGATGGCGACTGGGGCGGAGCGCCTCAGGCGGCGCGCGAATGGTATCGCCGCACGGTGCGCGCGATGCAGGCGCAGGACTGGAAACAGGCAGTCTATTCGGCCGGCGTGATGAGCCATTATGTGGTCGATCCGGTGCAGCCCTTCCACACGCATCAGACGGAAGAAGAGAACACCATTCACCGTGCGGTCGAATGGTCGCTGTCGAAATCCTTCCCGGAGCTGTTCCTCATCCTCAACCAGGATCTCGGCTATCCGGACGTGCCTGTGCCGCAGGGCGAGACGTGGCTCGAGCAGATGGTGAAGGCCGGGGCGCTGATTTCGAACAAGCATTATGAGACGCTGATCGACCACTATGACTTTGCGGCGGGCGTGAAGCGGCCGCAGGAAGGTCTCGACCAGGAGATGAAGGACGTCGTCGCGGCGCTGATGGGCTACGCCACGATGATGCTGGCGCGCATTCTCGACCGTGCGATCGCCGAGGCGAAGGCGGAAGCGCCGCGTGTGAACCTGGTGCTGGATACGGTCGCGATCATGGCGGCGACGCCTGTCCGCGTGGTGGCCAAGCGGATCGCGCATGTCGCCGAGGCTGAGCTCGTGTCGGATCAGTTCAACGAATATCGCAAGACGGGCAAGGTTCGCGAGACGCTGGGCGATGATGACAAGATCGTCCGCAAGCTGTTCGCGGAGGAAGTGCTGAAGGTCTCGCTATCGACATTGGATTGCCAGTGGCCGCGCGAGGCGGGCACGAAGGCCGGGCAGGGCGCAGCCGCGCGCGTGACAAAGAAGACCAGGGCGGGCAAGGCCGCGCCTGTCACGGAAGAGGCTGCGGTTCTTGTTACTCCGCCCAAGCCTGTGAAGGCTGAGAAGCTGAAGGCGGAGAAGAGAATCGAGGCGAAGCCCGCGCCCGCCGAAGCGGCGCCGGCGCCTGTGATTTCGCGCATCCGGTTGTCGCGCGAGGCGCTTGTCGTCGATGCGCCGTCGATCGGGCCGAAGACGGCGAACAAGCTTGGCCTCATCGGTGTGAAGACGGTGGGCGACCTGCTGGCGCTGGCGCCGGAAGATGCGGCCCATCGTATCAAGCAGGGTCATATTAATGCCGGCGTCATCAAGGACTGGCAGGCGCAGGCGCTGCTGGCGTGTTCTGTGCCGGAACTCAACGGGACGAACGCGCAGCTTCTCGTGGGCGCCGGCGTCTACAGCGTAGACGACCTTGCGACGGCCGATGTCGACTTCCTGATCGACGCCATCACCATGTTCTCGCAGTCGAGCGAGGGCGAACGCGCCCTGCGCGGACAGTCTCTGCCCGACCGTGCGCGCGTGAAGGGCTGGATCGAGGCGGCGCTGCACATCTGCGAGAACCGCTCGGCGGCCTGAGCGCGGGTTTCACAATGAACATGCGACAATGGCTGTTCAGATTGCGCGCCGGTTCGTGAACAGGCTCCCCTGCCTGCCCCGGGTTGCCGCAGATTTTCTCATGGATTCTGCAGGGGCAGTGCACTGAATCTTCGTTGGTTTTCCAGCGTTTCTGGGGTTTCTGCGTAGATGAACGGATGAGTCGAGCTCTGTTCATGCGCCATGCGTTCTTATGAGATCCAAGAGACTGAAAGGAGTGCCTCATGCGTCTCATTGCTTCTTCACTGATGGCTGGCCTGATCGCCGTGACGGCTGTGGCGCCTGCTTTCGCTGACCCGCCGCGTGGCAAAGGTCATGGCGGCTGGGATGATCACCGCGGCAAAGGCAAAGGTCACGGCTGGAAAGATGATCGTGGCGGCTGGAAGGGAAACGATCGCGGCTGGAATGACGGCTATCGCAACGACCGCTGGGGCGGTCGCGGCTGGTACGATACGCGCGGCTCCCACCATGACTGGCGCAAGGGCGACTATTTCCGCTATCGCCCGAGCTACAGCAATTTCGTGGTCGTGCACGACTACAACTACTACCGGCTCCCGCCGCCGCGCCATGGTCACTACTACTATCGCGACCGCGACACCGGCGAGATCCTGCTGGTCGCCGCTGCGACTGGCCTGATCCTCTGGGCGCTCACGAACTAGCGCCGACAACCCCGCGACCTGTGTCCTCTCTCACGCCGGTTGCCCTCGGCCGCTCCTTCCCCGAGGAGCGGCCGCTTTCGTTTGCGCGACGCGCATGATGCGGTCGCGCGCCCAGGCGAGGCCGGCGTCGCCCTCCGCGTCCTTGCGCCAGAACAGCATCAGGTCGAGTTCGACGGCGCCGACGGGGAGTTCGCGCACGGCGACGTCGTAGCGCTCGGCCAGCGACATGGGCGCGACGAGGGCGAGGTCGCTCGCCATTACGGCGTGGAAGGCGGTCTGGAAGTGCGGCATGCGCATGGCGGGGCGCAGGCGTTCGCCGACACGGCTCAGCGCCACATCGATCACGCCGCGGCCTGTGCGGCGGCTTGAGACGGTGATGTGGCGGAGGGAGAGGAAGCGGGGGAGCGTGAAGCGGCCCGTGGCGCAGGGATGGCCTTTCCGTAAGACGCAGACATAGCGGTCCGAGAACAGCTTCACGCTGGCGAGCTCGGGGCGGGAGAGGGCGGCGATGTCGATGACGAGGTCGAGCTGGCCGGCGGCGAATTCGGCCGGGATGTCGGGGCGCGCCATCTGCAGCCAGCTGAAGGCGAGGCGGGCGTTCTCCGCCTCCATCACGCGCGCCATGGCGGGAACGACGACCGAAGCGGCGATGTCGCCGATGGCGACGCTGAAGACGCGATCGGAGGCGGCGGGGTCGAAATCCGCCTGCCGGTCGAGGCCCTTGCGAACGAGAGCCAGCGCTTCGCGCACGGGGCCGATCAGGGCTTTGGCGGCGGGCGTCGGCGCCATGCCGGTCTGTGCGCGCACGAAGAGCGGGTCGCCGAAGGCCGCGCGCAGGCGGGCGAGGGCGTTGCTGACGGCAGGCTGGGTGAGATGCAGGCGTTCGGCTGCGCGCGTGATGCCGCCTTCGGAATAGACAGCCTCGAACACGGGCAGCAGGTTGAGGTCGAGGCCGCGCAGGTTCATGGCATCATCACTGATATGAATGATATCAATTCACGAAATAAACTGGCGCAATGCTGCTGGCGGCACAAGACTGGCTGCATGTCGCGAACCGCGAGGAACGCGATCGGCGATGCGGCGATCTCCGGCATGTCAGCTGCCGGCCTAGCCGCATCGCTGGCGCTTCACCTCACGCCGATTGACCTATCGGCAACCGGCGTCATCGCCTTGACATTGTCCGGCTGAAACCGAGAGTCCCCCGAAAGCAACATTTTTGGGAGGGCGGGATGCGCAGCATCTTCCTGGCGGTTTCGGTTCTGGCGCTCGTATCGGCCTGCGGCCCGCAGGAGCCGCCGAAGCCAGCCGCGCTGGCGCCCTCGGCCACCGCGAACGATGACCTGCAGAAGCGCCTGATCGAGGCCAAGCCCGGCGACGTGATCGAGATCGGCGAAGGCCGGTTCGACTTCACCAAGCCGCTGTCGCTCGACATCGACAACATCACCATCAAGGGCGCTGGCCAGGACAAGACCTTCATCTCGTTCAAGGGCCAGACGGGGGCGGGCGAGGGCCTGCTGATCACGTCGAATGGCGTCACCGTGACGGGCTTCACGATGGAGGACCCCAAGGGCGACGGGATCAAGTCCAAGGGCTCGGACGTCATCACCTTCAAGGACCTGAAGGTCGTGTGGACCGCGGGGCCGAAGACCGAGAACGGCGCCTATGGCGTCTATCCGGTTGAATCGACCAATGTGCTGATCGACGGCGTGACGGTGTCCGGCGCGTCCGACGCCGGCATTTATGTCGGCCAGTCGGAGAACATCATCGTCCGCAACTCGACGGCGGAATACAATGTGGCGGGCATCGAGATCGAGAACTCGTCCAACGCCGACGTGCATGACAACGTCGCCACCCACAATGCCGGCGGCATCCTGGTGTTCGACCTGCCGGGCAAGCACATGACCAAGATCGGCGGCCATTCCACCCGCGTGTTCAACAACAAGGTGGTGGAGAACGACACGCCGAACTTCGCCCCGCCGGGCAATATCGTCGCCAACGTGCCGACGGGCGCGGGCGTGATGCTGATGGCGAACAAGAACGTCCACGTGTTCAACAACACGTTCGACAAGAATCAGACGACGCACGTCCTGATCTACGCCTATGCATTCGACGACTACGACGATGACCGCTACGATCCGCTGCCGCGCGACTTCGTGATCCGCGACAACACTTATGGAGAAGGTGGAAACAACCCGCAGGGCCGTCTCGCCCCGCTGGCGCCGGCGCTCGGCGGCAAGCTGCCGGCCATCGTGTGGGACGGCGTCACGACCTACAGGGGTAAGACGGAAGAGGTGCGCATCGCCATCCGCGAGAAGCCGGAGGTCGGCTTCGTCAATCTCGGGCTGGGAACGACGCCGATCGACCTGGCCAAGGCCAAGCCCTCGACCGCGCGCCTGCCGGACGCCGAGATCGCCGAGCCGCCGGCCATCGTCCTGCCGCAGGACAAGCCAGCGGCGAAGGAAGGAACTTGAGGCTGGCCAGCAGCCCTGAGGGCTGACGGATGACGCTCAACGGAGCCATGATTTTCGCGCACGGGAGTGTGGTCGCGCTCGCCGCGTCGGTGCTCATCGTAGCGACATTGCGGGTCAATCCACGGCTGTTTCTGAAACACTTCCCCGAAAAGGTCAGGGCGTCGCAACCGCCCCTGTCTGGCCCGGAGAAGGCCGTGGGCTATCTGTTCGCAATACCCCTCTTCGCCGTGATTGCTGGCGGGCCAATCGCATCAGCGCTCGTCTTCAGTGGTGGTGCAGGCTCGCCGCTTGATCCGACCAGCCTGTGGGCGCACGCCTTCCTGGTCGGGATGATCTTCAACCTGGTCGACTGGCTGGTGCTGGACGAGCTGGTGCTGGGCCTTGGCAAGCCGCGCTGGGCGCTGCCGGCCGGGGTCACGATGGAAGACGTGACGCCGTTCGATCACGGGCGGCATTTTGCCGACTTCCTGAAGGGCGTAATCTTCTGCGCCATTGTGGCTCTGCTTGCCAGCGCCGTGGCGACAGGCATGCAATGGTTTGAGGGGAGCGAGGCGTGAAAGCTGTATTCGCCGCACTTCTGGCATTCGGCCTTGCCGCCTGTTCGCAGCCGGCTGGCGTGCGCGACAGTGTCGTGCTGGCGGACGATCCGGCGCCGAAGCTGTCGGACTATGGGTTCTTCGCGACGCCGAATGCCGGGGCTGCGCCAGCCGAGGGCGTCGTGCCGTACGATCTGATCAATGCGCTGTTCAGCGACTACGCAGGCAAGCACCGGTTCGTCTATGTGCCGAAGGGCCGGCACGCGACCTACAACCCGGACACTGTGTTCGATTTCCCCGTCGGAGCGGTGCTGATCAAGACGTTCGCGTTTGCGCCCGACATGCGCGATCCGGCGCTCAATGAGCGGTGGATCGAGACACGCCTCCTGATCCGCAAGGCGGATGGCTGGGTTGCGTATCCGTACATCTGGAACAAGGATCAGACGGAGGCGGTCTATTCGCCCGTGGGCGGTGGAGACAAGATCGAGACGATCTCGCCGGAGGGAAAGCCGCTGTCGATCGACTATGCGGTGCCGAACAAGAACCAGTGCAAGGAATGCCACCAGCAGGACAAGGCGTTCATGCCGATCGGTCCTAGCGCGCGCAATCTCAACCATGTCGGCCCGGCGGGCGTGAACCAGCTGGCGGACTGGGTGAAGCGCGGCATTCTTGATGCAGCGCCGGCGGATGCGCCGGCTGCGCCTGCCGTCTACGGCGATGCGCCGCTGGATGATCGCGCCAGGGCGTGGATCGACATCAACTGCGCTCATTGCCACAAGGCGGGCGGCGGCGCTTCCAACTCCGGTCTCTTCCTCGCGTGGAACGAGACGGATCGGACAGGATGGGGCGTGCGCAAGCGGCCGGTGGCGGCGGGCCGGGGATCGGGCGATCATGCCTTCGTCATCGAGCCGGGGCATCCGGAGGATTCGATTCTGCTCTATCGAATCAACTCCGCCGAGCCGGGGATCGCCATGCCGGAAATCGGCCGCACGGTGATCGACGAGAAAGCGGTGAGGCTGATCCGTGACTGGATCGCGGCGATGCCGCCGGCGCCCCAGGCCGTCAGGCCGTAACCTTCACGCAAGGATTTGGGCGAGCCGGCCCGATTTATTTCACTGAATCGCAGTGTGCGCGTCAGACGCCTGTCATCGATTCCGGCGAGAGAGTGCGCACACCGAGCCGACTTCGTCCGCAGCCGCCAGACTGCGCGCACCGGACCGGCCGGGATACCTGAACGACCAGGGCGGGGGCCTCGCCTCCGCCCGTGACGATTCTAAGGAGCGAGGCTGAAAGGCGGCGCGACCGGCGGGGGGAACAGCGCATTGGTGAGCGCCATCACCACGAGCGTCAGAACGATCGAGGCGGCGCCGGCAAACCCCAGCCACTGCAGGGTGAGGCCGAGGCGGTCGACGATGCGGCCGATCTTCGGAGTTTCGCCTGGCGCGATGCGTTTCTGCATCTGCTGCACGACCCAGTAATGGGCGGCAAGGGCCGCGAAGAAGGCGATCAGCATCACGCCGAGCAGCGCCATCGTGGTGGCGCCCTGTCCCTGGGAGCGCACGAGCAGACCCATCGGCAGGTAGAGTAACGGCGCGGCCAGCACGGCGACGGGGCCCTTGGCGAGCAGCGCCCAGTAGGCCCGGCCGACGGCGGTCTTAAGGGCGGCGCCGGCGCGCTTGATGTACTCGCCGGTGACCACGCCGCGGAATTCGCGCTCGACATCGCCCACGTCTTTCTTCGCGGCGCTTTCGGCTATGGTGACGTGCGCCTTTGAGGCGAGCATGTCCGTCAGAGAAGCGAACAGGGCATCGGTGATTTTCGGGGGGATGAGTTTGGTTGTCGTCAGCGTTTCTTCGAGCGCGGCGACGTCGTCAGTCAGCAACATGCCGGCGATGTTGCGGTAGTCGAGCACGTCCTGGTCTGGGCCAAAGCTGTGAACCTGAGCGCGGCCCTTGCCGGCCTGCACGGTGACGGCCGTGACGGGGATCGATGCGACCGTATCGCGCCGCAGCGTGTCGGCGTTGATCTCGGAGGTCGCACGGTGCGAGCCGGCGTATTTCAGGACCTGCTCGATCGTGCCGAGGCCTTTGAGGACGGCGGACGTCTCGGGTGTGGTCGTGCGCACGGTGGTCTCGAAGTGTTCCGTCACGGAGGCAGACAGTGTCGCCTGGAAGTAGCGCCTGCCGTGGCCGCCGCAGGTTTCGCAAGTCTTCGAGCCCGAGCCCTTGCACTGGGTGCAGGTGATCGTCTTCTGGCCATGACAGGTGGCGCAGGCGATCTCGGTCTTGCCGCTGCAGCGGGCGCATTTCACCATGCCGGCGCCAGCGCATGTCGTGCAGGTGACGGCTTCCTGCACATGCTCGACGATCTGCCTGCCGGTCTTGCCGTCGAGCTGCTTGCGTTCCTTCTGGATGAGGATCGTGCGCATGCCTTTGCACGTTGCGCAGGTCGTCTGGCCGGTGGCCTTGCAGGTGGTGCAGGGCGTCTGGCCGCGGCCGGAGCAGGCGTCGCAGGTGAGCGTTCCCGCGCCAGTGCAGAGCGAGCAGGCGATCTTGCCGGCGCCGTTGCAGGGCGCGCATGTCTCAACATGACCGAGCGGCGCGGGCGCGATGAAGCAGTCGGCGACGGACGGCTTTTCGAGCGGGTTCTCGCCGTGCTGTTCGGCCCAGGTCGCCAGCTTGTGCGGGACCATGGCTCTTGCCGATGCGAGTTGCCCGGCGCTGTCGCGGGCCAAGGCTGTAGCGTCGGTCACCTGCGTCACGCCCGGCGGCAGGGGACCGTTGCCTTCGTTCCGGCTGGTCTCGAACGTCACGCGGAAGGTCTGGCGGGCGATCACGTCGATGAGCGTGTGTTCGCTGCCCTCGAGGGAGAGATGGCCCCGGTCGAAGCGGGTCAGCGGCTCGACGAAATCGCCGATGCGGGTGAGCAGGCGTATGCCCGGGTCGGTCGTGCCGCTACTTCCCTCGCTGTTCGCGCCTGACGCCACGCCTGCCTCGCCGACCGTCCGCCCCCATCGGGCCTAGCATCCGCGCCCCTAGCGTCAAGCGCGTTCGCGCCTGCGAAGGAGGGCTTGTCGCCTGTTCGTGCAGCGAAATCGTGCCCCGGCGGGGGCTTGCCGCCGGCCTTGACGCCCTAAATTACGACAGTGGACGAGGGGCCCGTAGCGGCGTCCGGGAGATCGTGTGAGGACAGGCTCCAGGCTGAATGTAGCATCGCTTGGCGGGATCAGGGCGGCTATCGGGCTGCTCGTGCTGGTCCCCGTGCTCGTGCCGTTGTTTGCCGCCGCACTGATCTGGATCGCTGAGCGCGACGCCGACCGTGAGGCGCAGGACAAGGTCTCGGCGGCCGCCCGCATCGTCAGCGCCGACGTGCGCGCCCTGGTCGACACCGCGCTCGACCGCCTGCGCCGGCTGGACGATGCGCTGGGGCCGGACCCCGCCAACTTCCTGCCGCGTCCAGCATCGCCCGGAGAAGGCTTCTCCGCGATCTATGATGCTGATGGCAACACGATCGGGCGCAATGGCGTACGTGGCCAGAACGTCTCGACCAACGCGGAGTTCAAGGCCATCGCGGGCGGCGACCCGTGGACGGTGACGCCGCTGATCGGCGTCAGCGGTGCGCTGCGCTTCTTCGGGGTCGTCCGGCGGCTGGAGCGTAACGGGCAGTTCGCCGGGGCGGCGGCCGCCTATCTTCCGGCGGATGCGCTGTCGGATGTGTGGGAGGAGGTGGGGCTGGGGCCGGATTCGACGCTTGCCGTCATTCGCGACGATGGCTGGCTGGTGACACGCTATCCGGCGCCTCCGCAGGCGCAGGACCTGTCGCAATCTGACCTGTTTACCGAACAGCTGCCGAAGGGGCCGGACGGGGTTTATGCCTCCGCTCCCTCCGTGATCGACGGCATTCCGCGCACGGTCGGCTATGTCTCGCTGAAGGATCTCGGGCTGGTGGTCACGGCGAGCGTATCGCGGCTGGCGACGGCGGAGGCGTTCTGGGGACGCGTTCGGTCGACCGCGCTGGTCGCGGCGCCCGTGTTCATCGCCATGGTTCTGCTGTGCGGGTGGGCGGTGCTGCTGCTATTGCGCCATGATCGGTCGCGGCGGGAGCTGCAGGTGGCGCTCGACCAGAACCGGGTGCTGCTGCAGGAAATCCACCACCGCGTGAAGAACAACCTCCAGCAGGTGTCGGCGCTTGTCCGGCTGCAGCAGGCGCCGGCGGCGATGAAGGAAGACCTGACGCGGCGCATAGCGGCGATGTCGGCCGTCCACCAGCATATCTATGAGAGCAACCAGTTCGGCGCTCTCGATGCGGAGGCGTATCTCGCGCGTGTTCTCTCGGGGCTGCGGGAAACCGCTCCGCCTGGCGTGACGCTGGAATGGCGGCTCGCGCCACTGCAGCTCTCACCCGACCAGGCGCTGCCGCTTGGCCTCATCGTCAACGAGGTGGTGTCGAACGCATTCAAGCACGCCTTTCCCGGCGGAAGGCCCGGAAAGGTCAGCGTGTCGCTCGAGCGTCCGCTGGCGGGAAGCGAGGCGATCCTCGTCATCGCCGATGATGGCGAGGGGATGAGCGAGACGCCTTCGGGCGGGCAGGGTCTGGGCACGCGCCTGATCGCGGCGCTGGTGGCGCAGCTGGGGGCGAAGTCCTCGGTGACGCGCAACAATGGCGTGCGGTTCCAGATGCGCCTTCCGACCGGAAACAACGGCTAGTCCGCTCCGTTCGCGGCGCTAGAGTGGCGGCATGGGGGAGCCGCATGCTCGGAACATTCTTCAACGGCGGACGGTGGGGCGGACGGTGGGGCGGATGGCGGGGCGGCGTGCGCTGGATCGCGCTGCTTGGCTTTGGCGGCGTGCTCGGCTTTGCGATCTGGAACGACGTGTCCGAAGGCGGCATCAACACCGTGCAGGTGATCGAAGCGAAGAAGCTGCAGAAGAAATACGACGAGGCGATGCTCACCGCGCAGGGCGCCGTCCGCAAGGCGCATGGCGACAGCCTGGCGGCGTGCGGCGGCAAGGTGACGGATGAATGTCGGGCGACGGCGCAGGAGGCCGCGCGCAAGGCGGCGCTCGCATCGCTGACCGGCAGCGGCTGTGTCGCGTGGGAAATGTCCGAGTGGACCCCGACGCGCGAATCGCTTGATCCAGCCAAGCCGAAATCCCGCACCGAAGCGGAAGCCGCCTGCGCCTTCGCAGCCGACGAACTGGCCCAGCGCATGTCGGACTGGTCGCGGAAGCAGGGCAGTCAGTGAAAGCAAACGGCCGCCTCCTTTCGGAAGCGGCCGCTGTTGTTTCAGACCAGGGACGAGAGCTTATTCCGCGTCTTCGCGCGCCTTGTTCTCGCCGCCTTCGCCGCCGCCTTCACGGCGGGGGCCACGGTCACGGCCGCCGCGACCACGGTCGCCGCCACGGCCGCCGCGATCACCACGCGGACGGTCGCCACGCGGCGGACGGTCGCCCGCCGGGCCATCGTCCGTAACGCCTTCGATGGCTTCGCCTGTCTCCTGGTTCACGGCCTTCATCGAGAGGCGAACCTTGCCGCGATCGTCGAAGCCGAGAAGCTTCACCTTCACGGTGTCGCCCTCTTTCACGACGTCGCTCGGCGAGTTCACACGTTCAGCCGCGAGTTGGGAAACGTGAACGAGGCCATCCTTCGCGCCGAAGAAGTTCACGAACGCGCCGAACTCCATGACCTTCACGACCTTGCCTTCGTAGATCGTGCCGACTTCCGGTTCAGCCGTGAGGCCGTGAATCCACTTCTGCGCGGCCTCGAGCGATTCTTTCTCGACAGCGGCGATCTTCACCGTGCCGTCGTCCTCGACGTTGATCTTCGCGCCCGTCTTCTCGACGATCTCGCGGATGACCTTGCCGCCGGTGCCGATGACGTCCCGGATCTTGTCGACCGGAATCTTCATCGAGATCATCTTCGGCGCGTTCTCGGAGACTTCGGTGCGTGCGCCCGTCATCGCCTTGTTCATCTCGCTGAGGATATGAAGACGGCCGGCATTCGCCTGGTTGAGCGCCGTCTTCATGATGTCGAAGGTGACGCTATCGATCTTCAGGTCCATCTGGAGCGAGGTGACGCCCGCTTCCGTTCCGGCGACCTTGAAGTCCATGTCGCCGAGATGGTCCTCATCGCCAAGGATGTCGGAGAGGATGGCGATGCCTTCCGCGTCCTTGATGAGGCCCATGGCGATGCCCGAGACCGGGCGGGAGATCGGCACGCCGGCGTCCATCATCGCGAGCGAGGAGCCGCAGACGGTCGCCATCGAGGAGGAGCCGTTCGATTCCATGATCTCGGAGACGATGCGCAGCGTGTACGGGAAGTCCTCGCCCTTCGGCAGGACGGCTTTCACCGCGCGCCAGGCCAGCTTGCCGTGGCCGATTTCGCGGCGGCCGGGCGAACCCATGCGGCCGGTTTCACCGACGGAGTAGGGAGGGAAGTTGTAGTGGAGAAGGAATTTCTCCTTCTTCGTGCCTTCGAGGCCGTCAATGTACTGCTCGTCTTCAGCCGTGCCGAGCGTCG
The DNA here is from genome assembly GCA_044224605.1 of Hyphomonadaceae bacterium. Taxonomy (GTDB): domain Bacteria; phylum Pseudomonadota; class Alphaproteobacteria; order Caulobacterales; family Hyphomonadaceae; genus UBA7672. Next base: position 48,436 of record JBGAKC010000030.1, read on the forward strand.
CGACGCAGAGCGCCTGCGTTTCACCGCGGGTGAACAACGAGGAGCCGTGCGTGCGCGGGAGCACGCCCACTTGCGACGTGATCGCGCGGACCTGGTCGGTCTTGCGGCCGTCGATGCGCATGCCGGTGCGGATGATGTCGCCGCGGACGACTTTCGCTTCGGCTTCCTTGAACTGCTCCTTGAACACCAGCGGATCGGCGCCGTTGGGGTTCGTTTCGGACTTAACGAGTGCGGCCTTGGCCTTCTCGCGCGCGGCGTCGACTGCGTCGTGGCGCTCGCCCTTGTCCTTGATCTTGTAGGCGGCGGAGAGATCAGCGCCGGCGACGTCCTGGATCGACTTCAGCAGCGCGGAGTGATCCGGGCTTTCGAACTCGAACGGCTCTTTCGCGGCTTTCTCGGCCAGCTTGATGATCGCGTCGATCACGGCCTGGAAGCTCTCATGGCCGGCTTTCACGGCGCCGAGCATCACGTCTTCCGAAAGCTCTTTGGCTTCGGATTCGACCATCATCACGCCTTCGGTCGTGCCGGCGACGACGAGATCGAGCTGGAAGTCTTCCATCTGATCGGCGGTCGGGTTGATGATGTAGCCGCCGTCCTTGTAGCCGACGCGGGCAGCGCCGATCGGGCCGTTGAACGGAGCGCCGGAGATGACGAGCGCGGCGGAGGCGGCAACCATGCCGACGATATCCGGATCGTTTTCCTGGTCGTAGGACAGCACTGTCACCGTGACCTGGACTTCGTTCTTGAAGCCGTCAGCGAACAGCGGGCGGATCGGGCGGTCGATGAGGCGGGAGGTCAGCGTTTCCTTTTCGGTCGGACGGCCTTCGCGCTTGAAGTAGCCGCCGGGGACGCGGCCAGCCGCGTAGTAACGCTCCTGATAGTTCACGGTCAGCGGGAAGAAGTCCTGACCTTCCTTGGCCTTGCGCGCGTAAACGACAGCCGCGAGCACGCTCGTCTCGCCGTAGGTCGCCAGAACCGCGCCATCGGCCTGCCGCGCGATACGGCCAGTTTCCAGCGTGAGCGGACGGCCCGCCCAGTCAATCGTCACACGTTGAATGTCAAACATCGTATTTTTCTCTTTCTGCATACGAAAACCCGCCGGACCCCGGTGGGCCGGCGGGTGGGGTAGGACCCAGCCCTAGCGGCGAAGGTCCAGCTCTTTGATGATGGCCTGGTATCGGCCCTCATCTCTCGACTTCAAGTAGTCGAGCAGTCGGCGGCGCTGCGAGACCATCTTCAGAAGGCCGCGGCGCGAGTGGTTGTCTTTCTTGTGGGTCTTGAAGTGCTCGGTCAGTTCCGCGATGCGGTGCGAGAGGATCGCGACCTGAACTTCAGGCGAGCCCGTGTCACCTTCGGTGCGGGCAAATTTCTTGATCAGGGAGGTTTTGACCTCCGGCGTGATCGACATCGGGTTTCTCCTTAAGGCCCTCTTGGGGCCGTCTTATTGGTTGAACACGCGAACCGGCATGAACCTGCCAGCCCGGACTTCACCCAGGGCGACCGCCAGATTGTCTTCCCCCACCTTCTCGGTGGCGAGGCAAATGCGGGATGCATCCTCCCCGTTCACTTGACGAGGACGGCGCATCTCCCGAAACGCCTCGACCTGATGGGGCAGAAGTACGATCTCTCGGCCCTGCCTGAGCCTGGACGCCTCTTCCCCGGTGATGGCCAGCGCCGGGATGTCGTCCAGCGCGGTCTCGAGAGGGACAAGGGTATCGTCCAGCGCGGCCTTATCGCTCATTTGCTGCAGGATTGAAAGCTGAATTGCCGCGTCCTCGGCAAAAGCGCCCACGCGCGTTCGCCGCAGGGCCGCAACATGCCCCTCCGCCCCCAGTTTCAGGGCCAAATCTCTCACCAGAGCCCTGATATAGAAGCCTTTTCCACAGGTGACCCCGATCACGGCCAGGTCCGGGGACGGGCAGTCCAGCAGCTCGGCCCTGTAGACCAGTACCGTCCGGGGCTGGAGTTCGACCTCTTCCCCGTCCCGGGCGAGGTCATACGCGCGCTCTCCGTTCACCTTGATGGCGGAGTAGATCGGCGGGGTCTGCTGGATCTCGCCGACGAAGCTCTTCAGGGCCTCGGCGATGGCTTCCCGGCTGGGGCGGACATCGGATTCGCCCGTCACGGCGCCTTCGCGGTCCTGCGTGGCGGTCGAGGACCCCCAGCGGATGGTGAAGACGTAATCCTTGTCCGCCTCCATGACATAGCCGACCGTCTTGGTCGCCTCGCCGAACGCAAGCGGCAGGATGCCCGAGGCGAGCGGATCGAGCGTCCCGCCATGTCCGGCCTTCTGCGCATTGAAGATGCGGCGGCAGATGCCGACCGCCTGCGTCGAGGTCACGCCTTCGGGCTTGTCGAGGATCAGCCAGCCGTGAACCGGCTCGCCCTTCTTCCTGCGGGCCATCGTCTTGTCTCCAGGCGCTGGCGGAGGATCGAACTCCGCTCAGGTCGAGGTGTCTTTTTTGCCGCCGCCCAAGAGCAGCGAGGGAGCGCGGGAGTAGGCGGGGCTGAAGAGGCGGTCAAGAGCGCGCTACTGCGCGCTCGCCCCGAAACGATGATCGAGGTCGACGGCGGCGTCGGCGACCGACAGCACAGTGGCGATGTCCTCGCGCAGCTGGACCAGCGCCTGACGGCTGGCGGCGGGTTGGGTGAAGCTTGGCGGCGCGAAGAGGCTGCGCGTTGCGGCCTTCGGCGCGGCGATCGTCATGCGCCGGCCCGAGACCAGCATCACCGGCGCGCCGAAGCTGTGGAGCCGGCCGAGCTTCAGGAATTTCTCCATCAGCGCGGGGTGGAGGAGGGCGCGCGCCGCAACCTGGTCGGTTGAATAGACTTCGTAGGCGCGTTCGAATTCTAGATCTTCCAGCTTCACCTGCTGGCGCCCATTGGTCGTCAGCCGGTCGCGGAAATTGCCGAACATGCCGCCGTCGCTGACCACGGCCGTGCTTGCCCCGGTGTCCCGCGCAAGCTGGATGTCGATGATCAGTCCGTCGAACACCGGCGTTTCCTTCTGCTTGTCCGGATTGTCGAGCTTCAGCTCGACGATATGGATCGGCAGGCCGCGATATGTTCCGGCGAGTTCATTCTCGGCGTGTGCCGCGCCATGGGCGCGGAAGATATGCTCCGCTTCCAGCCGCACAAGGTCGGGCATGACGGCGGGGCGCCAGGAGAGCTCGCCGAACGAGGCGGCGAGTCGCGCCAGCACGCGCTGGCGATAGAGTTGCGTATACTGCTTCGAGAGTTCCTGCGAGGACCAGAGATAGCCGATCACGCCGCCGATGATCATGATCATCACGAAGTCCGCAACGCCGCCTGGCGTGCCGATCAGCCCGGCCAGTGTCCACACGCACAATCCCACGGCGGCGCACGCCGGAACGCGCCAGGCCGAGCGCTCCTTCACCTGACGTACGATCTCCACGCGATGGATTTCGAGGTCGGATATGGTGGCGGCAAGTTCAGGGTCGAGACCCTCGAGGCTCGCGGGTTGCAGCCGTACGCGCGCGGGCTCGGAGAGTTTCAGGGCGACGCCGCCGCCGATCGCCGCGATCAGCAGGGCGACGAAGAAGCCGCCGAAGATCGAGGTGAGCACGCCGACAACACCCGGCATGCGTGCATTGGCGGAGACGGCGATGCCGATCCAGGCGATTGCTGCAAGGCCGAGAAAGGCAGCGAAAACGACCCGCCCGATCTGGGCGGGTTGAGAAGCCTTCGCCGTGATGTCGTGTGCAGCCTGCATGGTCATGGCCCCGACATATAGACCGCGGGGCGCCCCTTGCGAACTGCTCCGGGGCGAGCATGATCGATCCTAAACATAAAGAGAGAAACGCCGGGAGAACATTCATGCCGTATGCTTCGGGCCGCATAATCCACGATGCCGACAGTCATCTGATGGAGCTGCCGGATGTGTTGGATAAGTATCTCGATCCGAAATTCCGCAGCGCCTACGACGCCTTGCCCAAGTTGGCGAAGCGGGACGAGGGCTACGCCGCGAAGGCGAGGGCGAATCATTCCGATCCCGCATTCCGCGAAAGCGCCGACGCCAACATCATGTTGCGCAAGAACTACGATGCGATGGGCGCCTTTCTGCGCGAGGACCGGCCCCGCGCGCTCGACCAGCTCGGCTTTGCGAGCCAGCTGGTGTTCACGACATGGTGCCTCAACAATTTCGGTCTTGAGCGTCCCGATCAGGCCGAACTCGCCTATGCAACGGCGACGGCGCACAACCGAATGATGATGGACTTCACGTCCATCGATCGCCGTTTCCTCGCGACGGCCTATGTGCCGCTCATCGACATCGACCTTGCGATCAGGACGGCGCGCGATGCGATCGCCGCAGGCGCCAAGGCGCTGCTGATCCCGTCCCGTCCGACCGGGCGCTCGGCCAGCCATATCGGCCATGACCCGATCTGGGCGATGGCGCAGGAGCGCGGCATCCCGATCCTCTTCCATGTCGGCGACGAGAAGAAGCTCGATCCGCAATACTTCGACAACGGCTTGCCGCGCGTGAAGGACTTCCATGGCGGGGAGGAAAACTTCACGTCGGTCTCCTACATGCCCATCCCGCATTCCGTGGAGCTGACGCTTGCGGCGCTGATCATCGACGGCGTGATGGACCGGTTCCCGAAACTGAAGTTCGGCGTGATCGAGCTGGGGTCGTCCTGGTTGCCGGGCTGGATGCGCAATCTCGACGGGGCTGCCGGCGCGTTCGCCAAGAATGAGGAGCGGCTGCAGAAGCTGTCGATGAAACCGTCCGAGTTCGTGAAGCGGCAGGTGCGCGTAACGCCCTATCCGCACGAGGATGTCGGCTGGATCATCCAGAATTCGGACGAGCAGATCCCGCTGTTCTCCTCCGACTATCCGCATGTCGAGGGCGGCCGCAATCCACTGAAGCGCTTCAACGACTCGCTCGCCGGCGTATCGGCGCGCGCGGTCGACCGCTTCTATTGCGACAACTTCATCGACCTGATGGGAGAAGGCCTGGCGCCTGACCTGCGCCGCCCGGCGCATCTGGCGGCTGCATGAGCGAAGCGGCTTGCCAGCCGCGTTTTCCCTCGCCACATCACTGACGGCGGCCGTTCGCCGCGCGTGAGTGTGTCATGTTCGAGTGGGAAGAGGCGCGCCGCGCCCGCAACATGGAGGAGTTCGGCGTCGATTTCGTGCGCGCCGCCGCCATGTTCGACAATCCCATCCTCGAACGCGAAGACACGCGCCAGTTCCATGGTGAGAAGCGCTTCCTGGCCATCGGTCAGGTCGACGGGTTCTTCATGGTGGTGGCGTGGACGCCGCGCGCGAACCGGCGGCGGATCATACAGGCGTGGAGGGCCGACCGTGACGACGAAGCAATCTATCGTGCAACGGTCCCGTTCTCAGGTCCGCAAAATGGAGGACTTCACGCTGGAAACGGCCTCCCCTCGGGAAAGCCTCGGCCCGGGCTTCTGGAGAGAGGCCGTGCCGCTCTATCCCTCCCGCGGGCGCAGGCTGGCACGGCTCCGGCTGGATCCGGAAATCCTCGACTGGTTCGCGAACCGGAAGGATGACCCGCACGCTGGCGTCAACGCCGTGCTGCGCGCCTACATCGAGCGACGCAAGGCAGACGGGCAGGGGATGGCTTGAGTTCTTGAGCCCGCCCTCGTGGTTCGACGGACGGCCCTTCGGGCCTGCTCACCGTGAGGGCTCGCTACGGCTGGCAGAGTAGTCCTCATGATGAGCAGTGAGCGGAGCGAACGCCCGTCGAACCACGAGGGCGTACGCACTGAACTTGGCGAAGACGACGCAACGCTGCTAGCTTCGCGGCAAAACTCCGGGGCGTGAGATGAAAAAGACACTTCTTGCCTGTCTGAGCCTTGTTGCGCTTGGCGCGGCCGCGGTCGGTCTGCCGGCGCTATCGCAGACCGGGCCGGCGCCGGCGCTGCCCTATGCCAGCGACAATGCGCCGACCGACTATTCCAAGTGGAGCCAGCAGGCGCTCGAGGCGGAGCTGGCCAAGCGCGCGATCATCGAGCGCAAGGTGCTGATGCCGATGCGCGACGGCGTGCATCTCTCGACCGACATCTATCGTCCGAAGGATATGACCGGCCCTGTGCCGACCATCTTCGTGCGCACGCCCTACAACATGAACACGCTCGCCGGCGGCTCGCTGCGCCAGGTGGTCGAGGCGGTCGATCGCGGCTATGCGATCATCTACCAGAACGAGCGCGGCCGCTATTTCTCAGAAGGCAAGTACGAGATCCTCGGTTACCCGCGCACTGACGGCTATGACGCCCTGACCTGGATCGCCGACCAGCCCTGGTCGAACAAGAAGGTCGGCACGCTCGGCTGTTCATCGACGGCGGAATGGCAGCTGCAGCTGGCAGCGACGAACCATCCGGCGCACGCAGCGATGGTGCCGATGGCGTCGGGCGCGGGCATCGGGCGCGTCGGCGAATTCCACGAGCAGGGCAACTGGTATCGCGGCGGCGTGCCGCGCACGCTGTTCTCGATCTGGCTCTATGGCGTCGACAATCCGATGCGGGCGCAGATCCCGGAAGGCCTCGATCCCAAGCTGCGGCAATACCTGTCGCAATACAGCGATCTCAATCCGAAGAAGCCGGACGTGACGTGGGCGAAACAGGTCTGGCATCTGCCATATGCGGAGATGCTGACATCGCTTGGCGAGCCGCCGGGCACGAATGAGGAGCTGATCTCGCGCTCGCTGCCGGACGACCCGGCCTGGTTCAAGGGCGGGCTCTATCACGACAACGAGAAATGGGGCGTGCCGGCGCTGTGGTATGATTCCTGGTACGACGTTTCGATCGGGCCGAACCTCGCACTCTACAATCATGCGACCAGGGCGGGGGTCGATGCGGAAACGCGCGACAACCAGTACGCGATCGTTGGTCCCAGCGTGCACTGCGCCTATGCCAGCCTAGGGCCGAACTTCAAGTCGGGCGACCGTGAACTCGGCGACGCCACGATGGACGTGAATGGCGAGGTCTGGAAATTCTTCGACCGCTTCCTGAAGGGGAAGGCTGATGCGTTCCCGTCGACCACGCCGAAGGTCCGCTACTATTCGATGGGCGACAACCAGTGGAAGACGACGCAGCAATGGCCGCCGAAGGCCGCCGTCGAGACGAAACTCTATCTCCGCTCCAACGGCCGCGCGAATTCGGTGTTCGGCGATGGCAAGCTGTCCTTCTCCGCGCCGGGCAACGAGCCGGCCGATACGTTCGTCTATGATCCCCTGAATCCCGTGCAGACCATCGGCGGCGGCGACTGCTGCAATGGCGGCGTGGTCGTGCCGGGCGCGTTCGACCAGCGACCGGTCGAGGCTCGCCATGATGTGCTGGTCTATACCTCCGACGTGCTGAAGGAGCCCGTGACGGTTGCAGGCTTCGTCGATGCCATCTTGCATGTGGCCTCGGATGCGAAGGACACCGACTTCGCGGTGAAACTGGTCGATGTCGCGCCGGACGGCGCGGCCTACATCCTCGACGATACCATCCTCCGCGCCCGCTTCCGCGAGGGCTATGACCGCGAGGTCTTCATGACGAAGGGCAAGACCTACAAGCTCGACTTCACGCCCATGTCGACGGCCAACACCTTCCTGCCGGGTCATCGCATCCGCGTGGAGGTGACATCGTCCTCCTTCCCGAAATATGGGCGCAATCTCAACACGGGCGGCCGCAACGAGTTCGAAGCCAAGGGCGTGGTCGCGACCAATCAGGTGAAGCACACGGGCGCGCAGGCGAGCTATATTGTCCTGCCCATCATCAAGTAGGGACGTTGAGCCCGTAGCAGGCCTGCGCCTTTCCCTGCTAGCGTTGCTGCGTTCAAAAGGGCTGGAGCTGGTTACATGTTGAAATGGCTGAGCATCATCACGGTGCTCGCGCTTGCGGCTGGCGTTGTCGTCGGGGCCGAGATCGCCAATATCGGCAATGCGGATGTCGTCTATGCGACGCAGCAGGTCGAATATGTCGGACAGCTGTGGCTGAACCTCCTGCGGATGACCATCATCCCCCTGGTCGTGGCGCTGCTCGTGACCGGCATTGCCTCGCTTGCCAACGCTGCCGCGGCCGGAAGGCTCGCGGCGCGGTCGATCTTCGTGTTCGCGGTGCTGCTGGTTGTGGCGACGGCCTATGCCTGCCTCGTGCTGCCGCTGGCCTATTCGCTCTGGCCAGTTGATCCGACGCTGTCGCAGAACCTGATCGCGACCGCAGGTCCAACGCCGCAGGTGACGCCGCCGACCATCGGCGAATGGATCGCGGCCCTCGCGCCATCCAACCCGATCGCCGCAGCGGCCGAGACGGCCGTGCTGCCGCTGGTGGTGTTCGCGCTGTTCTTCGGCTTCGCCTCGACACGCCTTCCGGCGGCGCAGCGTGATCCGATGATCGGCTTCTTCCGTGCAGTTGCAGACACGATGATCATCATTGTGCGCTGGGTGCTCTATGCCGCGCCGGTCGGCGTGTTCGCACTATCGCTGGGCGTCGGCCTGCGCGCGGGGGCCAACGTCGCGGGTCTCCTCGTCCAGTATGTGACTATCGCCTGCGCGGTCACGGCGGGGATCGTTGTGATGGCCTTCCTGTTCGCCGTGCTGTGGGGGAGAGCCAAGCCTGCGCGCTTCCTCAACGCCCTTGCGCCCGTGCTGGCGGTCGCCTTCTCGAGCCGGTCGTCGCTTGCGTCCCTGCCGCTGATGGTGGAGCGCGCGCGTGATGCGCTGGATGTTCCTGTGCGGGTCGCCAACGTCACGCTGCCGCTTGCGGTTGCGATCTTCCGGATGACCAGCCCGGTCACCAACCTCGCGGTCGTGTTCTTCTGCGCCAATGTCTACGGCGTGCAGCTCGGGCCGGCGCAGATCATCGCCGGCGGCATCGTCGCCATCGCGATCAGCATCGGGTCGGTGGGCCTGCCAGGCGAGATTTCGTTTGTGGCGTCGGTCGCGCCGATCTCGCTGGCGATGGGCGTGCCGGTGGAACTGCTGGGACTGCTCGTCGGCATCGAGGCGATCCCCGACATCTTCCGTACGATCGGCAACGTGTCGGGCGACATGGCGGCCACGGCGATCGCCGCAAGGGGCGAACCCGCTAGCCCGCCGGAGGCGGAGGCCGCCTGACGACGCGCGCGGCGGCGAGCACTTCCTCGATCGCTGAGGCGACGATGTCGGGCTTGTAGAAGAAGAAGGCGTGGTTGGAGTCCGGCACGATCTCGAGACGGCCACGGCTTGACCAAGTGGCGAGGTCCGCCTGCAGGCGCCGCCAGACGACTTCGCTTTCCGGCGTGTCTGAGCCCGCAACGAGTCCATCTGCCGAAAGCAGGTACGCGTCGTGATCGTCGGCGCGATGACGCGCCTGCGTCTGCGCTGGGAGCTCACGCGCCAACACCACAAGCGGCCAGTTCTGCAGGTCGCGATATTTCCCGGCCATCTCCATTGTCTGCGAACGCTGGCGCGCCTCGCGCGCATTGGCTTCCGCCGAGCGCGGATAGAAGGCATTCACATCTTTCGCGATCAGGGGATCGCTGGGATAGGGCGACAGCCGCAGAAGGCCGGTCCACTTGAACGCCAGACCGAACTCCTGCTGGGGCGAGACATACTCGCCGACCTGCAGGCCCGCTTCCCTGAAGCGGACTTCCTGGTCGGGATGCGAGGAGTCGGCCAACACCATGCCCGCGACCTCATCGCGATAGAGCCCTGCATAGATCAGGCTGTAGAGCCCGCCGCGCGAATGGCCGACCAGCACGTAGGGCGGCTTCTCGCCGGCCGCAGCCAACGCCGCATGGAGATCGCGCGCGACTTCGCTGGGTTCGAAAGGCCCCCGCGCCGGATCGCTCCAGAGAATGCCCGCGCGACTGTAGGCGCAGGCGCGCGCCCCGATCGCGACACGCTCCATGACCGGTTTCCAGCCGAGCGATCCCAGCATGTCGCCGCCGGCCTGGAACACAACGGTCGGGCCGCCTTCGCCGCGGCAGTCGATCTGGATGCGTCGCCCGCCGCCGACATCGACGAGCTTGCCCTCGACCGGATGGTCGCGCACCGCCTCCGCTTCGAGGAACGTTTCGCAGGCCGAGAGGGCGGGCAGGCAGGCGAGCGCCAGCGCAGCTAGCTTCGCGCGACCGTTTCCGACAGGGGCGTGGCCTTTCCGCATCCTGCTTTTCTAGGCGCCCGGAAGCCGCTGCGCCACATCACAATCCGGTAAGGCGCTGGCCGGAAGGCTGCCGGTCAAAACAGAAACGCCGTCGCGGATGTCCGCAACGGCGTTTCAGGGCGTCTGGAGAACGCGCTTACTTGATGGCGATTTCGATCTCGCCGATGTTCGGGTCGGTGATCTTGAACTTGTCGCCCGACTTGAGACCGTCCGGATAGGCAAAGCAGGTATTGTCCTGGCCGACCGCCGGAGCGGTGAGGCACAGTTTCGAACCGTCGACCTTGTAGGTGCCTTCATACTGGCCGTCGAAGCCCGAGAAGGTGCCGTCCGGCTTGTAGGCGACGTCGCCCGTGATGCCCATCTGCGCCACGGACATCGTGGTGCCCTTCTCGAGCACGAGCTTGATCGTGTCAGACGGGGCGGCGCCCGTCTGGGCGAGGGCCGGCGCGGCGATGAGGAGGGCCGCAGCGGCAAGCAGTTTCAGTTTCATTGTTAGTCTCCCAAAAAGTCCCAGATCAATCATCCGATTTGAAGCGTACTGAAGCGCTCCGGCTTGCCTCCGGCAAGAGGCGGAAACACGGACGCCGCCGGGGTGTTGCCCAGCGGCGGCGCCCACATGCCGTTAGTCGAATTGAGTCAGCCTCCCCGAGGGAAACGTAGTAGTTTCCGATACCATCGAACCGGGTTTCAAAACAGGGGGTGACTGCAGCGGAGGTGCATTCCGCTGCGGGCCGAGCTAACGGAAACGCCATGACCTTCCGCGCGACCTGTCTCACGCTTTTCCCTGAAGCCTTTCCCGGCCTGCTCGGCGTCTCCATCGTCGGCAATGCGCTGAAGCAGGGGTTGTGGCAGCTCGAGACGATCGACATCCGTGACTTCGGTCTCGGCAAGCATCGCACGGTGGACGATACGCCATCCGGCGGCGGGGCTGGCATGGTGATGCGCGCGGACGTTGCGGCAGCCGCCATCGACAGCATCGATCAGGCGGGCCGTCCGCGCCTCTATCTCTCCCCACGCGGGAAGCCGCTGACCCAGGCGCGCGTACGCGAGCTGGCGGCCGGCCCCGGCGTCATCCTGCTGTGCGGCCGGTTCGAGGGGCTGGATGAGC
>JBGAKC010000066.1:0-10116 GCA_044224605.1 Hyphomonadaceae bacterium
CCGACCTTTGATCACATCAGGCCGAGGACGAAGGGCGGGGCGGATGAGCCTGCGAACCTCCAGCTGGCCCATGCGGAGTGCAATTGGAGGAAGGGCGATCGCTGGCGGCCATAGGTTCGCATTCCCGCCGATAGACAGGTTGAGCGGATTGCGGTGACGGATCATCAGCTCGTGTCGCGGCAGCGAGCGCGTCGTGCGAACTCTCTGAGTAAGACTTGATCTTGACCGTCGTTCAGCCAGTGAACCCGAATCGTCCCCTACGGCTTGCGGACTTTGTCCGCGAGCCACTGCCCCCGCCGCGCGGGGGCAGAGTTGCGATCGTTTCCGGCCGGGGCCGGCGGCAAAAAAATTTTTTGAGGGGGGTCTTGAACCAAAAAACTGCGTTTTCTAGCTCGTTTTCCGCCGGGTGCTGTCACATGGCCCGGTGGTCTGGGGCGCCGGGCGATAGCCGGCGCTTCTTGTAACCAAGTTGCTCAATGGAGGACCTGGATATGAGAAACATTCTCGATTTTTCGCCGTACCGCCGCTCGCTGATCGGCTTCGACCACCTCTTCAATCTCATGGAAAACGCGATCCAGCTCGACGGGGCCGGGGCCTATCCGCCCTACGACATCGAACAGCGTGGTGAAGACGCCTATCGCATCCGCCTGGCAGTCGCCGGGTTCACGTCCGAACAGATCGACGTGACGACGCATGAAGGCGTTCTGGTCGTCACCGGCCGCAAGGAAGAGAAGACCGACGAGGTCAAGTATCTCTATCGCGGCATTGGCGCCGATAATTTCGAACGCCGCTTCCAGCTCGCCGACTATGTCGAGGTGACAGGCGCCAGCCTAGCCGACGGGGTGCTCGAGATCGATCTGAAGCGGGAAGTGCCCGAGGCCGCCAAGCCGAAGAAGATCAGCATCGCCAAGTCGACCGAGCAGAAGCGGATTACCCGGCAGAAAACTCCGGAAGCTGCGTAGGCCGTTCCGCAGCCGAGGCAGGCCTGTTTCAGGCCTGCTTCATCCGTCGCAGCTCCAGGCGGGCTGCAGCGGCGCATTTGAGGAAGAGGAGAGATAGAGGGTCCAACCCAGATGCATAAACTCGATCCGATTTTTGTCGCGCCCCGCCTTGTCGAGCGCGATTGGGGCCGGAGCGATTTGGGAGACTGGTTCAAGGCGAACCGATACGCTCCCGCTCCAGTCGCAGAGGCATGGATCTGCGATCCGTCGAACGCAACGGAAGCCGGTTCCCTTGGCGATCGCCTGGCGCGCCTGACTGCGCCCATGCTCGGCGATCTGGGCCGCGCCCCGCCCCGGCTCCGGCTGGTTTTTCCCGGCAGCGACGTGATCCTGCCATCCACATCGCCGGTCAGCTTCTGGACCATACTGGAGCCAGGCCATCGATCCGGACATGCGATGAGCCACAAATCAGGGGATCGCGTTCGCGCCTATGAGGGCGCCTCTGTTGCGCTCGCCGGCGGCAGCGTGGCGCTGGAGGTGAGCTCGTCTTTCCAGCCGGCCAACCAGCCGGAAGACGGCCTGTCGCTGATCCGGCTTCCGCCGGTGTCGGCGCGGACGCGCGCGACCCTTTTTCGTGAGGCGGCGCTGAGTGTCGAGCGTTGGCGCCTGCCGGCGTGGAGCCGGCTGGTCCCTGATGGAGAGACTTGCCATGTCGTCGTGGCGTTGACGCAAGGCGTGCGCGTCGATGACCGTTGCCTGCAACCGGGCGAGGCTGTCTTCGTGCCTGCGTTTGGCCGGGCCATCGATATCGCCGCGCAAGGGCAGGCCGCAGCGCTCGTCGCCTACCCCGATACACGTCCGACATCCATATGGCGTCATACGCCGGGGCCCGATCCCGAGCCGACACTGCTCGCAGGGATGCTTTCCGGACAACCTTCTCCAGATGCGGAAGACCCGCGCACTTACCAGGACCGCGCGGCATGAACGCCGCCGGTTCGATGTCGTTCACCCCGGGAAAGTCATGATGCCCATTCAACCCAGCTCGTTCTTCCTGCTCGCCGGCACGGCCTTCCTGGCTGCCGCCTGCGCCAGTCAGCCTCCGATTTCGGAAGCGCGTGCATCCCCAACGCCCTCCGGGACAGTCGCCGCCGAAACCTACCGAGCGCCACGGTTGCCGGGAACGAATATCCCGGATTTCAATGGTGTCTGGCGCGTACTCAACACCGCCAACTACAACATAGAGGCGCATCCGGCGTCAGCTGCACTTCAAATGCGCCCCGGACCTTATGTCCCGGTTCCGCATGCTTCGGTCGTGGCGCTGGGAGCGATCGGCGCAGTGCCGGCCGGGCTTGGCATCGTGCAGGGCGACGGCAAGATTCCCTACACCGCAGAGGCCCTGAAGCAGCGTGATGAAAACCGGGCGCGAGCTGTTGAGCTCGATCCGGAAGTGAAGTGCTACCTGCCGGGCATCCCGCGCGCCAACTACATGGACAAGCCGTTCCAGATCTTCCAGTCCGAAAAGGCGTTCTTCTTCGCCTACGAATATGCCGGCGCGGTGCGGAACGTGTTCCTCGAAGACCCGGGCGAAGCTCCGGTCGATTCGTGGATGGGCCAGTCGGTCGGGCATTGGGACGGGGACACCTTTGTGATCGAGGTGACCGGCCTTCTTCCCGATACCTGGCTCGACCGCTCCGGCAATCTGCACGGCTCATCGACCAAGGTTACGGAACGATGGACGCGGACCTCCGATCACACCATGAGATACGAAGCGACGATTGAGGATCCGGAAGTCTATACAAGACCGTGGAAGGTCGCCTTCAATCTCTACAAAGCGGTTGGCGAGGACGCCCAGCTGCAGCAGTTCAAGTGCGTCGAGTTCGTCGAAGAACTGATGTACGGCCACCTGCGCAAGAACCCGCTGCCGGGGCCGGCGCTGGAGCGTGCGAAACGTGAAGCGGAAGAACGGGCGAAGGAGCAGTAAGCCGCTTAGCGTCGCCTGGGGCGCACAAGGCGCTTGCTGACTGTTGCGCCGGGTCTATCCTCGTGGCCGCCGTAAGGATGGAAGCCATGAGCTATGATGTCGGTCCCGGCGATCTGGTTCTGTGCGTCAACGCCGCGCCGAACCATGTCACGGGAGAGCCTGTCCCGCTTGTCGCCGGCGAGACCTATCGGGTCCTGGGGGTGATGGAGTTTGCGTGTCCGTGCGGACGGTCGGATGCGTTGCTGGATGTGGGCGTCGACTTCGCCTGGTGCCAGACGCGCTTTCGGCTGATGCCCAAGCCGAAGTTCGAGGCGAAGACACGTAGTGCTCCTGCACCGAAGGAAAAGGTGAAGGCGCGCTGAAGGGTTGGCGCGGGAGCGGGGTTGCTACATCGCCGCTTCGGCGGGCTTCAGACGTTTGAGGCCGAAGCGGCCCACGCGCCAGAGGAGGAGCGCGGCGAGGATCACGGCGTGGGTGGTCGGGTCGCCGTCGATGACTTTCACCATCAGGAGGTTGTGGGCGACGGCGAGGATGGCGAGCGGGTAGATCAGCCAGTGCAGGCGGTCCCACGTCTTGCGGCCGAGGCGGCGGATCATGCCGTTGGTGGACGTGACCGCGAGCGGGATCATCAGGGTGAGCGCCGCCATCCCTAACATTATGTAGGTGCGGATCGAGATGTCTTCCCACAGCTTGGCGAGCGACCATTCGCGGTCGAGGCCCAGGTAAGCGAGCATGTGGAGCGCGGCGTAGAAGAAGGCCGCGAGGCCGATGCGGCGGCGGATCAGCGTGACCGGGGCCCAGCCGGTAATGTCGCGGATGGGGGAGATGGCGAGCGTGACGAGGAGGATGCGGATCGCGGTGTCGCCCAGATAGCGGTGCGTCCACTGCACCGGGTTGAACCCCATGATGTAGGGGTCCGTGTTGGTCAGCATCATCGTCCAGAGGAAGGCAAGGTAGGCGAACGGCGCGATGAGCGCGACCAGCGCCAGCGGCTTCATCCAGTGCCTGCCGAAGGCGCGGAGATAGGGGTTGGCGGCCATCGCGCTAGTAGTTCGCCTTCAGGTCCATGTCCTTGTAGAGGTGGGCGACCTGTTTCTCGTAGCCGTTGAACATCTCGGTGGCGCGCTTCTCGTTGAAGCCGCCCTTGCCGCCGATGACGCGCTCTGAATCCTGCGGCCAGCGCGGGTGGCGGACGTTGGGGTTCACGTTGGAATAGAAGCCGTACTCGTTGGCGTTGGCCTTGTTCCAGGCAGTGGCGGGCTGGCTGGCGAGGAAACGGATCTTCACGACGGACTTGGTGGCCTTGAAGCCATACTTCCATGGGATGACGGTGCGGATGGGTGCGCCGTTCTGCTTCTGCAGCGCCTTGCCATAGGCGCCGACGGCGAACAGCGGGAGCTCGTTCATCGCTTCATCAAGCCGGAGGCCCTCGACATAGGGCCACTGGAGGACCGGGCGGTTGACGCCGATCATCTCCTTCTTGTTGAGGTAGGTTTCGAACTGGACGAACTTCGCGGTGGACTTCGGCTTGAGCTTCGCGATCACGCTCGCCATCGGCACGCCGACCCACGGGATCACCATCGACCACGCCTCGACGCAGCGGTGGCGATAGACGCGCTCTTCGAGCTTGGAATAGTCGATGAGGCTTTGCAGGTCGTAGGCGCCGGGGGCGTCGGTCTCGCCTTCGACGCTAATCTTCCAGGGCGAGACGGTCATCAGGCTGGCATAGCGCGGCGGGTCGTTCTTGCCGGTGCCGAACTCGTAGAAGTTGCAGTACTGCTCGAAGCCTTCCTGGATCGTGGTCTGGTCGGCGACGGCGTAGCTGGTCGTGGCGGCCTTGAGCGCAGCGCCGGGCGCGGGCTGGGCTGAAGCGGGTTTTGCAGTCGCCTGCGGCGTCTGCGGTTCGGAGCAGGCGGGGAGCGCGCCGAGGATCGAGCCGGCGCCGATGAGACCGCCGGCGGCGATCAGGTGGCGGCGGTCGATGAACATCTTCTCCGGCGTCACCTCGTCCTGAAGGGACTGGTAGTCCGGGTTGCGGCGGAACTTCAGCTCCATCTCGCTCTCCTCACGTTGCGTTCGTTTCTACGCATGACTTAGCGCGGCCGATCATGGGACCGAAGCGGTCTCACGCCATTGCGACATCGTGGAGGCAGTTCGCACAGGCAAATGCGAACGTTACATTGACAGACATACTGTGCACAGCTATGTACAGTACTATACACGGTGCATAGATGCCGATACTAACGCCAGACCCCTGATACAAGGAGCTTTTCTGATGCGGGCCCTCGCCATCCTGGTTCTCTCGAGCCTTGGACTGATGACGCCGTCCGCTTTCGGGCAGGCGGCGGCTAATGCGGACACCTATCGCGAGATCCTCGCGCATGGCGTCGTGATCGTGCTGCCGGAGATGGAGATCGACGTGAAGTTCATGTCCGACGGCAAGTTCACCGCGCTGGGCGGGCAGTCTTCCGGCGTGTGGAAGATCGAGGGCGACAAGCTGTGCTCGACGCCGGACGAGACGCTGATGGAGACGTGCGGCGTCTATCCGGCGGGCAAGAAATCCGGCGACACGTTCGAGATCGTTGCGCCGACGGGGCGCGTGACGGTGAGGATCCCGTAGGTGGCTGATAAGCCTGAACGCCCCGAAGAGGTTAGTGCGAAGCTGGAGCAGGAGCTTCGCCGCGGGGTGATCGTGCTGGCGACGCTCTCGCAGCTGCGGGCGCCACAATACGGATACTCGCTCCGGCAGGCGCTTGCTGATCGGGGCATGACGATCGAGGAGGGCACGCTCTACCCTCTGCTGCGGCGGATGGAGGGGCAGGGCCTGCTCGCGAGCGAATGGCGGATCGAGGATGGTCCGCCGCGCCGCTACTACACGCTGAGCCCACAGGGCGAAAAGCTGTTCGCCAGCCTCACGCTGAGCTGGCGCAATCTTGTCGGCGTCGTCGACGCACTGATCGGCGACGGCCAGGAGAAGAAGAGGAAGGCTGCGCCATGACGGCTCGCCCTCAACCCCAAGACCAGATCATCGAGGCCTATGTCCTCGATATCATCCGTCGCCTGCCGGGCCGCATGCGCCACGATGTCGGCTTCGAGTTGCGCGCGCTGCTGACGGAAGGCCTGCGCGACCGCGCCGCGGCCGCCAGCCGCCTGCCGGACGAGGCGATGGCGCTGGAGATCGTGCGCGAGTTCGGCATGCCCGAGGCGGTGGCGGAGCGTTACCATCCGCCGGGCGCGCCGATCATTCCGGCACAGCACACGCGGTGGTTCGTGTGGGCCACGATCATCGGTCTGGTGCTGCAGTGGGCGACGAGCCTGCCGCTGGTCCTGTCCGGGCAGCTGATGCATGACAATCCCGAGGCTGTGCGGTTCACCGCATGGTGGCTCAGCTATGGCCTCGGAGCGTTCTGGTGGCCTGGGTTCCTGGTCAGCATGATGATGATCGCGGCGTGGGTCCGGCGGATCTGGCCGGCCACGGCGGCGGACTGGAAGCCGGCGTCGGGCGCCGATCTCGACCGGATCAACCGGACGGCTCATCTGATCGGGCTGGGGCTGGCGTTGTGCGGCATCGCCGCCTGGGTGCTGGTCGCCTGGGTCGTCACGACGTTCGACACGCCGGCGACGCGTGCGCTGGCCTTCGCGCCGGATTTCCTCGCGACTCGGGCGCCTGTGGTGCTCCTGTTCTGGGCGGCGGGCATTGCGCTGATGGTTGTGCTGATCCTCGAGGGCAGGTGGCGCCGGCTGACGCGGCGGATTGATGCCGGAAGCAAGCTGGCGGCTTGCGCGCTGATGCTGTGGCTCGTGCTTGGCGGGCGAATCTTCTTCAGCGATGCAGCAGACAGCACGACGAAAAGCCTCCTGTTCGTGCTTGTCCTGCTGCTCGCCGGACAGCTGGCTTTCCGTGCATGGCGGGCGCGCCCTCGCATACGCACGCCGGACATCCAGCGCGGGTAGGCGGGGCCTGGGCTCCTGGGCATCCGTCTCGAAGGACACGGGCGTACGCTTCCGATTGAATGCAGACGGCCCTAGCCTCGTTGCGAGCTGATTCGGAGACGGGGCATGCGCATGCTGGCTGGAGGTTTGCTGGTGCTGACGGCGGCGTGCGCGACGCCGGAGGCGCAGAACCCGACCAATCCGACGACGGCGGGGCAGGCGCTGGCGCAGCTGGCGTGTCCTCACCGGATCGCGGAGGCGCGCGCGTGGGTAAACTACATGCCGGGGCCGGGACGCGGTAAGCGCGATCTCAATGTTGACGTGCGGCTACTCGAGGCGACGGACAGGGCGGTGATGCTGAAGTCATCGGCGTCGACGGGCGATACGCTGGTGCTGGAGATCCGCACGGCGCCGGCGGCCCCGATCGCGGGCCATGTCGCCTATCGCGAGCCGGCGCCCGTACAGCTCTACAAGAAGGTGAGCTTCTTCTGCCGGGGCGGGGAGATCTACTCGCTGAACGGGATTGGGCGGGTGTTCTAGTCCGGCTGCGCCACCCGCTCTTCGGGCTGCGCGCTTGCGCGCGGTGTGCCGCATTTGCCCTGAAGCCGCCTGTCCTGTAAGGGCTCGCCTGTCGGGCCGGGTGGCCGTTGCAGGGAGTGCGCATGCGGATTGGGTTTTTCGGCGATGTGGTCGGCCGCGCGGGCCGCGCAGTTCTCGCCGAGCAACTGCCACGTGTGCGCAAGCAGCTCGGCCTCGACTTCGTCATCGTCAATGGCGAGAACGCAGCGGGCGGGTTCGGCATTACTGCGTCGACGGCGGCGGACATTTTCGATGCGGGCGCGGATTGCATCACGCTCGGCAATCATTCGTGGGACCAGCCTGAGGCGCTGACCTTCATTGAACGCGAGACGCGGCTGTTGCGTCCTTTCAACTATCCGCAGACGCTGAACATTCCCGGGCGCGGCGCGCAACTGTTCATGACGCCGAAGGGGCAGCGCGTGTTCGTGATCCAGATCCACGGCTCGGCCTTCATGGAGTCGCTGGACGATCCTATCCAGGGCGTGCAGCGGGCGCTGGAGGAAGCGCCGCTGGGCCAGGTTGCCGATGCGGTGATCGTCGAGATGCACGCCGAGGCGACGGCGGAGAAATACATCATGGGCCATTACTGCGATGGCCGCGTTACGGCGGTGCTCGGCGCGCACACACATGTGCCGACGGCGGATGCGCAGATCCTTCCGGGCGGCACGGCCTACATGTCGGATGCCGGCATGTGCGGGGACTATGACAGCGTGATCGGCATGAAGAAGGGGCCTCTTGTCCAGAGAGCATCAACCCGCCTGCCGACGGAGCGCAAGTCTCCCGCCGAAGGTCCGGCGACGATGTGCGGCGTGTTCGTGGAATCAGACGACAAGACCGGGCTTGCCGTGCGCATAGCGCCGATCCGCGTGGGCGGACGGCTGCAGACAGCGATGCCTGAGGTTGGCTGACCGGGGATTGATGGGGATCGGTTGATCCTCGCGCGTCCGTCAATTGTGGGCGACGCGGCGATCCGCTACCACTTCCTGCAAGGCCGGCCCGGACGAGGGTACGGGCACAAGTCTGGGAGGACGTTCATGCGCATGAAACTTATGGGGACGATGGCGGTTGCGGCGTTGATCGCTGCGGCGTGCCAGACGATGGGCGCGGCGCAGGTGACTGCGTCATCGCCGAACATCGTCGCGGCGGTCGCGGACAAGGCGCGGCCCAATGATGCGGCGTTCGACGCCTCGTGCATCGGACAGGCCAATCCGTGTGCGGGCGTGAAGCTCGATCCGTTCCGCAAGCCGGCGGAGATGATGGCGTTCGGCGAAGTGCGCCCCGGCATGAAAATCGGCGAGTTGATCCCGGGCGGCGGCTACATGACCCGCCTGTTCTCGAAGGCGGTGGGCAAGGAAGGTAAGGTTTATCTTTTCAACGGCCCGGCGGCAGCCGGACGCGCGCTGGGCTTCCAGCCGATCCTCGATGACACGAAGAATTACGCGAACGTCTCCTTCGTGCAGACGGATTTCGCGACGCTGGCCTCGCCCGAGCCGCTCGACCTGGTCTGGACCTCGCAGAACTATCACGACATGCACAATCCCGGCCGCAACCTCGACATCGGCGCGGCCAACAAGGCGATCTTCAACGCTCTGAAGCCGGGCGGCATCTATGTGGTGCTCGACCACGTGGCGGCGGCGGACACGCCCGGAGGCGTCAATGCGCAGTTCCACCGCATTGTGCCTGACCTGGTGAAGAAGGAGGTGCTGGCGGCGGGCTTCGAGTTCGTCGGCGAGAGCAACGTGCTGCGCAACCCGAACGATCCGCACGACAAAGGCGTGTTCGACGATTCGATCCGCCACAAGACGGATCAGTTCATGATGAAGTTCAAGCGGCCGGGCTGAGGCTCAGCGGCGTGATCTGGGAGAGGGCGGCTTCGCGGCCGCCCTCTTCTTTTTGGGCGGCTCGCCGGGCGTGAACGCGATCTCGTGGCGTTTGAAGCCCTTCTTCTCCAGCGCCTGCGCGATGATGTGGCGGTGGCATTTTAAGCCGTCGCCGCAGAAGCAGAGCAGGGCGGTGGGCTGGGCGCGGATGAGGTCCTCGGCTTCCAGGAGCGCGAGCTGGGCTTCGGGGCTGTGGAAGCTGGCGTCGTAGATGCGGCGGAATTCGTCCATGCGGCCGGCGCGGTTGGCGAGACGCCCGGCCTTCGGCGTGCCGAGCGGGCGGAGGTGAATGTAGCCAATGCCTTCTTCATCCAGCGAGGCGGCGAGGAGTTTCTTCGAGAAGCCCGCGCGACGGGAATTGGCGACGTCGCGCACGTCTATGATGCGGGTGACGCCGGCGTCCTGGAGGCCGGCGATGAGGCCGGGAAGCGTGGTGCGCTCATAGCCGACAGTGAAGAAGGTGCGCTGTTTCGCCATGAGGCGAAGATAGATGTGCGACGGCCACCCGCAACTACTGCGCGGCGGCGGCCTGTTTCGGATCGTCTTTCGACTTGTCGTCCTTCTTCGGCGGCTTCTGCTTGCCGAGGCGGGCGGCCTGGAGGACGTGGACCATGGCGTCGTTGCCCTCATGGCAGGCGTAGTCGAGGAACAGACCGGTCGTGCGCGTGAGCGTGAGTTCGGCGAGCCAGGGCGCGGTGTAGAGGGCGGGGTCCTCGATGGTGAACTGGTAGAGGATCGCATCGGGCGATATCAGGCGCAGGCGCTCGACGACGCGGCTGCCTTCGCTGACCGGGGCGGCGTT
>JBGAKC010000031.1:0-59096 GCA_044224605.1 Hyphomonadaceae bacterium
CGGCTGGAGCCTGACGAAGGCGTTCGCCCGCGGCAAGCTCTCAGTCGGCGGCAACAATGGCGTCGAGGCGCTTGCGATCACGCCGGACGGCTACCTGGTTGCGGGAATCGAGATGAAAGCCGGCAAGGCAAGCCCGCTGTCGGCGCGCCCGGTCGAGCGCGGGGCCGATTTCAGTCTGAGGATCGGCGAGGGCGCTCCCGAAATCGTCGGGCTCGATCTCCTGCCTGCAGGCGATCACGGCCAGGACGTCCACGCCTTCAGCCTGCATCGCTCAACCAGCCCGCTGGCCAGCAACGCCATCACGGTGATGGAGACGGATTTCGAACGCTATCTCGACCAGGCCAACCTACCTGCCAAGATCGTCAGCGAGGCGGATGAGCGCTCGCACTACCGCTTCAGGCAGACAGCGTCGCGCGCGCTCGCAGAGATGAACGTCCTGCTGACAATCGACAATTTCGAAGGGCTCGCGGCGAAGGAATTGCCGGATGGGCGCGTGCGCCTGTTCATCGTTTCCGACGATAACTTCTCTGCCAGCCAGCGTACGCTGCTGATGGTGTTCGACGCGGCGAAGCGCGGATAGCGAGAAGCGGGGTCGGTTGTCGCCGCCCCGCCTCAGGCTCAAGCTACACGAAAAAACTACGAGGCGGGCGCGATCGTCGCCGTGTCGGTCGCGCGGTCGACCAGGCAGGTCAGGATTTCCGTCTTGTCCTCGGCGCTCTTGATCTTGAGCTTGTAGGTGATCGTGGCGTCGTTCGACTTGGTTGCGTCGTCGTCCGTGCGGACGGACTTGGGCGCCGGCGTCTGGGCCTTGGCGGCGGCTTCACAGACCTGTTTGCCCTTGGAAAGCGAGGTCTTTGCGAGGGCTGGAGCGGCCGTCACGGCGGCGCCGACCAGCAGGATGGCGATGAGGGAGGAGGATTTCATTTTGCAGTCTCCAGAAGCCGCGTCGAGGCGGCCAATGGTTAAATCCTGCACATGCAACATTTGATGCGCAAGGAAAAAGCGCATATACAGTATTCAATGGCTCGATCAGATTTTCTTGACTTTGATTGTCTTGCCTATGCGACACGGCGCACGGGACGCGCGGTGACGAACCTGTTCAACAGCCGTCTGGCGCATCTTGAGCTCAACGTGGCGCAGTTCGGCCTGCTGGCGGCGGTCGGCAAGATGCCGGGTTCGACGCTGGCGGCGATCGGCGAGGCGATGCTGCTGGACGAGAGCACGCTGGCGAGGAATTTCACTGTTCTGGAGCGACGCGGCCTGATTCAGGCCGAGGGCGGCCGGGGCAGGGCGGGCAAGCAGCTCAATCTCACGCGGATCGGGAGGCGTCTTGCGGCCGACGCGGGCGTTATCTGGCTGGAAACCAATCGCCTGCTGGCCGTCGAACTTGGCGCGAAAGAGGTCGAGGCGGGGCGCAAATTCCTGCGTGCCCTCGGCGCGGCGTCCGAACGTCTCAAGACGGAAAACGAGGGGGCGACGAACTTGAAGGTCCGTCGCCCCCAGAAAATGCCGGCTTAGTCGGCGGCGGCGACGACGGACGACACCGTTTCGGTGCCGCGGTCCACTGTGCAGTTCAGCTTGAGCGAGGAGTCGTCGGCAGCTTTCACCTTGAACAGGTAGACGAACTTGTCGCCCGTCGCGCGGGTGGCTTCCTTGTCGACTTTCACGGATTTCGCATCCGGCTTCTGCTTGGCGATTTCGGACTTGCAGAGCGACTCGGCGCCCTGAACCGAAATCTTGGCGAGCGCCGGCGAGGCGAGGGCGATGGCGGCGGCCGACAGGATGATGAGGGAGGAAAGGCGGGTCATTTTGATCTCCGTTTGATCGCCTGTTTGGGAGGTGGCGATCTTTATCCAGTGGACAGTGCGCCCTTGACGCCGTCAAGTGACGCATGGGGCGCCTTTGGCCGCAGGGCGCTAACACCTTCGTTAACTCCCACTGATTCCTGACGATTCAGCGACGTGGCAAACGGTGTGGATCAGGTGTTTGCGCCCCCTTTAGCCAAGCAGCGCCGGGCGTCCCCTCGGTAACGGCCGGTATCAAGTCCCGGGCTCCCGCCGGGCCAGATGGCGCGCTAACGTGGAAGGAACAGGTAAGGCCACAATGCACATTGCCCTCCCGGACACGATGCCGTCCGTCACGGACCGGCAGCCTTCGCCGCGCTTCCAGGCGAAGCGCGAGCAGATCCTTCAGGCCGCCGCCCGGAAGTTCAACCAGCTCGGCGTGCGTGGCGCGACGCTGGAAGACATCGCCGTCGATGTCGGCATGAACCTCACCAGCATCCGGCATTATTTCCGCAAGAAGGACGACCTCGTCGCCGCCGGCTTCCTGCGCTCGATCGAGGTGCACCGAGCGCGGATCGACCTGTCGAAGCCGGCCGGCTCGCCCGAGGCGCGCGTGCGTGACTTCGTGCGCCGCTATTTCGAGTTCCGTCGCCGGGTGCGCGCCGGAGAGGAAATGGACGTGATGAGCTTCGGCGACTTGCGCTCGCTGGCCGAGCCGCACGCCAGCGAGGTCTGGCCGAAATATGTCGACCTGTTCCGCAACGTGCGAGAGATTGTCGCCGACCCTGACGAGATCGAGAACCACCGCCATCGTGTCAACGCCCGCGCGCATCTTCTGATCTCGCAGCTCATCCGCTCGGTCTACTGGCTGCCGGAATATCCCGACAGCGAACTCGACCGCGTCGAAGCGCGCTTCACCGATGTTCTCCTCGGCGGGATCGCCATGCCGGGCGCGCCGCAACTTGATCGCATGGTCGAGCTTTCCGAGAAGGCGCCGCCGGACAAGCGCTCGTGGGAAAGCTTCCTGCTGGCGGCCACGCGCCTCATCAACCAGCAGGGCTATCGCGGGGCCTCTGTCGAGCGCATCGCGCGGCAGATGAACGTCACCAAGGGATCGTTCTATCATCATATCCGCGCGAAGGACGCGCTGGTCGTCGCCTGCTTCAACCGCAATCACCTGCTGCTGCAGGAAGCCCAGCGCCTCGCGGTCGAGCAGGAAAAGCGCGGCCTGGAGCAGGCCTTCGCCGCCGCCGCCGCGCTGGTGCGGCGGCAGCAGACGCCTGCCGGGCCGCTGCTGCGCAATTCGGCGCTGACCTCGATCGATCCCGATACACGCAAGCAGATGCTGCGGCAGATGGACCAGATCGTCGTGCGTTTCACCGACATGCTGTCCGACGGCATCATCGACGGGTCGGCGCGACCCTGCGATGCGCGTGTCGCTGGCCAGATGCTGATGGCGATGGTGAATTCGGCGTCCGAACTCAAGGCCTGGGTGCCGGACCTGAAGGCTGACGCAACGGCGCCGCTCTACTGCACGCCGATGTTCCGGGGTCTCTTCGCCTCGGCGTGAGATCAGGTCGTGTGCTGTTCCTGCAACCAGCGCGTCAGCACTCCGCCTTCGACGCATTGCTGCCATGCCTGTTCCGGCGTCTCCGCATAGGTGAACAGCGACTCGTCCGGCTCCGAGATCACGCCGTGCTTCACCATGGCGTCGAAATTGATGACCTCGTTCCAGAACTTCCGGTCGTAGAGCACGATCGGGATCGGGGGCGCCTTGTCGGTCTGGCGCAGGGCGAGGAGTTCGAACAGCTCGTCCAGCGTTCCCATGCCGCCGGGAAAAACCACCAGTGCATTGGCGCGCATGGCGAAGTGCATCTTGCGCATCGCGAAATAGTGGAAGCGGAAGGTCAGATCCGGCGTCGAATACGCGTTCGGCTCCTGCTCCATCGGCAGCGTGATGTTGTAGCCGATGCTCGGCGCGCCAGCGTCGTGCGCGCCACGATTGGCGGCTTCCATGATGCCTGGCCCGCCGCCCGTCGCGATCACGTTATTGCGCGGCTTGTGATCGTGCAGCAGCGCGCCGCCGCGCTCCGACGCGATGCGCGAGAATGTGCGTGCGTCATTATACCAGCGGCGATGGTCGGGCAGGCCCGTCGGCGAGAAGCGCGCCGAGCCGAACACCACGACGGTCGAGCGCACGCCCCAACGGTCCAGCGCCTCTTCCGCCTTGTTGTACTCCAGCATGAAACGCACGCCGCGGTTGGAGTCGCCAAGCAGCCACTCCTGATCCAGCGCGGCCAGTCTGTAGGATGCCGCCGCCATCTGCGCGGCATTGGCGCCTCGGGCGTGCGACAGCGGTGCGATCGTCTTTGGATCCAGCTTCGGCGCGGGATTCTTCGCAGACTCGGCGGTTGATTTGGCGGGCTTCTTGGCCATGGCGTCCATCGAGAAAAGGGGACGCATCTCTACCCAATACTTCTTAAGGAAGCGACCGGGAAAATCCGTGAAATTCCCGGCTATTCCCTAATGTCGGCATTACTAGTGCGCTTGCGCCCACGACTTGGCGTGTTTCGCCTCCACCACCAGCGGCACGTTGAGTTGAACAACGGGGTGGGGCGCGCCCGACATGACCTTAGCCGCGACCTCGGCAAGCTTCTTCGCTTCCTTCTCCGGGCATTCGAACACGAGTTCGTCGTGGACCTGCAGGAGCATCTTCGCCTTCAGGCCGGCGTCCTCCAGCGCGGCAGGCATGCGGATCATGGCGCGCTTGATGATGTCGGCGGCCGAGCCCTGCAACGGCGCGTTGATCGCCTGGCGTTCGCCGAAGGAACGCTCGGCGCCGTTGGGCGATTTGATCTGCGGCAGCCAGACCTTGCGGCCGAAGATCGTCTCGACATAACCGTGCTCGCGTCCGAAGGCGCGGTGCTTTTCCATGTAGTCCTGGATGCCGGGGAATTTCTGGAAGTACTTCTTGATGTAGGCGGCGGCTTCCTCGCGCGGGATCGACAGCTGTCGCGCCAGGCCGAAGCCCGAAATGCCGTAGATGATGCCGAAATTGATCGCCTTGGCGCGACGGCGGACCATCGGGTCCATGCCCTTCACCGGCACGCCGAACATCTCGCTCGCTGTCATCGCGTGAATGTCGACGCCGTCATTGAACGCCTGCCGCAGGCTCGGAATGTCGGCGACGTGCGCCAGCAGGCGAAGCTCGATCTGCGAATAGTCGGCCGACAGCAGCACATGGCCGGGCGCTGCGATGAACGCCTCGCGGATCTTGCGGCCCTCGTCCGTGCGGATCGGGATGTTCTGCAGGTTGGGATCCGTCGAGGCGAGGCGCCCCGTCTGCGCGCCGGCCAGCGAGTATGACGTGTGCACGCGCCCGGTGTTCGCATCGACCGCATCGCGCAACGTCTCGGTGTAGGTCGAGCGCAGCTTCGACAACATCCGCCAGTCGAGCAGCACTTTCGGGAGTTCGTGGCCATAGGCCGCGAGGTCTTCCAGCGTATCCGCGCCGGTAGCCCATGCGCCCGTCTTGGTCTTCTTGGCGCCCGCCGCTTCGGCGAGCCCCATCTTGTCGAACAGGATTTCGCCGATCTGCTTGGGACTGCCGAGATTGAAGGGCTGCCCTGCCAGTTGCTGCGCCTCCGCCTCCAGCGCGCCCATGCGCTGGGCGAATTCGCCGGACAGTTTCGACAGTTTCTGCGTGTCGACGAGCACACCCGCCCGCTCCATGTCGGCGACGACGGGGATCAGCGCGCGGTCCATCGTCTCGTATACCGTCGTCGCGCCATCGCGCGACAGGCGCGGCTTCAGCCGCTCCCAGAGGCGCAGTGTGACGTCAGCATCTTCCGCCGCATAGCGCGTCGCCTTGTCGATCGGCGTCTGGTCGAAGGTCAACTGCCCCTTGCCCGAGCCGATGAGGTCCTTGATCGGGATCGGCGTGTGACCGAGGTGCAGTTCGGACAACTCGTCCATGCCATGATTGTGCTGGCCTGCCTCCAGCACGAACGACAGCAGCATCGTGTCGTCGATCGGCGCGACACGGATGTCGTGTCCGCAGAAGATCGAAATGTCGTACTTGATGTTCTGCCCGATCTTCAGGACAGACGGATCTTCCAGCAGCGGTTTCAGCATCTGCAGGGCTGTCGCCAGCTCGATCTGCTTCGGCTTCTCGGACAAGAGGTCCTTGTTGTTTGCGCCATGGCCGAGCGGGATGTAGCAGGCCTTGCCCGGCGCCAGCGCAAGCGACACGCCGACCAGCTTGGCGCTCATCGGATTGAGGCCGTCGGTTTCCGTGTCCACCGCAACGAAGCCCTGCGTTTTCGCATCCTCGATCCACGCGGCGAGACGATAGGGCTCCACCACGGTCTCGTAGGCGTCGAGATCAAAGGGAGCCGCTTGCGGCGCGACCGGCTCGAAACTTTCGCCAGGAACGCCGTTCGCGGCGGCCGTCGCCGTCGGTTTCGCGCCAGGCTTTTCGGCGGCAAGCGCGTTCGCGAGCGCTGGTCCGCCCGCCGAAGAGGAACGCGCCACGGGAGCTTCCGCGCCCAGGGTCTGGGCAACGCGCGTCGTGAGCGTCTTGAATTCCATTTCAGCGAGGAAGGCGAGCAAGGTGGCCGGATCAGGATCGGCGACACCCAGCTCCTCCAGCGCCACTTCCACCGGCACGTCATCCTTCAGCGTCACCAGCACTTTCGAGAGGCGCGCCTTGTCGGCGTGCTCGATCAGCGACTCCCGCCGCTTCGGCTGCTTGATCTCGCCGGCGCGCGCCAGCAGCGTTTCGAGATCGCCGAACTCGTTGATCAGCAGCGCCGCGGTCTTGACGCCGATCCCCGGCACGCCAGGCACGTTGTCGACGCTGTCGCCGCACAGCGCTTGCACGTCGATCACCTTGTCCGGGGTCACGCCGAACTTCTCGAGAACTTCAGGCGCGTTGATCTTCCTGTCCTTCACCGTGTCCAGCATGCTGATCTGGGGGGTGATCAGCTGCATCAGATCCTTGTCCGCCGACACGATCGACACCCGCGCGCCCTTGGCGGCGGCCTGCCGCGAATAGGTTGCGATCAGGTCATCCGCTTCGAACCCCTTCATCTCCAGCGCGGGCTGGCCGAAGGCGATTGCGGCGCGCCGCACCAGCGGGAATTGCGGTATCAGGTCCTCCGGCGGATCCGGACGGTGCGCCTTGTACTGATCGTAGAGTTCGTTCCTGAACGTGATGGCGCCTGCATCGAAAATGCATGCAAAATGTGTCGGCTGCTCGCCTGCCTTAAGGTCTTCCAGCACCTTCCACAGCATGTTGCAGAAGCCCGAAATGGCCCCGACCGGCAGTCCATCCGACTTCCGCGTGAGCTGGGGCAGGGCGTGATAGGCGCGGAAGATGAAGCCCGACGCGTCGATCAGGTAGACATGGCTGGACGCATCTACGGGACGGTGGACGGGCATCGGTAACTCCTGCTGCCCATCAAGTAACAGTCCGGCCACCCCTGTTCCAGATTTGGGCCGCCAGATTCCACTGATCGGATTTCATTCGGCTGGTGTGGTTGACGCCGATTAACCGGCGAACTCGCGTGAAACGCTTAAGTCGCGGATGCTCTACGGGAATTTAATCAATCCCTGCCATGGTCTCCGGGATTTCCAGTTCTAGGGACAGGACCATGGAACCGACACAGCCCGCAACGGCAACAGCCGGCGGCGCAGCGCTCACGGCCGCCGCCTCGCGCGCCGGCTTGCCGCCGCGTTTCAGCTTCCAGTACCTCACGAACGGCTCGTTCGTGTTCGGCGTCCTGCTGGCCGTCGCGAACGGAACCCTCGTCACCTACTTCTTCGGCCTTATCGCCGGCATTCCGTGGACGATTTCGGCCGTCGGCCTCCTGTTCTGCGTCGTCACCTTCGCCGTGCGCGCCAATCTGGGCGAGCACCGTGTCGTGACGCATTTCAACGTCGCCCACACCATCCTGGTCACGCTCTGGATGGCTTCGGCCATCGCGCTCTTCATGACGGGTAAGCCGGGCGCGTGGGTCGCCGCCGTGATGATCCCGGCCTCGTGGTCCGTTCACATCATCTTCTGGGGCAAGGGCAACCTGAAGGTCGTGCTGCGCGCGCTCGCGATCTGCACCGTGCCCATGATGGCCTTCATGATGTACGCCGCCTGGACCCAGTTCCCGATCTGGGTGGCGATCCCGTACTCGATCTCGGCCGTCACCATGGTGGCGAGTATCGCGGAGTCGGCTCAGGTCTCGAACAAGAACTTCATGGACCTGCAGAAGGCGCTGGCCCAGGCTGGCGCCAACCAGAAACGCCTCGAATTCGCCATCCAGTCGGCAGGCGACGGCTATTTCGAGATCGATTTCGACACGCTGCAATACACGCCGAACCCGGCCCTGCGCGCCAAGCTGGGTTTCGGCGAAGGCGCGCAGGCGCTGGAAACAGTGCTTGCTGGCATACACCCCGATGACGTCGAATTCACCTCGAATGCCTTCAAGGCGGTCCAGGAAGGACGCAGCGACGGCTGGAAGCAGGAGATGCGCGCCAAGATCGCCGACGGCAGCTATTGCTGGATGCAGCTGCGCGTGCAGGTCATCGCCGCCAACGCCGTCCACGGCCGCAAGCTGCTGGGCACCGTCGTCGACATGACGGCCTGGAAGACGATCGAGGACGAACTGCGCAAGGCCAAGGAATCGGCTGAGGCATCGTCAAACGCCAAGTCGCAGTTCCTCGCCAATATGAGCCACGAGATCCGCACCCCGCTCAACGGCGTGCTCGGCATGGCGCAGGCGCTGGAAGCCGACAACCTGACGTCTGCCCAGAAGGAAAAGGTCAATATCATCCTCGACTCCGGCAAGTCGTTGATGGCGCTCCTCAACGATGTGCTCGACCTCACCAAGATCGAGGCTGGAAAGCTCGAGATATCGGCCGTGCCGGGCGACTTCCTCCACACGATGAAGCGAACGCGCCAGCTGTTCCAGTCGACCGCCGAGGACAAGGGTCTCGAACTGTTGGTGCGCTACGATTCGAACTTCCCGCAGCGCTTGTCCTATGACCCGACGCGCGTACGCCAGTGCGTCTCGAATCTGCTCTCCAACGCCATCAAGTTCACCTCGCAGGGCCGCGTCGAAGTCGCCATCTCCGCCAAGAAGCTTGAAGGCGACAACTACATGGTCGCCGTCGACGTCTCCGACTCCGGCATCGGCATGAGCCAGGAGACGATCACGAAGCTGTTCACGGTCTTCACGCAGGCCGACGGCGCCACGACCCGCAAGTTCGGCGGTTCGGGTCTCGGCCTGGCCATCTCGCGCCAGCTCGCTCGCATGATGGGTGGCGATCTCACTGTCACCTCGGAAGAGGGCAGGGGCTCGACCTTCCGTCTCACCTTCCGGGCGCAGGAGGCCGCCCCCGCCGTCGAGACCAAGCCGCAACCCAAGGCAGAGTCATCCAAGCGCACGCTGCGCGGCCTGCGCGTCCTCCTCACGGACGACAACGCGATCAACCGCCAGGTCATCAAACTGTTCCTCGCGCCGCAGGGCTGCGACATCACAGAGGCGACCAACGGCAAGGAAGCGCTCGACAGGATCGCGCAAACCGAGTTCGACATCGTCCTGCTCGACGTCCACATGCCGGTCATGGACGGCAAGGAGGCCATCCAGCGCCTGCGCAATGACCAGCGCTGGGTGAACCTGCCCGTCATCGCGCTCACGGCTGACGCCATGAGCGGCGACCGCGAGAAGTATCTCGCCCTCGGCATGACCGACTACGTCTCCAAGCCGGTCGACCAGCGCGAGCTGATCGCCAAGATGCACCAGGTCCTCGGCCTGGAAATGCCGGCGTCCCCGTCCGCGAAAACGGCCTAGAAAGCTTGCGGAAAACCCTCACGGCTTGATCCGCCCCCGTCACACGGGGTCGTGAAGGGCGTTTGCGTCATCATTGTTCCGCAATTACGGGGCTAGCTGGGCCCCAGAAGACCGCCCGAGGGTGGCCGGTCGCCTTGCGGACGCGCGGCTTTGAGGCCAGTGTTCGTAGCGGAAATGGTCCGGCGCCGGGCCAGATGCTTGGAGTTTCTGACGTATGGCGGCGAAGTCTTCGATGCCTCTTCTGGTGAAGATCGGCCTCCCCGCGGTGCTGATCGCGGCCGTCGCCGGAGCCTTTTTCGCTGCTCCGCTGCTGAACTTGCAGGCGCCTGAGCCTGCCATCGCCCAACCCTCCCAGCCCCCGACCCAGCAGGCCGCCATCAACCGCCCGGGTTTCGCGGGTGAAGATTTTTCGGCGCTGGCCAAGCGCCTGATGCCGTCCGTGGTCAACATCTCCACCCGACAGACGGTTGCGCGCGGCGATGGGTTGCCGGCCTATGGTCCCAACTCGCCGCTCAACGAGTTCAACGACCTGCTTGGCCGTGGCGGCGGCGGGTTCCGCCGCCAGTCCTCGCTCGGCTCCGGCTTCATCATCGAGTCGGCCGGCTACATCGTCACCAACAACCATGTCATCGACGGCGCCGACGAGATCGACGTGAACCTGTCGGACGGCAGCGTCCTTCCGGCTAAGCTCGTAGGCCGTGACGAGGACGTCGACCTCGCCCTGCTGAAGGTCGAATCCCGTACCCCGCTAACCCCCGTTCCGTGGGCCAACTCCGACCAGGCCGAAGTCGGCCAATGGGTCGTCGCCATCGGCAACCCGTTCGGTCTTGGCGGCACGGTGACCGCCGGCATCATCTCGGCTCGCGCGCGCGACATCGGCGCCGGCTCGTTCGACGACTTCATCCAGACCGACGCCGCCATCAACAAGGGCAACTCGGGCGGACCGCTGTTCAACCTCAATGGCGAAGTTGTCGGCATCAACACCGCCATCATCTCGCCTGGCGAAGCTGGTGGTTCGGTCGGCGTCGGCTTCTCGGTTCCGGCCAATTTCGCGAAGGTCGTGATCCAGCAACTCAAGCAGTTCGGCGAATCCCGCCGCGGCACCATGGGCCTCACCGCTCGCTCCGTCGACCAGAACATCGCCGAAGCGTACGGCCTCTCGACCCCCGCAGGCGCGATCATCACCTCGGTCGCCGAGGGCGGCGCCGCCAAGGCCGCCGGCCTGCAGAAGGGCGATCTCATCACCGCACTCAATAATCAACAGATCAAGGAAAGCCGCGACCTCTTCCGCATCATGGGCGTGACGCAGGTCGGCGCGCAGGTCTCGGTCCGCTATATTCGCAACGGAAAACAAGGCACGGCCTCGGTGAAGCTCGTCTCCACGAAGACCGCCGACGCTTCCAAACCCGCCAAGCCCGATGTCGCCAAGGAACTGACCAACATCCTGGGCATCAAGTTCAAGGCGATTGAGGACGTGGATCGTCGTCGCCACAACATTCCCGCCGCCATTCGTGGCGTGATCGTGCAGTCGATCGAGACAGGTTCGGACGCGCTCGGCAAGATCCCGCTCGGGTCGGTGGTGACGGAAGTGAATTTCCAGCCCGTCTCCTCGCCGGAACAGGCGATCGCGGCAGCCCAGTCCGCCAAGGCGGCCAACAAGCCGGTTCTGCTGCAGGTCTGGGGTGAGGATGAGGTTACCTACGTCGCCGTCCGCGTCCGCTAGGCGCTGACGATCTCGTCGAGCCGATAGCCCTGGAAGAACAGGGCGGCGCGCAGGTCCGTGTGCTGGATGCGCGCCAGCGTTTCCGCCGCCACGATCGGCTTGGCCTTGTAGGCGACACCCAACCCCGCAGCGCGGATCATGTCGAGATCGTTGGCGCCGTCCCCTAGCGCCACCGCATCATTCGCCGTCGTTCCGAGCGCGGCTGTTTCCTCGAGCAGAGCCGCCAGCTTCGCCTCTCGCCCAAGGATCGGCTGGCCGACTGCGCCGGTAAGCGTCGTTCCGTCATCCAGAAGCGTATTGGCGCGATCAGTATCGAACCCGGCCATCTTCGCCACGCGAGATGTGAAATAGCGGAACCCGCCCGACACCAGCACGGCCCGCGCGCCATGCGCCTTCATCGTCGCGACCAGTTCGCGCGCGCCCGGGTTCAGCCGCACGCGTTCGGTATGACAGCGCTCCAGCGCGCTCAGCGCCAGCCCCTTCAGCATCGCCACCCGTTGTGTGAGGGCGCCGGCAAAATCCAGCTCGCCCCGCATCGCACGCTCGGTGATCGCCGAGACTTCCGCCTTCAACCCGGCAAAGTCCGCCAGCTCATCCACGCATTCCTGTCCGATGATCGTGGAATCCATGTCCGAGATCAGCAGTCGCTTCTTCCGGCCTGCCGCCGGCGTTACCGACCAGTCCGCGCAAAGCCGCGGCGCTTCCGCCTCAAGCCACACCACCAGATCCTTGCCGCCCGCAACCGACCGCTCGGCCACGCGCCAGCCGCTGCCGGAACGATCGGCGACATCTCCAACGCCGCCCGGCGCCGCCTTCGCCAGCTGCGCGACGTCATTGCTTTGCGAAACAAGGGTCAGGACAAGGGTCATGGACGTTCGGGTTCTGCCGCGTTAGGCCGGGTCACGCGCTCTAACAGGCGCTGCGGCCACGCGTAAACAGTGAACCGCCAGTGTTGGGGAAAACGGCCTACGGAATGCGTCCCGCCATCCTGATTCACGGCCCGACGGCCAGCGGCAAGACAAAGCTCGCGATCGCCCTCGCGAAGCGTCTCGATGGCGAGATCATCAATGCCGACGCGATGCAGTGCTATCGCGACCTTGACATCCTGACGGCCCGTCCGGATGCGGACGAACTCGCCGCCGCCCCCCACCATCTCTTCGGCCACATCGATGCCGCCGAGCGTCACTCCGCCGGCGACTGGACAAGGGAGGCCGTCGCCAAGATCAACGAGCTCAACGCCGTGGGCAAAGTCCCGATCCTCGTCGGCGGCACCGGCCTCTATCTCATGGCGCTAACGGACGGCCTGTCCGAAATCCCGCCCATTGAAGAGGCTTTCCGCACCGAAGCCCGCGCCATGGTCGAGCGCGATCTTCCCGGCGCCTGGGCCCAGCTGACCGCCCGCGACCCCCACGCCGCCGAGCGTATCGAGCCGCAGGACCGCCAGCGCATCGCCCGCGCCCTCGAAGTCCTGCTCGCTACCGGCAGTCCGATCTCGCACTTTCACGGCAAGGCCCAGCCCGCCCTGCCGCCCGGCTCCTGGATCGGCGCTGCCCTCACGCCTCGCCGCGAAGGCCTCTATGCGCGCATCGATCATCGCGTCGACAAGATGATGAAGCTCGGCGCGCTGGAAGAGGCCCGCCGCCTGTGGGAGCGCCATCTCGACGACACGCTGCCCGTCATGCGCGCCCACGGCATGCCCGGTTTCTCCGATCACTTCGCCGGCCGCTCTTCGCTCGCCGAGGCCGTCGAGCGCTGCAAGCGCGACACCCGCCGCTACGCCAAGCGCCAGATGACCTGGATCGCCCACCAGTTCACCCTCTGGCCCCGCATCCCCTCCGAAGCGCTGGACGTGCGGACACGGGTGATCGCTGATTTGCACGCCGAGTTGGTCAGCATGTCTGGCTAGGTCAGGCGGTTTTGCCTTCAAGCATTGTGATGTCCGATGAAGTGAGCAGAGTTGATGCCGACGGCTCCATTCTGAACTTGCGCTTCATGAGGGCTTCGATCTTTGTTCGATTCGTCCGCACAGTCTTGAGCAGATCGGCCGGGGAATTGCCTTCACTTCCGAAATGATCAGCCAGCGCTTCTGCGCTGATAGCGCATCTATGCGTCTTCCCAAGGGCGACTCCCTCGAACCAGACGATGTCGCGATCAAAGTCGTGATTGAGAGGCGGTGCTTTGAAGGCGAGGTCCAGCGCGCGATCCAGTGCGTCATTCCATGCCTTGCCATTCGCGCCTGCCAAGGCGAGAGCCTCGTTGAGTTCGTAGGGACTGGTTTCCGATAGCGCTTCGATCAGAACTCTGGCTTGTTCAACGTCCTTTTGCTTCTTCGTGCCTGATGCCGCGTGTCTCTTTTGAGAGACGATGAGCTTGTGGACCGCGTATCGTTCGGGGCGCGGAATCTGGACAAGCAGTCCCTCCATGTAGGGCGATACGGCAGGGATGGGATCCGCGATGAGGAAATTCAGATAGTGGAGGCCTTGAGCCCATATATTCAGGGCGGCGAGTTTTTTCGGCCTCTGCCTGTCTTCGAACGAGGGGGTCAGAAAGTCGATGGCGTATTTTGAGTTTGCCAGCGTCCATGTCGTCGGCGTTTTTGGATTCAGCGAGTTGGCTGGCTTGAATCCCAATTGCCCCAACGCTGCGGCAAGGTCAGGGTCGGCGGTATCCTCGATCGCCATGGAAAGGTGTTCAAAGCTGGCGATATCAATATCATCAGTCTGCGTGACCCAGTCGGCTCCCTCTGTCAGATAGATTCCCAGCTGAAGACCGAAGTGCTGAAAGGCATGAGTCCCGACCAAGGTTCCGCCAAGTCGAAACACGCCGCTGTTGGTCAACGCGCGCAACATCGGGCCGGTCTCTCGATCAGGGCCGGTGATCCCACCCGCGCGCAGCTGTGCAACGAGACTCGAAGCATGCTTGCGGAATTCGGTCAGGCTTTGCTGCCGAGACCGCATCTCTTCAATGCGTCGTCTCATTTCTTCCGTGTCGGGACCGAGATACCGTTGTCGCGGAGACGTTCGGCCGATTGGTCGTTGATTGGCGTACCAGTAGGTTTTTCCCTTGCGAACCATGGTGAAGGGCGCGCCTTCGAAGTCGAACGCAGGACGGTTCAAATGCATCTGAACCAGGTTCGCATAGGTGGTCTGCAGGGTTGCAGGTATCGACTTCATGCGGTTGCACTACACTAATAACTCCCGTAGTGCAACTCTCCGACAAAGTTGCACTACGCTAGTTATTCCCGTAGTGTAACTTACTTGGCTTGCAGTCAGACAGCGATCTCAAAGGTCAAATCTACCCCTAAAGACCTGATTGACGCTGCGCCCGTGAAACGGTATTGGCCTTTCCCACTGCGTTTTTGGGAGAAACCCCCATGTCCGGTCGCCTGTCGGCGCTCGTACTCGTAATTGGCTCGCCGCCGGCCCGGTAACGCACCGGGCTGAACGGCGAGACGCATGCGAAGGGCCCGAGTGGCCCTTTTTCTTTTCCCCGAAGCTGCAGGACACTGGCGATCGAGATGGACGGAAACAGCAAGATGGACACGGGCGCGCAAACCCAGGCCGAGCAGCTGACAGGCGCCGAGATCGTCCTTCGCGCCCTTGCCGACCAGGGCGTCGATACGATGTTCGGCTATCCCGGCGGCGCCGTCCTTCCGATCTATGACGCGATCTATGCGCAGCAGCGCGTGCGCCACATCCTCGTCCGCCACGAGCAGGGGGCAGGGCACATGGCCGAAGGCTATGCCCGCTCCACCGGCAAGTGCGGCGTGGCGCTGGCGACGTCCGGCCCGGGTGCCACCAACATGGTCACCCCGATCGCAGACGCGCTGATGGATTCCATCCCGATGGTGGTCATCACGGGGCAGGTTCCGACCCACCTCATCGGCTCGGACGCTTTCCAGGAAGCAGACACGGTCGGCATCACGCGAGCCTGCACCAAGCACAACTATCTCGTCCGCGACGTGAACGATCTCGCGCGCACGATCCATGAGGCGTTCTACATCGCCACCAGCGGCCGCCCCGGTCCTGTGCTGATCGACATCCCGAAGAACGTCCAGTTCGCCAAGGGCAGTTATGTCGGTCCGGAAGCGATCGAGCACCGCACCTATCATCCACGCACCGAGCCGCAGGATCGCCGCATCGAGGAAGCCCTCGCCCTGATGGCCAAGGCCGAGCGCCCGATCATCTATTCCGGCGGCGGCGTCATCAATTCCGGCCCGGCCGCATCCGAAGCGCTGCGCGCGCTCGCCAAGGCAACCGGCTGGCCCGTCACCTCCACGCTGATGGGCCTCGGCGCTTTTCCGGCCTCGAACCCGCAATGGCTTGGCATGGTCGGCATGCACGGCTCGTTCGAGAGCAATAACGCCATGCACGATTGCGACGTGATGCTGTGCGTCGGCGCGCGTTTCGATGACCGCGTCACCGGCCGCCTTGACGCCTTCTCGCCGGGCTCGCGCAAGATCCACATCGACATCGACCCGTCCTCGATCAACAAGAACGTCCGCGCGGAGGTCCCGATCGTCGCCGATTGCGGCAAGGCGCTGGCCGCCCTCGTGCGGGGCTGGTCGAAAATCGTGGACCGCAAGCCCGATATCAAGCCGTGGTGGAAGCAGATCGACGAATGGCGCGCCCGCAAGGGTTTCGCCTATCCAAACTCGAAAACGCTCATCAAGCCGCAATACGCGATCGAGCGCCTCTACGAACTGACGAAGGACCGCGACGTCTACATCACCACCGAAGTCGGCCAGCACCAGATGTGGGCCGCGCAGTTCTTCCATTTCGACCAGCCCAACCGCTGGATGACGTCGGGCGGACTCGGTACGATGGGCTACGGTCTCCCCGCAGCCATCGGCGTGCAGGCGGCGCACCCCAAGGCGCTTGTCATCGACATCGCGGGCGACGCTTCGGTGCAGATGACGATGCAGGAGATGTCCTGCGCCATCCAGCACGATCTGCCGGTCAAGATCTTTATCCTCAACAACGAATGGATGGGCATGGTGCGCCAGTGGCAGCAGCTGCTGCATGGCGAGCGCTACTCGCACTCCTATTCCGACGCGCTGCCGGATTTCGTGAAGCTGGCGGAGGCCTATGGCTGCCATGGCATCCGCTGCGAAGACCCGGCCAATCTCGACGCCGCGATCATGGAGATGATCGACACGCCCAAGCCCGTCCTCTTCGACTGCCGGGTCGAGAAGGCCGAGAACTGCTTCCCGATGATCCCCTCGGGCGCCGCGCACAACGAAATGATCCTCGGCAAGATCACCGGCGACGAGATCGGCGAAGCCGGCAAGGTTCTGGTTTAGGAAATAGACAGATGGCACGCGCAACCCGCCCCCGCGCTCCCGCAAGATCCGGCGTGCGTGAGGATCCCGCCTCCGCCTACGACATGACGCATGCCGACGAAGGCATTGAGCGCCGCACGCTGGCCTGCATTGTTGACAACGAGCCGGGCGTCCTCGCCCGCGTCGTCGGCCTGTTCTCGGCCCGCGGCTACAACATCGAGTCGCTCACGGTTGCGGAGATCGATCGCAACGCCCACCAGTCGCGCATCACCATCGTCACCTCCGGCACCAATCACGTGCTCGAGCAGATCGAGCAGCAGCTTCTTCGTCTCGTCGCGGTCGCGAAAGTCATCGACGTGACGAACTCCACCGGCGGCATCGAGCGCGAACTCGCCCTTGTGAAGGTCGCCGGCAAGGGTGACGCCCGCGTCGAGTCGCTGCGCATCTCCGAAATCTTCCGCGCCCACGTCATCGACACGACAAACGAGAGCTTCATCTTCGAAGTCACCGGCGCCAGCCAGAAGATCGACCAGTTCATAGAACTCATGCGCCCGCTCGGCCTCGTCGAGGTCTCGCGCACCGGCGTGCTCAGCATTCAGCGGGGGAAGGAGAAGGCAGGATGAAACGCTCTGTCTATCGCTACGCATTCGGCGCCGTGCTTCTGGCGCTCACGGTCGCCTGTTCGGGGGCGTCGACCGGCATAGACGTGAAGGTCGACGTGAAGAGCGCGCAGGCGACGCTCGAGGTCGCCATGAAGGCTGACAGCGATTTCGCCGCCATGGCCGCGAAGGATGGGCCGAAGGCCGCCTTCCTTGCCTACATGGACCCAACCGACAGCCAGCGCATCGAACCGGGCGCGGTCGTGAAGGGCGCCGAGGAGATCGGCAAGGCGTTCGACCAGCTGCCTGCCGGCTTCGCGCTCGAATGGACGCCCGATGGCGGCCACGGCTCGGCCTCCGGCGATCTCGCTGTCACCACCGGCCGCTTCACAGTGAAGACAAATGGCGAGACGATCGATCAGGGCCGCTATGTCACCGTCTGGCGCAAGGACGCCGCTGGCGCGCTCAAGGCCGTGATGGATCTCGGCGTGCCTGACCCCGGGCCCAAGACCGAAGGACCCGACCCGGAAGGCCGTCCGGGCTAAACAACGTTTTCAGTTTCCGCTTAAAGGCCGTTCGCGTAAGGAGCGGCCCAAACCTGCAAAGTGAGCTGCCAATGAAAGTCTACTACGACAACGACGCCGACCTCTCGATCATCCAGTCCAAGAAGGTCGCCGTGATCGGCTATGGCAGCCAGGGTCACGCCCACGCGCTCAACCTGCGCGAAAGCGGCGTGAAGGATCTCGTGGTCGGCCTGCAGCCGAACTCGAATTCGAAGCCCAAGGCCGAGCAGGAAGGCCTCAAGGTCGTGACGCCAACCGAGGCCGCCAAATGGGCGGACGTGATGATGATCCTCACGCCCGACGAGAAACAGGCCGTGATGTACTCGAACGAGATCGAGCCGCACACGCGCAAGGGCCAGCACCTGATGTTCGGACACGGCTTCAACATCCACTACAACCTGATCCGTCCGCGCGCCGACATGGATGTGTCGCTCTCGGCGCCGAAAGGCCCGGGCCACACGCTGCGCAACCAGTACACGCAGGGCCGCGGCCTTCCGGGCCTGATCGCCATCCACCAGGACGCCTCGGGCGTCGCTCAGGCGGTTGCGCTGTCCTACTCGAAAGCCATCGGCAACACGCGCGCGGGCGTCATCCAGACGTCCTTCCGCGAAGAGACCGAGACGGACCTGTTCGGCGAACAGGCCGTGCTCTGCGGCGGTCTCGTCGAGCTCATCAAGGCCGGCTACGAAACGCTGGTCGAAGCCGGCTACGCGCCGGAGATGGCCTATTTCGAATGTCTCCACGAAGTTAAGCTGATTGTCGACCTCATCTACGAGGGCGGCATCGCCAACATGAACTATTCCATCTCGAACACGGCCGAGTACGGCGAATACGTCACCGGCCCGCGCATCGTGACCTCGGAAACCAAGGCCGCGATGAAGAAAGTGCTGGAGGACATCCAGCAGGGTCGCTTCGCCCGCGACTGGGTCCTCGAGAACCAGGCCGGCGCCCCGTCCTTCCAGGCGATGCGCAACAAGATGAGCAACCACCCGATCGAGGAAGTCGGCGAGAAGCTCCGCTCGATGATGCAGTGGTCGAAGTCCAACCGCCTCGTCGACCGCAAGCGCAACTAGCGCAAGCCACGAGCGTCAGATCCGGAAAAGCCCGCCCCGCCGGCGGGCTTTTTCATGCCGCCTTCTGCAGAACGACCATCGACACCTTGTACTTCACGAACAGCCACAGCGCGCGTTTGCGCTGGAGCTTCTTCGGGTTCCGCCAGATGTCGTGCCAGTGATATTCGGTCGGAAGGATCTCGCCTTCCGTCAGCTTCGCTTCGGGGATAAGCGAGGCCACCTGTTGCGGCGTCGGCCTGAACATCGTGTCGAACGGATCGCGGTGATGCGGATAGCTGCGCGGCACCGAGACGATCAAACGTCCGCCGGGCTCGACCAGATCGAAGGCGCGCCGCATCATCCTGTCCGGCTCATGCACGTGCTCGAGGATGTTACAGAGCAGGACTGTTCTGGGTCGGTGCGCCTTTGCAGCAGCAAATCCGTCATCGCTCAGGATGTCGGCCACGAGATCGACGCCTTGGTCGGCCTTGAGATCGACATGCACCACCGGAAGGTTGCGCGCCCGCAGCGGGGCGAACAGCTCGGCATCCACCCAAGGCTGTCGCACCGTGCGGAACTCATGCGTCGATGAACCGACATTGACGATCGTTCCCACCTCGGCGGCGTCCAGCGTCGAAAGCCGGGCGGCGATCCAGGCTGCTTCCTGTTTGAACATGCAATGTCGTCCTCTTTCCGGCGATATTCAGTATTTCGCTCTCGACAACAAGCAGCCTTCCGGCAGGAGTCGCGCGACAGTATCACGGTCGACCATGTCCTTCGCCCACCGCCTCGCCACCGAAGCCGATCTCGACGCCATCCGCGCGCTGATGGATGTCGCCATCGCCGAGCATCTCAAGGCCTTCCTCGACCCCGCGCAGGTCGAACTCTCGAAATCCATCATGGGCCTCGACACGCAGCTGATCGCCGACCGCACCTATTTTCTGGTCGAAGAAGACGGCCGTCTCGCCGGTTGCGGCGGCTGGTCCCGCCGGGCCACGCTCTATGGCGGGGATCATTCCACCAGCCAGCGCAACGCGGCCTTGCTCGACATCGCGAAAGACGCCGCCCGCGTCCGCGCCATGTACACGCATCCCGATTTCAAGCGCCGCGGCGTCGGCCGCATGATCCTCGGTCTGTGCGAGGCCGCGGCGCGCGATGCCGGCTTCAAATCCGTCGAGCTCATGGCCACCATGTCTGGGGAGCCGCTCTACCGCGCCTGCGGCTATCACGACATC
Source organism: Hyphomonadaceae bacterium (assembly GCA_044224605.1). Taxonomy (GTDB): domain Bacteria; phylum Pseudomonadota; class Alphaproteobacteria; order Caulobacterales; family Hyphomonadaceae; genus UBA7672. Next base: position 20,085 of record JBGAKC010000031.1, read on the forward strand.
CAGCGCATCACCGCCGCCTCGAAGGACGGCGTCGATGTTCCCGGGGTCCGCATGGGCAAGAGGCTCTGACCCGTTGCCGATCAGACCGACAGCCTCCATGTTCCCTCGATGACGGATGACGCCCAGCCCCAGCTTCGCGAGAAGCACCCGCCGCTGATCAACGCGCCAGCGCTGGTTGTCGCCATGACGTTGTTGCTGATCGGCCTCCATGCGGCCTACACATTCGCGCCTATCGCCCAGCAGCAGTCGATCCTGTTCGATTTCGCGCTGGCGCCTGAACGATTCTGGGCGCCCGCAGGCTCTGCCTATGTCTATCCGGACTACGCCTCAGGTCTCGTCACGCTGGCTTCCACCGCGCTCCTGCATGCTGACTGGATGCATGTGCTGGTCAACGCGTTCATGCTGCTCGCCTTCGGCACGCCGGTCGCCCGCGCCTTCGGCAATTCGATCACGGGGTGGGGGCTCTGGATGATCGTCTTTCTGGGCTCCGTCATCGGCGGTTCCGCGCTCTATCTCGCGCTCGCAACGGAGAGTTCGCCCTACGCCGTCGGCGCCTCGGGCGGCGTCTGCGGTCTCATCGCGGCCGCCTTCCTGCTCGACCCGCGGGGCGGCAAGCGGACGCTGTGGTCGCCCGAATTCCTGAAGCTGACGACCGCCATTGTCATCGCAAACATACTGCTGACCGTGGCGGCGCCTTTCCTTCTCGGAATGGGACTGGCTTGGGAAGCGCACGCCGGGGGCTATATTGCAGGGGCGTTGCTGATGACGGTGCTCCCTGTGCGGGGGTACAAGGGGCCGCAATCGTGACGAAACGGCGCCCGCCTCATTCGGGCCTCGTTCATCTGGAATGCGCGTAGATCGACGACAGATGCTGGGGACGCTTTGTTGTCCCCAAAGGAGACAGAGATGAGGGTTCTGGTCATCGCCGCCACCGCGCTGTTCGCCGTGTGCGCCGCTGCTGCGGACACCGCCAAGGACGGCGCCGTCTCGGTCAAGCCAGGCAAGTGGTTGTGGAAGCAGGAGACCAGCATCCTTGCCATTCCGCTCAAGGAAGAGAATCTGGAATGCCTCATTCCGGAGAAGGCGAAGATTACGCTGTCGAAGCTGGCGCGCGATCTCGAGGAAGGCTGCACCGTCGATAACGTGCAGCCGATCTCCACGGGCTATTCGTTCAAGCTGATCTGCAAGGGCAAGACGACCGGCAACGCCAAAGCCACGCTCACCCACACCCAGACCACGATGTCGATCCGCGCCGAAGGCACGGCCAATATTGGCTTCATCCCGGCCGGCTTCTCGATGAAGGCGGACGCCACCTACCAGGGCGACTGCACGCCCGCCGAGGTCGCCAAGGAAACCGATCGGTGGAACAAGGAAAACGGCGTCAAGTAACGCGGCCCCAACCGAAACAGATGCGCCCCGGAGCCTCGCTCCGGGGCGTCGTCGTTCTAGAACGAATATGTCAGGCCGAGCTGCGCGACCGGGTAGACCTCGTAGTCATTGATGTCGTCCTGCAGGTTCTGCTCCTCGATCGCCAGCTGGGTCTGGAAGTTGCTGTCGTTCGAGAGTGATCCGCCTGTCGACATCAGGCTTACATCTGGCGATCCGGTAAACATCGCGCCAGCGATGAACTTGAAGCCGAAGCCCGCGCCGCCCTGGAAGGTTGTATCCCAGCCAAGTCCCACAAACGGCGCGGCATCCTCGAGGTTCGCCGCCATGCTCAGCGTACCGACCTGGGTCGGCGTGAAGGTCTGGTTGCCGATTTGCACGTTCGACGTCGGTGTCGCGTTGAGATCCAGCTTCTTCTCACCGAGATAGACGCCCGCCGTCACGAGGAAGCTGTTGGTGAAGGGGCGGAAGTCGACGAACGCGCCCCACGTCGTCAGGTCGAGATCGCCGTCATAGGCGATGTCGTCGTAGGTGTCGTCCGCGCCGTACTGGAAATAATTGTAGCCGCCGCGCAACTGGATCGCTGGTGCGATCTGGGTCTGCACTTCCACCGTGCCGCCGGTCGTGCCGATGCTGCCGCCGACGGCGAGCTGTGCATGCGCCGCGCCCGCTGAGCCGATCGCCAGCGCCGCAAGCGTCATCGTCCGTTTCATGATCTCTCCCCAAGGCTGTTGTGGGAGAAGTCTGGGCGGGTTCGCGTTACCGGACAATCAATTGAGATCAGTCCGCTACCGGTACGATCTTCTGCTTCCGCCGGCTATCCCAGGCGGACAGCGTCACGGCTGCGATGATCACGCCTGCGCCGACCCACACCTGCCAGCGCGGCACTTCCGCGAAGAAGAAGAAGCCGAGCAGGGCGCTCCAGATCAGGCCGGTGTATTCTGCGGCGGCCAGGCTCTGCGCCGGCGCCCGCGCATAGGCCTGCGTCAGCAGGAACCACAACAGGAAGCCCGTTGCTCCTGCAACGACAAAGAGCGGTATGTCGACAGGCATCGGCGCGGTTCCCATCGCGATCGCCGGCGCGAGGAGATAGAGCGCCGGAAACACGTTCCCGAGGAACGCCGTCGTGATCGCATCGTCCTTCTGCGCCAGCTGTCGCAGCAGCACAATTGACAGCGCATAAAGCCCCGACGCCGTGACGCCCGCAACGATCCCCTCGATCCGCTTGGCAGTGTCCGCCGCGCCCACCGCGCCCTGAACCGTGATCAGCATTCCGATGAAGCCGACGCCCAGCGCCAGCACGGCCATCGGCCGCATCTTCTCGCCGAGCAGCCAGTGCGCCAGCGGCGCGATCATCAGAGGCGCGCAGAAGATGAGGACGGTCGCCTCCGCGATCGGCAGCACGCTCAGGCAATGGAAGAACAGAACCGCCGACACCGTGCTCGCCAGCGCCCGCACCGCATGCCGTCTCAGCCCGCGCCCGTCAGGCAGCCGGCGCTTCAGCGCCAGCAGTGTTGCGCCGGAAAACAGCGTACCGAACGCATAGCGCAGCGTCGCGATCAGGACGGCGGTGTAGGTCGCGCCCAGATGCTTGATCATCGCGTCCATGACGCAGCCCATCATCACGCCCGTCACCGCCATCGCGAGCGGTGGGAAGGGAAAACGATGGGAGGGAGAGGGCGCGCCGGTCATCGCGCCATCCATCACGGCGAAACTCCAATCTCAACGGAAGTTTCCTCCCTTGTTCGCGCGTGGCTGACGCTAGGTAAACTTCGGCAAAATCAACAATCTTGCAGAAAAGGGCCATTTTGGGCATGTTCCCGCCACCTTGCAGGGCGGGCCAAGCGCGATTCCGGAGAGAATTGCGGGGAAGTCGTCCAAAATTCAATGAGTTAGAGGACGTCACATGAGCGATCTATCGCTTTGGCTCCCCATAGTCGCGGGCTTCGTCGCCGTGGCTTACGGGGTCATCACCACGCAACGCCTTATGGCCCTGCCCACCGGCAGCGCCCGCATGCAGGAGATCGCCAAGGCGATCCAGGAAGGCGCGAACGCCTACCTGAACCGCCAGTACCGCACGATCGCGATGATCGGCGTGGTGGTCGCGGTCATCATCGCCTTCTTCTTCAAGAACTGGGAAGCGCCGGTCGGCTTCGTGCTCGGCGCGGTGCTTTCGGGCGCCGCCGGCTTCATCGGCATGAAGATCTCGGTGCAGGCCAACGTCCGCACGACGGAAGCCTCCTCCAAGGGTCTGGCCCAGGGCCTCTCGGTCGCATTCCAGTCGGGCGCGGTCACGGGGATGCTGGTCGTCGGCCTCGCGCTGATCGGCCTCGCCGGCTATTACGCCGTCCTCACCCAGATCGTTAAGCCCGCCGAACCGCGCGTCATCGTCGACGCGATGGTGTCCCTCGGCCTCGGCGCTTCGCTGATCTCCATCTTCGCCCGTCTCGGCGGCGGCATCTTCACCAAGGGCGCCGACGTCGGCGGCGACATGGTGGGCAAGGTCGAAGCCGGCATTCCGGAAGACGATCCGCGCAACCCCGCCACGATCGCCGACAACGTGGGCGACAACGTCGGCGACTGCGCCGGCATGGCCGCCGACCTGTTCGAGACCTATGCGGTGACGATTGTCGCCACGATGGTTCTCTCCTCGATCACCTTCGGCATTGCCGACCAGCCCGCCATGATGGCGCTGCCGCTCGTCATCGCCGGCGTGTGCATTGTCACCTCGATCATCGGCACCTTCTTCGTCCGCCTGTCGAAAGACTCGCGCAACGTGATGGGCGCCCTCTACAAGGGCTTCATCGCCTCGGCCGTCCTCTCGATCCCGGCGCTCTATGGCGCGCTCTGGATCGCCCTCGGCGACCCGATGGCGTTCGCCACGACGACCTCGGGCGGCTTGTCGATCACCGGCATGAACCTCTTCTACTGCGGCATCGCCGGTCTCGTGGTCACGGGCCTCATCGTCTGGATCACGGAATACTATACCGGCGTCGGCTACCGTCCTGTGCGTTCGATCGCCCAGGCCTCGGTCTCCGGCCACGGCACCAACGTGATCCAGGGTCTCGCGGTCTCGCTCGAAGCGACGGCCGTTCCCGCCCTGATCATCATCGCGGGCATCATCTTCACCTATACGATGGCTGGTCTCATCGGCGTCGGCATCGCCGTCACCACGATGCTCGCGCTCGCGGGCATGGTCGTGGCGCTCGACGCCTTCGGCCCGGTCACCGACAACGCCGGCGGCATCGCCGAAATGTCGGGCCTCGATGACTCGGTTCGCGAAACCACCGACACGCTCGACGCAGTCGGCAACACCACGAAAGCCGTCACCAAGGGCTACGCGATCGGCTCCGCCGGTCTCGGCGCGCTGGTCCTCTTCGCCGCCTTCACCGCCGACCTCGAATTCTTCTCGAGCAACGCGACCGAAGGCTCGTTCCTCTACGGCGTCTCGGCGGACTTCTCGCTGTCGAACCCGTACGTGGTCGTCGGCCTGCTGTTCGGCGGCCTGCTGCCCTTCCTCTTCGGCGGCATGTCGATGATGGCGGTCGGCCGCGCGGCGCAGGCGGTGGTGGAAGAAGTCCGCCGCCAGTTCCGCGAGATCAAGGGCATCATGGATTACTCGGCCAAGCCGGACTACGGCAAAGCCGTCGACATGCTGACCAAGGCCGCGATCAAGGAAATGATCGTTCCTTCGCTCCTGCCGGTTCTCTCGCCCATCGTGCTGTTCCTCGGCATCTGGGCCATCGGCGGCTTCACGGATGACTCCAAGTCGCAAGCCCTCTCGGCGCTCGGCGCCATGCTCCTTGGTGTGATTGTTACGGGCCTCTTCGTCGCCATCTCCATGACGGCCGGCGGCGGCGCCTGGGACAACGCCAAGAAATCGTTCGAGGACGGCTTCCGCGACAAGGACGGCGTCGTTCACAAGAAGGGTTCGGACGCCCACAAAGCGGCCGTCACCGGCGACACCGTCGGCGACCCCTACAAGGACACGGCGGGTCCCGCCGTGAACCCGATGATCAAGATCACCAACATCGTCGCGCTGCTCATGCTCGCGGCTATGGCGGCCAGTTCGCACTAAGCCGACCGCATCTGATTAGAACGGAAAGGGCGCTCCTCGGAGCGCTCTTTTTGTTTGGGTCCGCCTTCTGCTGCTGCCACTCCTCTGTCAGCACGCTCATGCGCACATGTCCGCCTGTGCTGCGGAGCCACGCCCATGCATCGTGTCCGTTATCATGTCGCCATCAGTCTCGACGGCTTCATCGCGCCCAGGGATGGCAGCGCCGACTGGCTCAATTCCTACGGCAAGGTCGCCATGGGCTTCATTGGTCCCTGGATGAAGCAGATCGGCGGCATCATCGTCGGCCGCGCCACGTACGACCAGTCGGTCGCCATGGGCGGCTGGATGTGGGGCAAGATGCCGGCGCTGGTGATGACGTCGCGCCCGATCGAGAAAGGTCCGCAGACCGTTCACGCCCACACTGGCGATCCCGCCGAAGGCCTCGCCAAACTGCGCCAGCGCATGAGCGAGCAGGATCTCGAGACCGACATCTGGCTGTTCGGCGGCGGCGTCACCGCCGGCCTCTTTCTGAAATACAACCTGATCGATCTCGTCGAACTCGCCGTTGTGCCCGTTGCGCTGGGCGAGGGCAGGCCGCTCTTCGCCAGCGCCGAGACGGAGCTCACCTTCGAGCACGCCTCGTCCCAGCCCATCGGCATGGGCGTTGTCGTCAACAGCTATCGCCGTATCGAGACGCCTATTCGGCGCCGTGCAGGACGTCGTTCCTGACCTTGTAGCCGGTGAACGAGAAGTCGGTGAAGAAGCCGTCGATCCCGACAGCGAGGTATTTCTTCATCACGTCCTCGATCGGCGCGCCCATCGGCACGTCGTCTCGGAATGTCCACGGATGCACGGCGATTCCCTTCGCGTGCGCCGCCTCGACCACGCCCGTGGACTTGCCATCCTTGTCGAACAGCATGCTGAGGTTCGGCCCCAGCCCCTGCCAGAACGGCGCGCCGGGCTTGGCCAGCGCCGCATCGAGCGCCGCCTTGTCAGACACCAGCATCACGACTGGCAGGTCCGTCATCGCGTCGATCTTCTTCACGAAGTCCGGCTCGAACGACTGGATGAACACCGGCGATCCCTTCGCCGCCATGCCGTGTGCGGCAAGTGAGGCAAGGATCTTCTCCGCCATGTCTTTGTGGCCGATGGCTTCGTGATAGGCGGGCGACTTCGCTTCCGGATAGACGCACACGTCTGCGCCCGCCACGGTGTGGCGCGACTTCGCGAGATCAAGCACTTCGTCGAACGTCGCCACGGGATAGAGCCCGTCGAACGTCTTCGACCGTCCCTTGAACGACTGGATCGCGCGCAGCGTCTTCAGCTCGGCTAGCGTGAAGTCCGCCACCCACCAGTCCTCACGGTCGGTGAATTCCGGGTCCGGCGACTTGCGCTTGCGGGCCGCGAACTCGGGATGCTTGGCCACGTCCGTCGTGGTCGACAGGAAGGTGTCATGCCGGTCCACCAGCACGCCGTCCTTGGTCATCACGAGATCCGGCTCGATGCAGTCCGCGCCATCGTTCAGCGCCCGGTGATACGCCTCCAGCGTATGCTCCGGCAGCGCGCCCGACGCGCCCCTGTGCGCAATCAGCAGCGGGACCTTGTGGCCGAGCGTCGGATAGGGCCAGGCCCCCGGTCCGCCGCCCTGTATCGTTGAAAGTGTATCGCAGCCCACAAGCGCGAGCGGCAGGGCGAGCAGTCCAAGAATCCGTGTGTGCAGCATCATGCCTTGGACCATGCTCATATGACGCTTGTGTGTCGAGATGCTCGCGTGGCGTCAGCTCTGGACAACGCCAACGTCAAGGCGCAGATGTGAGCGAACACTCACATCAGGAAACCCGCAATGACCACAGAGCAGCAAACCCCGTTCGGGTCGGGCTTCGGCATGCGCAGCACGGCGGCCGATGTTCTCAAGGGCATCGACCTCAAGGGGAAGAACGTCATCGTCACCGGCGGATATTCCGGCATCGGCATCGAAGCCGTTCGCGCACTCGTGAACGCAGGCGCCTTCGTCACCGTGCCGGCCCGCCGCCCCGACAAGGCGCGTGAGGAACTCGCCGGCGTCAAAGCCGAAGTCGCCGAACTCGATCTTGCCGATCTCGGCTCTGTCGCGAAGTTCGCCGCCGGCTACGTCGCCACGGGTAAGCCGCTGCACATCCTCATCAACAACGCCGCCATCATGGCTAATCCCGAAACGCGCGTCGGTCCGCAGAACTGGGAATCCCAGTTCGCCACCAACCATCTTGGACACTTCGCCCTGGTCATGGGTCTTGCCCCCGCGCTGAAGGCCGCGAACGGCGCCCGCGTGGTCAGCGTGTCGAGCACCGGCCACAAGCTCTCGCCCGTCGTCTTCGAGGACATCCACTTCCGCTCGCGCCCTTATCACAAGTGGGCCGCCTACGGTCAGGCCAAGACCGCCAATTCGCTTTTCGCCGTCGAACTCGATCGCCGTGGCCAGGCCCATGGCGTCCGCGCCTTCGCGGTTCACCCCGGCGGCATCATGACGCCGCTCCAGCGCTACCTGCCGAAAGAAGAGATGATCGCCGCCGGCTGGATGGACGCGGATGGCAACGTCAACGAACGTTTCAAGACGACAGAGCAGGGCGCCGCTACCGAAACCTGGTGCGCGACCTCGCCCCAGCTCAACGGAAAGGGCGGCCTGTATTGCGAGGATTGCGATGTGGCGCAACTCACCCAGCCGGGAACGTCACGCACATCCGGCGTCGATCCGCACGCAGTCGATGAAGCGGCCGCAACGCGCCTGTGGGATGTATCAGCGGAGATGACGGGCCTCGACGGCTTCTGCTAGAGTCGCGAACTGGCGCGCAGGTTGGCCGCGGTTGAACTCACGCGTGAGCTCCTAGGTCCCGCCTGCCTTGGCGTGCGCGCCGCCACCAGCTTGGCGCGATAGCTCCTCGGCGACTCCCCGAACCAGCGGCGGCAGCTGCGCGAAAACGCCGAGCTGTCGGCATAATTCAGCATCTGCGCGATCTGCGACAGCGTCACCGCGGGCTGCACCAGCAGCGACTCCGCCCATTCGCGCCGGGCATCGTCCTTGATCTTCTCGAAGCTCGACCCCTCGTCCTTCAGCCGCCTTTGTAGCGTGCGCGCGTGCACGCCCAGCGCCTTGGCCGCCTGTTCCGGCGTGCATTCGCCGCCGTTGAGCAGGCTGCGCGCCATGCTGGCCACGCGCGTGGTGAAATCCTTGTTCGGCGGCGGGCTTTGCGCGCGCAGATAGACTTCGGCAATCTCCTTCATCTGCGATGACCCGCCGGCCCGCCAGGAATCCAGGATGGTGCGCTCGATCGCGACGCCCATCGCCGGCTTGCCGAACAGCGGCGTCACGCCGAATGCCTTCTTGTAGGTCGCCAGTGGCGAGATCGGCTCGTGCATGAACCAGATTTCGTGCGGTTTGTAACGTCCGCCGCCCAGCTGCCCGAGCGCCTTGTGGATCGAGGCGATTATCCGTTCGTCATTCTGTTCGCGGCCCTGGTTGCGGCGCAGCTCCACCGTCACCGACAGGAAGTCCCGGCTGGTCTTCGGCATCGGCGCCAGCGTCATGACGAAGGCAGGGTTGTGAACGTGCATGTAGCGGGCGGCGATCTCGATCCCCTCGCGCGCCGTCGGTGAATTGATGATTGCGATCGACAGGGCGCCTAACACCGACATGGTCTGGCGCTGACCCATCAGCAGTCCGAAGTCGCGGCGCCCAAGCTTTTCGGCGGCGATGCTTTGCGTGTCGATGAAGGCGCGCAGGGGCAGGTAGCGCTCCGGGTCCTCAAGCGCGCTCACCTCCACTTGCGCCGCCGCAAGGATGGCCGCGGGGTCGCCGCCAAACTCCTTCACGAGTTCGGCGAAGCCCGCCCAGGCGCTCGCCCTAATGATTTCCCTCATGGATCGTCTGCCTGCGACAGCCTGCCGCCCGGATTCCCCGGTTTATGTCGCGAAATGTCAAGTCTTTGTCGGTTAGAGAAAAGCGCCGGAAGCGCGAAACACATAGGTGCTGGGCCAATCTGGCGAAAGACCACCCCTGCCTCCCCCCGGGACCCGAAGGAAAACGATGCCTGCCGAGCCCATACAGGTCAACGAACCGCGGAAACCCCGCGTTCTCATCGCCGACGACGCGTCGGGGATGCGCACCTATCTGCGCACGATTCTGGTCGCCGCCGGCTTCGAATGCGTCGAGGCGAAGGATGGCGGGGAAGCGTTCGACGCCATCCTCAAATCCGCGTTCGACCTCCTGATCACCGATCTGGACATGCCGGGAATGGATGGATTCCAGCTCATCTCGGCCGTCAGCCTGCTCCCCATGTCCCGCGGTCGGCCGCCTATCATCGTCTGTTCGGCCCTGCTTGACGAGACCACCGCCGTCCGCCACCCCGAGCTTCGCGCTGCGGCAGTCCTGCTGGCCAAGCCGGTCCAGCCGGACGACCTGCTGAAGGCCGTCGGCAAGACGTTGAAACTGCGGGCCATCTCCCGCTAGAAGCGGCGCTGTGGATTCTTGACGGCTTGGCCCAAGGGGGCGCATCAGGGCCCCCTCATGAACAAGATCGCCGCCTTCCTCAACAACATGGACGCCAAGGCGTGGCGCACCATCTGGGTGTCGATCGCCCTGCTCGGCGGCGTGGCCGCGCTGATGATCCTAGGCAAGTCCGGCCTGTTCGGCTGGGCCGAGCATCTCGACACGCAGCTGCAGGGCCTGCGCGACAGCCCATGGGGCCTGCCTGCCACCATTCTTATTTTCATCGTCACCGCCTTCATCGCCGCTCCGCAATTCGTCCTGATGGGCGCGACCATCGTGGCCTTCGGCCCCTGGCTCGGCGGCGCCTATGCGATGGCCGGCCAGATGGTCACCGCCTGGCTTCACTTCTACATGGGCCGCTGGGGCGGGCGTGATCTGGTCGAGCGTTATGGCGGCAACACGGTGAACCGCCTCTCCAGCTTCATAGGCCGAAACGTCTTCCTCGCGAGCACGGTCGTCCGCTCCGTCCCGACGGCGCCCGCCATCGTCGTCAACATGGCCTTTGGCGCCTCGAAGGCCGGCTTCTGGCCCTTCATCATCGGCTGCTTCTTCGGCTCGATCCCCAAGACGCTGATCGTGGCCCTGCTCGGCCAGTCAGTCATGTCCGCCATGGGCGGCGGCCTGATGCTCGCAGTCGGCGGCATCATCGCCGTGATCAGCATCTGGGTTGTGGTCGCGCTCGCCGCCCGCAAGGCCGTCCACGCCGACGATCCGCCCGAAGGCGCGCCCGCGCCCGACACTGCTCCAGCCAAGCCCAATGAAAGCGGCGCCTGAACCCGACCTCAAGGGCCTCCGCGCCATGCCGAGCCTCGGCAAGGCGTCGGCCGAACTTCTGGTCGACATCGGCATCACGACACCCGCCAAGCTGAAAGAAACCGGCGCCGAGGAAGCCTGGCGTCGTCTCCGCTTTGCTCATGGCAAGCGCGTCACCATCACCTGGATCTACGCCCTCGACATCGCCATTCGCGGCATCGCCTGGAAGGAGCTTTCGGCTACACGCGCCCGCAGGCTGCGCGCTGCCGCCGAAGCGATCATCGCTGAGACCGCGCCGCCAACGCCCCCAACAAAACGGTCGCCGAAATCCTTCAAACGGGTGTGATCTGCCCCTGCCATATCGTTAGTGGGGCTGAATTTCCCGTCGCTTGACGTTACCGTGCGGTCCAATCATAGAACGATCATGCGCAATCAGGGGCTCACCCTCCTTCTTACCCTGCCGGGGCTGCTTAGCAGCCCCTGGGCGCGTTCGTGATCCGGGCAGGAAGCTGCGGGTCGCGCGTCCAGGGGATTTGAACCCCCCAGACAAAGCCCAGACCCAGGACCGCCCCTCATGACCACCCCCAACGTCAAACCCGTAGGCCCGGCCGTAAACGGCAAGGACCGCGTCCTCATCTTCGACACCACGATGCGCGACGGCGAACAGTCGCCCGGCGCCTCAATGACCCTGCGCGAGAAGCTCGAACTCGCCGAACTCCTGCAGGAGATGAAGGTCGACGTCTGCGAAGCCGGCTTCGCCGCTTCCTCTGAAGGCGACTATCAGTGCGTCGCCCAGATCGCCGAACTCGCAAAGGACATGGCGATCTGCTCGCTCTCCCGCTCCACGCTCAGCGACATCGACCGGGCAGGGGAAGCTCTCCGCAAGGCGAAGAACCCCCGCATCCATACCTTCATCTCCACCAGCCCCGTGCATATGAAGCACAAGCTGAAGATGGGTCCCAACGCCGTGCTCGAAGCGGTCGGCGCCTCCGTCACGCACGCCCGCAAGTTCGTCGGCGACGTCGAATGGTCGGCTGAAGACGCAACCCGCACTGAGTTCGACTTCCTCTGCAAGGCCATCGAGGTGGCGATCCACTCCGGCGCCACCGTCATCAACGTACCCGATACGGTCGGCTATTCGCACCCGGCCGAATACGGCGCGCTGATCCGCCGCCTGATCGAGAACATTCCGGATGCGGACAAGGTCATCTGGTCCACCCATTGCCATAATGACCTCGGCCTCGCCGTCGCCAACTCGCTCGCCGGCGTCATCAACGGAGCGCGCCAGATCGAGTGCGCCGTCAACGGCATGGGCGAGCGCGCCGGCAACGCCGCGCTCGAAGAATGCGTCATGGCGCTGAAAGTGCGCGGCGACTCGATGCCGTTTTACACTGAAGTGGTCACGCAGAAGCTCGCCCGCGCTTCCAAGATGGTGTCCTCCATCACTGGCTTCCCGGTGCAGTACAACAAGGCCATCGTCGGCAAGAACGCCTTCGCGCACGAGAGCGGCATCCACCAGGACGGCATGCTCAAGAACCGGGAAACCTACGAGATCATGCAGCCCGAGGACGTCGGCGTTCCGTCCACGTCGCTCATCATGGGCAAGCTCTCGGGTCGCAACGCCTTCCGCGACAAGCTGGAATCGCTGGGCTACGTGCTCGAGCCCGCCGCGCTCAACGACGCCTTCAAGCGCTTCAAGGATCTCGCCGACAAGAAGAAGCACGTCTTCGACGAAGACATCATCGCGCTCGTCGACGACCAGCTCGCCGGCGCGCAGGAGAGGATCGTCATCAAGCGCCTGAAAGTCGTCGCCGGCACCGACGGCCCGCAATCGGCCGAACTCGAGCTCGCCATCGAAGGCGAAACCCGCGCCACGACGGCGACCGGCAACGGCCCCGTCGACGCCGTGTTCAACGCCATCCGGCAACTTGTTCCGCACACTGCGGTTCTCGAACTCTATCAGGTCAACGCCGTCACCGAAGGCACCGACGCGCAGGCCACCGTCTCCGTCCGTCTCGCCGAACAAGGCCTCGTCGCCACCGGCAAGGCGTCGGACCCCGACACGCTCGTCGCTTCAGCCCGCGCCTACGTCCACGCGCTCAACAAGCTCGAAGTGCGCAGGGCCAAGGCCACGGGCGCAGCGGCGTAGTCTGCAGACGTGGGGGGAATGGTGAATGATCTTCTCGCGGATGCCGCCGAGCTGTCAGACTCGGTTTACGTCGCCACGCTCGACGCGGCGACGACTCCCGAAGAAATAGGATTTCGCGACGTCCTCGTTCTCCATCGCGACTTTCTAAACGGCGGCTTGAGCCAAGCCTTGTCCAATCAGTTCGCCGACCTGCCCAATACCTCTCGGCTTACCGGCAGATCGGCCTGAACTGGCTAACTGTCATGATCGAACTTGCTTCGACCTACGTCCAGGATGGCAAGGACGCGGCCGATTTCGAAAACATGGACATCGAGACGCTCGACAGCGCCTATTCTGACGCGAGGTATGGGCTGGCCTATGCGTCGCAACTTCGCGGGGAAGTCGATATCTCGGCGGATGACGCCGCGCTCATGCAAACGGGCGACAGTGTCGAGCGGATGGCCTTGCGCGTCGCTCGAATAAACCGCGATCGATTTCAAGCTGTTCTGGCGGCCGCAGCGCACTAGGACCTCTGATCAGAACGGCAGTTGCTGCACATCCGGCTCCACCCACCCGCGGCGGGCTTCCACCGAGAACAACGTTTCCTTGCACCAGTAAGCCAGCAGCCAGCCCGACTTGCCGAAATCGCGCGCCATCAACGCCGCGAGCACATCGCTCAGGCCCATGTCCGGATGCGCCTCCAGCATGAAACGCGCGGCGCGCAGCGAGGCGAGGGTGATCGTCTCGTGATAGCCGCCGGTGTCGGTGTTCGGCGTGTTGGTCGCTTCGTTGTAGGCGCGGATCAGGCCGGGCATCAGTCGCTCGGCATCTGATCCGTGTCGCGTGATCATCCATAGCGCTGTCGCAAAGTGAGCGGCGTGCGTCCATTCCGGCTTGGGCAGGGTGCGGTCGGTCACGCCGCGCGCGATGCGGTCGATGTCTGTGTCGGTGAGGGTCGTCATCTTTCAGGTCCCTTTCTTGAGTTCCGGTGTGAAATCCGGCGGACCTGTTCGATGGACAGCCCCGCCGCGTTGGCGAGGCTGGTAGCGGCGGGCGTCTAGCGCCCGGTTCCGCGCACACAAGCGCAAGCCGGCGTATGTCGGCCTTGCTGTTGCTGCTTGATTGTCAGCGTCATGTGCATGGCGCGCTGTTTAGCACCGGATGCCCGACCGTCAAAGGTAGAGGTGTTACTCCTCCAGCACCTGACGGAGGGAGGTCTTGGAGACGTCCGATACACAAGACGTCAGGGCGTCTGGCGAAACGTATCCCGCCGCATGCCTCCGGGGTTGAGAAACCGGAGGCCCCCGGGGAGGCTTGTCGGAGCTTCCCCGCGCGACTGAACCGGCTTGAGGGACCAGGAGCTAAGGCCCCCTGGCGGGGAGACCATCCCCCGCCTGGCGCGCTCGAGAACTCCGCGAAGTCCCGGCCGGGAAACACGGTCGAATACCGGCGCGCGTGAGGACGCGCATCCTCCATAGCAAGTCAGACCCTGGACGACCCTTGGCGTGTCTTCACGCGCCCCGCTCCCCCATAGAGGGGGAGATGACAGCATCGCGGACGGCTCTGTCGGTCCGAATGAGAGACCGCGAGTACGCCCTCGCGATTGACTTATCCCTTCGCCTGCATCATATGCCGCCCACCTCATCGGAGACCACGGACATGAAGCTCTAGAAACCGCCCTCATTTCGCGCGTGTTTCCACCTGCAGCTTCGGTGTCCTTATGTCAGCTTTCCTCACACTCGACGGTGTGTCCGCCACAACGCCCGGCGGTCGCGTCCTCTTTGAAAACCTCACACTCGCCATCGGCGCCGAACGCGTCGGCCTCGTCGGCCGCAACGGATCGGGCAAGTCGACGCTGCTGCACCTGATTTCAGGCGAAGCCGAACCGTCATCCGGCGCGGTCACTCGCAACGGCCGCATCGGCGTGCTCGAACAGCGCTGGCCGGACGACACGATCACCCTCGCCGAAGCCCTCGGCGTCGCTCCCGGCCTCGTGCGCCTCGCCCGTCTCGAAGCCGGGACAGGCAGCGAGGAAGACATCGCCGAGGCTGACTGGACGCTCCAGCACCGCATCGCCGAGACGTTGGCGAAAGTGGACCTGCCGGAACGCGATCTCACCCGCACGATAAGCGGCTTCAGCGGCGGCGAGCGCACGCGCATTGCCGTCGCGCGCCTCTGGCTCGAAGCGCCCGATATCCTGCTGCTCGATGAACCGACCAACAATCTTGATGCGCCGGGCAGGGCGGCGATCCTCGCCCTGATCGACGACTGGCGCGGCGCCGCCTTCGTCGCCAGCCACGACCGGGACCTGCTGGAACATGTCGACCGCATCATCGAGCTGACGCCCGTGGGCGTCACCGTCTTCGGTGGCGGCTGGTCGGCTTTCACAGAGGCGCGAGATGCCCGTCGAGCCGCCGCCATCGATGCTCTCGACAGGGCGGAAACCGACCTGCGCCGCGTGAAGGATCAGGTCCAGCTCCAGCGCGAGATGAAGCAGCGCAAGGACGCCGCGGGCAAGGCGGGCCGTTTCTCGGCGGGGCAGAGCAAGATGCTGCTCGACTTCAAGCAGGACCGGGCCGAAGCCTCGCAGGGCGCCGCCAACCGCCTCGCCGACCGCCAGCTCTCAGAAGCTAACGAAGCGCTCGAAAAGGCGAAAGCGAAGTTCGAAATTCTCATCCCGCTGAACGTCGTCGCGCCCAGCGTGAACCTGCCATCGCAGAAACTCGTGCTGCAATTCGAGGACGTGACCGCCAGGGCCGGCGACCGCCACCTGTTCGGCCCGCTCACTTTCAAGGTCACCGGCCCAGAGCGCATCCACATCGCCGGAACCAACGGCGCCGGCAAATCCACGCTTCTGCGCCTCATCACCGGCGAGCGCGCGCCCGCTTCAGGCTCGATCCGCCGCCTCGACGGCCGTATCGCCATGCTCGACCAGCATGCCGACACGCTCGATGAAAATCTCACGCTGCTGGAAAACATGCGGATCGCCAATCCTGAGCTGGACGACAACGCCGCCTATGCTGCGCTCGCCCGTTTCGCCTTCCGCAACAAGAAGGCGCATCAGGTCGTCGCCACGCTCTCCGGCGGCGAGCGCCTACGCGCCTCGATGTCCTGCCTGCTCGCCGCAACCGAGCCGCCGCAACTCCTGTTGCTCGACGAGCCCACCAACCACCTCGACATCGATTCCATCGAGATCATCGAGACCGCGCTGCGCAGCTATGACGGCGCGTTGATCGTCGTCAGCCACGACCCCGCCTTCGTCGCCGGCGTCGGCTGCACGCGGGAGATCGCGCTTACCGCGTCCACATTGTCAGCGTGACCCCGGCGGCCGGGTCGATGATATCCCGTTCGCGCGCGCATAGTCCGGCAGCCTTAAGCGCAATCGCAGGCTGCCCGCTGCTGAAACACGGGCGACCGTCGGGAATCAAAAGGTCCGGAACCTCCGTCAGCGCGAAACGGTCATACAGTGGAAGGAACAGATCAAACGCTGCTGCTCCACCCGTGACGGCGAGCACGCCGTCCGCAATTCCGAGCTGCGTGAGCGCCCGATCGATGGAAACGCCGGCGGGGTTCCACAGCGTCGCCAGCAAATCCAGGGGATCAGGTGCGAGATCAGCAACCTGCCGCGTTGTGACCAGTCGGCGCCGCCCCCGGTTCGGATGGCGCTGATGGCCAACCCGGCCGATCACGACCAGCGCCGCCCGCTCGAGGGCTGCCTGAAACAGGCGCCAGTCCGCCTCGTTGCGCATCGCCGGCGGCATCCCGCCGTCTGCATCGGAAATCATCCCGTCGGCCGAGACGATGGCGTGGCCTTCCACGATCACGCAACTGCCGGGAATGGTCATAAAGCCTCGGCTCAGCCCTTCACGCCGCCCAGCTTGCAGATGTGCTTCCACTCACCATCTGTCACCGGCTGCACGGAGAGGCGGCCGATGCGAAGCAGCGTCATGTCCTTCAGCTTCGCATCCGCCTTGATCTGCTTCAGCGTGACAGGCGTCTTGAACGGCTCTGCGGCGATGGTGTCGACCACCACCCACGGCGCATCCTTCTCCGCCGTCGGATCGGGATAGGCTGTCCTGGCGATGTCGACGATGCCGACGATCTGCTTCTCTTCGCCCGTATGATAGAAAAAGGCCTTGTCACCTTTCGCCATCTTCTGGAGGTTCAGCTTGGCCGGATGCGCCCGCACGCCCGTCCACGGTGCGCCTTTCTTGCCAGCTTTGACCTGTTGGTCCCATGAGAACTCTTCAGGTTCGGATTTCACCAGCCAGTAGGCCATCGCCCATCTCCTCGCTTCACCGCTGTTCTACGAACCCGGACGGCGCAGCATCAAGCCTTGCTGGAAACACGATCGGATGACAGGAGGCGTATCGCGGTCTCGGGGCAGGCCGTGACGCACAACCCGCAACCAAGACAAGCATCGGCGCGCGGCGTGGTCGCCGTCTTCATGCCGTGCACCCAGACCTTCACCTTCGCCATCACAGGCAGCGACTGGAACACCTCTGGCTTGATCCGCGAAACCTCGAACACATCGACAGGGCAAGCGGCCACGCAGCTGGTTTTCGCCTCACATCGCGCCGGATCGACAACCGGCTTCAACTGACCCGCGGGCTTGTTGCAGCTGTCTGGACAGGCGTCTGCCATGATCCACCTTTCCAGCGATGATCTCATGGGAAGGCCGATTGGCAAGGCGTCACGCCGTGTGGTTGACGTCCCTGCCGTCGAGCCGCCGCGCCTCGCGCAATTGCGGGAACATCCATGCCCACACGCCGGCAACCGCAATCGCGCCGAAACCGCCGATAACAACGGCCGGAACGGCGCCGAGCGCTGCCGGACCGATCGCGTGCGCCATCGTACCGGCGCGGAATTCACCGAGCTCGTTGGAGGCGGAGACGAAGACTGAGTTCACCGCGTTGACGCGTCCGCGCACCTCGTCCGGCGTCCACAGCTGCAGCAGCGTTTCGCGCACCACGACACTCACCATGTCGGCCGCGCCAAGCAAGATCAGTGCGCCGATCGACAGCCAGGCGATGGTCGAGAAGCCGAAGATCACCGTGCACGCTCCATAGAGCGCGACGCACACGAACATGATCTTCCCTGCATGATCCTTGATGGGGAACATGGCGAGCAGCGCGGCTACGGCAATCGCGCCGATGCCGGGCGCCGCGCGCAGCCAGCCAAGGCCTTCGGGTCCGAGATGGAGGATATCTTCCGCATAGATCGGCAGCAGCGCGATCACGCCGCCCATCAGCACGGCGAAGAGGTCGAGCGAGATCGCGCCGAGGATGATTTTCTGCTTCCAGATGAAGCGGAAGCCTTCGAGCATGTTGGACAGCGTCGGCCGTTCGCGCGGCGGCGCCTTGGGCGGTTTCGGGATGGCGAAAACAAGCAGCGCGCCCAGGATCATGAAGGCGAAGCCGGTGGCGTAGGCGATCTCCGGGCCGTGTCCGTTCAGGATATTTCCGACGCCGGGCTGTCCCATCTCGCCAAGCCAGTTGGCGAAGCCCGGCTCGCCAAGGCCGAGCAGGGCGCCGCCGGCGGCCGGGCCGACGATGGTCGCCGCCTGCCAGGCGGACGAGTTCCAGGTGACGGCGTTGGCGAAGGCCTGCGTCGGCACCAGCGAAACGACCAGCGAGGACGAGGCGGGTCCGAGGAAGGCGCGGGCGACGCCGAACACGACGAGGATCGACAGCATCAGGATCGGCGTGATGATCCCGAGCCCGGTGAACAGCGCCATGACGCCCGCGCAGGCGGCCGCCAGCAGGATCGACAGGCCCATGATCATCCTGCGCCCGAATTGATCCGCAGCCGTACCGGTCACGAGGACCAGCATGGCGAGGGGCAGGAACTGAACGAGGCCTACCAGGCCCGTATAAAGCGCTGACCTGGTCAGGGCGTAGATGTGCCAGATGACGGCGACGGACAGGATCTGCGCCCCGAAAGTCGTGAACACCCGCGCCAGGAAGTAGAGAACGAACGAGCCATGCCGGAAGGCGGCGAACCTTCCGGACGCTTCGGACGCGCCATCAGCTGGGGTGTCGGTCATGGGGAGGAGGGGAGGCGTCGCGGCGTCATCGGATGCCGCCATAGGCGGCGCCGCGGCCGGGTCTGGCAAGGGGGCATGCGAAAGATCGCCGGAATCCTCTAGGGTACGGAACGTGCCGGTATTCCGACCGTTTGGGACCGGCACGGGACAGCGGAAAGGCAGATGAATCGCTGTTTGACGGATCGCGGCAACTGGTCAGAAACCGTGCGAAACGCTCCGTTCCGTTTATCGCAGCGATTATTGGCAGCGAGCTATTGCGTTAGCGATTTTGAAATACGAGACAGGTTACGGGGAGCGATTGAATCTGCGCGCGCTGAGTCGCGGTCCGGAGCCTCGTGCCCATGTTCGGCAAACTGTTCAGCCTGATGTCCACGGACATGGCGATCGACCTCGGGACGGCGAACACGCTTGTCTACGTCAAGGGCCATGGGGTCCAGCTGGATGAGCCCTCGGTCGTTGCCTACGTGAACCAGAACGGCCGCAAGGTCGTCCACGCGGTCGGCAAGGAAGCCAAGCAGATGCTCGGCAAGACGCCGATCTACATGGAAGCCGTGCGCCCGATGCGCGACGGCGTCATCGCCGACTTCGAAGTCGCCGAGGAGATGATCAAGCGCTTCATTCAGAAGGTGCAGGTCCGCCGCTCCTTCATCGCTCCCATCATCATCATCTGCGTTCCGGCCGGCGCGACCCCGGTCGAGCGTCGCGCCATCCACCAGTCCGCCCAGATGGCCGGCGCGCGGCAGGTGCACCTGATCTATGAACCCATGGCCGCCGCCATCGGCGCCGGCCTGCCGATCGACGAACCGTCGGGCTCGATGGTGGTCGATATCGGTGGCGGAACGACCGAGGTAGCCGTGCTGTCGCTCGGCGGCCTCGTTTATTCCCGTTCGGTCCGCGTCGGCGGCGACAAGATGGACGACGCCATCGTCAACTATCTGCGCCGCGAAGAGAATCTCCTGATTGGCGAAGCCTCGGCCGAGCGCATCAAGAAGGAAATCGGCACGGCGAAAGCTCCGGAGAACGGCAAGGGCATGTCGCTCGACATCCGCGGCCGCGACCTGATGAACGGCGTTCCGAAGGAAATCGAGATCACCGAGGCGATGGTCTCCCGCGCCCTGGCCGAACCGGTCACCCAGATCGTGGACTCGGTGAAAACCGCCCTCGAAGCCATGCCGCCCGAACTGGCGGCCGATATCGTCGACAAGGGCATTGTCCTGACCGGCGGCGGCGCGCTGCTCCGCAATCTGGACGTAGTGTTGCGCGAACGTACCGGCCTGCCTGTGACGGTGGCCGAAGACCCGCTTAAATGCGTGGTGCTCGGTTCGGGCAAGGTGCTCGAGAACCTCGAGAAGATGAAGGGCGTCCTCGCTCCGGAGGTCTAGGCAGGGCCTAGTCCTGACGGGCGAAACCCGCCAGAATCCTATGAGCCCGGTGAGGGGCCAGGGAGCTGTGTAGATGGCCTGGTATGGTCGCAGACGATCCGGTGAGCCGCGCGTAGGCGCGCGCGCCGTCGTCGTGGGCCTCGGCATCGCGATGGTCGGCGTCCTCGCCATCCAGACCTCGTCGGCGGTTCGCGGCGGGATCGACGCCTCACGCAAGTCGATGGACGGCGTCACCGCCAATCTCGCGAGCTGGTCGTCCGGCATCGCCAGCTGGCAGTTTGGCTTCGGTCGCAACAAGGACGACGAGGCCAAGATCGCCGAACTCGAAGGCCGCATCCGCGACCTGCAGCGCTGGAAAGATCTCGCCGAGACCATGGCGCTCCGGATGGAACGCTACGAAAAGCTGCTGGACCTCGTGGGCGAAACGCAGGGCCAGTCTGTGACGGCGCGCATTGTGGCCGAGGAAAATGGTCCGTTTGCCGCCTCCCGCATCGCCAATGCCGGCGCCGCCAATGGCGTGCGCGAAGGTTATGCCGCGGTGAACGAGAACGGCCTCGTCGGCCGCGTGATCCGCGTCGGCGAATACACCTCACGCATCCTGTTGCTGACCGACTTTTCCAGCCGCATCCCCGTGATGGGCGTGCAGTCCGGCGACCGCGCGCTCCTTGTCGGCGACAGCGGCAACGGCGCCCAGCTCCTGGAACCGGAGACGCCGGACAAGATCGTGCCCGGCGAGATCTGGGTGACATCGGGCGATGATGGCCAAATGCCGCTTGGCGTGCGCGTCGGCACGGCCCGCAAGGATGGCGACAACTGGCGCGTCGATCTCGCGATGGAAGCCGGTCCGGTCGATTTCGTCCGTCTCGTGCCGCCGCCGGATTTCGCCAAGCCCGAAGATGCGCCCGAGTTGAGTCCGGTCGAGAAGAACACCGAACCGTCGCTGCGCACCGTTGCGAGCGCGCCTGTCGCCGCAACCGCTGCTGGCGATGCAACGCCGGCGCGGGCGACGACGAAACCGGCTGCGCAACCGCAGACGCCCCCGCCAGTGCAGGGAGGCCGTGAGTGACGCTTCCCTGGCGCCTGTGGGTCCTCCTGCTGACGGTGCTCGCCGGACTGATCACTGCAACCGGAATGCAGCCCGGTCTCACGGGCGTATGGTGGCCTATTGCCGGCTTGTGGCTCGCCGCCGGCCTCGCATCCTTCGGACTGTCGGTGTGGGTTGCGATCTGCCTGATGCTGCTCGGCATCTCGATGGATTTCATGGGCGAGGCCCCGATCGGCGCGTGGCCGATGGCGCTGCTATCGGCCTATGGCGTTGCCCTTGTGGCGTGGGACCGGCAACCGCCCATCCCGGTCATCGGCGCGGAGATCATCGCCATGATCGGCGGCTTCATCGCCGTCAGCGTGGCGCTGGGCATTGCGGGCAGCATCGCCGGACACGCCGGCTTCGCGCGCGGCCCGCTGATGGCTGATTTTGTCATGACGGCGCTGATCTATCCGCTTGTCCGGTTTATCATCGTGCCCGCCAGCATCAGGGTAGCCAGACGATGAGCCGCGACTGGAGGAACCAGTTCCCGACCCGCCGCCAGATGTTCCTGGGCGCGAGCGGCCTTGTGTTCGCAGGCCTTACCATCCGGCTGGCCGAGCTGCAGCTGTTCCGTCAGGCCGAGTTCGAAACGAAAGCCACCGAAACCCGCATCCGGCTCGAACCGGCGCCGCCGCATCGCGGCACGATCTACGACCGCACCGGCCGCGTGCTGGCCGGATCGAAGCGCAATTTCTACGTCACGCTGCGCCCCGAACTTGCGGGCGATGACCGCGAGATCGCCGACATCATCGACCGCATCAGTCGTATCGTTCCGCTGAGCGAGGCGAAGAAGCGCTCGCTCTATCAGGAAGCCACCACTCAGGCAGCCTTCCGCGATGTGCTGGTCGCCGACGACCTGACATGGGAGCAATTCGCACAAGTCAATGTGATGGCGCCGGAACTGGCGGGCGTCACCGCCGAGGTCGGCGAACTCCGCTCCTATCCGCTGCAGGCCGCGTTCTATCACACCATCGGCTACGTCGCGAAAGCGAACGAAGCCGACATCATGCGCATGATCGAGATCGAGACGAAGGCGGCCGGGGAAAATCCAGAATCGCCGGCCGGCAAGGCGCGCGCCGCCGCCGTCCGCCGCCTTTATCGTCACCCGGCCATGCGTCTTGGCAAGACCGGCATCGAGGCTTTTGGCGAAGCTGCGCTGAAAGGCGATCCGGGCAAGATCCGCCTGCTGCAGAACGCCGGCGGCCGCGTGATCGACAGGCTTCCAAGCGATGACCTGCAGGGCAAGCCGGGCGCCGATGTCGTTTTATCGATCGACGCCGAACTGCAGAATTTCGCCATCCAGCGCTTTGGCATCGAAGCCGGCAGCGCCGTGATGATCGACGTCGCCACGGGTGAAGTCGTCTGCATGATGTCGACGCCGGCGCCGGATCCGAACCTGTTCGTCAGCGGCATCGCTGCCGGCCCCTACCAGGCGCTGCGCGCCGACGAGCGGAACCCGCTCTATCACAAGGCCTATGACGGCGTTTATCCGCCCGGTTCGACGTTCAAGACCGTGGTGGCGGCAGCCGCCCTCGAGTCCGGCGCGATGAAGCCGGAAGACACGGTGCAGTGCTCGGGCAAGGCCTGGTACTACAACCGCTTCTACAACTGCTGGCGCCCGCAGGGCCACGGAACGGTCAACCTGCATTCCGGCCTGATGCATTCGTGCGACTGCTATTTCTACCGTGCCGCGGAGAAGACGGGCATCGAGGCGATTGCCGAGGTCGCCAAGCGTTTCGGCCTGGGTCACCGCTATGAGCTTGGCGTGACGGGCGGCAAGTCGGGCTCGGTTCCGAACGATGCGTGGAAACGCAAGGTCATCGGCGAGCAGTGGTATGCGGGCGACACGATCTCCGCCGCCATCGGGCAGGGCTATGTGACGGCGACGCCGTTCCAGCTCGCCGTGATGTGCGCGCGTATCGCCAGCGGCGGCGCGATGCCCAACCCGCACCTCGTCGCCAGCGGGTTCAACGTGCCGGATTACGAGATCACCCCGATGGGCACGTTCAAGCCGGGCGTGCTTGAAGCCGTGCGATCCGGGATGTTTGGCGTTACGGCCGAACCGGGCGGCACGGCCTACAATTACCTGCAGGGCGGTTCGGTCGACCCGAAGGGCGAGCTGCCCGCGCCCTATACCAACGCCAAGATGGCCGGGAAATCCGGTACGGCGCAGGTACGCGTCATTCAGGCGTCCGAACGCAACTCGCGCGGCGAAGCCATCAAGAACGACAAGCTGCCATGGAAGCTGCGCGACCATGCGCTGTTCATCGCTTATGCGCCGGCAGACAAGCCGCGCTATGCTGTGGCTGTCGTCGTCGAACATGGCGTCTCGGGTTCGGGACTTGCGGCGCCGATCGCCCGTGACCTGCTGGCCCATGCGCTCAAGTACGACACCGGCTCTCGCAAGCCCTTCGTGCCGAAACAGAAGGAAGTGGCCTCGGCCGAGCAGGTGAAGACATGATCCGCAAGGATTCACTGCTCTACAAGCTGACGCAGCTGCACTGGTTCCTGCTGCTGACGATTATCGCCATCGCGACGTTTGGCACGCTGGTGCTGTTCTCGGCCGGTTCGAGCGCCCACGACCTTGCGACGGGCCTTCCCAAGATCGACGCGAATTATGCGATCCAGCACGCAACGCGCTTCGTCCTGATGCTGGGCGTCGCGCTGGTTGTCGCCCTGCTGCCGCTGAGACTGTGGGCGGCGGTTGCTTATCCGGCGTACGCGATCGGCGTCGTCATGCTGGTGATGGTCGACTTCGGCGGCGTCGTCGTGAACGGCGCCGAACGCTGGCTGCAGCTGGGGCCGATCCGTCTCCAGCCGTCAGAGCTCATGAAGATCGCTGTGCCGCTCGCGATGGCGCGCTACTACCACCAGATGTTCTCGGTCGGCCGTTCCAGCCTGTGGACGCACTTCATCGCTTTCGTGATGGTGCTGATCCCCGTCGGCCTCGTCCTGCGCCAGCCTGACCTTGGCACCGCACTGATGATCATGGGCACGGGATGCGCCGTGATCTTCTTCGCCGGCATCAGCCTGCGTCTGGTCATCAGCATCTTCGCGCTGGTCGCGCTCACGACGCCGGTCGTGTTCTTCTTCTTCCTGCACGATTACCAGCGCCAGCGCATCGAGACGATGTTCAACCCCGAGGCCGATCCGCTTGGCGCAGGTTACCAGCTGCAGCAGGGCCTGATCGCCGTCGGGTCCGGGGGGCTCGCCGGCAAGGGCTTCATGGAAGGCGCCCAGAAGGAGCTGAAATACATCCCTGAACAGCACACCGACTTCATCTTCTCGATCATCGCCGAGGAGTTCGGTTTCGTCGGGTCGCTGGTCGTGCTGATCGCCTGGGGGATCGCGCTCATCCAGGGAATGCAGATTGCGGGCAACAGCCGAAGTACCTTCGGGGGTCTCGCTGCAGCAGGATTTGTCTCGACCCTGATGCTTTACGTCGGGATCAACATAGGCATGGTCATCGGCCTGCTACCGGTCGTGGGCATACCCTTGCCGCTTATCTCGTATGGCGGGACGGTTATTGTCACAGTTATGATTGGTTTTGGACTATTGATGGCTGTTCACCTCAATCGCGCGAATGATATGACCCTTAGCGGCCTGTTCTGAGTCCGGTGAAATCCGGCCGGGCGAACGCCAGGCCGGACCGGATCAAGCAGGGGCTTTCATGACAATTGCCGGACGCGTCGATCGCAAGAGCGAGACATGGTCATCGCGCTTCGGCTTCGTCATGGCCGCGGTCGGCTCGTCCGTCGGCCTCGGCAATATCTGGCGCTTCACCTACACGACCGGCGCGAACGGGGGCGGGGCGTTCGTCATCGCCTACCTCGTCTGCCTTGCGCTGATCGCGTTCCCGTTACTGGCGGCTGAATACGCCGTCGGCCGCCGCTCCGGCCATTCGGCCGTTGAAAGCGTGCAGGCGCTGGCGCGCGCCTCGGGCAAGAGCGAGCTGTGGGGCGGTGTCGCCTGGCTCGGCATGCTGGCGGCGTTCTTCATCCTGACATTCTACTGCGTCGTTTCATCATGGTTCATGGCGTATATCCCGTTCGCGGTGTCGGGCGTTTTCGCCAATGATATCGGGATTGTAGGGGAGTCGCTGAAGCGGTTCGACGCCGTGACATCGAAAGAGAACCTGCCAACTCTATTGATCTATCTCGCGATCTTCATTGGCATCGCGGCGGCGGTTGTCGGCATCGGCGTCAAGCGCGGGATCGAGCGGGCCTCCACGCTGCTGATGCCCGTGTTCGTGCTGGTGCTCGTCGTGTTGCTCGTCTTCGGCATCGTCAACGGCGCATTCGGCGAGGCGCTGTCCTTCCTGACGCGGGTGAGGACCGAGGATTTCTCGTTCTCCATGCTGCTGGATGCGCTGGCGCAGTCGTTCTTCGCGACCGGCGTGGGTGCGGCGGTGATGATCACCTATGGCGCCTACCTCAAGACGGATGCAGACGTGCCGCGCTCGTCGGCCATTGTGGCGCTGTCGGATACGGCGGTGGCTCTGGTGGCGGCGCTGGTCGTGTTTTCGCTGGTTTTCGCGGTGGGAAGCGAGCCGAACGGAGGCTTCTCGCTGCTGTTCGTCAACCTGCCGATCGGCCTTGCACAGATGCCGTTCGGCACTGTGATCGGAGGCGCCTTTTTCCTGTTGGCGCTGTTCGCGGCGCTGGCGTCATCGATCTCGCTGATGGAAGTCGCGGTGTCGTGGCTGGACGAGCGGACTGGCGTCACGCGCGTCGGGGCAGCGCTCGGCGTGGGCTTTGCCGTGTTCGTGGTCGGCGCCGGCTACATCTATTCGCGCGAATACATCGGCTTCGTGGACTTCGTTGCATCCTCGCTGCTGATGCCTATCGGCGGCTTCCTGATGGCGATCTTCGCCGGCTGGGTCATCGAGAAGAAGATGATGCAGGCCGAGTTCGGCATGCCGTTCTTCCGCGTCTGGAGCGTGCTGGTGCGCTGGGTGATCCCGATCGCGATCGGTGTCATCCTGGTGTTCGGCGTATGGGAGAAGCTCCATGCCGTGGCTTCTTAGGGTGCACTGAAGCAAGGCGGACATGCGCCGCACGGCGGTGGTTCCAGCGCGAAGGCGCATCAGGATGCACCCTACGGTGCAGCGGGTGTTGTTAGCCTTAGCCCAGCTTCTCCGCCAGCATGTCGCTGGCTTTCACGAGCTCACTCACAATGCCGGGCTCGAGCGACGAGTGGCCGGCATCCGGCACGATCTTGAGCTGCGATTTCGGCCAGGCCTTGTGCAGCGCCCACGCGGAGGAGAGCGGCGTCACGACGTCATAGCGGCCGTGGACGATCACGCCCGGCAGGTCGCCGAACTTCATGGCCTGGTCTAGCAGCCAGCCGTCGGCGTCGAAGAAGCCCTTGTTGTGGAAGTAGTGGCACTCGATGCGTGCAAAGGCGTCGAGAAAGTCGGCTTCATCAAAACGTGGCGGACGCTGTTTTGGCCCCTGGATGGACAGCGTCTCGCCCTCCCATCGCGCCCATGCGGCGGCGGCTTCGGCGCGCACGGCAGCGTTCTTGCCGGTCAGGCGCTTGTAGAAGGCTTTCAACAGATCGCCGCGCTCGCTTTCCGGGATCGGAGCGACATAGCGGTCGAAAGCATCCGGGAAGATGTTGCTGGCGCCTTCCTGGTAGAACCAGCGGATCTCGCTTTCCTTGAGCAGGAAGATGCCGCGCAGGAGGAGGCCCATCACCTGCTTGCGATGCATGGCGGTGTAGGCGAGGGCGAGGGTCGATCCCCACGATCCGCCAAAAACGATCCACTTTTTGATGCCGAGGTGCGACCGGAGCGTCTCAATGTCGCGGACCAGATCCCAGGTCGTGTTTTCACGCAGTTCGGAGTGCGGCGTGGAGCGTCCGCAGCCGCGCTGGTCGAACAGGATGATGCGGTAGCGGCGCGGATCAAAGAACCGTCTCATTTCGGGAGAGGAGCCGCCGCCAGGCCCGCCATGCAGCGCAACTACCGGTAAACCATCAGGATGTCCGCTTTCCTCCCAGTAAAGCTCATGCAGCGCGCTGACGGCCAGCCGGCCAGTCTTGCGGGGCTCCAGGGAGGGATAAAGCGTACGGCGGGGGCGGTCTTCGTTCATTGTTGCTTCATCTACAGGGCGTCAGTCTTTGGTCAAATCCAATTCACCCCAAACGCTCGCCTTTTGCATGCGATGCATCTATAAAAGACTGAGATACCACGAACTTTCGGGATTGGGTTCGGTGTCGCGACAAACAGTTGCGTTCTCTTTTCTGTGCCTCATCGCCCCGCTCGCCGGGTGTGCGACCGTGTCGGTTTACCAACCTACGGAAGCCGAGATATCGCTCACGGATGACCAGTCCCTGCTGCGCAAGGCGGCCGACGAATACTGCAAGACGGCGCGCGCCAAGGGTCTTGCTACGGGTGAAGCCAGCCTGACGGCGCTTGCCGACATGCTGACGGGTAAGGATGCAACCGCTAACACTTACTGGAAGCGCATTGGCGCCGACACATCGGCGCCCGCCAATGTCGTCAGCCGGGTGCGGGCGGACATGAGCACGTCGGCCAAGGGCCTCACCGATCTCGACACGATGGCGCGTGCGCTGCTCGGCTCAAGCCGGCCGACCAAGTCGGATGTTTCCGAATTCGAGAAGGCGCTGATCCACGCCCGGCAGTCGCGGGACTCGTTCTCGGACGCGCTGGAGCAGGTGAACAAGCGGTCGGATCGCGAATACCAGATCACGCTGGAGTTGACGCCGCTCGACCAGGCGCTCGACCGGGCGCGCAACACAGCTGACGAACTTGCAGCGGCGCGTTCCGAAGACGAACAGCAGCAGGCATCGGCCAGCTCTAGTCGCGCCGCCGCGCCATAGTCGCGGACAATCCCATCAGCAGCCAGCCTGCGATGAAGGCGACGCCCCCGACCGGGACCAGGAAACCGAGATTATCGAGCGGTGTCGGGCCAGCCGCGACGCCAGCCAGCATGATCTTCCCGATCTGGATGCCCGAGAACAGGATCACCGCCACAACGAAGCACCAGCCGCTGGCCATCTGCAGCCAGGAGCGGAAGGGCAGCATGGCCGACACGGCCGTGGCCAGCGTGTGGACGAAGCCGTAGAGCATCGCGCTCTGCCAGCGCGGACCCGCATCGATGGGGACGGTATGGGCCCCGGCGGCGCCGGCGGCCACCAGCAGCAGGCCCATGAGGGCGGCGGCGACGATCAGGGCGCGCATTAACACTCCGCAGACGAACGGCGCAATTCTAGCAGGGAATCTGAGGAAAACGCGAGGTTTGCCGATGTCTTAATCCGGCCGGCTTCACGCAACCGGCAAGGGAACCCAATCGCGAGGCAGTCGCGTTTGGTGTTTGCTATACGTTTGTACTGTAAAATCGAGTGATGACGGGCAATACGACAAGTTTTCAGGTGGAGACCACGCCTGACGGAAAGCAGGTTCTTTCCGTCATCGGCGAATGGACTGTCTGGACCGTCGCGCTCGTCGAGGAAAAACTTCGCAATACGAAAGTCGCGTATGACGCGACCCTGGATGTCAGCCGGCTCGACCGTATCGACACGTCGGGCGCCTATCTGATCGACCGCGCACTGGGCGCCCTCGAGGGCATCGATGATCCGATCCTGATCCGCGGAAGTCATCCGACGATCGAACGCCTGCTCGGCAAGGTGCGCAAGGCGAGTCCGGCGGCGCCGCCCGATCCGATCCGTCCGCCGGGCTTCATCGCTCTCCTCGACCGCGCCGGGCGCGGGGCGGTGCAGGCGTGGACGGAATTCCTTGGCCTCCTGAGCTTCATCGGCGAGACGACGGCGACCGTCGGGCGGCTGATCGTCAACCCACGCCGGATCCGCTGGAAGTCAGTGGTGTCTGTTATGGAGGAGGCGGGTCTCGATGCGCTCCCGATCGTCTGTTTCCTGTCCTTCTTCATCGGCCTCGTGATCGCGTTCATCGGAGCGAACCTGCTCGCGATGTTCAACGCGTCCGTATTTACGGTCGAGCTCGTCGGCATCGGCATGTTGCGCGAGTTCGGCGTTGTTCTTACCGCAATCCTGCTGGCTGGCCGGACGGACTCGGCGTTCACCGCACAGATCGGCGCCATGAAGATGCGCCAGGAAATCGATGCAATGCGCACGATCGGCCTCGACCCCATGGAGGCGATCGTTGCACCGCGCCTGCTCGCGCTGATCATAATGACGCCGCTGCTGACTTTCGCGGCGACCATTGCAGGCATTGTCGGGGGTCTGATTGCAGCCTGGAGCGCGATGGACATTTCGCCCCAGCTTTTCATTGCGCGCTTCCAGGAGGTCATCCCGGCGCGTCACTTCTGGGTTGGCATTGTGAAGGCGCCCGTGTTCGCCATTGTTGTCGCCATGGTCGGCTGTCGGCAGGGCATGCTGGTCGAGGGCGATGTCGTCTCGCTCGGCCGCCGCACGACATCAGCCGTCGTTCAGTCAATTTTCCTGGTGATCGCGCTCGATGCGATGTTCGCCGTCCTCTATTACCTGCTTGATGTATGAGTTACGACACCGCTTCCGCTGATCGTGAGAAGGCCCCAGCCGGCGCAGGGGAGGTAGCCGTGCGCGTCCGGGGGCTTGTCAACCGCTTCGGCTCGCACACCGTCCACGAGGATCTCGACCTCGATCTGATGAAAGGCGAGGTGCTCGGCGTCATTGGCGGATCGGGCACCGGCAAATCCGTGCTGCTTCGTTCGATCGTGGGCCTGCACACGCCGCAGGCCGGCCAGATCGAGGTGTTCGGCGAGCGGATCGACCAGCTTTCGCGCGAGGAGCGAGTAGCCATCGAGCGCCGCTGGGGTGTCATGTTTCAGGACGGAGCGTTGTTCTCGAACCTGACTGTTCGCGAGAACGTCATGGCGCCCATGGTGGAGCACACGAAGATACCCGATGCCCTGATGCGCGAACTGGCTGATCTCAAGCTGCGGCTAGCGGGTCTTGAGCTCGAGGCGGCGCCGAAGCGGCCGGGTGACCTTTCCGGGGGCATGCGCAAGCGCGCGGCTCTGGCG
The DNA here is from genome assembly GCA_044224605.1 of Hyphomonadaceae bacterium. Classification (GTDB taxonomy): domain Bacteria; phylum Pseudomonadota; class Alphaproteobacteria; order Caulobacterales; family Hyphomonadaceae; genus UBA7672. Next base: position 50,454 of record JBGAKC010000031.1, read on the forward strand.
CGGGCGCTTGCGCTTGATCCGGACCTGCTTTTCCTTGACGAGCCGACCGCCGGCCTGGACCCGATCGGTGCGGCGAAGTTTGACGAACTGGTGCGGTCGCTGAGCCAGGCGCTCGGATTAACCGTGTTCCTCGTTACGCACGACCTGGATTCGCTTGTAGCGACGTGCGACCGGATCGCCGTACTTAACAGCGGCAAGGTGCTTGCAATCGGCCCACTGGATGAGGTCCGCAAGAACCCGCATCCGTGGATACAGGAATATTTCTCTGGCCCGCGTGGCCGGGCGGCGGTGAGATAGGCCATGGAAAACAAGGCCAACTATGTGCTGATCGGCGCCTTTGTGCTCCTCGCTGCAGGAGCCCTGGCGCTGTTCACGCTGTGGATCGCGGGCAACCCGCTGAACCGTTCGTATTCGGACTACGACGTCGTGTTCAATGGGCCGGTCAACGGCCTGTCGGAAGGCGGCGAGGTGCGCTTCAACGGCATCAAGGTCGGCGAGGTTCAGACCCTGCGCCTTGACCGCGAAGACCCCAACAACGTCATCGCCCACATCCGCGTGGACGCGCAGACGCCGGTGCGCACGGACAGTGTCGCGCAGCTCAACTTCATGGGCATTACCGGCGTCACCTTCATTCAGATCCTCGCAGGTGATCCAAGGAAGCCGATGCTTGCGCCGGTCAATGGAGTGACGCCGCGCATTCGCACCAGCCGCACGATCGTCGATGAGCTCTTCCAGGGCGGGCAGGACCTGCTCGGCGTCTCCGGCGACACGATCAAGAAGATCAACCTGATGCTGTCGGACGAGAACCTCGCGCACTTCTCCTCGACGCTCGCCAGCGTCGACAAGGCCGCCGCCAAGATCGCCGCCGACGACGGTCTCGTGAACGCCGCGACCAAGGCGCTGGTGACGATCAACACGGCTGCAGCCGCACTCGAGTCCGCCGCAAAGGCAGTCGATCAGGCTGCAAACTCGATCGGCTCGGATATCTCGACGCTGACTGTAAGCGCCGACGCGGCGCTCAAGGATCTCGATCCGGTGCTGAAGGACGCCCGCATCGCGATGGCGAACGTCAACGAGGTGGTTTCGCAGCTCAACACCGATCTGACGCCGGCGGCGACGCGGTCGCTCCAGCAGATCGGCCATGCGGCCACGGACCTCCAGTCGATGATGATCCGCCTGCAGGGCCTGCTTGCGCAGATCGAGCAGGACCCGAGCCGGTTCGTCTATCAGCAGCCCCAGCCGGTCGAACGGTGAGAACAGCCATGAAGACGCCGTTTGTTGCCCTAGCCTTCGCGACGCTCGCCCTCGGAGGCTGTGTCTCGGTCCTGCCGACGCCGACCATTCCCTCGGCGCTGATCTCGCTGCCGGCCGACCGCGCCAACGCGCCGACCGATCCGCTGCAGGCCGATGTCGCTGTCTATGTTCCCGAATCCTCGCGCGCGTTCGCAGGCTCGGACATCGCCGTGCGCGACAACCAGGAACTGATCTTTCTCTCGGACGTGCGCTGGTCGGACATCGCCCCGGCGCTGCTGCAGAACGCGCTGGTGAACTCGCTGACCAAGGCGAGCGGCCCGGGCAAGGCCGTGCCGGGCCAGCTCGGCGCCCAGACCGACTATGACGTGCGCTGGCGGGTCATCGAACTCTCGGTTGGCAAGAACACGTCGCCGGTTCGCGCCGAGGTTCAGGTGACGCTGATGGATTCGGGCACGCGCCGCATGATCGCGCAGCAGACCTTCCTGTCGGAAGGCGATCCGGCCGATCGCGCCCCTCGCGCCCGCGCCGCTGCACTTGCGCTGGTTGCGCAGAAGCTTGCCGATGACGTCGCCGCGTTCGTCGCAAAGACCGTGACGGCCAAGCCGGCGAAGCCGCAATAGTCAGGGTCTAGAGCGCCGCTCCGAGGGCGGCGTCGAGCAGCAGGTAAGCCGATAGCCTCGGGGCCGCATCCTCACGCGCCCGTTCCGCCATCGACAGTACGCGCAGCGCGTCCGATGCCTCGTTTGAGATGAAGTGCCGCGCGGCCTGTTGCAGGTCGCGGTCGGTTTCCAGCATGCGGGAAACGCGCTGGATCTCGCCGGGCGCCACCTCGCGGATAGCACGGCGGCGCTGGTGTTCGCCGTGATGTGACGCGGTGGCGATGCGGCGAAGGTCCGACGCCTTGACCACATGATGCAGGCGTACGCCCGCGCGGTCGAGGCGCTCAATCATCTGGCCAGCCGTGTGCTCGCGCACCTGCAGCGGGATTTCCTCGATGCCGGAGAGCAGGCCGCGCCAGGCCGAAGACCCGTTGCCGCCATTCGCGCCATTGTGGCCGTTATGACCATTGCTGCGCGCCGGCTCCGGATCGAACAGCGGATCGCGGCGGGGGGCAGTGGCCGGAGCGACCGTGCTGAGCACGAGTTCATCATCCTGTGCATCGCGGCGCATGGGGTTCCACATCGGGTCGTCGAAGCCGCCCGAGGCGGTGGGCTTGTGTGTTGCGGCAGGGCGCGAGGCTTCTGGCGCGAAGAGCGGCGGGAAGGCGGACTCCTGCTTCTTCTTCAGGAGCAGTTCCGGAAGGTCGATGGGCTCGGGCCGGGACTGGACCGGCGGCGGAGCGACGGGCGGCTGCGGGGCAGGGGCGGCGGCCTGACGCCTGTGCGGCTCGAGGATCAGGTCGTCGACGGTCGATGACTGTTCATGCTCGTCCCGCATCTGGCCGATGAGGAGAGAGGCTTTCTCGATGCGCTGCCGGGCGCGTTCGAGACCGTCTTCGGCGGCGTTGGTGGCGCGCGCGGCTGTGCGGAAGAGGGATTCCGACAGCTGCGTGATGCGCTTTTCCGTCTCGTCGGCATGCTGGCGGGCGGCGTGGGCGGCGGCGCGGGTGGTCGCCTCGGCCTGAACGCCGGCGTCTTTCAGCGCGGCCATGGCGTTACGCGCATCATCCGCCGCTTGGGAAGACCGGGAATTGATGGTCTCGGTCGCCTTCATGGCCAAGTCGAGCGCGTCCGAAATGCTGTCGCGCAGCGATTCGGCGGTCGATTTCGCGGCGGCGCTGGCGAGTTCGCCGGCCTTGGTGGCGGCTTCGACCATGCGGGTCGACTGCACGAGCTGTTCGTCGAGGCGGCTCAGCGCGCCGCCGAGATTCTGCGCGCGTTTTCGGCTTTCGGCGCCCATGGTGTCGAGCTGGTCAATGCGCGAGGCGAGATGGCCTGCAGTTTCCTGCAGATCCTTCAGGCGCTGGTCGAGCGTGGCGTCGGCCTGGCGCACCTGATCCTGCGCCGCCCGTGCGGCTTCCGACATCATCTGCGCATGGCGCGGAATGGACTTGGCCAGCGCCTCGGACTGGTTGCGCAGGCCTTCGGCGAGCTGGGCCAGGCTCTGACGCTCGGCGCCCATCTTCTGGACGAGCACTTCCGAATCCGTCCGTACGATCTCGGCGGCCTTCAGCGCGCTGCTCACGCTGCTTTCGATATCCTTCTTGAGCGCATCGAGCCGTTGGCGCGTATCTTCAAGCGCCTTGTTCAGCGTCTGCGTTTCGCGCGCGACGGCCTCGGCCAGATTGCCGACCTCCTCGCGTGTCACTTCAGCCGGCTCCAGCAGAAGGCGCGCGGATGTCAGCACGACGCGGTTGGCTTCCGATGTTCGCGCGCCTTCACGCGCCATGACGCCGGCGCAGACCAGCGCAAGCCCGGTCGAGAACATCACGACGGCGCTGCCGGCGACGAGAAGCGGAGGCTGCTTCATCAGGCCCTCGACGCCGAGGGCGGCGACAAGCCATACGGTGATGCCCCCCCACAGGAGGAGGGCGAGGGCGGCGCCCGCCCATGGCATCCACGCTCCGGCTGTTCGCGCAGCGTCAAGCTGGACGCGGACCCGGTTGGGAAGGCGGCGGTCGGTGAAATCGTTCATGTGTTCAGGTTGACCAGGTCAGTGTGGCGTACTTGCGCCAGCAAGCGGGCGTGGACATGAACCCGGGAACATGTCCCGGGGACGCGGTTCAAACCCGCCCACACAGCGGAGCCAATGTGCAGGCGCCGCGGGAACTTGGAAAGGGGGGTGAGTCACCCAGCACGATTGAATCTGCACGACCATCGCAAACGCCAGCGCGCGAAAAGTTCCTCGCCGTCACGCAGTTCGTTGCAGAATTGCGGTTAACGGCCGCAAGCGGCCCAGCGGGCGGTCTAGTAGACCTTGGGCGCCTGCTGCTGGACCGGCTTCTCGATCGGCGCGGGTTTGCCGCGCTTCATGTCCTGGTCTTTCATCGGCTTGGCCGGTTCGGAATCGCCAACACCTGTCCACGCGACAAGCGCCGCGAACACCGCATCCCGTACATTGACAATGACATCGATCATCGGGCTGACCCCATTACCCGGTAAATTGTGAGGCCAAGCTCGCGCAGCATCAAGGCGAAAGTTCGGCATGCCCGCCGGAATGCCCGGAAATGAGGCCCCGACGCTACGCTGGTAATGGCGGGCCCATCATGCCGCGCGGGGAAAGGCCTGCCGGACCGGTTTCGCCGGCCTTCGCTTCGGGAATCAGGTCAAAATATCTGCACTTAACCTGCCATTATCGCGGCAGGCGCACCTTTGGCGCAGCAGGGGATTTGGGCCATGACGGCCGTTATCGATCTCGAGCAGCTCTCCACCATGACCGGGGCCGACGCCAGCCTCGCCGTTGAAGCGCTTGGAATATTCCGCCAGTCGGCCGACCTCTGGGGCCGCATGCTCGATCCCTCGCAGGGCGCCGAACACTGGGCGGACGCCGCCCACGCCATAAAAGGAGCGGCGCGCAGTGTCGGGCTGATGGCCCTTGGGGATGCCTGCGAGGAGGCCGAAAGCCTGGGTCGCTCGGGTCAGGCGACCCAGGCGCAGGCGGCGGTTGCGCTGGCGGCCGTGAAGGACCGGCTCGGCGAGGCAATCGAGGCCATCGCCCATGTCGAGCACCAGCTGATGATGAAGCGTACGTTCGAAGGCGTGCGGCTGGCCTAGAACGTCCAGGTCACGTCCGTGAAGCCGAACAGCGCCTCGCCCTGGCCCGTGGCGTTCGGCGCTTCTTTCAGGAAATCGCCCCGGAACAAACTCGCGGCGCCGAAGGACCATCGGACACTGTCGGGCACAAGCCAGCGCCGGTAGCGGAAATCGAGTTGCATCGCCGCATCATCGCTCGAGGCGCCGCTGGCGTCGCGGACGCCTGAGTTGGCAAAGCTGTCGCGCGGCTGATCGAGTATGATCCGGCGGACGGCGAAATAGGCATCCGACGCCGTATCCGGCCTGAACTCGAAGCGCAGGGCAGGCGAGAACATGTTGGTGCGGGCAACGGCGCCATAGATGCTGGTCGGCCCGAACTCGAACGCCCTGTCGCCGAATATCGTGTCGAACCTTTCACTCGAGAGATCGGCAGGAGACTTGTCGCCGGTTGCGCGGTCGAACTGCAGGGCAAGGCGTGGCGACCAGGGTCCATCGAATGTGACGCCGCCTTCCAGATGGAAGAAGCTGGCATCGTGATCGAGGTCAGTGACGTCGGACGCGCTGGTCGTGGCGCGGACAGTCCCCGTCTGGCCTGCATACTCCATGTCGAAATCGAACGCGCCGGTCTTCGGAGCGAGGCGGAGCCGCCCGCCGGTCGTGGAAAGTTGGCGATTGCGCGTGGGCGAGCCGGCTGCATCATCTTCGTCCAGATCGAGCAGATAGAGCTCACCGACGATTCCGCGGGGCAGGGGAAGTTCGAGATCGAGACCTCCGAAGCGGATATTGTCTGTCACGGGATTGAACGCGACCTCGTTGTCGAGCGCAGACGCCACATCCGAAGGCGCACGCGTCGCGACCGAAGAATAGAAGGCTGTCGCCTTGAGCTTGTCCGCGTTGGTCCATACGGCGCGCACGCCGTCGAACTGTGTCAGTAAGTTTCGGTACCCGGAGCGCGCGACGAGCCGGCGCGATCCGAGGTCCATCGTGAAGCGGCCCAGCGTGAGATCGAGGCTGGCGCCCTGTGCAAGAAAATTCTTGGGCCGCCAGGCGAGATAGAGTTGGGCGGGCTCGAGTGCGTCCACTTCGGCTGGCGCCCCACCGCCTGCGTTGCCGGAAAGAAGACGGGCATCGAGCAGTTCACCGCCGATGACGAAGTCGCCCATCCCCGCCTCGACCTTCAGAAGGGTCTGAAGACTGAGGAGTTCATCCCCGCCGGTCCGCCCGGTGTAGAACGTGCTTGCCAGCGTCTCGTAGCGGGGCCTGAGCGAACCGGAGACTTTCAGCCAGTCCGGCGCGCCTATCGCGCTTCCCAGCCGGAAGGGCTTTTCCCCGGTCTTGTCCTGCGCGTGTGCGCCCGGCGCGGCCAGGGCGGCCATGGCGAGGGCGAACCCGGACAGGGAGAAGGGTTGTCGATGCATGTCCCCGCCATATCTCTTGTTCGGAATGAAGAAAGAGCCGCTTTTCCAGCGCTTGGAAAGGCGGTGCTATCGGTTTACTTACTCTACAGGGACAATATAGTTTCAACGGAGTCGCAGGCGAGATTGCCGGCGACCGGGTCCCTCGTGCTGGTTCACGCCGATGATTTCTCAGAAGGCCAAGTATGCTCTGCGGGCGCTCGTGGCGCTCGCCAAGCAGCCGTCCGGAAAGCCGACCTTCATCTCCGAGATCGCCGAGACGCAGAACATTCCGAAGAAGTTTCTCGAGCAGATCCTGCTCGACCTGAAGCATCACGGCCTCGTCGTCTCAAGGCGCGGAAAAGCCGGTGGTTATGGGCTTTTACGGCCTGCGGACACGATTTCTTTCGGCGAAGTCCTGCGCATCATCGACGGTCCGATCGCGCCGCTGCCATGCTTGTCGAAGATCGCGTACCGTCGCTGCGAGGACTGTGACGAGGAGGCGAGCTGCGAGGTGCGCCGTGTGTTCGCGCAGGTCGCTGATGCAACTCGCAGCGTGCTCGACCGGACCACGATTGCCGATGCCGTGGAGGCCCGCCTGCCGGTGCGTTTGCGGGACGCTGTCGCCTGAGCCAGGTTTGACAAACTCTACCGGACCACTAGCGTAATAGCCGCTCCGGAGGACTACCCATGCGCCTGAAGCATGTCGCTGTGGCCGCATCGCTGGCGCTTGCCGCGTGCGGAGGCGAGTCGTCATCGGCCAGAATTTCGCTCCTGAACGCCTCATACGATCCGACGCGCGAACTCTATGAAGAGTTCAACGCCGACTTCTCGGCCAACTACAAGACGGCGGACGGGAAGACGGTCGAGGTTAACATGTCTCACGGCGGGTCGGGCAAGCAGGCGCGTTCCGTGATCGACGGGATGGAAGCCGACGTGGCGACGCTCGCCCTTCAGAGCGACATCGACCTCATCGCCAAGGAGACAGGGAAGATTCCGGCCGACTGGCGCTCGAAATTGCCCGCCAACTCTTCACCCTACACTTCGACGATCGTGTTCCTGGTGCGCAAGGACAATCCGAAGAACATCCATGACTGGGGCGATCTGGCGTTGCCGGGCGTTTCCGTCGTGACGCCGAACCCGAAGACGTCGGGCGGCGCCCGCTGGAACTATCTTGCTGCCTGGGCCTGGGCGATGAAGCAGTTCGCGGGCGACGAGACAAAGACAAAGGATTTTGTCGCAACGGTCTACAGGAACGCGGCTAAGCTCGATACAGGAGCGCGGGCGGCCACCACCACCTTCGCCCAGCAGGGTACCGGCGACGCGCTGATCACCTGGGAAAACGAGGCCTACAATACGCTGAAGGAGCATGCCTCCGACGGCTATGAGCTGATCTACCCGACGCTGTCGATCAAGGCCGAACCGCCGGTCGCCGTGGTGCAGGGCAATGCAGCGAAACATGGCGCGCTGCAGGTCGCCGAGGACTATCTCAAATATCTGTATTCGCCTGCCGGACAGAAGATTGTCGTAAAGCACTTCTATCGTCCGATTGACGCCGCAGCCATGGATCCAGCCGATGCTGGACGCTTCAAGCAGATCGACATGGTCAGCATCGACGATCCGCTCTTTGGCGGATGGGCCCAGGCGCAGGCCAAGCACTTCGACGCTGGCGGCCTTTTCGACCAGATCTACCAGCCAGCGAGATAGTGCATGACGGCAGCGGCGCCGGACGGGGCGCATAATTTCCGCTGGCGACGGCGCAGCGTCCTCCCGGGCTTCGGTTTGAGCCTGGGGTACACGATTGCGTACCTGTCGCTTGTCGTGCTGATCCCGCTGGCCGGGCTCGCGGTGCGTTCCGCGTCGCTCGGCTGGGACGAATTCTGGAAGATCGCGTTCGATCCGCGCGTCGTCGCCGCACTGCAGCTCTCATTCGGAGCGGCGATGCTGGCGGCGGTGGTCAACACTGTGTTCGGCGTGCTCGTGGCGTGGGTGCTCGTGCGCTACAAATTCCCCGGACGCCGCTGGCTCGATGCGGCGGTGGACCTGCCGTTCGCGCTTCCAACAGCCGTCGCCGGCATCGCGCTTGCGACACTCTATGCGCCCAGCGGACCATTCGGCGCGATCCTCGATGATTGGTTCGGCGTCAAGATCGGCTTCACCTCGACCGGCGTCGTGATGGCGCTGATCTTCGTCGGTCTGCCGTTCGTGGTGCGGACGGTGCAACCCGTACTGGAAGAGATCGACCGCGAGACGGAAGAGGTTGCGGCGACGCTCGGCGCACGGCGCTGGCGCACCGTCACGCA
>JBGAKC010000032.1:0-58275 GCA_044224605.1 Hyphomonadaceae bacterium
GGTCATGGCGGAGAACGGCCTGAAGCGCGGTGAGAATGGCCTTGAAGTCTATGTGATGTGCGAAATCCCGTCCAATGTCGTGCTCGCACGCGAATTTGCGCAACGCTTTGATGGCTTTTCGATCGGAAGCAACGATCTCACTCAGCTGACCCTGGGCGTCGACCGTGACTCAGAGGAGCTGGCCGACCTCTTCGATGAGCAGGACGCGGCCGTGAAATGGATGATCAGCAACGTCATCGCCGCAGCACATGAAGCATACGCCAAGGTCGGCTTGTGTGGACAGGCGCCATCCGACCATCCGGAGTTCGCCGAATTCCTGGTGGCATGCGGAATTGACTCGATATCTGTAAGCCCTGACAGCTTTGTTTCGGTCAAGCGCCGGGTTGCGGAAGCCGAACAAGGTCTCAGAGTGATCGAAAGCAAGCTGCCCTACATGCGCTAGAGGCCTTGCTTCGTCGAAGGCTTTCGTGACACGCGATGCGTAAGGCCCCGCGCCCTTTGCGACACTTGCCGTTGGCCGGATCTTCGCGGGACCTGACACATTAGAGGCGATGCAGTCTCACATCCCTGGCCAACCGATAAATTGCCTCAACAGAGGCCAGCTGCGTACCCTCGTTCAGAAGCGCCGCCGCCCCGGCGGCAACCGCGTTGCGCTGGGCGTCCTCAAGCGCGTGACCTGCGGCGAGCGAAAAGATGAGTGCGCCAAGGAAACTGTCCCCGGCGCCGACCGTACCTGCAACCTTGACCTTAAGGGGCTCACTGAACCAGGCCTCATCCTTGGTAACGAGAAGCGCGCCTGCCGAACCCAGCGTAAGCGCGAGGATTTCAGCCTTGCCGGCCGCGATAAGTTCCCGGCACGCAAGGATCTGACTGGCCTGGTTGCTGAGATCGCCTGCCACAATGTCCTGGAGTTCACGCAGGTTCGGCTTGGCCAGGAATACACCTGCATCGAGGGCTGCCCGAAGCTGGGCGCCGGAAGCGTCGACAACGAACCGGGCGCCAGCACGCTTGGCGACATTCCCCAGATGCGCATGAAAGTCATCCGGGGCGCCTCCCGGCAAACTACCGCTGACGACAAGATAGGCTTCGCTTGTCGCGGAGCTCTCGATCGCCCCAAGCGCGGCGCGCCACTCACTCTCTGTCAGGTTCGGCCCGGGCATTACAAAGCGAAATTCATCGCGGGTCGATTCGTCTGTCACCGTGAAGCTTTCGCGCGTCTCTTCTGCGATCGGCACGACCCGTGCGCGGACGTCTTCTCGGGCAATCAGGTTTTTCAACTGCTCGCCGACGACGCCGCCAGCGAGATAAACCGCCAGTACGTCACCGCCAAGGCGATGAATGACCCGGGCTACATTGACGCCGCCTCCACCTGGCTCACGCCGCTCCGCACGGCATCTCAGCTTGCGCACAGGCTCGATGCGTTCAACCGACGTGGACACATCGACGGCAGGGTTCATCGTGACTGTGATGATCGCAGGCATTACTGAACCCTTCCGTTTAATCCATAAATGCGGATGGCATGTGTCAGTCTGGCAGCATTCCGGATTGAAACCGAGTGCGAGCGGCGCCTTTCACGAAAGCAAAGTTCAATCAGATAGCTCGGGTTGCAACCGGAGCTGAAGTCCTTCGGCGTCAATATCCAGAACATAAACGCCGGCGCTCGACCGGCATGAGCAGGCGCGGATGGGGCCTCATCCTGTCAGGGTGTGGCGAGTTCGCGCAGGTGGTCGAGGACGATCCTGACGCGCCAATGGCTACAGCCTCGCGGCTCGAGAGCCCGATTGCCGGCACTTCTTGCGTTCCCGCATATGCCTTAGAACGACTTCCTGACTAGTTCCCGGGGGCAGTCGCAGCGATTGTCGGCTGCCGCGATAGACCGCGAAGGTTGGTGTCATTCCCACTCGATTATCGATCGACCCTTCGCCATCTTTCGCTTTCGCTCGCTCAGCTAGCGTTGGCTTGAAGGGCACCGTCAAGCACGCCGTCAGTATATTTTGCTCGGGTCCGAAGCGCATCGGCGTCGATCAGGGTTCGGAGTTCATCTCCCGTGATCTTGATCTATGGGCCTATCAGCATGGACATCACGCTGGATTTCTCGCGCCCCAGCAAGCCGACCAACAACGCCTTCATCGAAAGCTTCAACGGTAGGTTCCGAGCTGAGTGGCTGAACGCCCACTGGTTCTTGGGGCTCGAGGACGCCCGCGAAAAGCTGGAGGCTTGGCGTAGAGACTACAACGAGCTACGACCACACAGCGCGATCGGGAACAAACCCCGGTCGCGTTGCACTACGGCCCCGGCGCCACCAGCCCGCCAGGAGCGATACGGATCGAAAACTCTGCGCCCGGATGGTCTAAAGTTGGGTAGCACCTCAGCAGGGCATAAGCACCGCGTGAGGGCGCGAACGACCCGGATGTTAGTCTGGTTGATTGCAAATTTGGTCGACATCGTCCTGAATAACCGGAGCCACACACGGACGCCCCGCCCTCGAAGTCGTGCCGATGGAGGTATACATTAATCAAGTCTGGACGCCGTGCGCTGTAGGCGACCTTGATCCGCGTCCACTAGCGCGAGGTGGGGTGCACCTGTGTTTGATGGCGCTAGACCAACCTTCACAGGTCGTTGACCAGCTCGCAGCGACGTTGGCTCCCGACGAGCACGAGCGCGCGGCGCGCTTCCATTTTGACCGGGATCGACGCCGCTTTACGGTCGCCCGCGGAATGCTGCGCCAGCTGCTGGGCCGCTGCTCCGAATGTCCGCCTGACGCGATCCGCTTCGGATACGGTCCCTTCGGCAAGCCTTATCTGGAGAACGAAGCTGGCACGAACAAGCTTGAATTCAGTCTGTCCCATTCGAAAGATTGGGCTCTCGCTGCGGTCGCGCGCGGTCGATCGATCGGCGTCGACGTGGAGGAAGTACGTGCGATGCCGGACTATGAGGAGCTCGCGCATTCTAATTTCTCACAGGCAGAGGTGACGGCGCTGCTCGGCTTACGACAGGACCAGCAGCTCGATGGCTTCTTTGCTTGCTGGACACGCAAGGAAGCCTACGCCAAGGCGCTCGGCCTTGGCCTTTCGCTTGATCTGTCGGCTTTTACGGTGTCGGTCGAACCTAATGAAGGAAGCGAGATTATTCCCCCGTGGCAGAGCATCGGCCCCTGTCTGTTGCGGTGCTTCCGCCCGCTCCCGGAGTTTTGGGGAGCGATCGCAATTGAAACGCCAGCAGGACAGACCGACCTTCCGAGCATGCACTTTTCGACGCTTTCTTCGTCTGAGTAGGACTCGTTCGCGATCGGTCGCTGCGAAACCGAGCCTCCGTAGCTGCAGCAAGCTCAGCTGTTCGTTCGCGGCGAAAGCCGCCTCAGGACGACGGCACGCACTTTGGTCAACTCGTTCAGAAAGGGATGACGGGTCAGGCAAATCGCTACCAGCCATCCTGCTGCGCACAAGACCGCGGCCACAGCTGCATCCAGAATTGAGGGCGCACCGCTCCGGTAGACCAGCACAGTGATCGGCCCCACCGCACTAAACAGCAAGACGAGGAGACTTTTGCGCAACGCGCCCAATAGTTCGTAGAGACTGAATGGCACATGGGCGCGAACAAGCGCCGTCCATAACACCAGGCTGAGAGGCACGGTTGCAAGGCCGCTCAACGCGATGGCGAGCAATCCGTAGCTGGCTGCCCAGACAACGACGATCTGGGAAACGACAACCTGGATGATGGCCGTCAGCCAAGTCTTCCGGATTGCGCCTACGGCGACGAGAAGGGGGAAGTTCAACGAGCCGGCGAAGTTAAACAGCAGGGACAGGGCAATAATCTGGGCGAGGGGCGCAATCTCCATCCATCGCGGCCCGAGCACCAGCAGCGTCAATGGCAGCGCCATCGCACTAATGAACGCGAGCGCGGGCCACTGTACGGCGGTCACGTGGGACACTGCGGTCAGGTAGGCCTCCTTGAGATCTGCGCCGGTGCGAGCCTTCTGCGAAAATGCGGGAAGCGTGATGGAGTTTACGCCAGCAAGAATCACAGTGTCGGTGAAGGTCGCAAGCGTTACAGCCCGTTGCAGCAGGCCGATGGCGTAGGGGCTCAACAGCTTTCCAAGCACAAGAAACGCCAACGCGTCCGACACGCGGTAAATTATCGCCGTAGCGCTGCCAAAAAAGCCATACGACAGAACGCTTCGCCATTCTTTCAGCGAGAAGCGGAAAATCGCCAGCTGGCTGCGGCTCAGCCACACGGCCACGGCAACGCCGAGCACCGCGGATATCGTTGAGCTCCAGGCGAGACCGATATAGCTGAAGCCAAGCCACACAAGACCGATTGACGTCACCGACGTCACAACGGCGGTCATGATGTCCATGGCGGAGATCGTCCGAAACGCCAGTTCACGGCTCCAGAGCGCATAGAGCGGCTGCATGAAAGGCCCGATCGCGAAGCCAATTGTGGCGATCTGGATGTAGAAGGCGAGCCGCGGCTCGCCGTAAAGCGCCGCAATGGGATGTGCGAGCAACAGGACCACGACCGTCAGGACGATGGTGATCGCAAGGCTGACCGTGAAGACACTGTTGATCTTGTCGCGCGTGAGTTCCTTCTGCTGCACCATGTAGTTGACCGAGGCCAGTTCACGGATCGCGCCGAGGATCAGGAAACTCGAAGCGCCCAGAACAGATATCCCAAACTCCTTGGGATCCATCAGGCGTGCGATCACGACCGTCGTCGCGAGGTTTATGGCTCTGGAGGCGTAGCGGCCTACCGATGCGAAGATGAGGGCGCGGCGGATACTGGCCATTCTGGTCTCACGCCTCGGAAGCCGCGCGCTTGGGCGCTACAACGCCGCGGTCGACAAACGTTGTCGCCTGCACCCAGGCCTTCACCCTCTCGAACAACCAGCGGCGATCGTCCGCGAACATGAAAGTGTGATCGCAATGCGGAAGGTATTCGAGCTGCAGCTGATTGCCAAAGCGGACATTAGGCATCGCATCGAGCAGCTGCCGCCGGTAATTGTGCTGGTATCTCATTCCCCCGGTGAAAATCGCCAGGATCTGGTTGCCGCTACTCACGGCCTCGCCGTACGACTTCTCCACAAACGCCCTGATCTCCGGATTCTTGAAAGAGAGCTGGTCGGGCGCCCACTCCTCGCCAGTGGCCTTCGACGAATTCCGCTTTACCAGACGCCATAGGCGGCCTTTGCCGCGCAGCAGATTCGTCCAAGTCTCGCTGCGCATCAGCCGCGCCGCAAGATTGTTCAGGCGGTAACGGGTCGTGGAAGGTATGCTCGGGTCAAGCAGCACCGTCCCCACAACCCGCTCATCTCTACCTGCATAAATGATCGATTGATTGGCGCCGGAGCAGAGTCCCATCAGAATCACGCTCTTCACGCCTCTGGAGGACGACAGCCAGTCGATCGCCTCCTTGATGTCGGCAAGACCGACAAGCAGGGGATCGACGAGGTCCGGGCGGACGTCGCTGTCTCCTATGCCGGATTGGTCGAGCCGCAGCACAATGTAACCGAGCTCCGCGAGTTCACGGGACAAGGTCACGTACATGCGGTTGTGGCCGACGCGGTGAACGATTCCGGTATTAAGGATGATGATAGCCGGCCGGCTGGCGTCGCCAGCCGCCGTAGATTGGGTCGCAATGGCCACAATGGACTTCCGTTCGCCGAGCAAGACCACCTTGTCATTCGTCTTCATCATCGCGCGACCCACGGCACGATCTGTTGCAGTATTTTCACCGGCACCTCGCCGGTATTCCGGGGCCAGTCCTCAAGCCAGATCGGCCTGTTCTCGACACGCTCGACCGCTGCCGGCGACACCTGCCCCAAAGCGGCGCGCACGCGCTCGAAGTCGGCCGGCGGACCGGACGTCACAGCGTAAAGCGGGCACGGAACATGCTGAACAATCGTACCAAGCGACAGATCCCGCAGCTCGGCGTGCATGCGCTCTGTCAGCGGAAATCCGAGAATGTCGACTCCTCCGCCAGCACTTGCCGGCCTCGGCGCAGGTTCCTTTCGGGCGACAGGCTGCGCGCGGCACATGGCATAGAGTTCCTGAATATAGGCAGAACCGTCGGTGATCGGATCCCAGAGGACGAGCCCATCGATTGTCTTGCCGAGGTCGCGAGATGCCTGGGCCGCAAGTGTTGCGCCGAGACGTAAGCCGACCAGCGTTACGCGGGTCGCACCCGAAAGACTGGTCAGCTCCTCGACTGCAATGAGGATGTCCTGCCGCCTGCTCGTGAGGTCGCCTTCGGAGTCATTTCCCGCGGAATCACCGGTGGCGAAGTAGTCGAAGCGAAGGGTATCGACGCCAGCCTCGGCCAGCAGGCTGGCGAGCTGCCGCATCGACTTATGGGCGTGGAGGTACTCTGAACCCCAAGGGTAACAGAGCACAGCCGCCCGCTTCGAGCGTGCGCGCCGCGATGGCTCGTAAACTCCAAACAGTCTCCGTTGTCCTGATCCGAAGAAGAATGCGTGCATCAGCTTGACTCGACCTGGATCTCGTCGCGCCGGACCGAAGCAGCGATCTGTTGCAGCGTCTGGAAGAACAGGGTTCGTGGCGGCATCCGCCAGCCGGTCTCCTTGTGTATGGCGGCGGCGGCCCGAAGCGAAAGCAAGGAGTGGCCGCCGAGCTCGAAGAAATTGTCTTCGACCCCAACCTGTTCAACCTGGAGAAGATCCTGCCAGATCTTGGCAATGAGCCGCTCCATGGCAGTCGCGGGAGCTGTTTGCGAACCGGAGCTGGCTGCTCGCTTGTATGGGTCCGGTAAGGCGCGCCGATCGATTTTGCCATTCGGGGTCAAGGGAAGGCTGTCCAGGGCGACGTAGATTGACGGCAGCATGTATTGGGGAAGTACGCCCCGCAAATGCGCCCTCGCCTCGCTCCCCGTCAGCTCTTCGCCCCCCTCGTAGACAAGATACGCAACAAGCCGGACGTCGGCATCACCAGCCGTGCGGGCCACGACGACGGCCTCGCGCACTGCAGGATGGGTCCGGAGCGCCGCTTCGATCTCGCCGAGTTCGACGCGATGTCCGCGCACCTTGACCTGCTGATCGACGCGGCCGTTGTGGACAAGGCGTCCGTCTGACTGCCAGAACCCGATATCGCCCGTCCTGTAGGCTCGCGCATTCCGATGAGACGAGAAAGGATCTGGAACGAAACGCTCCGAGGTCAAAGCCTCTCGACGATGATAACCGCGGGCGAGACCGGCTCCGCCGATCCAGATTTCGCCAGGCACGCCCGTCGGGCAAAGTTGTCCGGCGGTGTTCACGATGTAGATTTGCGTGTTGGCGATGGGGCGACCGACAGTAATCCTGCCCTCGCCTTTCACCACATTCTCGACAGTCGACCAAATCGTCGTTTCCGTCGGACCATAGAGATTCCATAGCTGGTCGACCCTCCCGAGAAGGTCATCCGCCAAATCGCGCGGAAGAGGCTCCCCGCCACAGAAGGCGCGGAAGCGCGGGCCCCCCCGCCAACCGGCCTCAAGCAGCAGTCGCCATGTCGCAGGCGTTGCCTGGAGAACGGTCGCGCCGCTGACCTCTATTTGATGCGACAGTGCGAGACCATCTGCCGCCGTCTCCGTGGCAATGAGTTCGATCCGGCCACCCACGATCAGCGGCAAATACAGCTCCAGGCCGGCAATATCGAACGAAATTGTTGTGACGGCCGCCATCACATCTTCGCTGGTGAAACCTGGCGTCATACGCATGGAGCCGAGGAAATTGGACAGGGCGGCATGATCAACTACGACGCCATTCGGACGCCCGGTCGATCCTGAGGTATAGAGGACGTAGGCTGCGGCGTCCGGAGCAATGGGCTCGCCAAGATTGAGCTCTTCGGTGCAGGCCTCGATTAATGTTTTCGGGTCGACGACCTGGACGCCTGCGGGAGTTTCCGGCGCCGCCTCGCCATCGCTAAGGAAGACCTGCGTGCCGCTGTCTTCGAGCATGAAGCGCAGTCGCTCCTCGGGGAAGGCGGGGTCGAGAGGGAGATAGGCGCCGCCGGTCTTGGCTATGGCAAGGAGCGCCGCCAACATGTCGGGCGATCGCTTCATGCCTACGCCAACCAAGCTTCCACGGCCCACACCCATTGATTTCAGACCGCGAGCGATGCGATTGGCGCGGCGATTGAGAGCATCGTATGTCAGCGTCGCGCCCCCGAAAGTCACGGCCGGGACCTCCGGCGTAAGCGCGGCCTGACGCTCGAACTGTACGATAGACGGCGTCCGATCGATGATGGCGTCTGTCGCGTTGAAATCCTTGAGCACCTTCTGTCGCTCGTCAGGCGTCAGAAGTGATATCTGACTGATCCTGCGGTTGGGGTCCTCGATGGCGACGCGCAACACCGTCTCGAGGTGTGCCGCAATCCGGTCTATTGTCTCAGCGTGGTAGAGATCTGTTCGGTATTCAAGCGAGCCCTGCAATCGCCCGTCGACCTCAATTGCGTACCACGTCACATCCTGGATTGCGCCGCCGCTCCAGATTTCAGAAGCAGCCCCGCTGCCTCCTTCGTGCAGAACGACGCTGACCTGGAACAGCGGGGAACGATCGAATGTCCGAGGAGGATTAACCCGTTCGACAATGCTCTCGAATGTCGTCAGTCGATGGTCATGCGCATCGAGGACGGCATCGCGTGCGCGCGTGATAAGCTCGCTGAACGTTGGATCATCACTCAGATCCAGACGCATCAAGAGCAGGTTTACGAACGGACCGATGATGCGTTCGAACTCTGGCCTTTCACGCAGACCCATCGGGCTGCCGAGAGCGATATCGGTCTGACCGGTGTGGGCCCGTAGCACCGTTGCGCACGCGGCGAGAAGCATCATGTAGGTTGTCGCGCCCCGGCTCCGCGCCAAAGTTGTGATGGCGCGCGTCAGCTCGGCATCCCAGCGGAATGGGCGCGAAGCGCCGGCCGGGTTGTCGCCGAACTGGTCGGGCGGAAATGTGGAGAATTGCGGCAGTCCGGTGAGCCGCTTCTCCCACCAGTTCAGCTCGCTGGCCGCCTCCGGCGCAGCGTAGATGCGGCGCTGCCAGGCGGCATAATCGCTGTACTGCAGGTCCCTGGTTTCGGCAGGCGGACGACCCTGAACGACGTTTTCGCATTCACTCGTGAGCTCCTGCCGCAGAATGCCGAAAGACCATTGGTCTACCACGATATGGTGTGCTGACACGAGAACGGCCGTTCGCCCATGAGACAGGCGGTAAATTGCCCACCTGACTGCGGTTTCGTTCTCAAGGTCGAATGGCCGGTGAGAGGCGGCGTAGCGGTCGTCCTCCAGCTTGTGGTGCGCTTCGACGTCCGTGAGCGCTGTCAGATCGACAATATGGACCTCTGGCTCGTCAGCTAGTTGCACGAGGGGCTTGCCCGCTTCCTCGCGGAACGTTGCGCGCAGGATTTCATGGCGCTTCGACAATCGTGCGATCGCTTCTGCTGTCTGGCGCGTATCGGCGGTGGAATCTGAAAGCCAGAGCATTGCAAGGTTGTAGGCTGTGCTTTCCGGCTCCAGCTTGTGAAGCACCCAAAGGCGTTCCTGGAAGAGCGACAGCTGCCCCGCCGAGCTTCGCGGAATGGCTGCAATATTCGCTTGTGCTGCCTGCTCTCTGGCCTCGAGCGCCTTGATTAGTTCAACCTTGTTGTCAGCGATCATCTGCCGGATTTTCGCATCAAGCACGCCAGCATCGGCCCGGACGCGCAGCATCCCGCCGGTAACGGCAAGGCCGATCCGGAGCGACTCGAGATGCGCGAGGAGCTGATTGATGGTCAGATTAGGATCTCCTCTTGATCTTCTTGCGCTGCCTGCAATTGGTTGAGTGCGGTCGAAAGATGCTCGGCGAGGCCTTGGACGGTGCGTTTGTCGAACACGTCGCGCAGCGCAAGCCGCACCCCGTATCTGCTGTTGATCCGCGCGAGCAACCGCGTCGCCAGCAGAGAGTGTCCCCCGAGCTCGAAAAAATCGTCGGTCACGCCAATTTCGGGGACGCCAAGCAGCTCCACCCAGATCTCGGCCAAACCGCTCTCAACTTCATTTGCAGGGGCCGCGAAGACCGTAGTCCGCCCCGCGCGGCTTGTTCCGGCGTCGCCCGCAGGTGGTTGCGTGACAGGCGGCTTCGCCGGGTTGATCGCCCTCAGCAGATCATAACTGGTCACAACGGCGCGCCTGCGGCCACTGGCGAGCAAATTCGCGAGAGTCTGTACGCCTGCCTTAGGGTCGATTGCTCGTCTCAGGAAGGCCGCTCGTTCAGCACGTTTTGTCGTCGGTACTGCTAGGTTCACGGCCATACCGACCTCGCGCCAGGCAGCCCAGTTGACACTGAGCACGCGTCGCCAGGAGGCCGGCGCTGCATCGCTTTCCGCAAAGCTGTCGAGGACCGCGTTGGCCGCCGCGTAGGGGCCGGCATTCGGAGATGGAGCAAGCGCGTTGACCGAACTCATCAAGACAACGAAGTCGAGCGGTTTCTCGCCCAGCAGCGCGCGCAGTACGGTGAGGCCGTTCCATTTCGGCGAGACGACGGCACGCATCTCCCCCGCCGTTTCGAGGAATGAAGGCTCGCCCAGGCCGGGAACGCCCGCGGCGTGAATGACGCCGTCGATCCCGCCCCAGCGTGCGTGGGCCTGATCAATCGCAAGCTTCATCGCGGAGGCATCGGAAACGTCAGCAACGGACGTGAGGACCTCTCCTCCTGCCTCCTCGATCCGCCGGATAGCGCGGATTGCCGCAAGGGCGCGGTCTCCCGGAGCAGCGGCGGTCAAGCGCTCGTCCCACGTCTCCCGCGCTGGCAATGCGTTGCGTGATGTCAGCAACAACCGCGCTGATGCAGTTCTGCCGAGCCATTCTGCGAGTTCCAGACCGAGACCACCAAGTCCACCCGTAACCAGATAAACTCCGTCCTTCCGGACTGGCGGCGCGATTTCGACTTCCGGCGCAATCGGTTCGTAGCGCCGCAGCCAGCGGCAACCAGCGCGCCAGGCGACGAATGGTTCTTCATCGCGCAAGGCCGCTTCCGCTGTCAGCAGGCGCGCCGCGACAGCGACGTCGGTGAGATGATCCAGATCGACGCTGCGCATCGCCACCTGGGGAAGCTCGGATGGGAGAGCCAGCACGGCGCCGAAAGCGAAAGCCGCGCCAATCCGGCGCACAGGCTCGCCAAACACACTCTGTCCGCCGTGTGATGCGACGATGACTCTCGCCCTGCCCGCTCGACCGACTTCGCCAAGGCTCGCGGCGAGCCGGATCAGGGTTTCATATCCGGCAAGGTCGCCGAAAGTTGACGTGTCCGCTGGCGTCGGCTCCCAAGCGTAGATTACCCCGCTGATCTCCGCCGGCGAAGACGCGATCGAACGGACGGCTGCTTCTACATCCTCCGCCGATCCTGGGCGCACGTTGAAAACTTTGCCGGACTGGCCAGCTATTGCTGCGGGCGCCAGCAGGACGGACTCGGCGCCGGCGTCCTGAAGTTGCGCCAGGATATCGCCGGTGAGAGGGCCCTCGGCTCCGAATACCAACCAGAGCTGTGCAGCCAGTGACGGGTCAGTTGCCGGCGCAGTGTCGCGGGTCCAGGTCGGGGCGTAGAGGCGGATGTCGCTGCTTTCTTCTGCACGTGCGGCAGCGGCGCCTTCAAAAGACACGGGCGGACCGTCCACCGCATAACGGCTGCGCTCGAAGGGATATGTGGGGAGCGGGACCCGATGCCGGCCCGGGCCATACAATGCTGCAGCGTCTACAGATACGCCGGCAAGCCAGAGCCGTCCGGCCGCCTGGCGCATGGCGAGCCCATCCGATCGCTTCTGGCGCGGATGCGACAGCGAAGAAGTGATGAACCTTGACTGTGGTCCTTCCAGATTGGCGCGTGCCAGGGTCGAAAGGGCATCGCCGGGCCCGACCTCCAGCATGAAGCAGCCACCTTCGGTCGCAAGTGTCCGCATGCCAGACTCGAACTGAACGGCGCGGCGCAGATGCTCTGCGTAGTAAGCTGGAGAGGTGGCCTGTTCAGCTGTAATCCACTTGCCGGTCAGGTTCGAAACGTAGGGAATGGTCGGCGCGTGCAGCGCAACTTTTTCGAAGATCGCAATGAAGTCAGCGAGGGCCGGCTCCATCATCGCTGAATGGAAGGCGTGCGACGTGTGCAGAAGGCGTCCTTCGACACCGCTTCTCTCCTGCTCAGCGAGGAAAGCCTCCACCCGGTGGTTTGGTCCCGCAATCGTACAGAGCTCGGGCCCATTCACAGCCGCGATCTCGACGCCGTCGATCAGCCGTGGCCGCAGGCGCGCCACCGCCAGGTGGACTGCCGCCATGCTGCCAGGCTGCATCGCCTGCATCAGCCGTCCACGCGCAGCTACCAGTGCAAGCGCGTCTTCCAGCGAGAACGTTCCGGCGAGGTGCGCGGCGACATATTCGCCGATGCTGTGGCCCATCATGGCGCGGGGCTTTACCCCCCAAGATTCCCAAAGCTTCGCCAGGGCAAGTTCAATCGTGAACAGCGCGGGTTGCGTCAGACGTGTCTGACCAAGCAGCTCTCCGGATGCGCCGAACATGACATCACGGACATCGAGGCCGAGATGGGGCAACAGCAGGTCCGCACACTGATCAACCGCGCGTGCGAACACAGGTTCAGTCTCATAGAGACCCGCCCCCATCCCTGGATGTTGGCTCCCCTGGCCGCTGAACAGAAAGGCGACGGGACGCTCACCGCCCTCGTGTACGCCGGTGAAGCCCGGCTTAGGCTTGTCGCGCAGCAGACGCGTCGCCTCTGCCGCATCGTGTACCACGATCGCGCGCCGATGGGGAAAAGCCTTACGCCCAGCCATCAGCGTCCAACCGGTGTCCGCCATGGACTGTTCGGGATAACGTTCGATATGTGCGGCGAGGTTGAGGCTTGCCTGATCGAGAGAGGCGGGGGTCAACGCTGACAAAACAAGGAGCGAGGGTGCTCCAGAAGCGTCTGGGGCTCGATCCGGTGCTTCTTCCAGGACCACATGGGCGTTGGTGCCGCCGATGCCGAACGAGCTGACCCCGGCTCTCCTCGGAGCATCGCCCGGGTCCCAGGCCGTCAGCTGGGCGCTTGCAACAAACGGGCTGCTTCCCAGGTTGAGTTGGGGATTTGGAGAAGAGAAGTTTACGAGCGGCGGAATCTCACGGTGCTTCAGCGCAAGGACTGTTTTGATAAGCCCGGCGACGCCAGCAGCGGCGTCAAGATGACCGAGATTGGCCTTGAGTGAGCCGAGCCGGCAGAAGCCGATATCGTTCGTGGAGGCTCGGAACACCTCCGTAAGGGCGCGGATCTCGATCGGGTCGCCCAGAGGTGTTGCCGTGCCGTGCGCCTCGACAAATGTGATGCTGCGCGCGTCAACGCCTGCGAGCGCTTGAGCGGTTGCGATGACCTCGATCTGCCCGTCAACGCTTGGCGCCGTGTAGCCAATCTTGTCGGATCCGTCGTTGTTGACCGCAGCCCCTCGGATAACGGCGTGTATGGTGTCGCCATCGGCCAGAGCGCTGTCGAGACGCTTCAGAACGACTAGACCGGCTCCTGCGCCCGGGCGTGTGCCTGCGGCCGCTTCGTCGAAGGGTCGGCAATGTCCATCCGGGGAGAAGATCATGCCGTCCTGATAGAGATAGCCAGAGCGCTGCGGGTACGTCACCGAAACGCCGCCGGCGAGCGCCATGTCGCATTCACCCTGACGGAGCGCCCTGCACGCGGTCTCAACCGCAACAAGCGATGTCGAGCAAGCGGTCTGGAGCGTCATGCTCGGGCCACGCAGATCGAGCTTGTATGAAGCGCGCGTGCACAGGAAATCCTTGTCGTTCCCCAGCATGAGCTGATATCCGCCCGCCGCCTCCACGACAGATGGATCCCTCAGGATCTGGCTGACCAGGTAGGTGTTCATGCTTGCGCCGGCGTAGACGCCGACGACGCCCCTGCCCCCAGCAGCGCCATAGCCGGCGTGCTCCAGCGCTTCCCACGCGCATTCGAGAAAAATACGGTGCTGCGGATCAAGAACTTGAGCTTCGCGCGGTGACACGCCGAAGAAGCCAGCATCGAACAGCTCGGATCCTTCTAGATACGTTCCCTTGCGCACGTAAAGCGGATCGGAGCTGAGCTCTGGCGGCACGCCGGCCGCAGCCAGGTCGGCCTCGCTCAATTCCTCCAGCGCTTCGCGCCCCTCGCGCAGATTGTCCCACAACTGATCGATGCTCGCTGCGCCGGGAAAGCGCCCCGCAAATCCGACGATTGCCACGGCATGGGCAGGGAAAGATCGGGACTCAGGCACGGGCGAGCCTTTCCGCGCGCCCACGAGCGCGCTCGAGCGCTTCGCTGGGCCGCGACGTGGATGTCATGCGATCGGCCTGAGCCGCCACCGTTGTCCGCTGAAAGAGCTCGACCAGCGGCAACTCAATGCCGAACTCGCCCTTCAATGCTGCGTGGAGTTTGACCAGCAGAAGAGAGTGCCCGCCGAGATCGAAGAAATTGTCGTTGATGCCGACATAGTCGATCGCCAGCAGCGTCTGCCAAATCCTTGCCACGCGGCGTTGAGCGGGACTCATCAGCTCCGCCGCCAGGTCAGCTCCCGCCGGACGCACTGGCGCAACGGGACGCGGCAGGGCCGAGCGGTCGATTTTGCCGTTTGGCGTGAGCGGCAATTTTTCGAGAACCACAAAGACGACGGGCGTCATGTATTCGGGCAGGCGTTCCTTCAGAATGTTCTTGGCGGCTTCGGCATCGAACGGGTTCGTGCCTTTCACCGTCAGATATGCGACGAGTCGCTGATCACCAGGCTGGTCCTCCCGCACGATAACGACACATTCACGAACATCCGGACAGCTTGAGAGTACGGCCTCGATTTCACCCAGTTCGATCCGATAACCACGCACCTTCACCTGGTGATCACGGCGCCCGACAAACATCAGCTGACCGTCGCTTCTGAAGCGCGCAAGATCGCCCGTACGATAGATTCGGTAGTGCCCCTTGCCTACCGTGTCGACAACGACGAATTTCTCGTTCGTCAGATCAGGCCTGTTGCGATAGCCGCGCGCCACACCCTCGCCGCCGATACAAAGCTCGCCGACAACGCCGATCGGAACCTGGCGTCCGTTAGCGTCGAGGATATGCACGCTTGTATTGGCAATAGGCCGACCGATAGAGATCCCGCTCCCAACTTCCAGCACGCGGCACGCTGTCGACCAAATTGTCGTTTCCGTCGGTCCATACATGTTCCAGAGCTCGCCCACGCGGCCGAGCAGATTTTCAGCAAGATCGCGCGGCATCGCCTCACCTCCGCAGAGGGCTCTGAGACCCGCTTTGCCTTTCCAGCCAGCGTCGAGGAGCAGCCGCCAAGTCGCCGGAGTGGCCTGGAGAACAGTTACACCTGCCATGTCGATCAGTTCGCCAAGCCGCCAGCCATCAATGACATCGACGCGCAAAGCCATGACGATGCGAGCCCCCCGTGTAAGCGGGAGCCAAATCTCCAGCCCGGATATGTCGAAGGCCGGCGTTGTCACCGCCAGAAGAACATCTCCAGCTTCAAGGCCAGGCTCCCGCGCCATCGCGTCGAGGAACGCCACCAGATTGCGATGCTCGACCTCTACCCCCTTCGGCCGACCAGTCGATCCGGACGTGTAGATGACGTAGGCAAGATCGCTCGAATCTACGGGCGTCGAAAGCGGTTCGTGCGACAACGCCTCGAGCGCTTCCTGGAGCTCATCCAGAATGACGACACGCGTCTTCGAGGCATCGAACATGGACGCAAAACGCCGCAACGTGACCACGCAGGCCGCGCGCGCATCCTCGACAACATAGCGTACCCTCTCCTGCGGGTGGGCGGGATCGAGCGGCACATACGCGGCCCCGGCCTTCCAGGCCGCCGCCATGGTCACGGGGATGTCCGCTGTCCGGTCGAGACAAAACGCGACGAGATCCTTTGGCCGTACGCCTTGGTCCTTGAGCAGGCGCGCCAGGCGATTGGCGCTGCGATCGAGAGCGCCGTAGCTGAAGGTTTCATCCGCCACGGTAAGCGCGGGTGCATCTGGACTTGCGGCGGCAGCAGCCTCGAACAGATGATGCGTGCACTGGCTGCGATCATGTTCCATAGACGCGAACGACCATGATTCCAGCAGCGCGGAATCACTTGCGGATGACTTGAGGGGCACATCTCCGATGCGCTGGGAGGCATCATCGACAAAGGCCAGGAGCATCTGTTCGAAATGCTGGTGCAGCCGTGCGATTGTAGATGGCTCGAACAGATCCAGGGAGAATTCGTAGTTTGCCCGCTGCTGGTTGACGTGTTCTCCGAAGGGATCCACCGACATTTCGCATGCCAGGTCGAACCTCGATGCGGCCGTCTCCAAGGCAATGGGTTCCGGATGAAGCCCTGCCGCCGATGGAACGCCGATGGGAAGGGCAATGTGGGTGAACAGTACCTGGAAAATCGGTGCGTGGCTCATGCTGCGCGGTGGATTGATGTGTTCGACCACCAGATCAAACGGCACCTGCCCGTGCTCGAACGCTTGCAACGCCTGTCCCGTGATCTGGTCCAGGAACTCCGCTAGGGTCGGGTTGCCGTCCAGCCGACCGCGGACGACCACATTGTTGATCAGACATCCGACGAGACCTTCGAACTCCGCCCGATCACGGTTCGCCAGCGGCGTTCCAACCACGAGGTCATCCTGCCCGGAATACCGGTGCAGCACGGCCTGCCAGCAGGCCATCAGCGCCATGAAAGTCGTTGCGTTCTGCTGCTGTGCGCGCGCCTTGACCCGGGCTATGAGCGCCGGGTCGATGAAGCGCACCAGGCGTGCGCCGCCGCGGCTGGGCGTCCGCGGCCTTGGCCGATCGCCGGGCAGATCCATGACAGCCGGCGCGTCCTGCAGCGCCTGCTTCCAGTAGACAAGGCTCCTGTCGAAACGGCGCGAGGCGACCTGCTCGGTCTCCCACGCCGCATAGTCGAGCGGACTGTACGCAAGCGGAGCCGCTGGCGAACCTTCTCCGGAGATCCGCGCCAGGTAGGATCGGAAGATCTCGCTGAGCATGAGACTGAGAGACCATCCGTCGAAGACGACGTGGTGGATGCTGCTCGCGAGAATATGGTGGTCATCGGCCAGACGGAACAACATCAGCTTCGAGAGCGGTCCGCGCGCCATGTCGAAACGAATTCGGCCGAGTTGATTGGCGAGGCGCATGGCCGTGGCCTCGCCTACAGCGGACGGCTCGTTCGAAAGGTCGACGTATTCGAACGCGGTTCGTGCCGCCTCGCTCACCTCAACCCAGGGGGCGCCGTCGCGCTCGCCGATCCGGGTCCGCATGGCCTCATGCCGCGCGACGAATTCACCGATCGCACCTTCGAGCGCTGTGCGGTCAAGGAGGCCGCGCAGGCGCAGCGCGTAGGCGATGTTGTAGGCAGGATTGCCTGGATCAACCTGATCGAGGAACCACAGCCGTTGCTGAGCAGCCGACACCGGCAGACGGCCCTCGCGCGTTACACGCTTGAGGACACCGGACGCACGATCTTTAAGCGCAGCGATCAGATCGGGCTTGCTCGAGGTCAGCTCGGCGCGAAGGGCTTCATCCAGCACACCTTTCGGCGCGCTGACCCGAAGCGCATCGCCCTCGAGCAACAGCCTGACGCCTCGCTCTTCCAAGCGTCGCAAAAGCGCGTCGATATCGCTCCGGTCACTCACGGCGAACGCTCCCCCGCAGCATTGAGGGCGCATACGCTCCGGCCGCGGCCCAGATCGAGACAGGCTCTCGAATCCGCTCCGTCGTAGCGCGTCCGGACTATCCGCCCCGCGCCGCTGTTGGCACGCGTATTAATCAAAACCAGCCCGCTCACAGCAGCGCTACCTCCCTGTCTGCGTCAGCAAGAGAGGCGCCGATTTCATCGAGTTCCAGAGACCGCAGGAGGGTTACAGACAACTCCTGAATCGTGGGCCCCTTGAGCAGATCGGTCACTGAAAGTCGGATGTTAAGCGTCGCCAGGAGGCGGTTGCGAAGTTCCATCGCCATGAGCGAGTCCATCCCCAACTCGACGACTGAACATCTTGGATCAATCGCGTGGTCAGTTCCGAGAGCAAGGATCCGGCTCAGCTGTGCCGAAAGGAACCCGGCCATGAGCGCAGGCCTTGTTTCGGGCGCTACCTCGACGAGGTGTGTGAGCAGATCATTGTGCGCAACGTCCGAGTTCTTCCCACTGGCTTCCGCGCGAGCAATCTCGCTGAAGAAGGGCGATGCGGCTTTTGACAGTCTGGATGGCATCAACGGCACGGCGACGACCTGCGGACGCTCGCCCGAATAGAGAATGTCCTGCAGCATTTGCACGCCGTCGGCTTCGCTGATGTTTGCAAGACCTAAAGCTGTCCAACGCCGCTGATGCCGCTCCTGGACGCCTGCCGCCATGCCGATGCCGCCCCAGACGCCCCAGTCGATACTCAGACCCGGTAGCCCGCGCAGTTCGCGCACATGAGCCAGTGCGTCGAGGAATCCGTTCGCGGCTGCATAGTTGCCTTGGCCAGGCGACCCCAGAAGGCCTGCTCCCGCAGAGAACATGACGAAGAAGTCCAACGGCATTGTGCGTGTCAGGGCGTGCAGGTTGAGCGCGCCGCGCACCTTGGGCGCCATCACAGATGCAAAACGCTCCATGGTCAGCTCGGGAAGCATTCCATCATCGATCACGCCAGCCGCATGAACAACTCCGCGTAGGGATGGCATCGAAGCTAGCGTATCGTGCAGAACGACGCGCAGCTCGAAGGCGTCGCTTACATCAGCCTTGGCGAATACGACTTCAGCGCCAAGAGCACGCAGCTCGCCGATCTGCGCCTCGACCTCCGGGGTTGGAGCTTTGCGGCCGACCAGCACAATATGACGTGCGCCTTCGCGTACCATCCATCGCGCAGTTGCTAGGCCAAGGCCGCCAAGGCCGCCTGTGATTGCATAGGTCGCATCGGGCCTCAGGCGCACAGAGCGAGGTTGGGTGATGACGATCTTTCCGGTGTGGTGACCTTGCCCCATGAAGCGGAAGGCCTCCTCCGCCTGGCTGATCGGATAGTTGCTGTGCGGCAGCGGATGAAGCGCTCCACGTTCGCATTCGGTCAGGATGCGCGCGAGCCGGTCCCGCATCGCGGATGGATCGGCGGCAGTGATTTGGCCGAGATACAAACGCGTATACGAAACGCCGGGAAACGCTTCATTGACCTTGGAGACATCCCAGTCGTCGGACTTGCCGATCTCAACGAACCGGCCGCCCCTGGCCGTCAGACCTAGGCTGGCCGGAATGAAGTCCCCGGCCAGTGAGTTCAGGACGATGTCGACCCCGGTTCCGTGGGTGACATGTTTTACGTCCTCGACAAATGAGAGTGACCGCGAATCGAAGACGTGATGCACGCCCAGTGCGCGGGCAAGTTCACGCTTGCCGGAAGAGGTCGTGCCGATCACTTCGGCGCCGGCCGCCAGCGCGATCTGGGCCGCCGCCATCCCGACGCCGCCAGTGACCGCGTGGATCAACACCCGGTCGCCGGACTTGATCCGCCCGATGTCCCGAAGCGCATACTCTGCGGTCAGGAACGCCACCGGAAGCGTTGCAGCCTCCGCGAAGCCGATCGAGGGGGGCTTGCGCACCGTCAGCACGGCCGGCGCAATAACCCAGGTGGCGAAGCTGCGATCGGTCATCGATACGACTTCGTCGCCGACAGCCAAGGATTCGACACCCTCGCCGACAGCAGTGACAATTCCCGCGCATTCGTTGCCGAGCGGGCCTGGATCGCCTGGATACGCGCCGAGAGCATTGAGGACGTCGCGGAAGTTGAGGCCTGTTGCGTAGACGCGGATCTCCACTTCTCCTGGACCCGGAGCAGAACGAGGCGCAGGAATGAGCGCAAGGTTCGACAATGCGCCGCGCTCCGAGATCTCCAGCCTTGTTGAGGGCGGCTCCTCGGGTTTTGGTGTGACGGGCCGAAGGCGACCGACGTATCTTGCACCTCGACGCAGAGCAATCCGATCTTCAGCCCCGCCTCCGCGCAGGGTCTGGGCCAGCAGTTCAGCCTCGCCGCGAGGGGCTGCGGGATCAAGATCGATCCGCACCCCTTCCAGAGCGGGGTTCTCGGCAATGACGACCCCTGCGAGCGCCCAGGCCGGCGCCTGCACGAGGTCCGGTTTGGAGCCATGGACCGCCTGACTGCTGCGGGTCACGATCCATAGACGGGCCCGGATCTCGCCCAGAGCATGGGACAATTGCAGCATGGGCTCCAGCACGCGCCAATGGCCGGCCTGGATGTCCTCGGAATCGTCCGAGAGCTGAGGCGCATCGATCGCCCAGAGCGCGACGATACCGCTGATGGGCCGGCCACGACGCTCTTCTGCGGCAGTGAACAACCCTACCCAATGCGAATGATCGGCTGGATCGATGGACCAGCCATTCGCGGTCTCGGCAAAGGCGGTGTCACGCCTCACGACCGACACCGCTGCGCCGTGCTCCATCAGGTCCACGGCCAATTCATCGCCAAGACCGCCCTCGTTGGCGAGGACCAACCAGTGATCTGCCGCTTGCGACTGCGCCGGTGGCGCGGCTGCGGCTTCCCAGGCAAGCTCAAAAGTCTTCTGTACCTCCCGCGGCGCACCGGCCACGCTGCTGAGGCCGGTACGCGTGACCCGCCGCAACCGAAGGCCAGCCACATGCGCGACAACTTCGCCGTCTTCGCCAAGAAGCAGGAAGTCGCTCATCAGGCCGGATCCATCCGGCACCCTGCTCACTGACACAAAACACTGGCCGCTCTCGGCGCCCGGTCGGATCAGGTCATATCTATCGACACCCACGGGGAGGTAGGTCTGGTCCTGTTCTTCATCGAGCAGCACTCCGCCAATCAATTGAATACAGGAATCGAGCAGACCGGGATGCATCAGGTATCGGCTCGCATCCGTCACCGCTTGCGTGGCAAGCTGGATCTGGCCGATGACGCGGCCGTGATCCCTGACCAGCGAGGTGATGCCGCGGAAACTCGGACCGTACTGCGTGCCCGTCGCGGCAAGACGGCGATAATAGGACGGTGCATCTTCCGCTGTCATCGCCTCAGAAGGCTTGAACACCAGACCGGAGGCCTCGTTCGCGGGAGTTTCCGGTTTGCGGGTCAGCGCGCCGCTGACATGGAGACGCCAGGCGTCAGCAGCCCTGCTGAATACCTGCACCTTGTTCGTCTCGCGTTCCGGCGAAACGATGACCTGCACGGTGACCGCTCCGTTCGGAGGCAGCATCAGGGCCTCCTCGATGACGAGATCCCGTAGCCCGCAGTCATGACCCAGAGCTTCGCGGCCCGCGGCAATTGCGAGCTCCATGAAGCCCGCAGCAGGGAAAGGCGTGAAGTCCAGGATGCGGTGATCGCCGAGCCAGGACTGCACCGCAAGATCCAGATCGACCTGATAGATCTTCAACGGGCTCGCCACCGTCCCGCCAAGTAGCGGGTGGCCGGTTCGCGTTGGCGTCAGTCGGGCGCCGCCGCCGCGTCCCTGCTCGTTGATGTCAAACCAGTATGGCTCGCGCTGAAACGGATAGGTGGGTACACGAGCGTGACGCCGGATGCGGGCCGGATCGCCGAAAAGACCCCTCCACGCAGGCTTCAGACCGCGAACGTAAAGCTGACCAAGGCTGTCCAGCATCGAAGCCCGGTCGGCGCGCTTGCTCCGTAGTGACGGCAGCCAGACAGCGTCATCACCGAGCTTGCAGCGTTGACCCATGCCGAGCAGCACCGGGGCCGGGCCCACTTCGAGGAAGACCCGGTAATCGTCATCGTAGAGTGTACGCAAGGAGTCGCCGAAGCGAACCGTTTCGCGCAAGTGCCGGCGCCAGTAGGCCGGCGTCGTTACCTCGTCGCCGACGAACCCACCGGTCAGATTTGACACAAGTCTGATCGCTGGCGCCGAGAATGAGATCTGCGCGGCGATCGCCTCAAACTCGTCGAGGATCGGGTCCATAAGCGCCGAGTGGAACGCGTGAGAAACCTTGAGCGACGCGCCATCGGCGCCGCTTACACGCGCGCGTTCGAGGAGAGCGGTTACAGCCTCGGAGACGCCGGACACCACCGTGTTGTCCGGACCATTCACAGCCGCAATTGCGACCTGATCGCCATCTTCGCCGATCAGGTCGCGCACTGTCGATTCGTCGGCAAAGATTGCCGCCATTCCACCATTGTGCGGCAGACTGCTCATTAGACGGCCCCGAGCCGTTATCAGGCGCAGACCATCCTCGAGGCTGAACACGCCAGCGATACAGGCGGCGACGTATTCGCCGACGCTATGGCCGAGCACAACCCCAGGTTCGACACCCCATGACCGCCAGAGTTCCGACAGCGCGTATTCGACCGCGAACATGGCGGGCTGGGTAAAGGCGGTGTCGTCAAGACATGCAGCCTCATCCGGCCGGCCCCAGATCACGGAGAGGAGCGGCCTGGTCAGCAGCGGTGCTGCAATCTCAGCGCAGCGGTCCATCGCAGCGCGGAACACAGGCTCGTCATTATAGAGCTCACGGGCCATCCCAGGGCGCTGGGCCCCCTGCCCCGTGAACAGGAAGGCGATTTCCGGCGCGCCTGTGCTTCGCGCCCATCCCGTTGCCACCCCGGGCTCGATGGAGCCCGTCAACCAGGCCCGCAGTTTGCCGGCGGCCTCGGCCGCGTCGACGGCGGTCACTGCCAACCGCTCAGCAAGATGCGACCGTCCGATCGCTGCCGTCGCCGCGAATTCGGTAATCGGCGGCGCGTGGTGTTGCGACAAGGATTCGACGCACACGTCCGCGAGGTCCCTCAACGCCTCCGGGTTCTTTGCCGAGAGGGTCAGCAGTGTAGATGCGGGCGCCTCCGCCCTCGGCAACGCCGGCGCAGATGGAGCCTCCTCCAGCACGATGTGGGCGTTGGTGCCGCTGAAACCGAACGAGCTGACGCCAGCGCGGAGTGGCGCGCCGCCGGTGTCCCATGGAATCGTCTCACCAGGTACGGCTAGCGGATACTGGTCCCATGGGATCAGCGGGTTGGGAGTCTTGAGGTGCAAGTGCTTGGGTAGCGTGCGGTTCTGAAGGGCTAAGATCGTCTTGATCAGACCCGCAATCCCGGCAGCGCCTTCGAGGTGTCCGATGTTGGTCTTGACCGAGCCCACCATCAGAGGGCGATCCGCCGGACGGTCACCAAACACCTCGCCGAGCGCCTTCATCTCGATCGGATCGCCGAGGGATGTGCCTGTTCCATGCGCCTCGACATAACTGATATCAGATGGAGACAGGCCCGCGTTGGAGAGCGCGGCTCGGATCACGGCCTGCTGGGCTTGCCCGTTTGGGGCCGTCAGTCCGCTGCTGCGACCATCCTGGTTGAGCGCCGATCCGCGGACAACGGCGAGGATATGATCGCCATCGCGCGCGGCGTCGGACAGTCGCTTCATGACGACTACGGCGCCGCCTTCGCCGCGAACATAACCGTCGGCTGATGCATCAAAGGTCTGGCAGCGTCCCTTAAACGACATCATGCGTGCACGTGAACACAGGATCGAACCGAGCGGGCTGAGCATCAGATTGACGCCCGCAGCGATCGCGACATCGGCCTCGCCATTGCGAAGATTCTGTACAGCCACATGCGTCGCAACGAGCGACGACGAGCAGGCCGTATCGATGGACGTCGCTGGCCCATGCAGCCCGAGCACATAAGCCAAACGGCCGGAAGCCATGGAGTGCGCAAAACCGGACGCCATGTAGGGGCCGCCGTTGAAGGCCATCCCCGAGTCGGACTGCAAATGGCCATAGTCGTGTGACGTCATGCCGACATGGACCGCTGTTCGTGTGCCTGTGAGCGACGCCGGCGCTACGCCGGCCGACTCAAGAGCTTCCCATGCGAGTTCGAGCAAAAGCCGCTGGTGCGGATCGAGGCTCATAGCCTCGCGACGCGAGATGCCGAAGAAGTCCGCATCGAACGATCGGACGTCCGGCAGGAACGAACCCCAGCGGGTGTAGCTTTTTCCGACAGCGTCGGGGTCTGGGTCGTAGAACGCGTTCACGTCCCAGCGCTCCGGCGGCACCTCCGTGACCATGTCCCGCCCGTCGCGCAACAGCGACCAGCAGGCCTCCGGCGTGTCTGCTCCCGCGAAACGGCAGGACATTCCGATAATCGCGATTGGCTCGTTGCGCGCGCACTCTGCGGCAGCGAGCTTGGCTTTCATCTGGTCGAGCGCCTGCAAGGAGCGCTTGAGCAATGCAGCGTAGTCAGGTTCGGCTCTCTTGCTCACAGCGACTCCTGCTCAGCAAGGTCGTCGAGGCGTTGCATCAGCTCGCGCGCCAGGTCATCCGCCGACATGTTGTCGAAGCCGGACGTTTTCGCGCTGACGGAGTTGACGTCCGTCTCGCCCAGCTGATCGGCGAACACCTCCTGCGCCAGATACGATGTCAGAGCTTCCACCGACGGATAGTCCAGTGTCAGTGTCGCGGGGAAAGCCCGTTCGGCCGCCTTGGCTAGGAGATTGCGCAACTCGACCGCCATGAGCGAGTCGAGTCCGAGCTGGCCGAATGGCTCATTGATGTCGATGTCATCCGTGGAGGACAATCCAAGAACCTTGCCGGTTTGCGAGCGCACGTGGTCTCGGAGCACGTTCTTGCGCCGAGCGGGTGGCGCGCTCGCGATACGCTCGCGTAACGACTGCTTGGGCGGTCCGTCCGAAGTGTTTTTGCCGTTGCCAGAGGTCGCGGGATTGAAAAGAGGCGCAGCCATAGCGGACGGCAGGAGACCGCCACCCGTGTTCAGCACACCCAGTTGCGAAGACTGAAGAAGTCCGGTGTCCATGTTCCGGCGTATGGCGAAAGCCAATGCGGCGAGCCCGTCAGCCGGGGCGATCGCCCGCAAGGAGCCCGCATTCTCGAGTTTGCGGTCGGCGGCTGCGCCGACCTCGGCCCACGGTCCCCAGTTGATGCTGACCGTTGGCAATCCCAGCGCCTGACGATGCCAGGCCAGAGCGTCCTCGAATGCGTTCGCCGCGGCATGGTTCGCCTGACCTCCAGACCCGGCGAGCGATGCGCCGGATGAGAACAGCACAAGAAAATCGAGCTTGGGCGCCAGGGTATGCAGCAGCCAGGAGCCGGAAACCTTCGGACCGAAGACCTTCGCGAAACGTGACCAGTCCTGCTTCGTCAGGACGGCGTCGGCGAGCGTTCCGGCCGAATGAACCACGCCCGCCAGCGGCGGCAGGACCTCAGCGATCTTTTTGAAGGCCCCCTTCACGTCAGCCTCTGAGCCCACATCACCCGAGATTTCAAGAATCTCGGCGCCTGCCTGGCGAAGCCGCTCAAGGCTCGCCCTTGCGTGGTCGTTGGCGCCCTGCCGGCCCATGAGCGCAAGATGGCGCGCGCCATTCTTCACCAGCCACTCGGCGACGAGAAGGCCAAGGCCGCGGAAGCCTCCGGTAACGAGGTAGCTGCGGGCGGGATCAATTGCCATCGGCGCGGTGCGAGCGGACGACAACGTACGGGCCGCAAGGCGGCGGACCAGCCGCTGTCCGCCGCGGAGCGCAACCTGGTCTTCGTGTCCAGACCTCGCGAGTTCGCCGACAAGCAAGTCCGCCAGGCCTTCGAGCGAAACCGCGGGATCGAGGTCGATCCTGTGGCAATCAAGTTCGGGATGCTCCAGGGCGACGACGTGGCTGAGCCCCCAAATCGTCGCCTGCCCGGGCTCAAGCGGTTCGCCCGCGCGCGCCGCTTGCGCGCCGCACGTCACATACCAGAGCTTCGCCTTCGTCTGGCTTTGCGCCGCAAGAACCTGGGCTGTGACCAGCGCGCTGCCAACCCCGCGCTCCTGTACGGCTTCGAGGTTCGCCAGTGAGGCCGTGTCGTCCAGCCTCGCATCGAGGCCCGCCAGGTGAATGACGCCGGCGCACGGCTCTTTCAGCGCTTCCGTCAACCAGGCCCGGAGCGTGGCTATGGCCGGTGCGATCTCGACCCTGTCTCCGCGCTCTTTCAATTTCGAAGACAGAGCTTGAGCCATGCCGCCCTCGTCGGGAACAACAACCCAGCGAGCCGCCACATCATCGACCGTGGGCGCGGCTGAGGCGCGGGCGAGCAGCACGGCCTGTTGCCGGAGCACCGGATGGTCTGTGACGGCGGGAACTGCGGCGACATCCGCAAAACCCTGTTCTTCCAGCAACGTGCGCCACGCTTCCTTTGGCATCAGGGCATAGTTGCGCCGCCCAGTGTCAGTGTAGGCCCACCATCCATCGAGCATGCCGACTGTGAGGTCGCCGAACCGTTGGGTCGTGCTCCCTTCCAGAAGGACGAGCAGGCCTCCCGGAGCCAGCAGCTCGCGGACATTGCCAACCGTGACGCCCAGATCCGGCGTGGCGTGCAGAACGTTGGCGGCGAGAATGATGTCATAGCCGCCAGAGGCAAATCCCTGGGAAGCCGGATCACGGGTGATGTCCAGCGCCGCGTACTGCATCTGCGGGCAGTGTGCGAACTTGTCGCGCGCCCGCTGCAAGAAGACCTTTCCGACGTCGGTAAACGTATAATCGAAAGCTGAGCCATGGGCAGCCAGCGCTGGCAATGCATACGAGGTTGTGCTGCCCGTGCCTGCGCCGATCTCGAGAACCCGCAGGGGCCGGTCCGCTGGCCAGTTGCGCAGAGCCGCCTTGAGCGCGGCGGCGATGAGGCTGTTGTAGGTCCTGGCGGGTGGCGAGGCCTGATAGAGATTCTCAGTGTCGGCCAGTGAACCTTCTGGAAAAAGGAGCGGCAGCGGATCCTCGCCGCGCAGAACTTCGGCCAGCGAACGCCCGCAGCGTCGGGTCAATGTCAGCTCGGCCGCACAATCCGCATGCCGCGACAGAAGCGCCTCTGCGAAAGGCTCGGAGTCCTTTGAAACGTCGTCTCTAAGAACTCTCCAAAGTCCGTCAACGTGCTCCAGGATGCGATCTTCCGCCAGAATGTCGAGCATGCGACGGAAAAGCCGGCTGTGACGGTCCAGCACGCCGAGCTGCCTGCGCAAGACGTCAGCATCGAAACTGTCGCCTCTGTTCAGGGCGAAACCAAGGTCGGCCATCGCGCGAACAATGTAACGTGCGGCCAGCTGATCGAGTCCCGCAGCAAAGCTGGCGTAAGCGTCGAGTGCGTTCTCGCTTGCCAGCTGCTTGAGCACCGGTTCGACCTCGCGGCCTACAACCTCGAGCGCAGGGAAGCCAGCGTCGCTCGCCGGCGCCTCGAGCCAGACCACCTCATGAAGCATGCTCCGCACCTGCTCCGGCAGATCGTCAACCGGGGCCCTCAGCGTGCGGGTACGCGTTGCGGGTGCAACTGGTTCAATGGGATCAACCCAATACCTGCTGCGTTGGAACGGATAGGAAGCGAGCGTGACACGGCGGCGCGGCCAGGGCGCATCGAAGCCTTTCCAGTCAATCCTGGCGCCCGCTGCGTAGAGCGTTCCTGCGGCATCGAGCAATTGACGCCAGTCATCCCTGTCCCGTCGCAACGACGACGCCCACTTGACGCCGACATCCGGCGCGCTCAGCTGGCCTAACCCGATCAGAGTTGGGTGGGGACCAATCTCGAGGAATGCGGTGCACCCTGCCGCCATCAATGTGGCGAGGCCCGGCGCAAATTGCACAGGCGACAGCATCTGCTGGCGCCAGTACGCCGCATTGAGCGTTGTGGCGCCAGCAAGGGCGCCGGTGAGGTTCGTAACAAGATCGATTGTAGGGGGTGAGTACGTCAGCGCAGCAGCCGCGTTCTCGAACGCGTCGACGATGGGCCGCATCAACGGTGAATGAAACGCGTGGGAAACCTTCAAGCGCGTGGCCGCAATTCCGTCCGCCTCGAAATGTGAAAGAAGCGCCGCTACGACGCTCTCCCGTCCGGAAATCACAACGTTCCGCGGCCCATTGACCGCTGCAATCGAAACCTCGTCGCGATAGGGCAACAGCGCCTGCTCGACACAGGATGGATCCGCCATAATGGCGGCCATCGCGCCATCGCGCGGCAAAGAGCCCATGAGCCGGCCGCGTTCTGCGATCAGCTTCAGCGCGTCTTCCAGCGTAAGCACGCCTGCGACGCAGGCCGCGACGTACTCACCGACGCTGTGGCCCATGACCATGGCTGGACGCACGCCGCAGGCCGCCCAGACCTCAGCCAAGGCATATTCGACAGCAAACAGCGCCGGCTGCGTGTATTCGGTGGCGTCTATCGGGCTCGCGGCGCCGGCAGGCGGATAGATCACCGACAGCAGCCGTTGCGGCAGCATGTCCCCGAGAATTGCGTCGCAGCGGTCAATCGCCTGGCGAAACACTGGATGTGTCTCATAGAGCGCGCGCGCCATGCTTGCGTACTGGGAGCCCTGCCCGGTGAACAGGAAGGCAATCTTTGGCGGCCGCGCGGCGGCCTTGCCCACGCGAAGACCCGCAATCTCCTGTCCGGCAAGAAATGTATCGAGCTGCTTAATCGCTTCAGCCGGATTTGCCGCTGTAAGCGCGAGCCGATGCGCGAAATGCGCTCGGCCTGCATTGGAGGTATAGGCGATATCCTCAAATTTCGCCGACGTCGCGCGGAGCTCATTTCGACGAATTTCAGCGATCTGGCGCAAACTCGCCTCATCGCGGGCGGACACCGTCAAGAGATGGACTGCTCGCTCCTGCCCGGCCGGCGCGCTCACCGCATCGTCAGGAGCGCGTTCCAGGATCATATGGACGTTTGTGCCGCTGAAGCCGAACGAGCTGACGGCGCCACGTCGGGCCCCGTCCGGCAGACGCATCTCATCACTCGCTACCCTCACAGGAAGCGCGTCCCAGGCAATGTGAGGATTGGGCGTATTGAAGTGCAGCTGGCGCGGAAAGGCGCCGTGCTGGAGAGCCAGGGCCATCTTGATCACGCTGGCCACGCCTGCGGCGGCCTCAAGATGGCCGAGGCTGGCCTTGAGGGAACCCACAAGCAGCTTGTCGGTGCGACCCGGACCGTACGCAGCCGCCAGGGCCTGAATCTCGATCGGATCGCCAAGCGATGTTCCTGTTCCGTGGGCTTCCACGACCGAGACATCGCTCGGTGCGAGCCGCGCATCTGCCAGCGCGTCACGGATGACGTCTTCCTGCGAGGGACCATTCGGCGCGGTCAGGCCGTTGCTGCGACCATCCTGGTTGGAGGCCGAACCCCGGATCAGTGCGATGATCCGGTCACCGTCGGCGCGCGCACGGCTGAGACGCTTGAGGACGAGCATTCCACAGCCTTCACCGCGGACGAAGCCGTCGGCCTTGGCGTCGAACGCCTTGCAGCGGCCGTCGGGCGCCATCATCCGCGACCTTGAAAGCGCGATGGTGATGTCAGGACCGAGGATCAGGTTGACGCCGCCAGCGAGCGCCGTGGAGCATTCGTCACGGCGCAGGCTCTGAACCGCCAGGTGGATCGCAACCAGAGAGGAAGAACAGGCCGTGTCGACTGAAATGCTGGGGCCGCGCGCGCCGAGCACATAGGAGAGCCGTCCCGAGGCAATGCTGTGCGCCACCCCGGAGGCAGTGTACGCATCGAATCCACCAACCCCATCGGCCCGCAGCACCTGGTAATAGTCTGAAGCCGAAATACCCAGGAAGACGCCCGTCCGGCTCCCCTCGATTTGCTGGGGCGAAATTCCAGCGTGCTCGAGGGCCTCCCACGCTACTTCAAGCAGGAGACGCTGTTGCGGATCCATGCTGTGAGCTTCGCGCGGTGAAATTCCGAAGAAGTGAGGATCGAAGCGATCGACCTCCTGTAGAAATCCACCCCATCGCGTGGACATCTTTCCCGGAGCGTCGGGATCGGGGTCGTAGAGGTCATCGATCGACCACCGGTCGGCCGGAACCTCGACGACAGCGTCTTTACCGGCCCGCAACAAGTCCCACAGCCTGTCAGGCGTGTCCGCTCCTCCCGGCAGACGGCAGCCGATGCCGACGATGGCGATTGGTTCGGACGCCTTTGACTCCAGCGCCTCAAGACGGCTCTGCAGATCGTCAGCCAGCAGGGCCAGCCGCTTGGGCGAATACTGGCTGATTTTTTCGAAGAAGCTGGACATCAGGAGGTCTGCTTTCGTTTTTCGAAAAGACGCTCGATCTCTTCCTCGGAGAGATCGTCGATCGTCTCGCGGCTCGTTGGCGCGTTAGCGGCCGCGCTTTCCTCCGCGCCTGGCAAGCAACGGGCCATGTATGCGGCAAGCGCCACGATCGTCGGATGGTCAAATACCAGGGTAGCCGGCAGGCTTGATCCTCCGCCGAGGCCTGCGCCGAGCCGATTGCGAAGATCGACCGCCATCAAGCTGTCCAGTCCAAGCTCGCTCAACGGTTGGTGAGGATCGATAGTTCGCCAATCCGGCGCATCGATCACCCGCGCAACGTGCTCGGCGACGAAGGTGTGCAGCAGGTCGTTGCGTCTGGCGGGCGTGGCGACCCGAAGTTCGGCCATGAGAGCGGCCGACGCCGCGGGAAGCGCAGAAATCCGCCTCGCCACGGGCGCCGCTGCCTGTGAAGCGCTCACCCGGGAAAGGAAGGGCGAGCGCGCGGCATCGCCGGTGAGGAAAACATCCCATCGGACGGGGAAGTATGCGGTATGCGGGGCCGATGACCTGCTCAACCGTTCCAGCGCCGAAACACCCTGTTCTGGCGCGATCAGGCCGACACCGCGCGCGCGGACCCGATCATCCAAGTTGCGGTCCGCTGCCGCCCCGATGTCCTTCCACGCGCCCCAGCTGATGCTGAGCGCTGGCAATCCTTGTGCGTGACGATGGAGCGCGAGGGCGTCCATGAAGGCGTTTGCCGCGGCATGGTTCGCCTGGCCGGCCGAGCCAAGCATTGAAGCGATCGAAGAATACATGACAAAGAAGTCGAGCCGTGTGCGACGGGTAAGCGCGTGCAGCGCCCAGGCCCCATCGATTTTTACGCCGAGCGGACAGCTGAAATCATCCCAGTTCTGCTGCACGAGTGCTCCGTCGCGCAACTCTCCCGCCGAATGCAGAATGCCGCGAAGCGGAACCGGTCCGGCATCGATCCGCGCCAGCACTTCGGCAACGGCCTCCGGTTTCGCCATGTCTGCCTGGATAACGATGACTGTCGCGCCTTCCGCCTCCATCGAAGCAATTGCCGCCTTGGCCTCCTCCGTCGGCGCGCGGCGCCCGGCCAGGAGCAGGGTCCTCGCGCCGCGCTGGACAAGGCGCTGCGCCGAAAGCAGGCCAAGACCACTGAGTCCGCCCGTAACGAGATAGGCGCCATCGGGCCTGACATTTGCGATCGCGGCCGCATCAAGGTCGACGTCAACGAGCACGACCTTTCCGATGTGACGCGCCTGCGCCATGAAGGCAAAGGCATCCGCCGCACGCGCCAGCGGGAACCGGCAGAGCGGCAGTGGCTTCCAGTCACCCTTTCCTGCTTTGTCGATCACGAAAGCGAACAAGCGTCCGGTCGCCCCTGGATCCTCAGCGCGCATCGCGGCGAGGTCGATTGCGTAGTACTCGCCGTCTGGCCGCACGGATCTGAACTGCTCACGACTCCAGATGTCTCGCTTTCCGATCTCGAGGAACCGACCATTCGATGAAAGGCAGCGAACGCTCTCTGTGATGAAGTCGCCGGCCAATGAGTTCAGGACGACATCCACGCCGCGCCCGCCAGTGGCAGAGAGCACCTGCTCGGCGAAACCGAGGTCGCGTGAGTTGAACACCGACTCCACCCCGAGCGATTTCAGGAAGGCGCGCTTCTCGTCGCTGCCGGCGGTCGCCACCACACGGGCTCCGGCTTCCTGTGCAATCTGGATAGCGGCCTGCCCCACTCCGCCGGCGCCGGCATGGATCAGCACCGTTTCGCCGGGCGCGAGGCGGCCCAGATCGGAAAGGGCGTGATGTGCTGTCATAAAGCAGAAGGGCAGCGTTGCCGCTTCCGCGAAGCTCACTCCATCCGGAATTTGGGCGACCAGAGTCGCATCAGTCGTGGCGTAGTTCGCGAACGAAGCCTCAGCCAGGCCGACCACGTGATCACCGACGGCCAGCCCGCGTACACCCTCGCCAACAGCTACCACCCGCCCCGCACATTCACCACCGAGCGGTTCGGGGTCGGACCGCATCGCCACCGCGTTCATCACGTCGCGGAAGTTCACCCCTGCAGCGCTGATGCGGATTTCCACCTCGCCCGGGCCTGGAGCGCGGCGATCAACGGGAGCGAGACGAAGGTCCTCGATAACGCCGCTGTCGCCAGCCTCCAGACGAACGTTCTCGGGCGCAGGGGCGCGGCCGCCCTTCATCAGCCTGGCGACGAACTGGACGCCTTGGCGTATCGCGATCTGATCCTCCGCGTCGGGTGCGGAAAGGCAACCCAACAGGGCCGCGGCGTCGTCTTGCGGTCCGGCAGCTGGATCGAGGTCGATGAGGGTTGGCCGCAGTTCAACATGCTCGAGCGCAACTGTCTTCGCCATGCCCCAGATGGGCGCCTGAGCGGCATCGATAGCCGCGAGATCGTGCACGGCTTGCCCGCCTTTTGTTGCGACCCACAGGCGCGGCGGCGGTCCCGCGAAGCTCGACTGGAGAAGCGCTTGAACCAGGTCCAGAAGCGAACCGAGGCTGCCCTTTTGCTCCGCCGCGATCGCTCCGGCGGTCAAATCGGTGAGGGTGGGCAGATCCAGTGTTGGTAGATGTATGACGCCCCTGAGGTCGCGCGGCAGCCGCGGCAGGTCAGTGGAATTCGTGATTGCATGGACCGTTCCGCCAGATTCTCTGATCCTTGCGGCCAGCGCTTTCGCCACGCCTGTTTGGTCCGCCATGATCGCCCAGTCGCCGTGGGCGAACAGGTCCTCTTCCGCCGGCTTTCGCGCTGCGAGAAGGACTTCACGGGTGCGTGCATCAATAGGATTGAGCGCTTCGGCATCGAAACCGGATTGTCTCAGGACCGTTAGCCACTCCTCGCGCGTAAGCAGAGGCGATCCTTTGCGGAGCTCCCGGTCTGTGAACCGCCACCAGCCGTCGGTAAGGCCAAAAGTGATGTCGATCCAGCGCTCGTTGCCGGCGACTTCCAGCATCAGCATGACGCCACCTGGCGCTAGCAGGCCGCGCAAGCGAGCAAGTGTCGCGCGGAGATCGGCCGTGGCGTGGATAACGTTCGATGCGAGGATGACGTCGTAGCTTCCAACAATTCCCTGCTCGCCCGGATCACGTTCGAGATCGAACACCCGGAAGTCCATGAACGGGAGCGCCGCAAAAGCCTTGCGGGCGCGGCTAACCATCGAGGGACCGATGTCGGTGAACAGATAGTCCGTGCAGTCCGTGAGTGCGGGCGCGACCCAGGCGGTCGTGCCGCCAGTTCCACCCCCGACTTCAAGGACGCGCATGCGCTTCCCACGCGGCAGATTCGCGGCGATGCTACGAACGCTCTCGCGCACAAGCTGGTTGAATGCCTGGGCTTCGGGCGCATCGCGATAGAGCGCTTCAGCAAGTTCGGTCGACCCGTTCGGGAATAGCCGGTCCAGCGGATTGAGTTCACCGCGCAGGATTGCGGCGAGCTCTGCGCCACAGTTTGCCGCGAGTGTGATTCTCGCCCTTGAGGAAGGATGGCGCGAGAGAAGCTGGGCTGTCGCGTCGACCGGATTTTCGCTACCGAGCGCGCGTGTGATGCGCCAGCCGTCAGCAGCAGGCGCGAGGTACCCCTCCTCCCCAAGTATCTGCATGAAGCGGTCGAGCAGCTGCTCATAGCGCGAGGCGATGCCGAGCTTTACCGCCAGCTCCTTCACCTTCACCCGCGATCCGACTTCAGGTTGCCAGCCCAGTATGGTGAACGCGCGAATGATCCAGCCGGCGCACCACGGTTCAAGCGCTTCGTACCCGAGGGCGTAATCGTCCAGGTCGTGCTCCCGGAACAGACCGTCGAGCGGGCCGACTTGCTGGACGAGGCGCACGGGTGTCGGCATCCATGCGGAGGACGCGGCCTCTCGCGGTTCCCACACCGTGCGATAGGTATCGGCGACATCAGCGGACGCTGCGGCGGGGCGGAACGTGATTCCGCTGAGCCGCGCGACTGGACCGGCCGCGTCAAACACCATGACCTCGCCACGCAGCGAGCCGCCGCCAGGCTCGACCGAAGCATGACTCCAAACCGCTTCACCGGGACTGCGGAACAGCTGAATGCTGTCGATGGCCAACGGTAGATAGGCGCGGCCTGCCTCTCCCGCCGATGACGGCAGAGCGGCGCTCACCACCTGCAGACAAGCATCGAGCAGAGCCGGGTGGAGGAGATAGGTCCCCTCGCCGCTGCCGGCTGGCAGCGCAATCTCCCCCAAGGCCTCGCCATCCCGCCGCCAGGCGGCGCGCAGCCCCTGCAGGCTGGGGCCGAAGTCCAGCCCACGGGCTTGCAGTCCTGCATAGTGAAGGGCGGCTGACACCGCCTCGCCGCATCGGCCCCGGATTGCTTCAATGTCCACGCCCGCCTCTGGCGCAAGCGCTGAAGCAAACCGCCCATGGACGTGCCGCCGCCATTGGCCATCCTCAGCGAGCGCGTCGGTCGAAAGAATTTCGAAGCCGGCGTCCTGCTCGTCGCGCCGCACCAGAACCTGCACGAGCCGGCTCTCGCCATCGCCCACCACGAGGGGCTCGGCCATGACGACGTCCGCCAGGCCGATCGGTCTGCCCAGCGCGGCTTGGCCCGCGGCCAAAGCCATTTCGATGAACCCTGTCCCCGGCAGGATGGCGCGCGCGTTGACGCGATGATCATGCAGGAACGGAAAGCTGTTCAGGTCCAGCCGGGATTCGAACGATGCGAGGTCCGACGCGGCGGAGCGAAGCCGGGCGCCAAGGAGCGGATGTCCGGTGTCGCGTCCGATCGCGGCCGGCTTCGGGGAGCGAGCAGTGAACCAGCATGGCTGGCGCTGGAATGGGTAAGTTGGCAGATCGACCAGCCGCGGGGAGACTGCGGACCACACCGAACGCCAATTGAGATTTGCCCCAGCAAGGAAAAGGCTTCCGAGAGCCTCGGCTAGCTGGTCGGCGTCCCGCCTGGACCGGCGCAGAGTAGGAACCCAAGCGATATTCGCCGCGCCTTCACCGAGTATTTCTTGCGCAAACGAGAGCAGGACCGGCTGCGGACCCATCTCGATGCAGATCTGCGGATCGAGCCCGGCAAGGGTACGAACACCCGCATCAAAGCGGACAGCCTGACGCACGTGCTGGCGCCAGTAGGCCGGACGAACCACCTCGCGCGCATCGGCGAGCGAACCTGTCAGGTTCGACACCAGGCGCATCTTCGGCGCTGCGAGGCGGACAGAGGCGACGGCTTCTTCAAATGCGGGAAGTATCGGATCGACCAGCACCGAGTGGAAAGCGTGCGATACAGGCAGTCTATCGCAGCGAACGCCTTGCGCCGACAGTTTGCTGCACGCTGCCTGGACCGCCGCAGCGGTTCCTGAGATGACCGTCTGGGCGGGACCGTTGAGGGCGGCGATTGAAACCGAGCCCGAATGCTCACTCAGAACCTTGCCCACGTCGGCTTCCGACGCGAAAACGGCCGCCATTGTGCCGCCAGCGGGAAGCGACTGCATCAAGCGCCCGCGTTCAGCGATCAGCTTCAGCGCGTCCTCAAGCGAAAGCACGCCGGCAACGCACGCCGCAACATACTCTCCGACGGAGTGGCCCATCACCATATCAGGCGCAACACCCCAATGCCTCCAGAGCTCGGTGAGCGCGTACTCGATCGCAAAGAGGGCGGGCTGGGTATACGCGGTTTCGTTAATGGGCGTGTCTACGCCCGGCGTGGGGAACAGCACTTCACGCAGAGGGCGTCCCAATCTTGTATCGAGCACGGCCGCACAACGATCCAGCGCGGCGCGGAACACCGGCTGGGTCCTGTCGAGCGATGCAGCCATGCCTGCATACTGCGCACCCTGGCCGGTGAACAGGAAGGCGATCCGGGGCGGGTCGCGGCGTTTGATCCGGCTCACACGCAGGCCAGGCGCAGACGCGCCGCTGGCGAGCGCCTGAAGTTGGGCGCGCAGCTCGGCGACGGAACGGGTCAGGATCGCGGCGCGATACGGGAAC
Organism: Hyphomonadaceae bacterium; assembly: GCA_044224605.1. GTDB lineage: Bacteria > Pseudomonadota > Alphaproteobacteria > Caulobacterales > Hyphomonadaceae > UBA7672. Next base: position 36,001 of record JBGAKC010000032.1, read on the forward strand.
GATGATCGCGACACCGATGCCGTAAAACACAGATCAGTGAGATCCTGATCCGTCAGGCCATCGAAGGCCGCAGCATAGCGCAGCGCCAGCTCGGCGAGTGCGTTTTGGTCGTTTGCGGAGAGGATGAACAGCTGCTGGCCGGGCCCGTCCGATGCAGCATCGACTTCGACGGCGGGCGGGGCCTCCTCGACGATGACGTGCGCGTTGGTTCCGCTGAAACCGAAGGAGCTGATGCCGGCAATGCGCCGATCCTCGATAGGGACCCACGTGGCGGCGCTCGTTCGCGTTTCAAACGGAGCGGCGTTCCAGTCGATGTGACGCGTGGGGGTGCGGAAGTTCAGGTGAGCCGGGATTTCGCGGTGCTGAAGTGAGAGCACGACCTTGATGAGCGCGGCGACGCCCGCTGCGGCCTCGACATGGCCAATGTTGGTCTTGACCGAGCCAATCACGAGTCGCGCCGTCGCAGCGCGGTCTCCTCCGAAGACTTCAGCCAGGGAGCGCAGTTCGAGAGGGTCACCCAGCTGTGTGCCTGTGCCATGCGCCTCGAGATAACTTACCTGCCGCGGTTCGATCCCTGCTCGCGAAAGCGCCTCACGGATCACGGCCCGCTGGGCAGGACCGCTGGGAGCCGTCAATCCGCTCGATGCACCGTCCTGATTAACGGCGCTGCCTCGGATCACAGCGAGCACGCGATCCCCGTCCGCAACAGCATCCCGCAAGCGCTTTAGCACAACGATTCCACAGCCTTCGCCCCGCGCAAAGCCATCCGCATCGGCGTCGAAGGTCTTGCAACGACCGTCCGGCGACAGCATGCGCGCACGCGAGAGAGCGATGAAGATGTCTGGCGACAGGATCAGGTTCACCCCACCGGCCAGCGCCATGCGGCAGTCCCCGGAACGCAGGCCCTGACAGGCCAGATGCACCGCGACGAGCGATGAAGAACAGGCCGTATCGATGGACAGGCTCGGCCCCTCGAGACCGAGCAGATAAGACAGGCGGCCGGAGACAACGCTGTGGGCGATGCCCGATGCAAAGTGACCGTCGAGCAGCCCTTCGTCCCCTGTCTTCATCTGTGTGGTCGCGTAATCGTTTCCTGCGACCCCGATATAAACGCCGGTGGCGGCGCCGGTCTGGCGGTCAGGCGGGTACCCGGCGTTCTCGAGACTTTCCCATGCGACCTCCAGAAGGAGGCGTTGCTGTGGATCCATCCCGTCGGCTTCCCGCCGGGTAATCCCGAAAAAGCTCGGATCAAAGCCGCGGATATCTTTCAGGAAGCCACCTGCGCGCGTTGCGATGCGGCCGGGGGTCTCGGGGTCAGGATCGTAGAGAGCCTCGGTATCCCAGCGATCAGCTGGCAAGGGTCCGATCGCCTCGCGCCCGTCCTTCAATAGCGACCAGAACGCCTGCGGATTCTCCGCTCCGGGTAAACGACAACCCATGCCCACGACCGCAATCGGCTCGCGGGCAGCGCCTTCAGCCTCAGCAAGCCGGGCGCGTGTTTCCTCCAACGCAATGAAAGCGCGCTGCAGCGGCGTGAGGACAGGTGCTGTTGGGCTCGTTCCGTCGCTCATGTCGTCGCTCGTGATTCAAGCAGGCGCGCGATCTCTTCATCGCTCATAGCGGCGACGGCGGCCCGGTCCACAACGGCCACGGGCTCTACGCGCTGCTTCGCCGGGCGCTCGGGCGCCCCAACCGCCGGCGAAACGAGAGTGAAGAGATGCTCGGCGACCGCCGCGATTGTTGGATGGTCGAAGATCAAGGTCGAAGGCAGCCGCCGCTCCAGCTCCAGAGCCGTGGTAAGGCGGTTGCGCAGCTGCACCGCCATGAGCGAGTCCATGCCGATGTCCATGAAGCGGTCGTGAAGGGCTGGCGGATTAGCGGGATCGAGGCGAAGAATCTGCGCCACCTGATTTCGGACAAGCTCACGAAGCAGATCCAGGCGCTCGGTCGGACTCGCATTCTCAATCTCGGCGCGGCGGCTCGCGATTGCGATCTGCACCCCCTGCGCGGAGTGGTGGGTCGCGTCGGCGTCCAGGGAAGCCGCGAAAAGTGTGTCACCTGGCGCTCGCGCCACGATCACGTGCTGACCAAAGGCCTCGCCCGCGGTTCCGCGAGGCGGCCATGCGCCTGCGTCCTCGAAGTCGGCTTCGCCCAGAAGCGTCAGCCAGGTCTCCGGCGGAAGCAGCGGATTGTCACCGCGGAACTCGTCAGCGAAGTGCTGCCATCCTTCGATGAGGCCCGTCGTCATGTCGAAATACGAAAGATGCGTGGTGCTTTCGATCAGCATCAACACCCCTCCCGGTGCGAGAAGAGTCCGGAGGCCGTCAAGCGCGCCACGCAGATCCTTTGCCGCATGAACGGCGTTGGCCGCGACGATCACATCGAAGCCGCCAGGCTGATAGCCTTGGCGTTCCAGATCCTTGTCGAGGTCCAGCACGCCATACTCGACGAACGGGTATTCCGCGAAGCGCGAGCGCGCGTTTTCGAGGAATGCTTCGCTGACGTCGGTGAATCGGTAGCTGACACGCTTGCCTTGCAGGACCCGCAACAGGGAGCTCGTCGTACCACCGGTTCCGCCGCCGATTTCCAGCACGCGCAGAGCGCCCGGCGTCGAAGCGATCAACGTCTCCAGCCCCGCAGCTGCGAGCTGGTTGAAGTAAAGCATGGTCGACGAACGCTCGTAGAGGTTCTGCGCAAGATCAAATGAACCGCCGGGGAACAGGGTCTCCAGCGCGCTTTCACGACCTGTCATAACATCGACGAGGATGGTGCCGCACTGACGGACATAGGCAAGCAATGGCGCATTGCCTGCGAGCTGCGAGTCAACGACAGCCCAAAGCGCGGCAAGGTCGGGCTCGGCAAGCGGCGCCTCGGCGATGAAGACAGCGCCCTGCTTCTCTAGGTCGCCTCGCTCTGAAAGCGCTTCAAGCCAGCGCTTTACAAGATGGCAGTACGAGCCGCTGATGCCGCCCGCTTCGAGAATTTCCTCCAATGAGCGGCGTTCGCCGCGTTCGAGGAACAGGCCGACGGCGCGGAGCGCATGAGCGGCGTAACCGGTGGTCAGCGCTGCCAGGGCTTTCCATTTCGCAGGATAGGCGGCGGCGTCGAGCCCGAGAGGCCCGCATTCCGACTGCCGGTCCATGACGGCTGCGAGTTGGCTCCAGCGCGCCACGGCCGACGCCGATGCAGGCGCGGCCTGCCCCAGTTCCTCCACCCAGTGTCGCTTGCGCTGGAAGGGATAGGCTGGAGCCGGAACGCGCCGGCGTTCATAGCCGCGATCAAATCCAGCCCAGTCTATGTCGGCGCCGGCGCAGTAGAGCGTGCACAGGCCCGCCAGTAGCTCTGGCCACGGGTCTGCGCCCTCGCGCATCGATGCGAGCCATTCACCTCCCGGAACACAGTCTGCGCCCATCGCCAGAAGTACGGGGTGTGGACTGAGTTCGATATAGTGGGTCAGGTTCTGTGAGTGCATGACCTGCATGGCGTCGGCAAATCTTACCGTTTCGCGCAGATGCTCGCGCCAATAGCGCCGCGCTCCGATCAGGGAGAGATCACCCAGCATGGCCCGCGAGCCCGACACCATGGGCACAGCTGGTTCGTTGAAGGCAACGGAGTTCAGACCAGACTCAAAGGCGTCGAGGATGGGGTCGACGAGCGGCGAATGGAAAGCATTTGAAACGCGCAGCTCCTTCACCCTGCCGCCACGGGAGACAACTTCGGCGGCAATCGCTTCCACTTCCAGGCGCGGCCCGCTGATCACTGTATTGCGCGGTCCATTCACGGCCGCGATCGCCGTTAGGCCGGCGCGGGTTTGCAGGATCGTGCGGACTTCGTCTTCGGACGCCTCGACCACAGTCATCATGCCGCCTTGCGGCAGGTCACCCGTCAGGCGCGCCCGCGTGGCAACCATGCGTGCGGCGTCTTCCAGTGAAATCGCCCCGGCAACCCAGGCGCCCGCATACTCGCCAAAGCTGTGGCCAAGAACAGCTGCAGGCTCAGCTCCCCAGGAGCGCCAAAGCGCAGCGAGCGCAGTCTCGATGGCGAACATGGCCGGTTGGGCGAACCGAGTCTCATCGAGCGACCCATGTGCATCGGGCGCTCCCAGGATGAGAGGGAGGATGGGGAGAGGCAGAACCGCGTCGAGCGCAGCACAGGCGCTTGCAAGAGCGGCGTTGAACACAGGCGACGTTTCCGACAGACGGCGCCCCATGCCGAGGTATTGCGGACCCTGTCCGGGAAAGAGAAAGCCTATTCGAGGTGTGACCGGTCCGGCGTTTCCGGTTGAGGCGCGCGGATGCGGATCACCCCGTCTTACGGCCGCCAGCGCCTGCGCGAGCTGGGACGCGTTTTCGCCGCTGACGGCGATCCGGCAAGAGAAATGCGACCGACCCGCATTCGCCGTGAAGCAGAAGTCGGCGACGTCCGCGTCGGCCGGGAGCGCGTTGAGAGCGTCCTCGTAGCGGCCCGCAAGTTCGCTGAGCGCCTGAGGGTCACGCGCGGACATGGCCAGTACGTGGTGAGAACGCTCGGCCGCCTTGGCGCGAGGGAGGTGCGGCGGCGGCTCCGCAAGAACAATATGCGCGTTCGTTCCGCTGAACCCGAAGGCGCTGACGCCGGCCACACGGCGTTCACCAGCGGTTGGCCACGGGGTCGTCCTTTGTGGAGCGGCTATCGGCAGGGATGACCAGTCGATCAGGGGATTCAAGGTGTTGAGGTGGAGGTTCGCAGGAACTTCGCCCCGCTGAAGCACCAGCGCCGCTTTCACCAGACCTGCAACACCTGCAGCAGCTTCAAGGTGACCGATATTCGTCTTCACCGAGCCGATCAGTAGAGGTTTCTGAGGATCGCGTCCGTCGGACAGCGCCGCCCCCAGCGCATTCACCTCGATCGGATCACCCAGCGACGTGCCTGTGCCGTGCGCTTCTACGTAACCGACTTCGGCTGGCGAGATTCCGGCCGCCGTCAGGGCTTTCCGGATGACGGCTTCCTGCGCGAGGCCGTTCGGAGCGGTCAACCCGTTGCTGCGGCCATCCTGATTTACCGCGCTGCCCGCCACGATCGCCAGGATCCGGTCACCGTCGGCCAGAGCGTCTTTCAGGCGACGCATCACCACGATGCCACCGCCTTCGCCCCGAACGTAACCGTCGGCCGAAGCATCAAAGGTCTTGCAGCGCCCGTCGCGTGACAGCATTCCGGCTTTTGAGAAATTGATGTTCAGCTCGGGCGTCAGGATCAGGTTCACGCCGCCTGCGAGGGCCAGGTCACACTCGCCCGACTTCAGGGCCTGAGCAGCCAGGTGAATGGCAACCAGCGATGATGAGCAAGCGGTGTCGACGGAGATCGCAGGGCCGTGCAGCCCGAGAAGATAGGCCAGGCGGCCGGACGCCACGCTGAATGAATTGCCGGGGCTGAAATAAGGATCGATAAGGTCCGGACGCGCGAACAGTGCTCGACCATAGTCCCCGTTAGCGATGCCGAGGTAGACCCCGGTCGTGCTTCCGGCCAAATCCGACGGAGCGTGGCCGGCGTCCTCAAGCGCATGCCAGGCCAGTTCCAGCACAAGCCGCTGCTGGGGATCCATGCTGCGCGCTTCGAGCGGCGAGATCCCGAAGAATTCGGCATCGAAGCGATCAATGCCATCGATGAAGCCGCCTTCGCGCGTCGTCATCTTCCCGGGCGCGTCCTGCGCCTCGTCAAACCAGGCCTCAACCCGCCAACGGTCGGCCGGAATGGGGCTGATTGCGTCTCGGCCCGACCACAGGAGTTCCGCAAAGCTGGGAAGGTCATGCACGCCTCCGGGCGCGCGCAGACTGGCGCCGACAATTGCTATTTTCTCGCGCGCGCCGGATTCGAGTTCGTCGATACGCGCGCGCAGATCGCGGATCTCCACCAGCGCGCGTTTGATCGGTGAGAGCTCAGGTCCACTCACGTCGCACCACCGGATCTGCCATCAAGCTCCGCCAGTAGCTCGGCCTCGGCCTCGAGTTCCGTCAGCGAAGCGACAGCGGCAGCCGCGCTTGATCCCGTGCTGGGACGATCAGGATCAGGCTTCCTATGAATCTGGAGCTTCAATTTCTGTAAGAGATAGAACGCCAATCTGTCCAAGGTCGGGTAATCGAAAAGAAGGGTTGCCGGCAGAGGTTCGCCGATTGCGCGGCTGATCGCGTTACGCAATTCGACTGCCATCAGTGAATCGAGTCCCGCCTCCTTGAGCGGCTTGTCAGCCGGCAGCGTGCACGTCTCATCAAGCCCGATCACAGCGAAGGCTTGTTTGCGCAGACTGGCCTGCACGGCGGCGAGGCGCTGGCCTTCGGGAAGCGAACGCCATTCTCCGACCGTCCGCCGGGCAGCTGCAGCTGGTCGGGACCCCTGCCTGCGCGCCACGGACTTGAAATAGCCGTCGGGATCGGCCCGGCCCTCGAGGAACCGGCTCCAATCGACCGGAAGCACTGCGGCGTGCACTGCGCCGCTGCGCATGAGCTGTTCGAGTTGAACGAACGCCTCGGCCTCGGTCACCTCACCAAGGCCGCGGGCCGCCCATGCCTTCTCGCCCCGGCCGTCGCCCGCCTGGGCCATGCCGCCATCCCGCCACAGCCCCCACGCCACGCTCAGCGCCGGCAGGCCAATCGACCGGCGGGCATGCGCGAGCGCGTCGAGTTCGGCGTTGGCGGCGGCGTAAGTCGCCTGGCCGGCCGGCCCCAAAAGGAGTCCGGCGGTAGAATAGAGAATGAAGAAATCGAGCGGCAAGCCACCGGTCAGGTCGTGGAGCACACGGGCGCCGGCAGCCTTTCCGTCACGAACGGCTCGCAGGCGTTGCAGGCTCTGCTGCATGACGACGCCGTCGTCCACCACACCCGCGGCATGGATGACGCCGCGAAGCGGCGGTCCCTTCGCCTGGATCTCGTCCAGGACCGCGCGCATCGCGGCCGGGTCGGACGCATTGACAGCGAACACCGAAACAGCGGCGCCCTGCGCCTCTAACGCGGCGATCCCGGCCTTTGCACGCTCGTCAGGAAGGCGTCTGCCGGTCAGGACGATGTGGCGGGCGCCCGACCTGGCAAGCCAGCTTGCGGTCTTGAGGCCGATAGCTCCGAGCCCGCCGGTAATCAGGTAGGTTGCATCACTCCGCACAAGGGGGGCGGCTGTGGCTTGCGGCGGGGCGCTGACCACCAGCTTGCCGGTATGCCTGCCTTGCGACATGAGGCGAAACGCGTCCTGAACGGCGCCGTGATTGAACACGCGCGCCGGAAGCGGCTGAAGCACGCCAGACTCAAGTCGTGCGGCCAGGTCAGCCATCATTTCTTGCGCGAGTCCGTGATCTGCGGCCAGTTCAGCTCCGAGGTCGTAAGCGCGATAGCGCACGTCCGGCCGCGCAGCGGCCACCTGCTCGGCCGACCAGATTCCGCGTTTGCCCAACTCGAGGAACACGCCGCCCCTGGCAACGATGCTGAGGCCGGCGGGAATAAACTCGCCGCTCAATGAATTCAGGACCACGTCGACGCCTTCGCCCCGGGTCGCCGAACGGATCTCGTCGGCGAATGTCAGCGACCGAGAATCCAGCGCCATCACCGCGCCCATCTGCCGAAGCATCGCCCGTTTGGCGGGAGATCCCGCGGTGGCGAAAATCTGTGCGCCGCGGCGGCGAGCAAGGTGCATAGCCGCCATTCCGACCCCGCCCGCGCCAGCGTGAATCAGAACACGCTGGCCGGGGGCAAGCGCGGCAAGGCGTTCAAGGCCGAGCATCGCCGTCAGGTAGGCTGCGGGCTGGGCCGCCGCTTGGCTCGGCGTCAGATTAGATGGGACGGGCGCCACGAACGCAGCGGGGGCCACGGCCTGGCTCGCCAGACTTCCAGGAACGAAGCCGAAGACGCACTGACCAGGCTTAAAAGCGGAGACGCCCTGACCAACAGATTCGATCACGCCGGCGCACTCGGACCCCAATGCAATTTCACCGCCGGGATAGAGTCCGAGTGCGAAAAGCACGTCCCTGAAATTCAGACCAGCGGCGACAATGTCCAGTCTCACTTCTCCAGCAGCAGGGCTGCCTGAACGCCCGGGTCTCCACGACAAGCCTTCAACAGCGCCCGGCTTCTCCAGTTGGAGACGCAGAGGCGAGGACACGACCTGCGGTCGATAGGGCTGTAGCGCGGGGCAGAGCCGCTCTGACCCGCGGTGCGCCAACCTGCGGGGTCCGGACACGCTGGCGAGCTCCGCCATCAATGCCATCGACGCGGGAGCCGCATCAGGATCGAGATCGAGCAACCGGCAATTCAGCTCGGGATGCTCTTCGGCGACCGCAGCCGCCAGGCCCCATAGCCCCGCAGATACCGGTCTGCGTACGCTGCCGCCTGCTGACTGCGCGCCCTGTGTGACCAGCCAGATCGCCGCGTGGCTTTCGTCGCGCAGGGCCGCCTGAAGCAGATGCATGCCGGAACCAGCCGCTAGAAGCGCAGCGTCGCCGGAAGGTTCACCAAACTGGGGCTCGTCCAAGCTCCAGAGATGAACAACACCGGTCAAAGTCGCGCCATTACGCCACCCGGCGTCAGAAAAGAGCACATCGAACTGAAGAGGATCGCCCGGATCAAGCAACCAGCCGTCGCTTAAACGTTGCAGCGGCCGGCCGCTGGACGTCCTACGGACCGTCAGAGCGCAATCACCCTTCGCTCTCAGCGCTTCGGATAGGGCATCGCCCACACCCCCCTCGTCGAGAAGGATAATCCACGCGCCCGGCTTGCGTCCTGGACCGCTCAAAGCAGATGCAGGAGCCCATGTCAGCTCGTACAAATCCTTGCCGAACCGGTTCATCGCATTCATGGCGTCTGAGTCTGCGGGCGCAAAACGCACGCCCCGCATTACGGCGACAATCTCCGTAGCGCTCGACAACAGCACGACATCGGCCGAAATTGAGCTGCCAGTGCCTGCGCGCCAGTAGATCCTGGCGTCGAGCGGTCCCTTGGCGGAATTCAGGATAGCGAAATGATCCACTCCGATCGGCAAGAGCACGCGTTCGGGCCCGCCTTTTTCGCCAGCCGCAGCGACACAGGCCTGCCAGGCTCCGTCGATCAATGTTGGATGGACGCCGACATCGTCGGAAGGGACTGTGACTTTGAGATGCGCCTCCGCAACACAGTCGCCGACTCTCAATGAGGTCACCGTCCGGAACGCATCTCCGAAAGCAACGCCCACTCTTTCGAACGCGTCGTAGTCCAACGTGAGCTGCGATCCTGCGATTGCGGGAGCGTCGCCAGGCGCAGGCGCGCCCTCCGAAACTTCCGCGGAGGCTATGAGCCGCCAGGCCGGCTTGCCGGCCTCCGATGACTCGATCCGCTGATGCAGGCGGACCTCGCATCGTCCGTCCCTTGGAGGCGATGCGCACGTCTGCCACGTCGTTCCCGCGTCCGACAGGATAAGCGGCTGGTGGATGACGAAGTCCGAAAGCAGGACGCCATGATGCCCGATCGCGTCGCGACCGGCCCTCCAGATCGCGTCGAGCATGGCGGCTCCCGGCATGACGATGTTGCCGCCGACCTGATGATCGGCGAGCCATGCGGGCGCCGCGGTCGGCCAGGTTGCCTGGAAAATATCACCGCCAGGCGAGGCTATCCGCGCACCCAGAATATTCGCGTCGCTAGATTGCGCCGTCTCGAGGCGCGTCGTCGCGGCCTGTGTCTCCACCCAATATCGTTGTCGCTGCCAGGGATAGGCCGGCAGGTCGATCACCTCCGCCGGTCCGCCTTGGATGGCCTCCCAGTTCATCTCTGCGCCGGCTCCGTATAGCACGGCGACCGCCTGCAGCATCGTCTCACGCTCGGACCGGCCGCGACGAAGCGAAGTCGCCATGGCCACGTCGACATCGGCCTCGGCCTGGATTTCCGCGAGCGAGGCCGCGAGCACAGGGTGCGGGCCGATCTCGACCATCGCGCCGATGCCGTCCTGCAGCATCGCTGCAGCCGCATCCGCGAAACGGACGGGCTGGCGGACATTTCGACTGAAATAACCGATGTCGAGATCGCTGGTCGTGAGCCGAGCTCCGGTCACGGTGGAGTACACTGGAATGCTCGGCGCGCGAAGCGTAACGCCTTCCAGGGTGGCCGTCAGCTGGTCTGCGAAGGGAGTCATCTGGGCGCTGTGAAACGCGTAGTTCACCAACAACGGTCGGCACGAAACGTTCCGCTCGGACAAACCGGCGAGCACGACCTCAAGCGCATCTTTACGGCCTGACAGGACGACGCTGCGCGGGGCATTTACGGCCGCCACCGAAAGACTGTCTCCCCAGGAGCGGATTTCCTGGACCGCCTCTTCTTCGGAGAGGGCGACGGAGGCCATGCCTCCCAGACCTGTCGCCGCCTGCATGGCCTGGGCGCGACGCCATACAATCCGCACCGCATCGGAAAGCGACAGGACGCCAGCCACGTGCAGCGCGGCTATCTCGCCGATGCTGTGTCCTGCAACGGCCGCCGGGACGACGCCCCACGACTTCCAGAGCGCAGCGAGGCCGACCTGAACCGCGAAGATGGCCGGCTGAGCGACCTCGGTTTCCTGTAGCCTGGAGCGCTCTTCGGGGGCTTCCAGCTCTTCGATCAGCGACCATCCTGCGTAAGACCGCAAGGCTGCGTCGATGTTCACGACTTCATTTCGGAATACCGGCTCACTGGCGAAAAGCTCTCGCCCCATCCCCGCCCACTGCGCACCCTGACCGCAGAAAACGAACGCGGTCCGGGCGGCCTCGGTGCGCCGCAGCGGCGGGGCCGCATCCACCGCGTCGATAGCCGCCCGTAAGTTATCTCGAAGCGCCTTTGCAGAAGATCCCGTCACAGCTACGCGATAATCATAATGTGAGCGGCGCTCAGCTGCGGCTGCGCACAGCATCGTGTGGGGAGCGGCTGCGGAAGGAAGAAAGTCGATCCAGCCTTGCATCAGGGCTCGCAGCGCCGGGATGCTTTGACCGGATAGAGGAAGGATCTGGGCGTCGGGGCGAGGACCTTCCTCGGCCGGAGCCAGCTTCGGCGCCTCTTCCACGATGACGTGTGCATTGGTGCCGCCGACGCCGAAGCCGCTGGTCCCGATACAGCGGGGCACAGCGCCCGACGGCCATGGCGTCAACGTCGTGGGAACCCGAAGGCGTGTGCCTTCGAGGTTGAAATGGGGGTTGGGGGACCTGAAATGCAGCTGAGGCGGCACTGCTTCGTTCAGAAGCACAAGCACGCTCTTGATCAGTCCGCCGACACCGGCCGCAGCCTCCATATGACCAAGATTCGCTTTTGCAGCGCCGATGAAGCAGGGTCCTGTCGACCCTGAGGCCTGTCCAACCGTTGCTGCAATCGCCTCGACCTCGATAGGGTCGCCAAGCGATGTTCCCGTGCCGTGCGCTTCGATGAAGCCGATCCGTTCGGGTTCAAGTTGCGCATTGGCCAGGGCCTCGCGGATAAGTGCCTGCTGGGCCAGACCGTTGGGCGCTGACATCACCGTGGAATGGCCATCCTGGTTCACCGCGGACCCGCGGATCAGTGCAAGCACCCTGTCGCCGTCCTTGACGGCATCGGCCAGTCGTTTCAGCACGACCACCCCGCAGCCTTCTGCGCGGCCGAAACCGTCAGCGGAAGCGTCAAAGGTCTTGCACCGTCCATCGGGCGCCATGAAGCCGACCTTGGACAACGAGACCATCAGGTTCGGCGTGATCATGAGCGATACGCCGCCCGCCAGGGCGACATCGCTCTCGCCATAGCGCAGACTCTGGCAGGCAAGGTGGACCGCCACCAATGAGGAGGAACAAGCGGTGTCGACCGAGATGCTTGGACCACGCAGATCGAGCAGATAGGAAAGCCGGTTGGCGAGCACGCTGTGCACCGTTCCCGTGAGCGTACGGGCATCGATGCGTTCAATATCCTTGTAGAGTAGCGCTGCGTAATCGCTGTGGTAGCTCGCGACGAAGACACCTGTCTTGGAGCCAGCCAGCCTGTTTCGCGGCAAACCCGCATGATCCAGCGCTTCGGTCGCGACCTCGAGGAACAATCGCTGTTGCGGATCCATGCGCTCGGCTTCGCGCCGCAGAATGCCGAAGAAGTCTGCATCGAATCCGTCGATTGCCGACAAAAAGCCACCCGACTTCGTCAATGACTTGCCGGGGGCCGCGGGGTCGGGATCATAGAAGGCCTCGGCGTTCCATCGGTCCGCGGGGACCTCGGAAACCGCGTCCACCCCGTCGCGCAACAACCGCCAGAAGGCATCAGGGTTTTCGGCGCCGGGAAAACGACAGCCCATGCCGACGATGGCGATGGGATCGGCCCGCAGAATCTTTTCGCTCTCAGCCCGCGCCTCTTGTGCAAGCAGCGCGAGTTTGATCGGCGACACGTCTGACAGGCGAATGGTATTATTGGAACTCATCGCCTCATCTCCTCCGCCGCAAGAGCTTGGCGGCGTCCTGATCTGACAACGCAGCCAGAGCGCCAAGTCCGGCGGCAGACATGGACGGCTTCGGCGCAGGTTGTTCCGGACGCGGCGGCGTGGCTTCGCTTGCGAGGAATTCAACTAGGGCGTCCACCGTCGGATAGTTGAAGGCTATCGTCGCCGACAGCGGACGACCTACGAGCGCCTCCAGTCGATTTCGCAACTCCATTGCCAGCAGAGAGGTCAGTCCCATGTCCCCCAGCGGTTTTCTCGCTGCGATACGCGCCACAGGAAGCTTGAGAACGCGCGAAACGGCCTCGCGCACACCTTCTTCCATGCGCTGCCGGCGTTCTTCCGGGTCAGTCGCCGCAATGGTACGTTGCTCTTCGGCAGAAACAGCAAACAGTTCGGAGAGCAGAGCTAGGTCTCGTCCTGGATGAGCAGTCCGATAGACCTCCCAATCGGCCGACAGTGCGATCACATGCGGCTCTGCACTTTCCATCAGCTGGCGCAGCAGGCCCGTAGCTTCTTCAGCCTCGAAGCCTCGGACACCCTGCGATTGCAGCTGCTCGAGGCGGGCGCCTCCCAGCTCGCCGCCCATCATGCCAAGGCCGGTCCATGGGCCCCAACCCACGCTGAGCGCGCGCTGACCACGACCGCTTCGGCGAAGGGCAAGCGCATCGAGCGCGGCATTGGCCGCCGCGTATGCGGACTGCCCCGGCGAGGGAAGGACGACCGCCATGGAGGAGACGAGAAGAAAGATGTCGAGATTGGGCAACAGGCGATCGAGATTGAGAGCGCCCAGCGCCTTGCCCTTGAGCACGGCGGCGGTCGCAGCAATGTCCATGGCGCCTGTCAAACGTTCGTCGGCAACGCCGGCCGCGTGCACCACGCCGTGAATGGGCGGCCAGTTCTCACTTTCATAAGCTGCAAGCCATGCCGCGACCGCCGCTTCGTCGCCGACGTCGATCGCGGCGTAGACGACGGAGGCGCCCAGGGCTTCAAGACTCCGGACGGCTGCGACTGCCGGCGCGTCAGAGTCCCGCCAGCGACTCCGCTCAGGCAGAGGCGTGCGGCCAAATACGACAAGCCGCCGGGCACCCTGCTCCACCATCCAGCGCGCCAACTGAAGGCCGACGGCGCCGAGGCCACCGGTGATGAGATAAGACGCGTCTGTGCGGAAGGCTAACGATGTTGAGACGCCATCCGCTTTCCGCATCGGATGCAACCGCGGCTGCATGCGACGGTTGCCGCGCAAAGCGACGTCGCCTCTTTGCCCCGTCTGCAGATGCGCGAACAGCGCTTGCGCGACTGTCGCAGGGGGCGCGAGAGGATCGAGATCAATGCATCCGCCCCAGACGTCGCCATGTTCGGTCGCCAGCGCGCCGCCCAGACCCCAGATGGCGGCAGAGGTGATATCGATGTCCGTCCGTTCGGTCGGCTCCACCGCCCGGGCTCGCCGCGTGACAGCCCAGATCATGGTAGGCGCGCTTGCGCTGCGGACGAGCTGCAACAGGTCATAGACGCCCGCTGTCAGATCCGGTGCGTCAAGGCTACGCAGATCAAGAACGCCGGCGTCCGCAGACGATCCGGCCACAGATTCAGCGGCGACGATGCGGCAGGGCACGCCGGCGTCCGTCATCAGTCTGATCAGCGCGTCGGCCACTCCACCCCGATCGGCGAGCAGAAGCCATTGCCGTGGCGGGGTCGAGGTCGTCGCGGGCGCGTCGACCCAGGCTTGTATGTACAGATGCTGCCGGGTTGCGCTTGCGTCACCCGGGTGCATGCCTCCCACACCTCGATCAGATTTTGGGCGAGGCGTGCCGGGTCTGCATACGTCAGCATTTGCAATCCAGTGTCGCTCGCGCTGCCACGGATAGAGCGGCAAGCGTACAGCAGAAGCGGGAGCGGTGATGCTCGACCAGTTCACGGCTGAGCCTTCCGACCACAAGCCGCCAACGGCCTTTAGCCAGGCCAGACTTTCGGGTGTATTGCGATCGCCGGTGGAGATCGTAACCACATCATCAGCCCCCATCGCCTGTGCGGTCTGCTGGACGGCATGGAGCAAGACAGGATGCGGACCGCACTCCACGAAGATCGAGACGCCATCGGCGATCAGACATTTTACCGCCTCAGCGAACTGGACGGGCTGACGCAGGTTCGCGCCCCAGTAGGATGCGTCAAACTCCGCGCCTGCGGCTGAACGGCCGAGCACGGTCGAGAAGACGGGTACGAGGCCTGACCGTGGGCTCAGGCCGTCAAGATCCGCCACCAGCGCGTCAACCAACGGATCCATCTGCGCGCTGTGAGAGGCGACATCGACGTTGATGAGACGGCAGAAGACGCCGTCAGCTTTCAATCCGTCGAGAACCGACTGAACGGCGTCAGGATCCCCTGAAATCACACTGGAGCGAGGGCTGTTGTTGACCGCCACGGAGACGCGGTCTTCGCGTCCGATCAGTCGCGCTTCGGTTTCGCTGGCCCCGAGGTCGACCAGCGCCATGGCGCCATGGCCGGCGACCCGGCGCAACAGAGCGCTGCGGCGGCAGATGATCTGCATCGCAGCGTCGAGATCGATAACGCCCGCAAAATGGACGGCAGCGATCTCGCCCATGCTGTGACCAACCACCACGTGCGGAGTGACGCCTGCTGTGCGCAGCAGCTCAGCGTACGCGATCGAGACCGCGGTCAGGACTGGTTGGATGACATCGATACGGTCCAGAAGGTAACCATCCGTGCCGGGAGCAGCCTCCAGCTGGCCAACGACAGACCAGTCGACGTACGGACGCGCCGCAGCGTCGCAGCGCTCGATCGCCTCCCGGAAAGCTGGCTGCTCCACCATGAGTTGGCGCGCCATGCCGGCCCACTGCCCGCCCTGCCCTGGAAATACAAAAGCGACCTTCGGTGGAACCGATCCGGCCACCCCCTCCGCGGCCGCCGGCCCGCCTGATGCATAATCCCTCAGCGCCTGGACCATGGCAGCGCTGTCGGCAGCGACGAATGCAGCGCGCTGATCAAGCGAGGTGCGGCGGACAGCGGCGTTCCATGCGACCGTTTGAACGCTCGGGGCCGCGTCGCTGGTTAGCAGCTCTGCATAGCTTCTGGCCAGGATGCGGAGCGCATCAGGACTTTTGGCCGAAAGCGGCAGGAGGTTCGCGGCCGGCAATGCTGTGTCCGGAAGGGTCTCGACCGGCGGCGGCTCTTCAAGAACGACGTGAGCGTTTGCGCCGGCTATGCCGAAGGCGCTTACCCCCGCGAAGCGCGGACCCGGTATGTCGGGCCATTTCGCCTCGACGGTTGGAATCGCACATGATCCCCAGACGATATCGGGGTTTGGTGTTTTGAGATGCAGGCTTGCGGGGATTGCTCCGCTCTGGACCGCCAAGGCCGCCTTCATAAGCCCAGCGACGCCCGCAGCGCCTTCCGTATGTCCGATGTTGGTCTTTACCGATCCAACGAAAAGAGTCCGTTCGGGAGGCCTCGACGCGCCGAGCACCTTGCCGAGTGCGCCCAGCTCAACCGGATCGCCGGCGCGTGTTCCGGTGCCATGCGCTTCAACATAGCCAACGTCGGACGGCGACACCCCGGCCGCCTCGTAGGCAGCGGCGAGCAGTTCCGCCTGCCCTACGAGGCTTGGAGTACCCATCGAACCGCTGCTGCGGCCGTCATTGTTGATCGACCCGCCGCGAATAACGGCATAGATGCGATCTCCGGCTGCCTGCGCCTGGTCGAGGGGCTTCAGCAGCACGACCCCAACGCCTTCGCTCCGCACGTAGCCATCGCCCGATGCATCGCCAAACTTGCAGCGGCCGTCCGGCGCCATCATCAGACTCTGCGAGTAGCCGATGCTGATGTGGGGCTGCAGGATAAGATTGACCCCGCCGGCCAGAGCGAGAGTTGCGTCGCCGGTCTGGATGCTCCGTGCGGCCAGGTGGATTGCAGCGAGTGACGACGAACACGCAGTGTCGATTGTCAGCGATGGGCCCCGCAGCCCCAGGAAATATGAAATCCGGCCTGAAGCCGCATACCGGCCGCTACCGGTCGTCATCTGGAAGTCGACGTCCTCGGGGTCGGCGAACAAGCGGCCTTCGAAGTCGCTTGTCCACTGGCCGATGAAGACTGCCGTGCGCGAGCCTTCAAGTGTCTTCGCATCGATACCTGCGTCCTCGATCGCCTCCCAGGCGGCCTCGAGGAGAAGGCGCTGCTGCGGATCCATGCGTTCCGCCTCGCGAGGCGAAATGCCAAAAAACGCGGCGTCGAAATCACGGATACCGTCGAGGTAACCGCCCCATCGCGTCATCATCCGACCCGGCGTTGCGGGCCGCGCGTCAAAATAATGGGTGATGTCCATCCGGTCGGATGGAATTTCCGCAACTGCATTGCGCCCTTCCACCAGCAGTTGCCGGAAGGTCTCCACGTCCGTGACGCCGCCGGGCCAGCGACAGCCCATGCCTATGATCGCCACCGGCTGGTTGGGAGGCGGCCGTGTCATGTCGCTGCCTGATCGGGCGCGACAGCCCGCACCACCGATGCAAGATCTTCTGCTATGTCGGCAAGAAGCTCGTCCTGAGCAGATTGCAGATAGAAGTGACCGCCGCTGAACTGCCTCGCTCGGAACTGACCGGTGGTGTAACTGCGCCAAGCGTGAAGCTGTTCCAGCGTCACGAGGCGGTCATCCTCTCCACCGTAGGCTGTGACTGCACACCTTAGAGGCTCAACTGCGGAGGGCGTGAAGGTCTCCAAGGCTGTAATGTCAGCCCGCAGCGCCGGAAGAACGAGATTCAGGAGTTCCGGCTCCTGCAGCACCTCGGCTGGAACGCCGCCATAGCGTGTGCCGAGAAGCTTCAAAAATGCGTCGTCCGGAAGCCGATGGAGGTCCGCCTCAAGTCGCGGCAGATGCGGCGGGCGCTTTGCTGACAGAAAGAGGTGAGCCGGCCCTTCCCTCCCAACTCGCATGGCGGCTCTCGCCACCTCGAGCGCCAGAACCGCGCCCATGCTATGCCCGAAAAACGCATAGGGGCGATCGAGGTATGGCAACAGCTCGGACGTAATCAAATTTGTCAGAGTTGGAACACTGTCGATCGGAGTTTCGCGCAAGCGGCCACCCCGGCCGGGAAGTTGGATGACGTTGAGCTCCACGTGGGCCGGCATCCGCTCTCGCCAAAGGCGAAAAGCCGCCGCGCCACCACCTGCATGCGGGAAACAAACGAGCCTGACGCGCGGTTCGGCGGATGGCTTGTAGAATTGAATCCACGCACTCACTGCTGCTGCCGTCCCCTAGACTGAAGCGCTGCATGGCTCTCACCAGACAGGCTGCCCCTTGGATCAGCTGATGCGTAATCGCCCCCAAGAATGCTGCCTTTACGCTACAGCAAGTTTGAGACCATCACCATTGGCGGCTGTTAGCGTTTACCTTCTTCTGGAGGGTCTCGTTGCGCAAAAAAGCAGGCTCCCCTGGCACGTCTCGCGGAAGAGGCGAGTGAACCATGACGCCGCTAGCGAACAACGCGAAGGCATGAGAGTTGAAACGGCGTGGGCGATAAGCTGTGAGTGAGAGCGAAGGATCACGGTGGACGATGCACCGCTCATCTCGCTCCGCGCTGGAGAGTCGCAATCGTCTTGGACATGACCGGCGGCTCGTCGGGAAGCCTGTCATTCCGTGAAGGTCACGCAGGTCATGAGGAACAAGGCTGCATTTTTCATCCTCTCCGCGCTCGTCATCGTCGGGACGACGGTCATCGGCGTGAGCATCCACGTTTACTATTCCCCCGTTCAGACATGCATCCGGGCTCAGCAAGCCGGAGCGCTGAAAGGTCGTGCGCCCGATCCAGAAGCCATCGAAAGCCTCTGCGCGCTCAGAGCAAAGTAGACTTTCGTCTAACGTTCGAGGCATCCGAATACCCGACGATCGGCGGATCGGCTTGGGCTCGTATTCGCAAAATGCTCCATGAACGCGCCCCCAGGTAGATCTCCCAGGGAGCGGATAACCATTCCCCGTTTTCGGCAGTCGCCGGTATCTGCTCCAGCGACGCGGCACTCCCACATCGAAATCCCCGTGTCCGAACGCGTCAAAAGTTTCACCGTGTTGGACACGGTTGCCGAGCGGTTCAGAAAATTTTCTTGCGAAGTTTGCTGGATTTCAGTGCGCCCATATTGCGCCAGAGAACGTGCACACCATTGATAAGAAGCAGCCATCTGCACCGTGCGGAAATGGCGGGAAAGGAGCGCGATAGTTCGGGGATAAATCGGCTTGCACCGACGTCGCCACGCCGGCGCGCGAACCGCAGGCCGTCACGCTGCTCGGCGAACGGCGGCGATAGAAGTCGATTGATTTTCTAATGGAGCTTCAGCTCTCTATGCGGGGTCATCGATAGACGGCGAACCGCCCGGACAAGCGCTGAATCATTCCCACTCGATTATCCACCAACCTGTCGCCACCTTTCGCTTTCGCTCGCTGAGCTAGCGTCAGATTGAAGTGCACCGTCAAGCACACCGTCAGAAAGATTTGGTGGAATCTTCGCCTGCGGAATCGCTACGGCGTTTGCACCATCAATCATCAGATGAAGCTTAAAACAAGGCAAGCTGTCGCTCGTCGTTCTTCCGACGCCGCGCCGGCTTCTTCGAGTTCGCGAGCACTTTCTCCATCGCTGCTTGACGCTTCGCGTGGACACGCTGCGATTCAAACTTGCCGCGCCCCTCAAACTTCATCAGCGCGTCTTCGAGCTGCTGCACGTCAACCTTCCGCCAGAAGATCATGTTGCGGATGATGACCGGCTCGGGAAAGTCCGGAATGCCACTTCGCCGAGCGCGCCACAGCGTGACGACGCTCACACAGAGATCATCGGCGACCGCTTTCTGCGGGACCAGATCGCTTGGAAATCTCATCGGGCGCCCCACACACTCAACACATAACCCATCTCGCGCCGCTCCTTCGGCAATTCGTCCACACACTTTGTTCGTTCGCCACACCGCTCATCCCAACGGCGTAGAAACCGTGCATCCACCGTACTCGCTTCACATGGGTGGCAGGTCCGGGCCGAGCTTCCTCGCAAGCGACCACGATAACGTCCGGCCCCGGGACACACCGACCACTTCACGTCCTGCAAATCGCTCAAGGGCAGGACGCCAAGGCACCATGAAGGCCTGTCGGTCCTGCATGATGATCGCCACCCGACCCTGCGCGAGGTCGACCCTCTGCGCGTATACGCCCTGAACCGTGCCATGCGGGTGTGTGAGCACAGGCACACCCAGGTCTTGGGCTGCTCGTCGGGCAGCCTCCGCAAGCTCGGTCTTGGCCATCACCTTCATCCCACGCTCGTCCAGCTCGCCAGCCTTGCCTCCGAGGATGCCTTGTTCGATGAGGAACAAGCGGCGCTGCTGCAGCGCTGCCGCCTCCGCCGTGGCCACCCTGCCCTTGCCGGCTAGCGGGAGCTCCGCTCCCGACAGGATGCGATCCAGCCGGGTTGGTCCTGCCGCAAGGATCTGGTCACGCAGCGGCAAGTGGCTCTGGACTGCGACAGTGACCGGCGAGCGCCGCGCCATCTTCTGCTCGAACGCGAGCGCGCGATCGAGATGATCCGCAGAGATCCTGAAGACCCCTGCCGCATCCCGCTCCACGAGACCGGCGCGTCGCATGGCTTCCAGCCGCCTCACATTGGCGGCCATGATCTCTTCGCTGGCGCCTGGCTTCGTCGCCCTGTGATGCGCGATCGAGTAGACGCCGCCAGTCTGCACGGCGATGCCTGCGACGGCTTCGTCAGCCGCACGCACGCGGACAGGACGCGGCTCGAACGCGACCATCGCGCCGGCTTTCACGCCATCGAGCTGGGCAAGATCGTCCGCCTGATCCAGGGTGGCGTAACGCATCTCGCCGCGATCGTTTTCAACGATTGCGAGAAAAGTTTCACCGAGGTCGTCGACAGGACCGAAGTGGACCAGCTCTCCAATCGTCCGGCTAGCTGTCTCGACCGAAAGCACTTCGCCGGCGCCCCTTATCCGTCCAATCGTCCCAAGCGCCTTTTCAACCTCGACGTGTGTGGCCAGCGCTTTCAGCTTGTCCCCAATGTCAGCGGCCAACTTCCACCCGGTCTGGGTCTTCGAAGCCAAATCCCAACCCTGGAGCCGCTCAAGACGCGCCAGCAGATCGGGTCGCTGCGCATGAATGTTACCCCGTCGGTCGCGGGCCCTCAGCAGCTCCCTGTCGAGAGGGGAAGGTCCCCGCACTGCGATCTCGCGGGCGTGTTCACGCACCAGGTCGACGTGCAGGCGAGGACCAAGGGCGCGGGTCACGATCTCCTGGGCATGTTCGCGGATACCGGACGCAATGAGCCGGGATGGAATGAAGAGCTCCTGCCCGTCCGCCCGCCGTCCGCGAAGCAGCACATGGCTGTGCGGGTTGTCGGTGTCATGATGGTCGACGGCGAGCCATTCCAGCTTGGTGGCAAGCTTGGTCTCAAGGCCCGCCATAACCTCCCGGATGAACGGCCGGAGGTCGCCCAGGGCGGCTCCGTCCTCCGCGCTGATGATCAGCCGGAAATGTCGCGCGTCATTGGCCCAGGCAGACGTCAGGGACTTGCCGTCGAGATCGCTCTCCTGATGGTTGTAGAATGGAATGGTGTTTCCGGCCGTTTCCTCTTGGCGGGACAGGTAGGTCACCGACCGATCCAGATCCGAGCGATCGTCCGCGTTCGGTTGTCTGGCGGCGCTGCGCGCCTCTCGCGTCAGATACGCGACATGCACGCGGAGCGGCGCTCCCCGGCCTCCGGTGTGTGGGACAAACCTCGCCTTCACCACCACCCGCCGCATGGCAGTGGAAACCGGCCGTGTGCGGGATGCCGATCCCTTCGCGAAGTGGTTGCGTAACCCCGTCCGCGCAGATCGTCCCTTCGGTGTCTTGAGGACGCGAGATGTTCCCTGCCCGATGCGTCCAGAGATCCTGATCGCCGCCCTAAGCTTCAACAGGCTCGCGCCTTGGTCACGACCCGCGCGGCCGATCTTGGGTTCGAAGACTGTCTCGTCGATCTCGTAATCCATGAGCCGAGGATGGCGGCCTCAGCGTCGATTTCCAGGGCTTACAACGCGCTGAAGAAAATGCGGCACATCCACGGTGCGTGCGTGCCGATCCACGTCAGATTTTTCTATGTGCAGACAGGCGCTTCGTACTCGAAGCGACGTACTATCTTTATCTTGCACTCTACCCTGCCCGCACCCCGAACCGTCTTCTCCACCTGCCTCCGTCGCTCTCTCGACACGTTCCAGTCGTCACGGCCCGGGCCAGCTGCATCAACGAGAGCGGCTGCAACCGCTCCCGACGATCTCGCTCAGGATTCTGCCCTCGCGTCACCGCTGGCCTGCAGATGCGCCCGTTCCAGCGCCAGCAGTTCTGTCCGGATGTCGTTGGCCTCCTTCGGATCGATGGTCCCGCGAAGCTCTGCCCGCAATTCCTCGATGTGGCGCTCAAGCGTGAAGGTCTCCGTGAACATCGTCATCTCCTGGGTTTGAAGGATGACGTCCGCAGTCGGGCGGGAGGGAGCGGGTCAAGGGATCGCGCATGAGCGCGACCGCGAAGCGGCGATGGGGGTCACGATTTTTTTGGCTCTTCCGCCAAAAAAATGGTGGGGCCCCGTCGTCCCTTGAGGCGCTCCCTCCCGCCCGGCACACTGATGGGACCTGAGCAACCAATTCCCGTCCTGCGAGAGCCGCACAGGGTCAGACGTGATTGTCCGTGTCGCTTCGTCTCGGCGCCGCCCACATGCAGCGCGCGCAACCCCTGTCCTCACTGCTCGGCGCATACTGTCAAGCGAAGTGGAGATTTGCTCCCCTGGGCGAAGTGAAGAACTGACCCCCCTCTCACTGCGTAGCTGTGCTGTTAGTTTCGAGCGTCGTTAC
>JBGAKC010000033.1:0-58167 GCA_044224605.1 Hyphomonadaceae bacterium
AGGAAGCGTTTCGGTGCGCTTCGAGGTCCTCCGTGTCGGGCTCGATCTCCTATGGGCCGCCATCCTCATGAATGCCGCCAAGACGTTGACAGCGGCGCAGGCAAGACAGGTCGTGCGCGTTCTCAGCGTCGCAATCTTCGTACAACTCGTCGTCGTCGCCGTCCTGTCGTTCTTCGAGGATGAAGCACTGCATCTATTCGCCGGCCTGATGTCGGATCCGGGGGAGGGCGTTCAGAACATCTCCCGCAATGGCATCATCATGGCTCTGGCGGCGCCGCTGTTGATCGTGGGCATGGGACGAACACTGCCTTTCTCACGAGCCCTGGTGGTTGAGATCGTCGTGTTTGCGGCTGTGACGGTCGTGCTCTTTGTGCGCGGGGTCGATGGGGGCATCCTGTCGATCTTCGCTGGCCTTGCCGCAGTCGCGGTGGTCAGGTTGTTTCCGCGGAACGGCTTCAGAATACTCGGCGTCGGACTGGCATCCATTGTGTTCGCCGGGCCGATGTTCTTTCGCCTCATAACAGCCAATGCTGATGCAATTACCGCAACCACGTCTGCGGAGTGGCGACTTGCCATCTGGCGTCGCGTGCTCGAAGTCATCGACAAGGATCCGATCTTCGGCCAGGGGCTCGGCGTTCTAAGGACAATGCGGGAGAAGATCCCTGCAGGCGAATTCACCGGCCAGTTCTACGTCCCCAACCATTCGCACAACATGATACTTCAGCTGTGGGCTGAGACGGGAGCTATCGGCGCGGGTCTCGTTTCGATTGCGATCATCATGGCAGCGTTCCGCATGCCTCAACCGCGGGTTCTCGGTGTGGCCGGATTTCTGGCGGCGGCTCTTGCCGGACAGTTCATGGCGGTTGCTCTGGTCTCCTTCGATCTCTGGAATGACTGGTGGTGGTCGTGTGCCGGACTGCTGTCCGCTATGATCGTCGTGATGTTCAGGGCGGAGACCATCGACCAGCCCTCTCGCATCCTCGCTGCGGAATCAGACAGTTCGTTCGCAACCGGCGCAGCGCCATGACGGTCCAGGATCGGCTGGGGGCGGTCGAATCGGCTCAACCTGAGATTTCTGTCCTGATCGTCAACTACAATGGCGGAGACTACATCAGGCGCTGCCTCGCATCCCTTATGCATCAGACCTACACGAACTTCGAGGTCATCGTTGTCGACAACAACTCGACGGACGGTTCGATCGATCGCCTCGGAGAGTTGCCTGCGCGAACACGCATCATCCGTGAAACACGCAATCTCGGTTTCGCAGCGGGCAACAATCGGGCGGCGAAGGAAGCGAAAGGACGTTGGCTGGCTCTTCTCAACCCCGATGCCGAGGCCTTTCCGGACTGGCTCGAGAAGTTGCTGGCCGCCGTGAACGCGCGTCCTTCGCATAGGGTCGTGGCATCGCTTCAGATCTCGATGGCCGACGAGGCGACGCTCGACGGCGCCGGCGATTGCTACCTGGCTTTCGGCTATGCTTGGCGTGGTGGCTTCGGAAAGTCAGTCAAGGTTACGCCGGCTGCGGGCGAGTGTTTCGCGCCCTGCGGCGCTGCCGCCTTCTATCCGCGCGACGTGTTCGATGCGCTCGGCGGGTTCGACGAGACCTACTTTTGCTATCATGAGGACGTCGATCTCGGTTTTCGCCTTCGCCTTGCCGGCGAGCGGTGCCAGTTCAGTCCGTTGGCGCGGGTTCGCCATGCCGGGTCAGCCATTACAGGGCGGGCAAGTCCATTTGCCGTGTTTCATGGGGCGCGGAATGGCGTGTGGACCTACACAAAGAACATGCCGGTTTCGCTGCTGATCGTAACAGCGCCTGGATGGATCTTGTTGACCTCCGCCATTCTAGCGCGAGGTCTCATTACGGGCCGATTTGCATCGACCTTGCGCGGCCTCGCCGCCGCCTTTGGGCAACTCCCGCGCATATTCAAGCAACGCCGGCTGGCAGCGAAATCACAAAGGATCGGCGCGGCCGAGATCGCCAGGGATTTGACCTGGAACCCTCTTTACCTGCTAGGCCGTCGGCCAGACGTGCGCGCGTTTCCTGTCGCAAAGTAAAGCGTGGGTCAGGCTGCGGAGGCGCCTCAATGGGTCCCGAAGAAATGGTCGAGGTTCAGCACCGACGCAAACCCTGAGGGAAGGGTGGCCGCCGCGATGAAGCTCAGTCCAATGGCGAGCCCGGCTAGGAGACTTTGTGGGTCCTTCATCGCGAACACCACCGGATCATCGTGAAGCTCGCTTCTGTTCGCCAGAAGCCATACCCGCATCAGCCAGACCGATATGATGACAGGCGTCGCCCAGAGCGCTTCTGGAGCGCTGTAGAGACCGGAAGGCCAAGCGGATTCGATGATGTAGAGCACGAGGATCAGGGGGACGGCAGTTGCTGTGGCAATGCCCACGGCAAGCGTCAGTCCGGCATCCTCGGCCCGATAGCCGCGATTGGAGACGTATGTCTGACCAGCCTGCAGGCGCTGAAGAACCTCCGTATGCCGCTTTGCCATTGAGAGGGAAACGAAGAGGAACATCGAGAAGACCAGCAGCCATTGGCTAAGCAGCACTCCGGCCAACACTGCTCCCATGATGAGCCGCAGCGTATAAAGGAAGCTCAGCGCCATCGTATCGGCAAGCGCCGTACGTTTCAGGCGCAGCGAATAGAGCAATGTCACGGTGAGATAGGACAGCATCGTCGTGGCAAAGGCTGGTGAAAGAAAGAAGCCTCCTGCCAATCCGCCAAGAATGAGCACTGGTGAGACCACGAAACCCTGCCAGAGCTTGATCTGGCCCGATGCAAACGGTCGCTTGAACTTGGACGGGTGGGCGCGATCCGCCTGCAGGTCCAGCAGGTCGTTCAGGATGTAAGTGCCTGAGGCCATGATCCCGAGCAGCAGAATGCCCAGAACGAGATTTATCAATATCGCCGGCTCGACGATGCGCATCGCGAGTATCGCCGGCACGAAGATCAAGAGGTTCTTGGCCCATTGATGCAGGCGCAGAGCTTTCAGCCAGGCCGTGACGCCAGCCTTCGGACGGGCGAAGGTGTGCGCGACAGTAACGCCGAGTTTTTCAATCGATCGGCGGCGAACCTCGCCCTTGCCGACGTGGGAAGAGCGGGCTGCCTTGCGCCAGACCTTGAAGTCCGCGGGGCTGTCGCCGACGTACTCGAAGCCTTCAGGCGCCTCTTTCTCAAGAAGCCTGGCCTTGTTCTCGCCCTTGTTGTTGATTTTCCCGTCGCTGCCGATGGCGCGGTCAAACAAGCCAAAGCGCGCAGCGACACGATCAACCACGTCCTGGTCAGCTGCTGAGACGAGCCAGACCTGCCGCCCTGCCGCCTTCGCCCGCCTGCAATAAGCCAGTACGTCCTCGTTGACCGGGAGATGCTCGATCTGCAGGCGGACATCCTTGGTCAGGCGGAGCTTCACTTTTGCGATCGCGAACGGAAGCTGGATCAGTTGGCGCAGGGCCCAGATCGGTCTGCGCCGGATCTGCTCGGCCAGGGCTTCGAACAACGTGTCGGTGAGTAGCAGGGTGCCGTCCAGATCGACTGCCAGGGGCAGGGCGATGGTCTCGGCGTCCGTCGTGTTGTCGCCGGCATGCGTGCTGCCGGCCCTGGCGCTGCGTTGCGGTTCCACGTCAATGTCCTGCGCTGGCTGCCGAATGCAGTCCTGACCGTCAGGGCTAACCGCAAAACTTCAAGAGCAAGTTGATCCGACGATTGTGCCTCGTTCGTCGGTCCTTGATTTTGAAGAAGTTTATCGCAGTCAGAGTTTGGTTTTGTGGATTATCAGACTTGGCGTGGCGCGGATCGCGAACATGATCATCCGCCAGATGCCAGGCGCATATTGTATCGGTCCGCCCGAATCGGCGGCGCGCCTTATGATCCGGGCGATCTTGTCGGGCGTCGCCCACAGCGCCCCGCCTTTTTTCAGGCCGTCCGTCATCGGCGTATCAACAAAGCCCGGCTTCACGGCAACGGCGCGCGCGCCTGTGGGCGCAAGAGAGTGCGCCAGACCTTGCATGTAGAGAGCCAGCCCCCCCTTCGCGGCGCCATAGGCGTAGTTGGACTGCCGCCCGCGATCACCAGCCACGGAGGATACGGCAATCACCGATCCATGCTTCTGCGCTCGAAGGATGTTGGCTGCGGCCTCGCACCATTGCACCGCCGTCGAGTAGTTGGCCGATGTGATGTGCGCGAGCTCAAGGGGATCGGTAGAGGCTTTCTCCTGCGTTCCAAGATAGCCGTAGATCACATGAACATGGTCAAGTCCGCCAAGTCTTGCTTTCCATTCGGCGATAAGCCGAGGGGCTTCTAAAGCCGCGGCTTCAAGATCCAGCGCGACTGTTTCGACCTGGACGGCGCCACGCGCCTTGAGGTCGTCGGCCAGAGCTTTCAACCGGTCGGCGTTGCGCGCAGCGAGCACGAGGGCGGCGCCCTCGGCTGCATAGATGCGCGCCGTTGCTATGGCGATCGCGGACAGCGCGCCAAGAATAACGACCCGGTTTGAAGGTTCCGCCGGCTTTGCCATTAGACAGACACCCGTCTCCAGAAGGCCGATGACAGGCCCGGATCGACATGCGCACGGAATTCCTGCCATTTCGGAAACCCGGCCTGGAAAAGCGCCGCCGGCATGCGGCCATCCTTGGCAGGGTAGAGGCGCCCCCCGCACGCCAGCACGATGCGGTCGAGCTCGGCCATGAGCTTGAGCGTCGATGCGCCCAGGTTGCGGAAGTCCACGGCAAGCGTCGTGCCTTCCATCGGGAACGACATAAGACCCGCTGGCGGATTTGGCCCGAAGTCCTTCAGCACCGCGAGGGGCGAACCCTGGCCAGAGATTGCGATGGTCTGCATCAGTTGGACCGTACCCTCACGCGCCGTCTCAGGCGGCAGGACGCACTGGTATTGGTAGAATCCGTCCGCGCCATAGAGCCGGTTCCAGTGCGCAATGGCGTCAAGGGGATAGAGAAACGGCTCATAGTGGGTGTGGTAGGGACCCGCGCGCATCGTCTTGAGATCGTGCCGGATGCTGTTGAATGCGCGGACCGTGAGTGCGTTCAGGACGAAGCCTGGAGTTTCAACGGGGATCTTCTTGCGCGCCTCCTCCCGATGCGGCTTGAGATCTCCATGTGAACTCCAGTTCGCGCAGGAGAGCACGCCGCGGCCCAGACGCGCCCCGCCCGTCGAACAGTCGACCCACGCCATCGTGTGTTCGTACTCGTCCTTCTTGCCGGCGGCGATGTCGAAATAATCCAAGACATGCTCGAACGAGAAGTCCTGGGCATCGAGGCTGGCGGAGGGAATTCCCGTGGCGCGGAATTCCACCCACTCAATGATGCCTGTGAGGCCCAGCCCGCCGATCGTCGCATGGAAGAGAGGGGCGCCCGGGACCAGTTCTTCGCTGCTTCCATCCGTGCGATGAAGCTTGAGGCGCGTCACCGATGCGCCAAATGTTCCCATCGCATGATGGTTCTTGCCGTGGACATCGTTGGCGACAGCCCCGCCCAGCGTCGCGAACCGCGTGCCCGGGGTCGTCGGCAGGAACCAGCCTGCGGGAACGAGGACCTGGAGTAGTTGGCTCAGGGAAACGCCAGCCTCTGCCCGCATTATTCCCGTTTCCCGGTCGAATGCGATCAACCGGTCCAATGCGGCCATTTCGAGCACACGTCCGCCGGGATTGAGTACGGTATCGCCATACGAGCGGCGCAGCCCGACAGCGAGGCCTGGCTCAGTGTCTGAGAAACAGGCTGCCAGTGCGGCAAGTTCGTCCGCAAAACGGGGCCGAGCCACGAGGTGCGGTGACTTCGCAACGCGTCCCCAGGACGTGACCGTCTCCTGCATGAACCGCTGAGCAGCCATCGCGCAATCGTTCCAACACTGGCCGGCTTTCGGCCTCAGGCCAATGATCCAGCCCGCGTTCTTTGCAACCGGCGGACTGGTATCAAGGTCAGATTAAGGGATGGTGCAATCAGCAAATCAACGTGGCGCTGACCCTGCCGGAGGGCTGGCGCGGGCGGATGTGGGACCAATTAGTCCAGGACGATGGTCTTGCGTCCGTTGAGGAAGATCCGGCCTTCAGTATGAAGCTTTACGGCGCTTGCGAGCACCCGGGCTTCGATGTCGCGGCCAATCGCTGCGAGATCTTCAGGCACGTGGACGTGCGTGGCGCGCTCGACAGCCTGAGCGATGATGGGGCCCTCATCGAGGTCCGCAGTCACGTAGTGAGCCGTCGCGCCAATCAGTTTCACTCCCCGATTGAAGGCCTGGGTGTAGGGCGAAGCGCCCTTGAAACCAGGAAGGAAGGAATGGTGGATGTTGATGCAGCGTCCTTCAAGCGCAGCGCAGGCCTTGTCCGACAACACCTGCATGTACCTCGCGAGCACGACCAGGTCGCATCGCGTTGACTCAACGAGTTCCAACAGTCGCGTCTCGGCAGCCTCCTTGCCATCCCGGTCCACCGGAATGTGATAGAAGGGGATGTCATGCCTTTCAGCCAGCCATGCGCAGGAGGTGTGGTTCGAGACGATCGCCGGAACGTTGATGGCGAGTGCGCCGATCCGATGGCGGTAAAGCAGATCGTTGAGGCAATGATCCTGTTTCGAGACAAGCAGCAGCACGTTTTGTCGGGCGCGGGCATCGCGCAGTTCCCAGATCATATTCCACTTGTCGGCAAGCTTGCTGAATTCGGCTTTGAAAGCGGTGGCTGTGAACCCCGTTTGTGGCGTGAACACCGTGCGCATGAAGAAGAGGCTTGTGTGGGGGTCTCCGAAATTTGCTGTTTCGATGATGAACAGGCGGCGCCTCGCCAGGAACCCAGCGACATCGGCGACGATCCCGATGTCGTCCCTGCAGCTGATGCGGAGAATGAAGCGTTCATCGCTGGACATGTTCAATATTTCGATCGCGGTCGATTGCGGCAGCGCCGCGGAGGGGATCAGGCGAAAGTGTAGTACTTATGCAGGAAGTAGCTGGTGATGGCCGGCGCAGCTACCCCCGCCAGGTGCGCAAGCTCGAACGGATGCCAGGTCCAGTTGAGCAGCGGCAAGACCTGGCGGGCCATCACGGTGCTTACGGCCCACGCCAGGGTCGCGCCAAATACATTCACCCACACGAAGCGGGGAACGCTTCTTCGTCTGAATCCGTGCTTCGAGAAGACGAGCTTCTGGAACAGCACGAACCCCACGACCATGCCGACCATATAGGCGAGCACTACCGCGACCTCGAACGGCATGATGAAATTCAGGAAGTAGCGCGAAACGAGGTTGGCCAGGGCGGCCCCCCCGCCGATCGCCACGAACTGGACGAATTCGGCAAAGCTTGGTCGTGAGGTTGCAGGGGTAACCAGGCGGCAGTCCTCCGGAGGCACTCTCTACACCATCAATATTCGTTCAAGAAACCGTTGATTTGCACTCATAGGTGATGCGGGCATGCAAGCCATTGCGACAGGGCGCATCCAGCGATAGAGGCGAATTGGGCTGGGTCCTGCCCAAGCTGGGGTGGTGTCAGCGCGTTCGATGCGGTCATAGGGGTTCGCGCTGGATTGTTGCTTGTGCTCTTGGCTCTTGCTGAAGCGCTCACGGTCAATCGCCGCCGTGATCTTCAGCTTCGCCCTGTCAGCCAACCAAGATTTCGTTCCGCATGATCGAATTCATGTGGGTTTGAGCGAGGGGTGTTGATGCAGGGGGTCGCGCAAACATCCATCAGCCCCCGAAACAACTTCAACCTCATTCGCCTGACGCTGGCGGGGATGGTTGTTGCCTATCACGTGGTTGTACTCAGCGGCGGGCAGAATGCCGCGGGCGCACACGTGCTGAGCATCGCCGCTCAGCTGGGCGTACAGGGCTTCTTTGTTGTTTCAGGTTACCTGGTCTGGGAGAGTCTTGAGCGCTCGGCTTCGATCCGGGTTTATGCCGAGAAGCGCGCGCGACGCCTTGTTCCGGCCTATGTGACCGTCGTTCTGCTTTGCGCGATCTGTGGCCTTGCGATAAGCGCGGAAGCGCGTGACGATTTTCCAGGCGTCGCCAGTTATCTTGGCTGGAACCTGGTCTTCCTCAATTCCCTGTCGCCCACGCTTCCTGGCGTCTTCGCCCACAATCCATTTCCTGAAGTCAACGGCGCCCTGTGGACGCTGAAGATCGAGGTCATGTTCTATCTCGCGCTGCCGGTCCTTGCCTGGATCGTCAGGAAAGCGGGAGCATTCCGCTGGATCGTCTTTCTTCTGATTTACGTCGCTGCGGAAGCTTGGCGCATTGGTCTGTCACGATATGGCGGCGAGCATCCCATTGTTGACGCGCTTGCGCGGCAGTTGCCGGGTCAGATGAGCTTCTTCATCACAGGCATTGCACTGGCTTGCTGGCGTGACCGGATCCGCTGGCGCTTCATCATGCCCGTGGCGGGTCTCACCCTGACCACGCTCTCGATCCTTGTTCCCATCGCAGAACCGGTGCGGGCGCTGGGCTTGGGGATCACGGTCATCTGGCTATCTGTCGGGATCATTCGTTTGCCCGACGCGGCGCGGTTTGGCGACATATCCTACGGCCTCTATATCGTGCACTTTCCGATCATTCAGGCTCTGGTCGCTCTGGGTCTGTTCGCGGACAACTGGGTCGCAGGCGCAGCCGGTTCGGTCGCGGCATCGGTCCTGGCGGCGCTACTCCTGTGGCGTTTCGTTGAAAAACCTGCCCTGCGAACAGACAGCGCCTATCGCCGCTGAAACGCCCCTCAGGTCGCCCTTGAAAGGCGGCCCCGCACCGATAAAACCAGCCAAGGCGGCGGGTGAGCGCGCCGGGAGCGTCATTTGGCAGTCACGAAGATCATCCCGGTCATCATGTCCGGTGGTTCCGGCACGCGGTTGTGGCCATTGTCGACCAGCGAGCGTCCGAAGCAGTTCCATCGGCTTG
Source organism: Hyphomonadaceae bacterium (assembly GCA_044224605.1). Lineage (GTDB taxonomy): Bacteria > Pseudomonadota > Alphaproteobacteria > Caulobacterales > Hyphomonadaceae > UBA7672. The sequence continues at coordinate 8,890 of JBGAKC010000033.1, forward strand.
GCGCGCCACGCACCATGATCGAGGAGACGGCTCTGCGTCTTTCCGGCCGTCATGGCGAGATCGAGTTCCTGCCGCCAGTCATCATCGCCGGCGCCGCGCACGCCGACCTCGTGGCTGAACTGCTCGCGCAGGCGGGCGTGACGCCGTCGGCCGTCGTCCTCGAGCCGGAGGGCCGTAACACCGCTGCCACTGCTGCGCTCGCAGCGCTGGTTGCTGCCGAGATCGACCCAGACGCCTACGTGCTGCTCGCGCCCGCCGATCACATCGTGGCGCGGCCCGAAGCGCTGATCGCCGCGATCAAGGCGGCCGTGCCGGTCGTCTCCGCGCGTATTGTCACCTTCGGCATCAAGCCCACGGGTCCCGAGACGGGCTATGGCTATATCCTGCAGGCCGATGCGATTTCACCAGGCGTGCACCATCTCGCCGAGTTCAGGGAGAAGCCGGATCTGCCAGTTGCCGAGCAATACTATCGCGACGGTCGGTACAGCTGGAATTCGGGGATGTTCTTTTTCTCGCCAGCTCTGTTGCTGGAGGAGTTTGGAATTGCCGCTGCCGACATCCGCGAAGGCGCCCGCGAAGCGCTTGCTCGCGCCGAGCGGAAGGGACGCGACATCCTGCTGCACGCTCCAAGCTTTGCGACCGTGCGCAGGAAGCGGTCGATCGCGCTGTCATGAAAAGACAAGACGGGCAGCTGTTGCTCCCTGCGGATATCGGCTGGGCGGATGTCGGCTCCTGGGCCGATTTCACAAGCCTGTCTGAGAAGGATCAGGCAGGCAACGCGATTTCCGGCCCCGTCATCGCCGTAGGAGCCTCAAACAACCTGATCCGGTCGGAGGGCATCCAGGTCTCGGCGTTAGGCGTTTCCGACCTCGTCATCGTCGCCCATGGCAATTCGGTGCTTGTGATGCCGCGAAGTCTTGCCCAGGACGTCAAGAAAGTCATACCGGATCAGTCCTGACGCGCTATGCTGCGCCGGCAGGTCAATCGGGCGATCCGGCCCCTCAGGAGACGTTGATGCAGCTGTTCATCGATTCCGCCGATGTGGCCGAACTGCGCGCGGCTGCCGCGAGCGGCCTGATCGACGGCGTCACCACCAACCCCTCCCTGATCGCCAAGTCCGGCCGCAAGATGAAGGAAGCAATCGCCGAGATCTGCTCGATCATTCCAGGTCCGGTCAGCGCAGAGGCGGTTGCCACCGATGTCGAGGGCATGCTGGCGGAAGGGCGCTACCTTGCCCGCATCGCCTCCAACGTGGTCGTGAAGCTTCCGCTCACCGAGAATGGTCTTAAGGCCTGCCGTACGCTGGCGGATGAGGGCATCCGCGTGAACGTCACGCTCTGCTTCTCGGCCGTTCAGGCGCTGCTCGCGGCCAAGGCCGGCGCCTATTTCATCTCGCCCTTCATCGGCCGTCTCGATGACAAGGGGATCGATGGCATGGAGCTGATTCGCGAGATCCGCCGCGTCTACGACAATTACGGCTTTGCGACCAACATCCTCTCGGCCTCGATCCGCTCGGCCGACCATGTCCGTCTTGCAGCTTTGGCCGGCTCAGATTGCGCAACCCTGCCGCCGAAGATTTTCGCTGCTCTTTACAAGCACGAGCTTACCGACGCCGGCGTCGAGGCCTTCCTCAAGGACTGGAAGTCTACGGGACAGTCGATTCTTTAGAGCGGCCGAACGTAACTGCCCCCATCCCAGTTCGGTCGACCGGCTATCGCGCGCATTTACCTAGGATTTCCTGGCGCTATTGAGCGGCCGTTGCGGACACGGCGACCTGGGACCCGGTGTCGGGTTCGCGCCTCTGGCTTGCGCATTGCACAAGTCCCACGTGAAACCTCCCTCGGGACGTTCTAGTCTCCTTGAGAACACACGCGAGTGCCCCACGATGACGACCTCACGGCCGCAACATGTCCTGCTTACGGGCGCCGCAGGTTTTGTCGGCTTCCATGTCGCGATCAACCTGCTGGACAAGGGCATCCGCGTCACCGGCGTCGATAACCTTAACAGCTACTACCCTGTCCAGTTGAAGAGGGACCGTCTGGCGCTCCTGTCGAAGCGTGAAGGCTTCGCCTTCCATCAGGTCGACATCGCCGACCACACTGCGCTGAAAGCAGTCCCGGGTATGAACGACGTGGACGCCGTCATCCATCTCGCGGCGCAAGCAGGCGTTCGTTACTCGCTCGAGAACCCCTTCGCCTACGGCCAGTCGAACCTGATGGGCCATCTGTCGGTTCTCGAACTCGTCCGCCATCACCCCAGGAAGCCGCGCCTCGTCTATGCGTCATCCTCGTCGGTCTACGGCGCCAACTCGAAAGCGCCCTTCTCGGAGGAGGACCGCGTCGATCATCCGGTCTCGCTCTATGCCGCCACCAAGCGCGCAAACGAAATGATGAGCGAGAGCTATGCGGCGCTCTATGGCATGGAGCAGGTCGGCCTGCGCTTCTTCACCGTCTATGGCCCCTGGGGCCGGCCGGACATGGCCTACTGGACCTTCACGCGCGACATCATCGAAGGCAAGCCGATCCGCGTCTTCAACAACGGCCAGCTCAAGCGCGACTTCACCTGGATCGACGACATCGTCGCCGGCGTCGTCTCGACAGCGCTCGACCAGCCGCGCAGCCACAATCCGCCGCTCCATCGCATCTACAATATCGGCAACAATCGCCCGGTCGAACTCGGCCGCTTCATCGAGATCGTCGAGGAGGCGGTCGGCAAGAAGGCCGAAAAGATCATGGAGCCCATGCAGCCGGGCGATGTCTTTGCGACCTACGCCAATATCGACGTGCTCGCGCGCGACCATGGCTTTGCGCCGACGACGAAGCTGGAGGACGGCATCCCCCGCTTCGTGAAATGGTATCGCAACTACACGAAGACCTGAGGGCTCAGGCCCCGGATTCAAGCTTCAGATTCAGGCCCCAGACTCAAGCCGACGCGAAGCCCGGTGTCCAGAAGCCGAAGGACGCATTCTCCGGCGTCGGCTGTCGCGTCATGTCGATGCGCACGCCCAGCACTTCCACATTGGTGCCGCCGACCAGCGATACGCCCTGCGCCAGCAGCTTGTAGTCGGTGCCGTCCGACACATAGACGTATTGCGGACCAGCCTTGTCATCCGACATCGCCGGATCACGCGGCAGCGCTTTCAGGAAATCCGGGGCAAGACCGGGAATCCAGGCTGCGCCGCGTTCCGGATAGCCGACGAGTCCGCCCGCCTTGGGGTAAGCCCCATGCTTCTGCTGGTAGGCTTTCAGCGCATCGTTGATCGTCACGAGGTCCTGCACGCGCTTCCTGTTGAGCAGGCGCGGGTCCTGAACGGCCGAAGATGCTGACGCCGGCGGCTGGGCTGAGGCGGTCGGCTTGTGCACCGCCTGGGCCTGGGCCGGGGCAGGAGCAGGGGCAGGTGATGGTGAAGGCGCGGGAACGGCGGGCGCGGGACGCGGCGCCGCTGCGACCGTCTGCAGCGCGGGCTGAGGCGCAGGTTTGGGAGCGGGTGCTGCCTGTACGGGCTCCGGCTTGCGCGGCGCCGGTTCGGGTGCAGCCGCTTTTTGAGGTTCAGCCTTGGCTGGAGCGGTCTTCCTTACCGGCTTGGCTTTCTTCTTTCCGCCCGTCGCCGCGGCGATGATGATCAGAAGCAAGCCAAAGCCGGCCGCGCCGCCGCCAGCATAGAGCGCCATCTGCGATGTCAGGAAAGCTTTTGCCCCTTGCACGCTGTCCAGCATGGACAGATCCAGGGGCGCATACTGTGCCGCTGCGACGGTGCCTCCCGCCAGAACCAGCAGCACTCCAAGAAAAATCAGGAACCCACGCACGCGCCACTCCATCTCCCCAGTCTTGATTAGCGTGGCAAATCGAGGCCCTCAACAGGCTGATGACATCCAGGCGAGTGGCGCCCTTCTGAAAGCCGGCCCCCGGATGACATTGCTGCAATTCTGGTCCACATGAGGCATGATGTCAGACCACCCGCATATCGCTACGGCACGCCGCGTCCTTGCGCTTGAGGCTGACGCCCTCAGCGCCCTGGCGCGCTCGCTGGGTGAGCCGTTCGTGAGGGCCGTCGAGACCATTCTGGCGGCGAAGGGCAGGGTGATCTGCACCGGCATCGGCAAGTCCGGCCATGTCGCCCGGAAGATCGCCGCAACCATGGCGTCCACCGGAACGCAGGCCTATTTCGTCCACGCGACCGAGGCCAGTCATGGCGATCTTGGAATGATCGGGCAGGATGATGTCATCCTTGCCCTGTCCAAGTCCGGCGAGACAAAAGAGCTCGCCGACATGCTGAGCTACGCCAAGCGGTACTCGATCCCGCTCATCGGCATGACGGCGAAGGCGGGATCCACGCTCGCTCGCGCGTCCGATATCCTGTTGCAGGTTCCCGACGCCGCCGAAGCCTGCGCCGAGACCAACGCCCCGACCACCTCCACCACGCTGATGATCGCATTGGGCGATGCGCTCGCCGTGGCGCTGCTCGAGAGCAAGGGCTTCAAGGCCGATCACTTCAAGGTTTTCCACCCGGGCGGCAAGCTGGGCGCCATGCTGCGCACGGCCAGCGATCTGATGCACACCTCCGCCGAGCTTCCGGTCGTCGTCGCAGGCACGCCTTTCATCGACGCGGTCAAGGCAATGTCGGGCAAGGGCTTTGGCGTTCTTGGCGTGACGGCGCCTGACGGCAAGCTGGCCGGGCTCGTGACCGATGGCGATCTGCGCCGTTACTTGACCTCGGGCCGCACTGTTGAGGTCATCGACGACGTCATGACGAAGTCGCCGCTCACCGCAACGCCCGACATGCTCGCCGCCGACGTGCTGCGCACCATGAACGAGCGCAAGATCACGCAGATGTTCGTGCTCGATGGCGGCAAGCCTGCGGGCCTCATTCACATGCATGATCTTCTCAAGGCCGGCCTCGCGTGAAGACCGTCATCGTCATCCCGGCGCGCTATGCCTCGACGCGTTTCCCCGGCAAGCCGCTGCATCTCATCAACGGCGTCTCGATGCTGGCCCGCACGGTCCGTGCGGCGCAACAGGCGGGGATGAAGACAGGCGCCCGGGTGCTTGTGGCCACGGACGATGACCGGATCGCAGCCCATGCGAAGGAGATCGGCGTTAGGGCCGTGATGACCGATCCGGATTTGCCCTCCGGAACTGACCGTTGCCGCGCTGCTGCAGCGCTTGCAGCGCCTGACGCCGATTTCATAGTGAACCTGCAGGGCGATGCGCCGTTTACCCCGCCGGCTCATGTTGCGGCCCTGATCGACAATGCGAAAGAGGGCGATGTCGTAACGCCGGTGATCCCACTCACCTGGACCGCCCTCGATGCATTGCGCGAGCACAAGAAGACGACGCCCTTCTCGGGCACCACCTGTATCCGGGCGCCCGACGGGCGCGCCCTGTGGTTCTCCAAGATCATTCTTCCGGCCATGCGCAACGAGGCCAGGCTCCGCGCCGCCGGCGATCCTTCGCCTGTGCTGCAGCATGTGGGCCTCTATGGGTATTCGCGTGACGCGCTCGAGCGCATCGCAAACCTCAAGCTCTCCCGTTACGAGGAACTCGAGGGGCTCGAACAGCTGCGCTTCATCGAGAATGGCCTCAGCGTTTATGCGGTTTCGGTCGCGCCCTCGACCCTCCCATCAGCGGGTATCGACACGCCCGAGGACGCCGAACGGGCAACGCGGGTGCTGCAGGAGATCGGCGATCCCTATCAGTCATGACCACGCATCTCTACATCGTTCGCCACGGCAATACCTTCGATAAGGGCGATGTCGTCACCCGCGTCGGCGGCCGCACCGACCTTCCGCTGTCGGCCTCGGGCCGTGCGCAGGCCGAGGCGCTGGCCCGGCACTTCATGACCATCCCGTTCGTGACCGCGCTCACCGGCCCGTTGAAGCGCACGCGGGAGACGGCCTCCGCCATCCTTGCCGCGCAGTCCGCGCCGGCCGAACTCACGACAGAACTGTTCCTGCGCGAGATCGATTACGGCCCGGATGAGAATCGTCCCGAAGCGGAGGTCGTCGCCCGCATCGGCAAGTCCGCGCTCGATGCGTGGGAACGCGACTTTGTCCCGCCGCCCGGCTGGCGCGTCGATCCGGCTGCGATCACGGGCAACTGGCAGGAGATGTTCCATGACCTGCGGGACGAGCCGGGCGCACATCTCATAGTTACGTCCAACGGCATCGCCCGGTTCGCGCTTGCGGCGGCTGGTGTTCGCCGCGACGACGCCAAGCTTCCGACAGGGGGCTACGGGATCATTGAATTGACCCCTGATCCCGTTGTTGTCGACTGGGGCGTGCGACCCCCCGTCGCGCCCTGACGCGGCCCACGTTACAGTTTGCAGCGCAAGGTGATTTGCGGCCTGCCGTAGCGTTCGGCATGTCTCGCCGCGATCAGTAGCTTAACGGTGTTCCCCAATGAACTTCATCGACCTTCAGGCCCAGCGCCAGCGCATCGCCCCGCAGATCGACGCCGCCATCGCGCGTGTCCTCTCGACCTGCGGTTTCATCATGGGCCCCGAGGTCACGAACTTCGAAAAATCGCTCGCCGCCTTCGCCGGCGCGAAGCATGCGCTCGCCTGCGCCAACGGCACTGATGCGCTCATGATCTCGTTGCGCGCCTGGAACATCGGACCGGGCGACGCGGTGTTCGTTCCCTCGTTCACCTTCGTCGCCAGCGCGGAAGTGGTCCCGCTTGTCGGCGCCAGCCCCGTGTTCGTCGATGTCCTGCCCGATACCTATAACATGGATCCGGTAAGCCTTGAGGCTGCGATCCACGACGTCAAAGCCCAAGGCAAGCTCAAGCCCCGCGCCATCATTGCCGTCGATCTCTTCGGCCAGCCCGCCGACTACGTCGCCATCTCGGCCATTGCGAAGCGGCATGGCCTCAAACTCGTCGCCGACCAGGCGCAGGGCTTTGGCTGCACGCTCAACGGCAGGCAACCGCTTGACTGGGCCGACGTCGCAACCGCTTCCTTTTTCCCGGCCAAGCCGCTGGGTTGCTATGGCGATGGCGGCGCGATCCTGACGAATGATGACTCGCTCGCGGGTCTCGTCGATTCGATCCGTATCCACGGCAAGGCCAGCGCCGAAGACATGGCCGCCAGGAAGTACGACAATGATCCGCGCTATCTTAACATGCGCATCGGCGTGAACTCGCGTCTCGACGCCATCCAGGCCGCGATCCTCTCCGAGAAGCTCAAAATCTATCCCGACGAACTTCAGAAGCGCGACGCCGTAGCCCAACGCTACAACAAGGCGCTCGCCCCTCACGTCCGCACCGTTCCCAAAGTGATCGCAGGCGGCTTCTCGAACTGGGCGCAGTACACGATCGAGCACGACAATCGCGACGCGCTCGCCGCCCACCTCAAGGCCCAAGGCGTGCCGACGGCGATCTATTATCCGATCCCGATCCACATGCAGGATGTCTATGCGGCTTATCCCAAGGCGCCGGGGGGCCTTCCCGTTACCGAGGCGATCCGCAACCGCGTCCTCTCCCTGCCGATGCACCCCTATCTCAGTGAGGCCGACCAGGATCGGGTGATCGAGGCTATTCGCGGCTTCAACGGCTGACGCCTTCCGGCCCCAACATGCCTCGATCATTCAGGCGTCCGCGACAAGAAAAGCCCCGGGGCTGAGCCCCGGGGCAGGTTGGATCGCAGTGCTGGTAGGTTCGTTGAGGCTAGAACTTCTTCGTCACGCCAATTTCGAAGATGCGGCCGCGAGGGTTTCCGGTCGCGGTGTAATATCCTGACCGACCCTGGGCGGGTGAGGGATCCTTGTCGAAGATGTTGAGCACGGTCGCCCTCAACTCGAGATCCTTCCAGAACGGCGCCGTGTAGATGTAGTTGAGGTCGAAATCCAGATACTCCTTCGGATAGATGCCGTAGGTGCTGTTCTGGGTTTCGTTCGCCGGCGTCAGCGGGTTGTTGAAGACGATCGGCACGAGGCCGCCAACTTCCCAGGCTTCGTTGTAGACGCCTGAGGAGTAGTTTGCGCGCAGGCTCACATTGTGGGTGTCGTTGGCCCAGCGCACGACGGCGTTGGCGCGCCAGCGACGCGACTCGTTGCCGGTGGATGTATAGTTCGCGCGGCCGAGACGGTTGCCGCCGCTGTCGAACAGGATGCCGTTCACATCATAGCCGCGCGCCTTGTAGACAAGGTTCTGCGTGGCGGAGAGTTGAGCGGTGAACGTCCCGTCAAACACCGGATAGGCAAAGTCGATCGAGTAATCGATGCCATTGGTGATGAACCCGGGTCCGTTGAGCTGGAAGCGGTAGACTTCCGACAGGCTGGATGCCGTCGTCACGCCCTGCACGCAGGGCGTAGACAGCTTGACGAAGGATATCAGGGGCGCATTGCAGTTGGCGAACTGGTTTTGCGAGTTCTGGGCGCCGGTGTTGGGGATGCCCACAACCCCCCGGTTGGATTGGCCCGCGGCCGTGTTGAGACCGAAGATGTTGTTGAGGATCGTCGTGTCGCTGGTCGTTGCGAGCTGGCCATCGATCAGGATCTCGAAGAAGTCCACGCTGGCGCGGAACCGCCCCTCTCCAATGTCTGATTCCCAGCCGACGCCGAAGTTGAAGGTCTTGTCGTCCTCAGGGCCGACATTGGGCGCAACCGTCGTATAGCGGGTCGCCTGGAAGCCCGTGCCGAACCGGCCATAGGTCGTTGTCGCCACATCCTGTGAGCCCGGATCAAGTTCGAGGGCGCCATCAGCACGATAGTTGGTGCCATAGGAGGAACGAACATAGAGATTGTCCGTCACCTGGTATTTGCCGGCAACCGAGTAGATGTCGCCGATGAGGTCGCCGCCATTGTATTCTTCGTGTCGTGCCGACAGGGAGAAGTTGAGATTGTCGAGCACGGGGAGCTGAAGTTCGGCGTAGGTCGACCAGGTCTGCGTGTCGTAATAGAAGGGCGGGATCGTGGTCACGATGTTGACCCGGCCATTCGAGAAGAACGCGCCATTGTTCGCGGTGCAGCCGCGGGTGCCAAGGCCCGGTTCGATCTGAGCGGGGTTGTTCACCACCGCGCGGTCAGGCCACACGCAGGGCTGCGTCGCCATGTTTTCTTCGACCTCGGTGTCATCGCGAGTTGATGACCTGCCTTCGACCTGGCGCGACTGCATGCCAAGCGCCCAGCCGATCTCGCCGCCTGGTAGTTCAACGAGGCTCGCAGGTATCTTGGAGCTGAGCACTCCGTTGAAGGTAACGGCTTCGAGCTTGTACTCGGCAACCCTGTCCCCGATCATCCAGTCCATGAGGTCGGTCGGGTTGGCATAGCCCGAAGGACGTCCTGTGATCGCGCCCGAATTGTATTGCGGGTTCGCAACCCCGTTGGCGACGCTGGTCGCAAATGCGCTGGCGAAGGGGTTGAACCACTGGCAGCCGCCTGTTCCTGGCGCGACATCCGACTGGATGCCGACCGTCCGGTTATAGGCTGCCGAGGAGGAATAATCCGTCGGCACGCGGTCGACGGCGTTGCAGCTTGGTCCGCCATAGCCAAGCAGGGCGTTCTGCAGGCGTGAGGCGAAGACGTCCGGCTGGTGGTAGGTGTTGAGATACTGGTTGTATTGTGCGGAGAGATCGTAGTGGACGCCTGAGAGGAAGGAGCCGATCAGGTTGTCTTCCGTGAACTCGCCATTGATGCCGATATTGGTGATGAAGCTGTCGCGCTCGAAAACGTCGGTCTTGAGGCCCGAGCCTTCCAGCGGGTAGCCGCCGAACATGAACGGGCGCCAGTTGAGGCCCATGTAAAGGGCGGCTGTGGCCGGCAGCGTCGTGGTTGAGGTTCCGGTTCTTGTTCTGAAATCAGCGATAAACGGGTTCTGGACGAAAGTCCCGGTGCCAACACCTGACGTGTTGAAGGTCTGGATCTGCACCGGCACGACGTAGTTGCACCCGCCGCACAGCGCGCTGAATGTGCGGTCGATCGCTGTCGCGTTTGCGGGCCCGATCGGGATCTGCTGCTGGAGGGTCTTCGACTTCGACCAGTTGACGTCGAAGTGGAACTCCATGTTGTCGGAGATGTCGCCGTTGTATTCGAGATAGGCCTGGTACTGGTCGTACTCGTTGACCAGGTTCTGGAACGGGGATTGCGGGAAGGCGCATGCCGTGTTCGCCGTGGTTGAGCCTGTCGCGACGGCGTTGGTCTGGATGGTGTTTGCGACATAGCCGCCGATCGATGTGCAATCGGAGGCCGTGCGATAGTCGTTGATGCCGGGGTAGCCCGAAAGGGGCATCGTGATCGTAGCGCCGGTATAGAAGTTCGACGTCGTTGGCTGGAATATGCCGGGGTTGGCGCCGGTGAGGGTGTAAGGCGCGGGATTGATCTGGAAGGGAAGGCTCGAGAAGTCGCGTGCGGATTGCAGCATCGCATCTTCGTGGGCCATGGAAGCCGAGATCAGCAGGTTGCCGGAATCGCCCACCCAGCCCGTGAGGAAGTCGAGCTTATAATACCCGTCCGATCCGTCATAGAATTGCTTCTGGACCGAGACCTGCGGGGCGTCGATATCGCGCCGCGTGCGGAAGTTGAGGACGCCGCCCACGGCGCCCGCGCCGTAGGTCGCTGACGCCCCGTCCTTGAGGACATCGACGGCCTGCAGTGCAGCCATGGGGACGGTGTTGATGTCGGCGCCGAAGGCCCCGTTCCAGGGGGCGAGGTTCTTGCCGTTCATGAGGACAAGCGTTCCGTTCGAACCAAGGCCCCTGAGGTTGGCGTTGCCAAAGCCCGTGCCTTGCGGAACGTCAGGAGAGGCCTGACCAAATCCAAGATCATCGCCATAGGAGGTGGTCAGCGAGCGCACAAACTCGGTGACGTTCGGGCTGCCCTGCTGTTCAAGATCCTCAAGGGTAAAAACGTCGACAGGCTTGGGGGCGTCTTCGGCTGTTGTTGCGATCAGCGAACCGGTAATCGTCACCCGATCTTCGGTTGCCTGCGGAGCGGAGGACGCTGTCCGCTCAACCCCTGATGATGAAGATCCGGCCTGATCCGCCTGCGGCGTCGTCGTGATCGTCTGCTGGGCGTGCGCTGCGGCTAATCCGGAAACGCCGAAAAAAAGCGCAAGCGTCGACACTCCCCGAAGGGTTCTTGAAGTCATGGCATTCCTCCCCTGAGGTCCCCGGTTGTCCCGGCGACTCGTCTTTTTGTGGCGCGCATTCGCGTCGCCAAAAAAAACTACAGGGGCGCGTAAGCGTTCGTACATATCGTTGATAGGCATTGCCCTTAGGCGAGGTGACGCTGAGGGCAACGCGAATCCGGAAGCTTCGTTATTGCTCACGATATGATGATCGTTGCGATCGGGATTTCGCTTCTGCAAGAGCCATTGTGCGCCGCGCAATCACGCATCGGGCCCGGTGCAGTCGACCAAAGGGTGTGACGGTGTCTAGTGTTGGCGAAAGAGGTTAGGCGCGATGCTTGAGACGACGTTCATCGGCCATCAGGGCTGGCAATTTGCAACGAAGCGCGCGCGCATTCTTGTCGATCCGCTCCTCGTCGAAGCGTTCGGTCACAGGGGCGGCGTCGGCGTGATCTTTCCTCCGCGTGTCATCGATGTTGCCGCAATGGAGCCGATCGATGCCGTGATCCTAACGCACGAGCACGAGGATCATTTCAACATTCCAACCCTTGCCAGGATCGCGCGATCAGTCCCGATCTTCATACCCGCGCGATCCTCTGCGGCGATGCGTCAGGTGATTGAGGAGGCGGGCTTCAGCGTCCGTCTTTATGCGCCTGGCGACAGGATTGCCTTTGGCGACCTCCATTTTACCGCGTTCGCGCCCGATCATGTCTCGAACGAAGAGCAGGATGAGTGGGAAACAACGCCCTTTCTTGTTGTCGATGCGGCGGACGGCGGAAGTTTCTTTACATCGGTCGATGTCGCCGTATCGCCGGCCGTTGAAAGCCACCTTAGAACACACGGCCTGACGCCCGGCCTGTGGGCTCACGCCAATAACGTCACAAATCTTTCGTTTCAGGCGTTGCCTGCTGGCCTTGCCCCCTCTCCGTTGCCGATTGCCGCACGCTTCATCATGGACCAGATCCGCCTTGGCGCGCCGCGCCTTGCAACCTTGATGTGCGGAGGAGGTTTTTCGTTTATCGGGCCGCGAGCATGGATGAACAATCTGTTCTTCCCGCTCGATTCCAGTGCGCTGTTTGAGGCCCTGCAGCGACTGGACCCGTCGCATCGCTATCTTGTTCCATTGCCCGGCTGGTCCATGACGACGACACGCGATGCGATCATCGGCGTCTCGGAGCGTTCAGTCGGCATGGGCCTCCTTCCCCGCGAGCGCTGGCCCGACCGCTCGTACCGGCCAGCATCGGCGCCGCCTGCCGGCGTCTCGCCGGCATCCGGCCGGACGACGCTGGCGGGTGGGGAGCGCGAGGAGCTTATCGAGCGGCTGAAATCCTTCGCGGACTTTCTCTATGGGTCGGCGCTGTTTCGCATTCTTTATTCGCTGAGTGCGGGCGAGTTGCCGGCGGGCGTGAAGCCGGGCTTTGCGATCAGCGTGCTATCGGGGGAGGAGAGTCTTCTGCTCGTGTACGATCCTGGTTCAGCATCATTCATCGCTGACACGAAATCGGCTGGGCTTTCGGACTACGCCGCCGGCATCGAGTGCTATGCAACCGACCTTCTCGATTTCCTGCGCTGCCGCCTGACGCCGAGCGCCCTGATGTTCGGCAGGCTTGCCCGCTGGCGCGGGTGCAATCGCAATGTCATCGGCGCGATCGACAATGCGATCTGGCAATATGGCCACCCGCTCAGGCGTCCCGATGCCTATCTCGAATTCTACCGCGCCATCCTGGCCGAGCAGCCTCAAGGCGGCCCGCAACTGCGCGGGAAGGGCGAGCGTGTCTAACCTCCGGCGATGAAGCGGATGGAGCGGATCTCCATCACCCGCTGCTTGTCCGGCGCCACCGGGCGCAAGCCGACATAATCATAGCCCAATGATTCCCCGTGAGCGGGCGGCGTGTACGTGAAAGAGTAGGTCTTGAACTCCGGCGTCAGCTCGAACTTTTGCCAGCCGCTTTCGAACTCGGTCTTGGCAAAATAGTCGGCCTGGAACTCGCTCGCCGGGAAGTCGCCCGCCGAGCGCGCTTCGATCTGGATCTCGATCTTCCGCTTCTCGAAAGCGATCTCGAGGTCTTCAGCGAGTACGAGGTGCGGACCAGAACGAGGGTCGAGATAGTCCTCGCTCGCCTTGCGCGTGATGCGCAGCACCGGCGGTTGCCCGTTCTCGCCGTTGATCACGTCAAGGCCGTCATAGTTGCCGGGCAGGAAGCGGTGCAATTCCGCGCCCTCGATCTTGAGGTCCATCGGATTGCGCCCGCCTGCGCTTACCGGCCCCGTCGGCACGCGCTCGGCAAACGGATTGAGCGCCAGCAGGATGAAAGCGCCGGCGAGGGCGGCAGCGACAGGAAAGAACAGGCGGTCACGCATGTTCCTTCCTTAGACGCCCGATTAAGCGCGCGTAAATCCTCTGAACGCACGCTTGGGCTGTTTTACAAAGGCGATTTCGCGATGCCGAGGGCCGCGCTTCCTGATCCTGACCGCCTGCGGGCGGCGAACATCAATCCACTCACCGGTCTTACAACCGACTATCTCAAGCATTACAATGATATAGCGATGATGATCGCCGGCCTCGCCGATTCGCCCGAAGCGCGTGAGGACGTCATGTCCTGGCGCCCGGTCGGCTATGCCGCGCATCTCCATCTGACCGGCTTCAGCCAGCGCGAGCTTGCGATCGCCGCCTACGAGGCTGCGCCTTTCGAGGTAAGGACACGGTTTCTCGCCGCCCGCCGCAAGCTCGAACTTGCCATCATGGATGTGCAGGACCTCATCGAGGCCCATCCTGATGCAGCCTCCCGTCTCGCGCAGAGCGCGCCCCGCATCTTCGACGCCATCGACCGTCTTGGCGGCGTGATCAATGGCGAGGCTGGCGAGGGCGCCGCCTGACCTGGCGCGGCCCAGTCAAGCGTGGATTTGCTCTTCTCCCGATCCGTTGACGCGCCTACATCTTCGGCGTCAGTCGAAGGAGCGTTGCGTGACCGAAGCCCCCAAAATCAGCATCGTCATCACGCGCGAGGACAAGCCGACAGGCGGGCGCTATGTCGCACGGATCGAGGGCAAGCCGGAGGCCGAGATGACCTTCTCCAAGGCCGGCGAGAAGATCATCATCATCGATCACACCGGCGTGCCCGCGGAACTCGGCGGCATGGGCGTCGGCAAGGCCCTGGTGGAACACATGGTCCACGATGTCCGCGCCCGCGGCCTAAAGATCATTCCCCTATGCCCCTTCACCAAGGCGACGCTCCAGAAACACAAGGAATGGCAGGACATTCTCAAGGACCCGTTCTGAGGTGGCGCTTTGCCCTCTCTGGCGTATAACCGCTCGCCATGACCGCCGAGCCCTTCTGGAAAACCAAGAAACTGCCCGAGATGACCTCGGAGGAATGGGAGTCGCTTTGCGATGGCTGTGCAAAATGCTGCCTCGTAAAACTCGAGGACGAGGACACGGGCCAGCTCTATTTCACATCCCTGCATTGCAAGCTGCTCGATGGCCGGACGTGCCAGTGCAAGGACTATCCGAACCGCAAGACCTATGTGCCTGTCTGCGTGAAGCTTACGCCCGAGATCGTCGCCACGGTCGACTGGCTGCCGGAGTCGTGCGCGTATCGGAGGGTGCACGAAGGCAAGGATCTTTATCCCTGGCATCACCTCATCAGCGGTGATCGCGAGGCGGTGCATCGCGAAGGCTTCTCCGCGAAGAACCGCACGCGCACCGAGGATGGCGTCGATGACGCGGACGCTTTCGACTATGTGATGGACTGGTTCCACGCCCCGCCGCAGCCCAATCGCAAGCATCGTCTGAAGGTCGGTCGCAAATGATCACGGGCGCTTACCGCTTCCCGCGTCAGGACACGGTCATCTATGGCCGTCCCGCCGCGGAGGCCGTAAGCGAGCTTGCGAAACGATACGGCGCTTCGCGCGTGCTGATCCTCACGACACGCTCCCTCGGCGGCCCGTCTGGCCTGGCCGCGAAGCTGATGGGCCAACTCGGGTCCCTGTGCGTTGGAACATTCGACGCCATCGCTTCCCATTCGCCGCGCGCCGATGTCATTGCAGGCGCGGCTGCGGCGCGAGCCGCCAAAGCGGACCTGCTGGTCGCCCTCGGCGGCGGATCGGTGATCGACGCCACAAAGCTGATGCAGCTCTGCCTCTGGGCAGGCCTCACGCGAACAGATGAACTCGGCCCCTACCGCCTCGGCCGGGGCGACGATCGCAAGGACGCGCGCGCAATCACGTCCGGTGTTCGCATGATTGCCATTCCAACCACACTTTCGGCCGCTGAATTCACGCCCACGGCCGGCGTCACCGATGGCGAAAAGAAGGTCAAGGAAGCCTATACCCACCCCGACATGGCCCCGCGCGCCGTCGTGCTCGACCCGGCCCTGGCCCTCGCAACGCCGCCCCGCCTGTGGTTCTCGACCGGCATGAAAGCCGTCGACCACGCCGTCGAACAGCTATGCAATCCCGAACGCGCCCCGCTCAGCGATGCGCTTGCCGCCGAGGGCCTGCGCCTGCTCGCCAGCGGTCTTGCCGACTGCCGCGACAATCCCGAGGACATCGAAGCCCGCGCCCGTTGCCAGCATGGCATGTGGCTCGCCATCTCGGGTGCGGCTGCGGGCAGGGGGATGGGCGCCAGCCACGCGATCGGTCACACGCTCGGAGGCTCCTACGACATCCCCCATGGCATAACGTCGTGCATCACCCTTCATGGCGTCCTCGCCTGGAACCGCGACTACAGCCGCGACAGCCAGGCCCTCGTGTCCCGCCTCATGGGCAAGCGTGCGCTTCCCGCCGCCGATGTTGTGCGCGATCTCGTGAAATCGCTCGGCCTGCCGTGGCGCCTGTCGGAGGTCATGCTCGGCCGCTCACACTTCCGCGCCATCGCCGAGCACACAATGCAAGATCGCGGCGTGCGCACGAACCCGCGCCCCATCAGGAGCGCGGACGACATCGTGGAAATCCTCGAGCTCTGCGCCTGATTATTGCTGTCCGGCTGTCGCGGGCTTCTCCGGAACCGGGAAGCCGCGGTCACGCAGCAACGCATCCATCCTCGCATCGCGACCGCGGAAGGCGCGATACGCTTCCGTGGGATCAACCGCATTACGGACGGCGAACAGGTTGGCGACCATCTTCTGCGCCAGCGGCTTGTCATAATATCCGCCAGGCGCCTCCGCGAACGCTTCGGCCGCATCCGACGTCAGCACGTCCGCCCAGAGATAGCCGTAGTAACCGGCGGCATATCCCTCGCTTGAGAAGATGTGCCCGAACTGCGTCGAGCGGTGCCGCATCGGGATTTCCTTCGGCATTCCCAGCTTCGCCAGCTCCTGCCTCTCGAACGTGCGCGGATCGAGATTGGCGGGATCCGTCATGTGATAACGCATGTCCAAGATGGCCGAGCCCAGGAATTCCACCGTCTGAAAGCCCTGATTGAATGTTGCCGCCTGCTTGATCTTCTCGATCAGCTCCTTGGGCATCGCCTCGCCCGTCTTGTAATGGCGGAAGTAGGTATCCACGACCTTGTCCGTCACGAGCCAGCGTTCGAGCAGCTGGGAGTGGCACTCGGTGTAATCGCGCACGCCGCCATTGAGCGTTGGATACTCAACGGTCGAGGAGAAATAGTGCAGGGCGTGGCCGAACTCATGGAAGAATGTCGTCGCATCGTCGAACGAGATCAGCAGCGGTTCGCCCGGCGCCGGCTTCACGAAGTTCGAGTTGTTCGAGCCCAGCACTGTCTTTGGACCATCGAAGGTCGAATGCGAGCGATAGGTCGTCGCCCAGGCGCCCGAGCGCTTGCCCTGACGCGCATAGGGATCGAGATACCAGTAGCCGATATGCGCATCCGAGGTCTTGTCCTTGACCTCCCAGACCTTCACGTCGGCATGGAAGACGGGGATCGTCCCGCCCGGCACAGGCGTGAAGGTGAAGTTGAACAACTCGCCCGCCACGAAGAACATCGCCTCGCGCAGCTTGTCGAGCTGCAGGTAGGGTTTCAGTTGCTCGCCATCGAGGTCGTACTTCGCCTTGCGCACCTTCTCCGCATAGAAGCGATAGTCCCACGGCTCGATCGTGATCTTCGCACCTTCTTTCGTGGCGAGCGCCTGCATGTCGGCGACTTCTTCCTTCGCCCGCACGACAGCCGGCCTCCAGACAGCTTCCATCAGCGCTGTGGCGTCCGCAGGCGATTTCGCCATGTTGTCCTGCAGCTGCCAGTCCGCATACGTGTTGTAGCCCAGCAGGTGCACGCGCTCGTTGCGCAGCTTCAGGATGTCGACGATCACCGCGTTATTGTCGTGTTCATCGCCATTATCCCCGCGGCTGTAATAGTTGCGCCAGACCTGTTCGCGCAGCTTGCGCTCGGTCGAATAGGTGAGGAACGGGTCCATCGACGAGCGCGTGTTCGTCACGGCGTACAGGCCCGGCTTGCCCAGCCCCTCGGCCGCCGCCTTGGCTGATGCGACGAAGCTGGCTGGCAGTCCGCCAAGCTGCTTCGGGGTGAGATACGTCACCCAGCCTTCCTCGTCCGCCAGCAGGTTGTTCGAGAATTTGGTCTGCAGCCCGGCCAGCTCCTTGTTGATCGCGGCATAGCGATCGCGCTTCTCGCCCGTAAGCTCGGCGCCGTTCAGCTGGAAGCGATCATAGACCAGCTTCAGGAGGCGCGCCTGGTGCGGCGTCAGCTTCAGATTGGCCTGATCGTCATGCAGCGTCTTGATCCGTGCAAACAGCGCCGCGTTCTGGGTGATCTTGGTCTGATATTCGGCCAGCTTCGGCGCCATCTCCTTCTGGATGTCGCGGAATTCCGGCGAGGACAGGTTTGACTGCCAGATGCCATAATAGGTCTGCGCCCGGTCGAGCGGTTCGCCCGCGCGCTCCATCGCCTCAATCGTGTTGGCGAACGACGCCTTCGCCGGGTTGGTGGCGATCGCGTCAATGTCCGCAAGGCTCGCCGCCATTCCCGCCTCGAGAGCCGGCTTCAGCTGGGCGAGATCCATCTTGTCGAACGCTGGCGCCCCGCCATTCGGACCGGTCCATTCGGCCAGAAGCGGATTGGTCTTCAGCTGCTCCTGCGTCGCCGCATCATAGGTTGCGGGCGGCACGCTCGAGAGATCTTCCGCAGGTGTGCACGCCGCCATTGCAAGAACCATCATCGATACCGCCGCCACCTGTTTCCAACGCATCGTTCGTCTCCGGAAAAACCTGATCGGCGCGGACCTTACCGGCGCGCACCTTCGGCTCAACCTGAAACATGTCCGTCCCGGCGCACGGTCACGTCATCGCGCTTCCAGGCGCTTCAACGCTGCGAAATGCCTTCAAAAGAGGCCTCTTGACATAGATAACTCTATGGAATAGAGTGATCTGCAACTGAGGAGGCCGTAACGTGTCCCTATCACCTGCCGAAGCACAATCCGCACTCAAGGACATAGAGAAGACGGAAAACCGCGCCGCGGCCTCCCAGCACGGCCGGGCGTCGGCGCCCTACCTCATCATGTGGGGGGTCATCTGGGCGATCGGCTATGCGGCGACCGCATCGATGCCCCAGCTCTCCTGGATCTGGATGACGTTGATCGCCGGCGGCGTGATCGGCAGCGTGATCCTGTCCTGGCGCCAGTCGCGCACAATGGGACGGGGCAGGGAATTCGGTTGGCGTTACTTCGCCACGTTCGGCGCGCTGGGGGCTTTCCTCTTCGTGCTGCTGTCCATCGTGCAGCCGCTCGACGACAATCAGGTCAGCGCCATCTTCCCGCTCGTGATCGGCATCTTCTATTGCTTCATCGGGATATGGTCGAAGGGGTGGCGCATGCTGCCGCTTGGCCTCGCCCTGATCGGTTTGACCGCGCTTGGCTATTTCGCGTTGCCGCAATACTTCCTCTACTGGATGGCCGGCGTCGGCGGCGGCGGCCTGATCGTCGGCGGCCTGTGGCTGAGGACAGCCTGATGGCCGAGGAACAACCCGATCCCCTCATCCACCAGCCCGTACGTCTCAAGATCATGTCCTCCCTCAAGGCGCTGCCTGATCGCGAGATGCTGGAGTTCGTCCGCCTCAAGGCGCTGGTCGGCGCCACGGAGGGCAATCTCGGCGCGCACATCGGCTCGCTGGAGGCCGCCGGCTACATCGAGGTCGCCAAGGACTTCCACAACAACCGGCCCCGCACGCGCGCGAAACTCACACGCGCGGGCAGGCGCGCCTTCGAAGACTATATCGCATTTCTGAAGGGCATCATCGGCGAGACCTGACGCGAGGCCGCCGCAAGGAAAAAACCAGAAGGACCTCCCCACATGCGTATCGAAGACATCGGCCTTGTCGGCTGGCTGCACACGCTTGCCTGCATCGCAGCACTCGTGCTTGGCGCCTGGAACACCGTGGTGTTCGATCGCGGTCGCTGGCATCGCCTGCGCGGCCACTCCTATGCCGCCTCGATGGTCGTTGCGAACGCGCTGGTCTTCGTGATCTACGATTTCGACATGAATTTCCGGGCGCCGCCTGGCCCAGGCGTCTTCGGCTTCTTTCACTGGCTCGCCATCGGCGCGCTCGTCTTCACGCTGATCGGCTGGTTCGCTTCGCTCCGCCAGCGCCACGGCGTCTGGGCCTACACCCATCCCGTCGCGATGATGCTCAGCTACTACATCCTGCTCGGCGGTCTTGCGAACGAACTCTTCGCCCGCCTCGCCGCCCTGCGTCCTCTCGCGGTGACAATGGTCGACGGCGTCCCGCGCTTCGGCTCACGCATCACCGGTATGACGCAAGGCGCGCTTATGCTCGCAACGCTCGTGCTGATCGTCCTGTTCATGGTTCGCGTGGCGCTCCGCCGTCGGAGGCGCAAGGCGGGCAGGGCGATCCCCGCCGCCTAGTCGCCTATCGAGCGCTGGTTCTCATAGGCGACACGCGCCATGTCCTGCAACCGCCGCTCCATCCCCTGCGTGAGACCGTTGAGGGTCTCGCGTTCGGGATTTCGGCCGCCATCCCACAGGTTCAAGGGATCACGCGGCTTGGCGTCGGCGCTCACCGTGATCAGCGCCGATCCGCCGCCGACATCCAGCAGGTGCGCCTCGCCCATCGCGCGGCTGTCCTTGTCGAGATCGGCTGCAAGCGATGCGAATAGGTCGGAGAACCAGCTTCCATCCGACTTGTAGGTTTTTTGCCCATCATTGGTTGCGTAGAGGATCACAGAATCGAAGCCCTGAGCCGACGCCATCTGGCGCGCCACCATGGCGCAGCTTGCCCCGCCTTCGACCTGCAGGGCGCGTTGGCCCAGCATGTCGTCCGGCTGGATCGGCTGGATCGTCTCGATCAGGCCGCCGAGCCGCGTCTGCAGCTGGGTCCACGCTTGTTGTTCATCGCCACGGATGTGCACGAAGCCGGTCGGGCTCACGCGCATGTAGGCCAGCCGCATCGGCCAGCGCATCATCGGTCCGGCAAAGGCGGCCGGCGCCAAAGCGCCCAGTCCAAGCGCGCCCAGTGCAAGAGCGCCCAGTCCTGGCGCGCCAAGGCGCAGCGCCGAACGGCGTGTGATCGCGGGGTACCTCATGGTTGCGAAGCGTCGTCTTCCTTGGTTTCCGCCTTGTTAACTCCTGGCGTGTTCTCAATTCGTTCGTGCGGTGCGATATCTATCCGGAATGGACCAGATGATTCGAATTCTCGGTGTCGATCCGGGCCTTCGCCACACCGGCTGGGGCGTCATAACGATGGAGGGTCCGCGCCTTGGCTGGATCGCCCATGGCGTCATCAAACCCGATCCCGAAGCCGATCTCGCCGACCGTCTGGCCATGCTGTGTGAGGGGCTACGGGCGGTGATCGAGGACCATTCCCCGAACGAAGCGGCGGTTGAGGAGACTTTCGTCAACATCAACCCGAAATCGACGCTCCTCCTTGGTCAGGCCCGCGGGGCAGCGCTTGCGACGCTCGCCGGCGCCAGGCTCAAGGTCCTGGAATTCGCAACGCGCAAGGTCAAGCAGTCGATCGTGGGCACGGGAGCGGCCGACAAGACGCAGGTCGCCTTCATGGTCCGCCGCCTCCTGCCCAAGGCTGGCGAGGTCTCAGCCGACGCAGCTGATGCGCTCGCGGTTGCTATCTGCGGCGCGCACCACCGTCCCATCGCCCGGCAGAAGCTGAAAGCATGATCGGCCAGCGCCAATGATCGGAAGACTTCGCGGAACCATCGCCGCCATCGGGGAAGGGCAGGCCCTCATCGACGTCTCCGGCGTCGGCTATCTCGTCCACGCAGGCTCGCGTACCTTGCAGAAGCTCGCCATCGGCGAAGCCGCCGAGCTCTTCATCGAAACCCAGATGTCCGAAAGCGCGATCCGCCTCTTTGCATTCACTTCGGGCGAAGAGCGCGCCTGGTTCGCCCGGCTGCAGGATGCGCCCGGCGTCGGCGCCAAGATCGCGCTGTCCATTCTCGACACGCTCTCGCTGCCACAGCTGATGGATGCGATCGCGCTCAGCGACACGACGTCCATCTCCCGCGCTAACGGCGTCGGCAAGAAGCTGGCCGAGCGCATCATCACCGAGTTCAAGGGCAAGCCGCCGCCAATGGGCCTCTTCGCCTCAGGCTTCAACGCAGCCGCGGCAACACCTACGCCGATCGCGGCCTCTGGCGCCCGCGCCGCGGCGATCTCTGCACTGGTCAATCTTGGCTACAACCAGGCCGACGCCTCGCGCGCTGTCGCCCAGGCTGCCCGCGATGCCGGCGATGACGCGAAAGAGGCCGTTCTCATTCGTGCAGCGCTGAAGGCGCTTGCGCCGGCCAACTGACTGGCCCGACCCCTCCAGTGCGTGTCCGCGGGACTATGTCGGTGCACGCGCGTCGGTTGGAAGCCCAGTCAAAGCCAGCTCGCGCAAATCGTGTGCGGCGCTTGCAACCAGCGCCCAGATTTCTTCCTCATGCACCTCATGACAGGTCATACGAAGCGCCACTTCGATCTTAGCAAGCGTACCTGCGAGGGATGCCGCCCGATGCCTGGCGAGGCATCTCATCTGTTGGTTCAGGCTTCGATCATGATCTTCAATCCTGCGCATTAGGGTGCGCATTGTCCGCGCCTCGGAGAGATCACTGTGCACTGCTTCCTCAAGATTCAATCCTAGCGGCTTGATCCGGATGCTCAGGGCATGCTCAAGGTCCTGCCAGCTCTTCACAAGCACATCCTGGGTGTCCTTGATCGACATCCAGCGTTTAGCGCGGGCGAGTGCAGTATCTGAGACAAGCGCGTTCTGGCATGAAATGCGGTTCAATTCAGGCATCGCGCCCCTCCAAACACTGCCAAAATATATGAAAATCATATATCGTGAATCACGATATACTTCAAGGGCTGGAGAACACCGATCCAGCCCATGCCGAAGTCCGTATTCACGGAAGCTTACGCTTCACTGCTTGAAATTCTGGTGTCGCTAAGAAAGTCGCGAGGCCTGACTCAGGTACAGCTGTCTCGTCGACTCGGAAAACCTCAGCCCTTTGTTTCCTACGTCGAGCGCGGCGAGCGCAGGATCGACGTCATCGAGTTCTGTGTGATTGTCCGAGCGCTCGGTGCAGATCCCGTTGAAATATTTGCCGAGGTCGTGGGCAGACTTCCCAAGCGGATCGAGATCTGACCGTCAGGTCACCGGAGCGAAGACTGGCGCAACGACGACGAGGCAAGTTGCGGGTGCCGTACGCCTCACCCCGCACGCAAGCCGCTTTCCCTACCTACCCCAGCTATTTCGCCACGCCGTCGCGAATATATTGGTAGTCGCGCTGGGCCACCTCCACATCGCAAGGGAAGTCGACGATCTGCGTGTCCGCCGGTTGCCGCTTGAGCCTGACCGGCATGCGCAGGGTCTGTGTCAGATAGAGCGGGTCGGAGATCTCGATCACGCCCTCGATCGTGTCGGCGTCCACCAGGTGATAGATTTCGCGCACCACGCGCTGGTCGCTCCCTGGAGCGGCGCGGCCAAGCCCGCCCCATTCGGCTGCAAGGTTCGCGGTCTCGATCATCAGGTCGGCCCCGTCCAGCCTGGCAATCGCATGACCCTCCGGCGTATGCGCGGCAGAAGGATGGGTCGTCTGGCCAAATGAGGCGGTGCGTACGGCGCCGTAACTTTCATGCCGGATCGTCACGCCATCGGCATTGATGCGCCATTCCTGCAGCTCCGGGATCTGCGCGATCGAGGGCAGGCCGGGCGAGCGGCAATTGCTGGTGGGGTGCATGAGGGGATCGTAGGTTGCAAACTTAGCCTTGCCCGCCTCCGTCATCAGGGCGCGCGTGTGAATGTCCCCCGCCTCGAGGCCCTTGGCCTGATCTTCCTTCGTGATTGTGATGCCGCGTCCCGGCGGTGGTCCGGGCGGTGGTCCGCCCAGCCTGCCGGCGGGAGGAGGCGCCAATCCTGGCCCACGCGCATCGCCCGGCTTCCGGGGGCCGCGCGGTTCGGGCGCCCACACGCCTGCGAACGTCTGGGCTGTGAGGGTCGTGACAGGCGGCGCCGCAGCGGCGCCTGGGGTCGACCACAAGGCGCCGGCGCCAACCAGCATCGCATATACAATCCGCTCGAGCATTGCGGCCTCCTGCATGAGGTCATGCCAACCGATATCGGCGCCGCCGGTATGTCCGCGCCATCCCCCTTTCGTCGCAAATTGTCGCCACAGGCGCGGCTTGAACCTCTGATCTCTACGTCGCCCGCGCGATTTCCGCCGCCGCATGCAGCAGCAGCCCGACGATCCCACCGATCACGGTGCCGTTGAGCCGGATATACTGCAGGTCGCGGCCAACATTGCTCTCCAGCTTTTCGACGATCGTCTGAGAATCCCAGCGCCGGATCGTCTCCGAGACCAGTTTCGCTACATCCTCCCCATGGCGCGCCGCGAGTTCGACCAGCAACGAGCGCAGTCGCGCATTCAACGCCGCCCGCACGCCCGGCTCGCGCATCAGTCCGGCGCCAAGATTGGTCAGCGCCTCGACCAGCCATGCCTTGAGCTTGCCGTCCGGGGCTGCACAGTCGCGCCGCAGCGCCGACTTGAACTCGCTCCATCCGGCGCCGACCGCATCCGCCACCGTCGGATGCGCCGCGGCTTCCTTCACCCATGCGCCCACGCGCGCCTGGAGCACAGGATCATCACGCAGGTCATCGGCGAATTTGTGCACCATGTCATTGAGTTGGCCGCGCAACGGATGGCGCGGATCCGAGGCAACTTCAAACAGGAGGTCGTTCACCGCATTGATGACCGTGTCGGCTACTTTCTTGTCGGCGCTCACAAACCGCATCAGCCAGCCCGAGCGGTCACGAATACGCTCGCGGACCAGGTCCCTGTTTTCTTCGAGCAGGTGATAGCCCTGCTTGAGGAGCGCATCGAGGATCGCCTGATGGCGTCCCTGTTCGGCCAGCGCCTCCAGCACCGAACCGAACGCCGGCGCCACGCGCGCGCCCTCGGCCGCCTCCGCCGCCTGCTGGCGGAGGAATTCCGAGACCGTTTCATCGTCCAGCGCATCGAGCAGGGCAGGCACGGCCTGCACGATCCCGCCCGCCAGCGCGCTCGACTGGTTCGGCTCGGCCAGCCATTTCGCCAGGGCCTCGGACAGGTCCTTGTCCCGCACCCGCGCTGCGACCAGCTCCGGCTTCAGGAAGTTGTCCGCGATGAACCGCCCGACGGCGTCTGCGATCCGATCCTGGTTGTTGGGGATCACCGCCGTGTGCGGGATCGGAAGGCCGAGCGGCCGCCGGAAGATCGCGGTCACTGCGAACCAGTCGGCCAGTCCGCCCACCATGGCCGCTTCGGCGAAGGCGCGCACGAAACGCCACGCCATGTCCCAGTCCTGCCCCGGGGGCTCCCACAGGTGAGAGAACACGAACAGGCCCATGATCACGACCAGCAGGCCATTGGCGAACCGCCGCATGCGGATCAGGCGCGCATAGCCCGAATCCGCCGGCTCAGGCTTTCTGGCCCGTATGTCTGTCATCGTGTCGCGGTCAGGAGAGAGAGGTCGCGGTCTTCATAAGCCATGATATAGCCCGATCCGGTTCGGCAGTGCGATACCCATCGGAACGCGGGAGGCGGCGCTTCGGCGCTGATCAGGATCAATCATGCTTGAGGAAATCATCGGCGGACTGGCTGCTTTCCTCACCACGGCCTCATTCCTGCCGCAGGCGGCCAAGGTTGTTCGCACGCGCGAAACGGAAGCGATTTCGCTCACCATGTATTCGATGTTCACCGCCGGCATTCTCTGCTGGGGCGTCTATGGGGCCCTAACCCTGCAATGGTCCATCATCATCGCCAATGCGATCACCTTCGTGCTCGCCTCGATCATCCTTGCGATGAAAGTGCGCTCGGTGATCGCCGCCCGCACGCCGCGTCCGCAGTCCTGAACTAAGCGGACGTTCAGGCGCTTGGCGCCGCCATGAAGCCGACATCGCGGTTGAAGTTGCGGAGGTTGGGGAAGATCAGATCGAGCTGGCCATCCGTGAGGCCGAACCAGCGCCCGATCGTGCCGGCATACTGATCGACCGACATCGTTGGTATGAGCACGTTGCCCGACATGTCCGGGTTCTGGAACCCGTTGGGGACATCGACGCCGACGGTCGGGAACTGCCCGAAGACGCTGCCTCCGTTTACGCCTCCACCCATCACGAAGTGGTGCGAGCCCCAGGCATGATCCGTCCCATCCCCGTTCGTGGTGAAGGTTCGCGAGAAGTCCGACGCCGTGAATGTCGTCACTTGCGAGCGCATGTCCACGCCGTTGAGGTTGGCGAGCGCGCCGTCGAAATACGCCATGGCGTGGGCAAGGCGTGCCATCAGGGGCGATTGCGATGTGTTCTGGATGTCATGATTGTCGAAGCCGCCGATCGAGACGAAGAAGACCTGCCGGCGGATGCCGAGGACGGCGTTTGCCGCAATAACCTTGGCGACGCTCTGCAGCTGCACGGCCAGCGAATTGTTTTCGGTCGCGCGCGTAATGGGATTTTGAAGCTGCGTTGGCGCTGCAACCGACGCGCCTGGGGCGCCTGTTGCAAACTGGGCATTGAGAAGGTCCGCTGCGTCCATCGAGCGAACGACCTTGGCGGCGTGATCCTGTGAAAAATAGGATGTCCCGGTGATATCCCGGATCATGTCGCGCACGCGCGTTCCGCCATTGGGCGCGCCGAACACGGTGGTCGTCGGCGCAATCGCCGATGAGATGCGCTGGGCGGGCGTCGTCTGGCTCGTCGACATCTGGTACTGAACGACATTCTGGCCCGCGAGATAGACGGCGTTGCCCGCTGTCGAGATCGCCGTGAAGACGGAATTCGCCCCGTTTGTCGAAAGATAAAGATCGGCCATCAGGCCGCCCCAGCCCCGGCGGGCGCCCTCGGCCGCGCCTGCCTGCCAGGTCGACTGCTGGTCGTTGTGGGACATGAGGTTTGCAGGAAGGGGAACAGACCGGGCGCGATATTGAGCCTTGGTCGTCGGCTGGATCAGCGGCCCGACATTGGCGCCGATGGCAAGCCGGCCTGCGCTCCAGATCGGCAGGAGCGGCGCCAGATGCGGGTTGAGGGCGAAGGTCCGCGAAGCCGCGTTCGTGCCCGGCGGCACGGGGTTGGGAATTGTGCTTGCGATCGGCAGGACGCCGCCCCAGGCCTCGGGCGACTGGTAGGCCGTGTTGTTGTTCGCAAGCACGCGTCCTGTAACGGGGTTTGTGCCACCGGGCAGGGTGGCGGGCGTGCCGACCGGCATCAGGGCGATCGGAACAGCCCCCGTATTGCGCGCCGACCAGTAGCGGCCCCAGCTGTCATTGTCGGTTGCCAGTACCATGTTGTTGGCGTCGTTGCCGCCGAACATGAAGATGCACACAAGCGCCTTGTAGCTGGGCGCTGTCTGGGCTGCGGCTGAGCCCATCGCCGCCAGCTGGAAGCCGAAGGTCGAGGCGGCCGCGCCCACACAGGTGAGCGCGCTTGCGCGTCTCAGGATTTCACGGCGGGTTGCAGGAGACATGGAGCTCTTTGTCATGACTTTTCTCCCTATCTCTGCGCCAGATAGTCAGGCGAAATCATCGAGAAGAAGACCGCCGTCTTGGCGCGGTTGAGCCGCGCAGTATCGATCGCCGCCTGGTTCGTGCCGTTGCTGGCCGGGATGGTCACGGCCGAGATGGCCGCTTCGATCTTTGCGCGCGTCGCCGCCGTCATCTGACCATAGAACAGGAGAAGGTTCATCCGGTCCGTCAAGGCGGCCGGCGTATCGACAAGGGCGATCTCGGCTGCATAGGCCGACCTTACGTCCCGGCCGGCGCCGCCCGGCGGGGTCGAGCCGATGCCCTGGTTGATCCAGTCCTGGATGACGTTGATGTAGGAGGCTGTCGTCACCTCATCCACGACCTGGAATTCGGGTGCAAACAGCGAGCGTGAGCCGAGCTGGGTTGTTGATGGCGGCACAAATCCCGGACGCCAGAAGTTGAACACGGATGGCGATGTCAGCGGCGACTGGTTGAGCGAGGTGTTGGCGCTTGTCGAGGTTATGAGGAAGTTTCCGGTCTGCGACGTGGCGTTGAACGCGCGGGCCCAGCTGGCAAGGCGCATCACCGGCTCGCGAAGCTTGCCGAATGAGGCCGATCCTGCCGCAGTGCTTGTCGCCCTGGCCTCGCTGTCGGTGAGAATGGCGCGAACCACGGCCGCGAGGTCGCCGCGTACGCCCGAGCCATTGTTGTCGAACACGGCCGAGACGCGGCCGACATAGGCAGGCGAGGGGTTGGACGTCACCAGCTGCTGGATCAGGCGGAAGGAAATGAACGGCCCCGTGTTGGCGTGATTGTAGAGCCTGTCGAGGGCTATCTGGAGATCCCCCATGGCATCGACGGTCGCGCTTGCGGGGATGGTCGTCCCAAGGAAGACCTTCTGCGAGGTCGAGTGAAAGTTCGGATAAGCGATCATCGGCGTCACGGACCGGTTCGCATCCGCATTGCCGCCGAAGAAGGTCGTGTTGGTTGGCGCGGGATGATACCAGCTGAAGCCGGTGAAAACCTTGGCAAGACCGGCAATGTCGGCGGGGGTGTAGGTCGCGACCGGTTGGCCGTTGACGAGCTTCGTTGTTCCATCCGCATTGAGCTCAACGAGCCCGATCGTCATCAGCTGCATGACTTCGCGCGCATAGTTCTCGTCAGGCGTGCGCGTGCCGGCGGCGTCCTCCTTCTGGTTGGCGAGGAAGGTGAGATAGCGCCCCATCATCGGATGCAGCGAGACGTCGTTGAGCAGCGTCCTGAAATTGCCCAGCGCATCGCGCGTCAGCATGTCGTAGTAGGAAGCGGCGCCGCGGACATCGATCGAGGCGTCAGTGAGCGAAATGACAAAGATCTGCGAGAGGGCGAAGGCAACGCGCTGGCGCAGCTGATCGTCCGCGCTAAGCGCCTGGCGCCACCATGTCTGATAGAAGGTGTTTGAATCAGCGCTGCCGGCTGCCGCAATGACGCCGCTGACATAGGCCTCATGCGTCACCGCAGGCAGCGGCAGGGCGATCTGGGAGGTGATCCACGCGTTGAACGAGCCGGCCGATATTACCTGCTGGATCGACGTTTCGCTCGGCCCGAAGGAGGCCTGTGTCAGGAAGCGGGAAGCTTCAAACGATGTCGGCGGCGGAGGGGGCGGCCCGCCGCTTCCGCTTCCGCCAGACCCGCCTGATCCGGAACTCCCGCCTCCACCGCCACATGCGGCAAGAAGGGCCAGGGCGAGAGCGGCAAGTTGGCGACGCATCCCAAAACCTCATGAACAAGCCGAGGTAAGGCGCCTGCGTTGGAAAAGCGATTGCGATGACGGAAATCGACAACGAAACCGAACGGACGTGAGCCTCAACCGGCAACCGATTGCTGCTTCACGCGACCCTCTCCGACAGACGCTCCCCGACTCGGAGGGTAACAGAATTGGTCGCGTTGAAAACTGAGCGATTAGTCAGGCGGTTGCCGCAACGATCAGCGCACGTTGGGGCCGCTTGCAACCTCTAAGGCGTGAGGATGAAACCGAGCCTACGGCCCGGGACGCCCTCACGCCCTTCAAGGTCTTCCTTTGACGTCCTAGAAGACCGCCTTGGGCGGCTCCTGCATCATCGCCCCGCGCACCAGCGGGATCGGCGGGCCGCCGAACGCCAGGAACGCGTCATGGAACGGTTTCCAGCACGATTTGGGATCGTTGTTGGTCACCAGTTCCTTATGCCTGGCGCACCAGTCATCGCGCAGCTTGCGGATAAGCAGCTTGCCCATTGTGTAGTTGAGGTAGGCCGGGTCATACGCCCCGCGCGCCGCCTGCTGCTCGGCCGTTCCTTCGGACTGATAGCCCTCGTCCATGAACATCTTCTTGGACTGCTCCAGCGTCATGCCCTTGGTGTGCATGCCGATGGCCGAGAGGAAGCGCACGTTGCGCAGCGTGGCGTTGTAGAGCTGGCCGATATGCGTTTCGGGATCACCGGCGCCAAGGCCTTCATCCCACATCATCTCTTCGGCATAATGCGCCCAGCCTTCTGCAAACGCGTATCCGACATAGACCTTGCCGAACATCGATTCGGCGCGGTTCGAATGCAGGAACTGCAGGAAGTGTCCCGGCCAGACTTCATGCACGGACGTGAACAAGAGGTTCGCCTTGCCCGGGATGTAGTCGAGCTGCTTCTGCTTCGACCAGGTCGGATCGGGCGCTGCGATGTTGTAGAAGGCCGGCAGGTTCTTCGCGAAGGGCGGGGAGGGATCGATATAGGCCCCGTTCTGCGCGTTGTAGGGCGGTGATTGCTTCACCATCGCCTCTTCCTCGCCCGGCACCGTCACCACGTTATGGTCGATGACGAATTTGCGCAGGTCCACCAGCTGCTTGCGTGCATAGGCGACAAAATCTCCGCCCTCCGGCTTCTGCGCTTCTTCCTTGTTGACGCACTCGATGATCGTCTTGCCGGGCGCGTAGACGTCGCACTCCTTCTTCATCGCGTCCTGGTTGCGCTTCAGGTCCTCGCGCCCGATCCGCTCCAGCTCTTCCAGCGGCGCATCCACGCGCTCGTTGGCGTAGAGCATCTTCGCGAACAGCTCGGGGCCCATCGCGAAGGTCTCAACCTGCGTCTTACGCAGGCCTGAGAAGTACTTGTCGAGATCGAGGAAAGCCTTGATTGCGACCGCATTCTGCTTCTTGAACTCGGCATTGGCGGCCGCATCCTTCACATCCGCGAACACCTTCGGCACGTCATCCTTGAGGAAGCCCGCCATCGGCTTGTAGGTGTGCAGCGCCATGTCGATATAGGCCTTGGGCAGCGGGCCTTTCATGGCAGCCTTGATCTGCTCGGCCGCCGCCGGAATGTTCGAGGCCCACTTCGAATAGTCCGCCATCCGCTTGGAGAGGTCGGCATAGGGGCGGTCGAGATAGACGCCCGGGTCCAGATTGTAGAAGGTCGGGTTCTTGTGCGGCCAGTCGGCGGTTTCTCTCCAGAAGAGGGACCCATCCAGCACGGCCAGAAAGTAGTCGCGCTCGAACTTCTGCGCATCGTCCAGCGTCTTCACGTCGAACGCCTCGGCCTTCGTCTTCCACTCATGCAGTCGCGCGACTTCCGCCTTGAGGCCGGCTTCGCTCCAGTCCGGCAGGACGCCCGCATATTCCTCGCGGCCAACATAGAAGGCGCTTGAAGGGTTCGCCTTCATGTCGCTCTCGATGAAGTCGTTGACGAACGTCGTCCACGCGGCGGAGGCGACGGGCTTGGCAGGCTCGGCCGGCTTCTCAGGCTGAGGCGAGCAGGCCGCCAGCGCCAGGGCTATGGCTGCCCCGGCGAGCAGTCGCCAGGATCGTTTGTTTCTCAATCTCGACGTCATGTGCAGGATTTCCTCGAAAACGACCCCAAGTACGGGCGTAGTCCTGCGCTGCCCCATATCGAAAATCAATGTCGCCTGGCGACTTCTCCGAACGCACAGGCAAGCGCCTCAAAAAACCGGTCGAAATAACGGGCGGCCGTGCCCGGGTGTGACTCGCGAGGAAGGACCCACGGCGCGAGTCCATGACAAATATCCATCATGGCGTCTTGTTGGCAATAATTGACAATCTTTGTCAAATAGCTGAGGTATTTGTCAGGAGGATCATCACAATGGCGACGATGAACGTTTCACTTCCCGATCCCCTGAAAGCATGGGTGGAAGCGCAAGCCCAAACCGGTCGCTATGCCAATGCGAGCGATTACATCCGCGACCTGATCCGCAAGGATCAGGAGCGCGCAAACAGGCTCGAGGCGTTGCAACGTCTGATAACGGAGGGGCTCGAGAGCGGGGACGCCGAGAACTTCGAGCTGCGAGCCTTCCTGAACCGGATGCGCAGCACGCATGAGGCAAGATCAAAATAGATCCTGGCGTCTCACGCCCGCAGCCGTCCGCGATCTGGAAGGCATCTGGTCTTTCACCGCTGAACGCTGGTCAGTTTCACAAGCCGACCAATATCTGAAAAGCCTGATTGTCGCGATCGAGAGCCTCTTGCAGAACCCCGCCATCGCCCGCGAGCGGGTCGAGTTTGTCCCGCCCGTCCGCATTCATACCTGCAGGTCGCGCGTCTCCATCTTTCGCGACGAAGGCGATCATCTCAACATCATCCGCGTCCGTCACGGCAGCGAGGATTGGGCAAGTGATCCCGATGTTGCTGATCGGAACTGAGATCATGCGCAATGATATTAAGGCCAAATGGCTTCAACACCCGATAGTCTCAAAGTCATGCGAGCGGACCAGGCCTTCGCCGCCTCGCGCCTTAACGGCATCTTCGTTCTTCAACTGTTCCAATTGGGCGCGAACGATGCCAAAAGCGAGCCATGGCCAGAGACGGCGACATCACCAATCCCGAACGCCAGCCCGGCGAGACGATGGATCGTGCGCTGCGTCCCACCGGGTTCGATGAATTCACCGGCCAGCAGGCGGCCAAGGCCAATCTCAAGATCTTCGTCTCCGCCGCGCGCAAGCGGGGCGATGCGCTCGACCATGTCCTCCTCTCCGGCCCGCCGGGTCTGGGCAAGACCACGCTGGCGCAGATTCTCTCCCGCGAGATGGGCGTCGGGTTCCGCGCCACGTCGGGTCCTGTGATCGCGAAAGCAGGCGACCTCGCTGCGCTGCTCACCAATCTTGAGGCGCGCGACGTCCTCTTTATTGACGAGATTCATCGCTTGCCCGCGCATGTGGAGGAAATCCTCTATCCCGCGATGGAGGACCACTCGCTCGATCTCATCATCGGCGAGGGGCCATCCGCCCGCTCGGTCAAGATCGACCTGCCGCCCTTCACCCTCATCGGCGCGACGACGCGCGCCGGTCTCCTGTCTACGCCGCTGCGCGACCGCTTCGGCATCCCCGTCCGCCTCGAATTCTACACGCGCGAGGAGCTTGGCTCGATCGTGAAGCGGGCAGGCCAGAAACTCGCCGCGAACATCACGCAGGATGGCGCGGAAGAAATCGCCGGCCGCTCCCGCGGCACGCCGCGCATCGCCGTCCGCCTCCTCCGCCGCGTGCGCGATTTCTGCGAGGCTGAAGGCGTCAAGATCGATCGCTCCGGCGCGGCAAACGCGCTCGCGCGTCTTGAAGTTGACGAAGACGGCCTTGATGCGCTCGACCGCCGCTATCTCGAAGCGCTCGTAAAGACCTACTCCGGCGGCCCCGTCGGCGCGGACACACTGGCTGCTGCGCTCTCCGAGGCGCGCGACGCCATCGAGGAAGTGATCGAGCCCTATCTGATGCAGCAGGGCTTCGTCGCCCGCACGCCGCGCGGCCGGATCGCGACGCCCAAGGCCTTCGAGCGCGTCGGCCTCAAGGCCCCCGCCGCCTTCCAGCAGCCTCTGTTCGAGGACGACTCGGACGAGGCCTAGCTCCCCTCGTTCAGCGCCCCTTGTCCAGCGCCCCTTGGCGCGCCGCCATCCCGCCGCTATGCCTCATTCAAACAGGATCCTCGGGAGGGACACAATGATCATCCGCGCCACTCAGGCCGCAACCATCGCACTGCTGGCTTCATCGCTCGGCGGTTGCATCCTTGTGCACGCCAAGGAAGTTCCACCGCCGCCGCCACCGCCACCAGCCGCCCAGCTTGCCCCCGCACCGGTCGTCGCGCCTCCGCCGCCCGCGCCGGTGGCGCCACCGCCGCCTGCCGTTCGCGCCCGCATCGAAGCGGTCGAGGCGCCGACCTACGTCACCATCCCGATGGAGATCATGGTCAACAAGCCGGCCAAGGATGTCTGGGCCCGCGTCGGCAAGTATTGCGACATCGCCGAATGGTTCCAGATCGCCGCCGGCTGCACGATGACGTCCGGCAAGGAAGGCGAGGTCGGCTCGGTGCGCAGCGTCGGGGCCGAGATCCTCGTCGGCAAGACCGAACTCTCCTACACCTACACCCAGCCCGTGCGCGATGGCCGTCCCTACAACCTCTATCACGGCACGCTCGAGGCTCGCCCCGTCACGGCCAAGACGTCGAAGCTCGTCTACACGCTGATGTACGACACCTCGATCATTCCGGGCGACGATGCCGCCAAGGCCGCTGACGTCGAGCGCCGCCGCACCGCCTTCACGCGTGCGCTCGGCAACATGAAGATCCTCGCCGAAGGCGGCAAACTCCCGCCGCCGCCCGCCCCGGCCGCTCCCGCGCCCGCGCCCGCCAAGCCGAACTGATCTCGCCGCGCCCCTCCTTCTGCTGTAATGTCCCCTCAGCAGAAGGAGGCCGCGATGCCGAAAGGCGAATATCGTGACAGCGGCGGATGGGTCCTCGTGAACTATGAGGGCCGTTTCCACATGCCGATGCACCGCAGCGACTATGAAGACCACGGCTACAAGCCCGCATTCGAAGCCCTGCCGCTCAAGCCCGCCAACGGAAACGGCAGCGCCTCATCGAGGCACCTGAAACGAAAAGCCAACTAGCAGTTACGCCCGAGTGCTGCTCGGCCGCGTGAGCGCCATCGCGCGCTATTGCGGCTTTACCGCCTTCTCCGTCCGTTCCTTCAGCGTCTGCTCGAAATCCGCTTCCGCCTTGGCGATGAACGGTGCGAACTCGCCCGGCGCCACAAACGGGTTCGGCCCCTTCGGATCGGCCTTTGCCTTCTCGCGCTTCTCCAGCTCGTTGAAGAATTCCGGATGCGGGGCCAGCGGAATGTCGACGTGCAGCGTTTTCGCCTTCACGAACGTCTTCCGGTAATCCGCCACGATCCCCTCATACTGCACCGGCGGTGTGATGCGGTTGGCCGCCACCGTCGCCGAGCAGAAGATCAGCGCATTGTAGCTCTTGCCGCCTTCGCTCAGCTGCATCCCCCACGATGTGCATCCACGCGTGTGACCCGGGGTAAGATTGGCGGTCAGCACGGCATCACCCAGCTTCACCACCGCGCCGTCCTGCAGCGTCCTGTCGACCTTGACCGGCGGTGCGCTCATCGCCTTCACATCCTCGCTGCCGAGATAGAGGCCGCTCTCAAGCGCCGAGACATCGCCCTCCATCGCATGGAGCTGCGCGCCCGTATCCTTCTTCAGCTGCGCCAGCCCGCCCGAATGGTCGAAGTGCGCATGGCTGTTCAGGATGATCTTCACATCCTTCAGCTTGAAACCAAGTTTGGCGATGTTGGCCTCGATCTGCGCAACCGACCCCGGCAGCGCGCCATCGATCAGGATGTTCCCTTCGCTGGTCACGACGAGATACGACGCCAGCCCCTCCGTGCCGACATAGTAGAGATTGCCCGCGATGTGGAAGGGCTCCGTCGGCTTGTTCCAGTTGTCCCGTTGCGCAAACGCAGGTCCTGTCGCCATCGCAACCACCGCTGCGGATGCCGCCATCTTCATCCACGCCATCGCATGCTCCCGCAAATCAACGCGGGCACTCTAGCAACATGCCCCGCGCGCTGGCGAGGGCAGGGTGCAGCCTAGATTTCCACGCGATCGATCTTGAACGTGCCCTTCGCCAGAGCCGCCTGCGCCGCGGGCGGATCGTATTCCCAGTGCCATGGCTCCTTGTTGACCGTCCGCACGAAGCCGCGCTGCGGCGCATTCCGCGTCAGCCAGTCATAGGTCGGATCGCCCGCGCCGCCCGCCACCTGGATATCGAACGCTACGCCGTTCTGGTGCTTCGATGTCCCCGGCTTGGCCGCCGTATTATAGCCCGGCAGCTTCTTGATGAAGCCTTCATACAGCGCCTCCTGCTCGCGATAGCAACGGAACGCGCTGTTGATCGCCACGCTGACGCCATCTGCGGCCGCGGCCGCAACCAGGTCGAGATAGGGATCGAGCGTGTCCTGCGAGATGAAGCATAGCTCCAGCTTCGCATCGACGATGGGCACAAGCGTCAGCTGCCGCCTGAACTTGCCCTCCGACCACGCCGCGTGCGCCCCCTTCTTGTCGTTGTTGGGCGGCGGCTTGGCGCCAAGCGTCTCGTTGATGAACTTGCCGATGAAATTGCGCGAGGACGTCCAGCCCAGCTCCGAGCCGTCCTGGGCCAGGGCGTGCGCGAAGATCAGCGGCGCCGCTGCGCCGCGTTCCTTCACCTGCACCATGTCCACACGCACCACCATGTCCTTCGGAATGATGCGATATCCGCCCGTGTTGGGCGCGCCAGGCGCCGCGGTGACATAGCCCATCAGGTTGTCCGGATCGCGCACGCGCGCATCAGGATCAGCCACCGTGAAGGTCCGCTCGCGATAGCTAAGGTCTCTTGCCATGTGGGGCCCTCCTGTTGCGGCAACACTCCGGTGTCTCGCGCCAGGAGACAAGAGGGACGAACGGTAGTCACGAAACTGAAAAAGGTGCAGCATGCTCGCACGCGATAGGACGCCAGGAGACAAGCTCATGCCCAAGAACCGCCAGTTCATCATCGACCATATTCCGACGGGCAAGCTCACCTCCGACGTCTTCAAGTTCAACGATGGCGCAATGCCCGCCGCGCCGAAGGATGGCGAGGTTCTCCTGCGCGCTCGCTACATCTCCCTCGACGCCGCCAACCGCGCCTGGATGTGGGGCGCAACGTACCGCGCCGCCGTCAAGCCGGGTGATGTCATGGCCGGCGGAGCGTTAGCCGAAGTGGTCGAGAGCAAGGCGCCTCACCTCAAACCCGGCGATCTCGTCTTCGCGGACACGGGCTGGCAGGATTACGCAACGCTTCCGGCAAAAGCCCTCCAGAAACTCGGCAAGGCCGAGCCGATGACCCACCTCATGAGCGTCTATGGCGTTGCCGGCCTCACCGCCTATTTCGGCCTCCTGGAATGCGGCCAGCCGAAAGCAGGCGAGACAGTCCTCGTCTCCGCCGCCGCCGGATCGGTCGGGTCGCTCGTGGGCCAGATCGCGAAGATCAAGGGCTGCACCACCATCGGCATCGCCGGCGGCGCTGCGAAGTGTGAACTGCTCAAGTCGAAACTCGGTTTCGACGCCGCGGTCGACTACAAGCAGCCCGAATTCGCCAAGGCCCTCCGCGCGGCCGCCCCCAAAGGCATCGATGTCTATTTCGACAATGTCGGCGGGGATGTTCTTGAGGCCGCGCTCTTCAACATGAACACCAACGGCCGCATCGCCTGTTGTGGCGCCGTCTCCCAGTATGACACGCCGCAGGCGCATGGACCGCGCGGCGTCCCCGGCCTCATCGTCACCAAGCGCCTCACCCTGCGCGGCTTCATCGTCATGGATTTCTACGACCAGATGGACAAGGCGCTCGCCGATCTCCATTCCTGGGTCGAGAGCGGCAAGCTCAAGGTCTACGAGGATATCGTCGACGGCTTCGAGCAACTCCCCAACGCCCTCATCGGTCTTCTCGCGGGCGAGAATATCGGCAAGCGCATGGTAAAGGTGGTCTGAGTTCAGGCTTCATCAACCTGGGTTGAAGCGAACGTTCGAATCGCCCGGAAGGATTTCAACCTTCCTTCAGCGCACGACCCCATGCTGACGGCATGGAGGCCTATCCCTGTCCCGAATGGCTGAAGCGTCGCCGCATCACCGATGCAGAGTATGCTGGCTGGCTCGACAGCCAGGCAGTGTCGATCTGGGCGCGCGAGAAGGAGGCCGGTAAAACCGCCTGCGCCAGTCGCGCCGACCTGAAGCGGGCGCTTCATCGCGCTGCAAGCGAAAGCGATGGCCGCGACCCCTATTCGGGGCGACGGTTCTTCGTGAAACACATGCGGGCTGGCTGGACGGACCCACACGCCCATCTGAAGGGCAACCGCCACCACCGGACAATTTGCGGAAGCATGCCCTCGTTCGATCATGTCAAGGGATTGGGCAAGAAGACCTACGAACTCTGCACCCGCGAAACGAACAGCGCCAAGAGCTACATGTCTCCCGCGCAGTTCATCGACTTCTGCCGCAGCGTTGTGCGTTACCGGCTCGAGACCGCCGATATGGGGTAATCCGGCAGCAGCGACCGGAAACGGAAAACGGCGGCCCCGCGAGGAGCCGCCGCTTTCGTGTTTCAGGCTGACGGCGTCTCAGGCGCCGTGCGGTTCCGGTTCGCCGCCGAAGCCTTCATTGCGCGGTTTCTTCTTGATCACCGGCACGGCCGAGGTCGGACCCGTGGGCGTGTCGTCCGGACGGTCCGGCCGCTTGCCCTTGATCAGGTCGACGATCTCCTCGCCCGACAGTGTCTCGTATTCGAGCAGCCCCTCGGCGAGCGTCACCCAGTCCGCGTGTTTCTCGGTCAGCACGCGGCGGGCGTCATTGATGCCTCCAACCACCAGCGCGCGAACCTCTTCCTCGATCTTGCGCGAGGTCTCTTCCGAGACGTGGCTCGACTTCACGATCTGGTTGCCCAGGAATACTTCGCCCTGGTCTTCCGCGTAGTCGACCGGACCAACCGAATCCGAGAAGCCCCAGCGCGTGATCATCGCGCGCGCCAGGCGCGTCGCCTGCTGGATGTCGGAAGCCGCGCCCGCCGTCACATTGTCCGTGCCGAATTTCAGTTCTTCCGCGACCCGGCCGCCCATCAGGATGGCGAGACGCGAGATCATCTCGATCTTGTTCATCGAGAGCTTGTCGTCGGTCGGCAGCTGCATGACCATGCCCAGCGCACGGCCGCGCGGGATGATCGTCGCCTTGTGCACCGGATCGGCCGCCGGAACGTTCAGCGCCACGATGGCGTGACCCGCCTCGTGCCAGGCCGTCAGTTCCTTCTCCTTCTGCGACATCACCATGGACTTGCGTTCCGGCCCCATCAGGACCTTGTCCTTGGCGTCCTCGAACTCGCGCATCGAGACCGAGCGCTTGCCGCGCCGCGCCGCAAGCAGCGCCGCTTCGTTGACAAGGTTGGCAAGATCGGCGCCTGAGAAGCCCGGCGTGCCGCGCGCGATCGTCTTCGGCTCGACGTCCTTGGCGATCGGCACATTGCGCATGTGGACCTTTAGGATCTTCTCGCGGCCGATGATGTCCGGGTTGCCCACGGTCACCTGACGGTCGAAACGACCGGGGCGCAGCAGGGCAGGGTCGAGCACGTCGGGGCGGTTCGTCGCCGCGATGATGATGATGCCTTCATTGGCTTCAAAGCCGTCCATCTCGACCAGCAGCTGGTTCAGCGTCTGCTCGCGTTCATCGTTGCCGCCGCCCAGGCCTGCGCCACGATGGCGGCCCACGGCGTCGATCTCGTCGATGAAGATGATGCACGGCGCGTTCTTCTTGGCCTGCTCGAACATGTCGCGCACGCGGCTTGCGCCGACGCCGACAAACATCTCGACGAAGTCGGAACCCGAGATGGTGAAGAATGGCACGTTGGCTTCACCCGCGACCGCACGCGCGATCAGGGTTTTACCCGTACCCGGCGGGCCGACCAGCAGCGCGCCTTTCGGGATCTTGCCGCCGAGGCGCTGGAACTTGGAGGGGTCTTTGAGGAAGTCGACGATCTCTTCGAGCTCTTCCTTCGCTTCATCCACGCCCGCGACGTCCTCGAACGTCACGCGGCCATGGCGTTCGGTCAGAAGACGCGCCTTGGACTTGCCGAAGCTCATCGCCCTTCCGCCGCCGCCCTGCATCTGGCGCATCAGGAAGAACCACAGGCCGACGATGAAAAGCAGGGGAAGGGCCGAGAAGATGTAGCCCAGGATCGTGCCGCCGGACTCGCTGTCCTCGACCTTAACGTTGACGCCCTTGGCGTAGAGTTTCTGCGCGAAATCCAGCTCGAGCGGATCGCGCGTCATCATGATCTTCTTGCCGTTGGCCTCGGCCGTGACCTTGTCGGCCTTGATGACGACCTTCTGGACGCTGTTGCTGTCCACCTGCTTCATGAACGGTGACCAGCGCGATCAGGAGGAACAGGACGACGCCAAGAAGCGCCAGGTTGCGCATGTTCATCAGCGCGAGCCTTTCATAGCCGGGTTCAGACCCCTGAAGATAAGGGTCATCCTGCCGGAAAACGAGTGCTGAACCGTTAAGCGCCTGTCACTTTCCTGCGTCTTTTTGGCCATTTCCGAGGGGGTGTTCCGGCTGGATCGGGCTCACACGGCGAGCATCCTCAGGTCAGGCATGGTCAACAGTTGTCCGGCGCGGCCCCAGTCCGGGTCCGGCCGGGGCGGCTCGTTCCGCCGCCTGGGCGCCTGGCTGAAGGCCAGAGCCCCCTTGCGCAGGCGGATCGCCGCGCCCGCAAGGGTCACGCCTCTTTCAAGCGCCGGCTCCTTTGCAGCGATGCGTGCAAGCAGCCGGTCGAGCGCTTCCCGCCTTGGTGGTCCGGCAGCGCCACCCGCCGCCATCACCATCGCCTCGACGAAACGAAGCCAGGCTTCCGCGCCGGTTCCTTCGCGCGCGGAAAGGGCGAGCATCGCGACGCCATCTGCGCTCGTCACCCGTTTCAGCAGGCGCTGGGCATCCGCCGCCACCGAGCGTCGCATTTCCATCAGCCCGTCCATCACCCTGAGGGCGCGCGCCTGCGTTCCCGCATCCATCCGCTGCAGCAGATACCGCATCCTCACCCGCTCGAACTTCCCCGCCGCGTTCGAAGGGTCCTCGATCCACGTAACGCCTCGCGCGCGCAATTCCTCGCGCAGTTCCTCCCGTCCGAAAGCCAGCAGCGGGCGGATCACTTTCAGTCCGCGCCCCTCCGGCCACACCGGCGAGAACCCGGTCGGCAGTAATCCCGCCAACCCATGCCAGCCCGATCCCTGCCGCACGCGCATGAGAAACGTCTCGAGCCGGTCGTCTCGCGTATGACCCAGAGCAACCACGCCGGCGCCGACCTTCTCCGCCCACCCCGCCAGCAGCTTGTGCCGCGCCCGCCGCGCTGCATCCTGGCTCACCGAACCTTCTGTCTCGCGCTTCCAGCGCAGCGTCACATGCTCCACGTCCAGCTTCCGGCAGAAGTCGCGCACGATCCGCGCCTCTTCCGCCGCCTCGGGCCTCAGCCCGTGGTCGACCGTCGCCGCCTTCACCGTGACGCCGGCTTTAGCGCAGGCCTCCGCCGCCAGCACCAGAAGCGCCATCGAATCCGATCCGCCCGAAACGGCGAGGCCCAGCGTGCTTGCGCGGCCCAGCCCGAGCCGGAGCGCACGCTCCGCCCGCTCGCCCAGACGCGATGCTGTCCTGGAATTACCTGAGGCCGAGGACGTCACGCTCATAGATTGCGAGCAGCTGGCGCCAGATGTCGAGCGTGTCCTCGAAATTGTCCGCCGTGACGCCGGCGTCGAGGTTCACGTCCATCTGCATCTTCACCTGCGCGGCGTCATACGTCAGCCGCACATAGCGCCAGCGGATGTTGAACGCGTTGGCGCCATCCGGCGTCAGGCTGGCCGGCCTTGCCGCCTGCGTCACGAACTGCACCGAGTTGCAGGTCGCCCCGTTCTCGCACTCGTAGAACTGGATCAGATAGTCCGAACGGGAAATCCGGCCCTGGATGACGGGATCGCCCCTGGCGTCGG
The DNA here is from genome assembly GCA_044224605.1 of Hyphomonadaceae bacterium. Taxonomy (GTDB): domain Bacteria; phylum Pseudomonadota; class Alphaproteobacteria; order Caulobacterales; family Hyphomonadaceae; genus UBA7672. The sequence continues at coordinate 49,704 of JBGAKC010000033.1, forward strand.
CGCGCAATTCCACGCGATAGCCAGTCTTCTCCATGAAGCGCGCGATCGCGGCGGCGTCGGAGGCGTCGAACATCCCCCCGCGCACGCGTTCTGCCGAAGGAAGCTGGGCCGCGGCGGGCAGGGCGACGAATGCGATGATCGAGGTCGCGGCAAGGGCTACAAGGGCGGGTATCGGCAATCGCAATTTGGTCAGCCCGCTGGTTGAAGGTCCGTCAGGCGATCAGCCTTTGCACCCAGCCCGTTGACGTTCCGTTGACGCGAGCTGCTTTGCCGTCGCCGACGCCTTGGGGAACTGCTTGCTCATCAGGTCCAGCGTCTTGCAGGCGTCGGCCTTCTTGTCCATCAGCCGCAGCGACCGCGCCAGCTTCACGAGGCCGTCCGGCCCCTTGGCGGCGTTCGGATAATTCTTGATCAGCTTGCCATAGGCGGCGGCCGCATCCGGGTAGTTGTCCTGATACAGCAGGGCTTCGCCGACGTAATATTGTGCATCCGAGGCTTTCGCCGCCTTCGGATACTTGTTCAGGAACGATGTGAACGCATCGGCCGCGGCAGGATAGTTCCCGCCGAGCAGCAGCGATTGGGCTTCACCGAACAGGCCTTCCTCGTCCTGCGGCAGCGCCGCAACGTCGACCGGCGCGGGCGGCGGGCCGGCCTTCAGGTTGAACGTGCCTTCGGCCGCCTGCGCCACGACAGGCGCCGCGCCGCTATTGCCGGCGGCGATGTCTTCCAGCTTCTCGACGCGCTCCAGCAGGGCTTCAAGATCGGCTTCGGCCTTCTTGCGGCCGGCATTGGCTTCTTCCGCGACGCGGCGCGCATCGCTCAGCTGGGCGCCCAGCGTCTCGGTGCGGTCAGTCGCCTTGCGCAGGTCGGTTTCGAGCTGTTCGACGCGCTTGCGCAGCTCCTCGACCGCCGGATCAGGCGCAGCCACGTAGGGCGTCGAGGAGAACACCTGCGCATGGGCGCGCGGGGCGAGGGTGATTGCGGCCAGCGCCAGAAACAGAAAACCCGCCATCAGGGTCCACGGAACCGTGACCTGGCGGGCGGGCCAATCCTCAGCGGATATTGCGATGGCGCGGGCGCGGGGATTCGTGCGTTTCATGGCCAGAAATGTATCCGCCGCCCGGGCCTGAAATAAGGCGGACCGGGCGGCGGACTGCACTTGGTGGTTAGCCGATCGCTTCGACGATCACGTTCGTGTAGGAGTTCCGGTTGCGCGACCAGGCCGCTTCATCGTGGCCCGGGTCGAGCGGCTTGTCCTTGCCGAACGAGATGGTCTGGATGCGGTTGGCCGCGATGCCCTGGCCCTGCAGGTAGGACGAGACGGCCTGCGCGCGGCGCTCGCCGAGCGCGATGTTGTAGTCGCGGGTGCCACGCTCGTCGGCGTTGCCCTGGATTTCGACGCGCGTCGAGGGATACTGCTTCAGCCACGAAACCTGGGTGGCCAGCGCGCGGCGGTCGGCGTCGTCCAGATTGTACTGGTCGTAATCGAAATACACGCGATCCGTCGCTTTGGCGGCGAAGTCAGCCTTCGAGCCAAGCGCCGGGCCCGACGGAGTCGGCGGCGTGGGCGGCGGTTTGGGAGCTTCCGGCGGCTTGGGAGCCTCAACCACCTGCGGCGGGGGAGGCGTGGGCTCGGGCGGCGGGTTGGAAGCGCACGCCGTGGCGAGCATCGCCGCACCGGCGAGGACTGAAAGGCTGATCGACCGCATTATAGAATACTCCTTGTTCCCGTGCGCCCCCCAAGTAAGGCGCCTTGAAATGATCCCCTCGCACTACCTGCGATTTGCAATGGATTTGCAAGACCGGCGGGCGACCTGAACCTTTGAAGCTGCAATATACTTCGGCGCTTTTTGTGGCAAAGAAGCGGTATTATTGCAATCTCGTAATGCCAATTTTTAGGCGAAATCCCTTCTCTGATCAGGCCTCGACCGGTGCGAGCGCCCAATAGACCTCGATCGTCTGTCCAATAGACCGGAGCGAGGAGACTCTGTATTGAGTCTCATCTGCGCCTTAACTGATCCGGGTCCCTGCGGACCCCTATTTCAGCAGCGGTCCCCAGGTCGGGTTCGTGGCGTCCCGCGGGGTCGCAACCCGGCGCAGGTTCCGCCCTGTGAGATCGATGCTCCACAGCTTGTGGCCGGCGCCTCGTGTCGATTCCCGTTCGAACGCAATCACGCGTCCATTGGGTGACCAGGTCGGGCTCTCGTCCTGATAGCCATCCGTGAGAATCCGCATGCCGGTTCCATCCGGACGGATCACGCCGATCGAGAACTTGCCCTCGCCCTGGCGCGAGAACGCGATCCAGTCGCCGCGCGGGGACCACACCGGATCGGTGAAGCGCCCTGAGTCAAACGTGATGCGGCAGGTTGTGTCGCGACCGCCCTTCGGGCAGTTCATCTGCGCGCCGTCTTCCCGCATGATATAGAGCTGTGGCCCGAGCCCGCGATCCGACACGAACACGATCATCTTGCCGTCCGGCGAGAAGGACGGACCGGTGTCGATGGCCGCGTCGTTCGTCAGCCTGCGCTGCGTGCGCCGCGCCAGCTCGATGATGTAGATGTCCGAGTTGCCGCCTACCGCGCGCGAGAGCGCGATCGACTTGCCGTCCGGGGAGAAGCGCGCGGAGTAATCGAGCGAGTTCGGACCCTCTGACAGGATCTCCTGCCGGCCCGTCGCCACGTCGTAGAGATAGGTCCGCAGCAGCGTTGCTTTCGGATATTTCGGATCAGGCACATAGGCGCCATAGAGGATCCGCTCTTCCGTCGGCGAGTAGCGGGGGTTGATGACCGCGGCGAAGCCCGGCAGCAGGAATTCCGCATTGGCGCCGTCCTGATCCATCACGGCCAGCCGTCCGCGCAGCGGGTCCTCTCCGGGGACCTTCGAGACGAACGCGATGCGGCTGTCGAAATAGCCCGCATCACCCGTCAGCTGCGAGAAGACGTCGTCCGCGATCTTGTGCGCGAGGCGGCGCCAGCTCAGCGGCGTGGCCGCCGAATACTGCTGGCCATACTGCTGCGTCGAACCGAAGACATCATAGAGCCGGAACTGCACGGTCAGCGAATTGTTCGCCGGGTTGATCACGACATTGCCGACCACCAGGGCCTGCGCATTGACGCCCGCGACCTGCCAGTCGGGGAAGCGCGGGGCCATGTCGATCGACAGGTTGCGCTCGATGAAGGCGGCCTTGTTGACCAGCTCGAACACGGCGGAGGAGGCGAGGTCGGAGCTCACCACCTGGCTGATTTGCGCCGCGATCTCGGCTGCGCCCTGGCCCGAGGCGCCGAAGTCCGGCACCGCGATCCGCATTGGCACGTATTCCTCGCCCACCACGGTCACCCGCAGCTGTGCGGAGGCCGGCGCGGCGGTCGCCGTCACCAGTCCCACCATGGAGAGAAGAAGCATCAGATAGCGCATGGCAGTCGTCCTTGCGTTGGTCCCCGGTAGCTGCGTCGTCATGGTCAAAGTTCTGGGCACTTGGTCGATCCTACTTCATGGCCCCGACCTGGGGCACGAATGTGATGTCGATGTATTGCGGCTGCGGCAGCTTGAAATACTCCGGCGGCACGACCCATCCGATCGTGTTGCACATGTCCAGCGCCCGGCGCGCGTGCTGCACGAACACCTGCAGCGGCGGGTCGCCCGAAGGCTCCCGCGACTGCAGCTCGTAGGGCCGCGAGAACTTGCCGCTTGGGCCAAACCACACGCGGATCGTCGTCTTCAGCCGCTGGGCGTCGGCCATGTCCGAATGGTCGGTCCAGCAGCGGTTCTTCACCAGCTGCGAGCGGATATAGTCGGTGATCGAGGCCACCATCTTGCGCTGCTCGCCTGCGCCCATGCGCGGGGCTTCCTTGGTCGTGTTGGCGGCTTTCGCATCCGCCGTCCGCGCCGCCTTGGGCGTGTCCTTGGTGACGCCGGCGAGGATCCCGTCGAGCACGGAATTGATCTCCTGCTCGCGCGATTTCGCCGGGGCTGGCTTGGCCTCGGCCTTCTTCTCTTCCGCCTTCTTCGGCTGCTCTTCCGGGATCGCGACCGAATCCGGCTCCGGCGGGGGCGCGGCGGCGGCCGAGGCGACCGCTTCGGTCTCCTCTTCCTTCGCCTCGTCCGCGATCTTGGCCTCTTCCATCACGGGCGCGATGTCGGTCTTCTCGCCGATCGTCACCAGCTCGAGCGGGATCACGATCATGGTCGAGGCGTCCACATCCGAAGGCTCGGACTGGAACACGAACAGCCCGCCCGCGATGACGCCCGCGTGGATGATGGCTGAGAGGAAGGTTGCGCCGGTTCGCATCTTCCCGGTCAGCCTCCCTTCGCTTTCGCTTTTTCTTCCAGGCGCTTCACCTGGTTCGGATCGACCGGCAGGCCGGCGTTCTTGAAGCCCGCCTCCTGCAGCAGCGCCAGCACGTTCACGACCGCGCCATAGGGCACCTTCTCATCCGCGCGCACATAGACGCGCTTCTCCATATTGCCCTCGGCCAGCGCCTTCATCATCTCGGCGAGCTGGCTCAGGGGGACTGCCTCGTCCTGCATGCCGACATAGTATTTCTCGTCCTTGTCGACGGTGACCACGAGCGGCCGCTGCTGTTCCGGCGGCATCTGGTCGGCGCGCGTCTTGGGCAGCGTCACGGCGACGCCCGTCGCCAGCATCGGCGCGGTGATCATGAACACCACCAGCAGCACGAGCATCACGTCCACCATCGGCGTCACGTTGATGTCGGCCATCGGCCGGCGTCTGCCGCCGCGCCGTCCGCCTCCGCCTTTGTTGATCGATGCTCCCATGATCAGGCGTCCCGGCCGCGATCGCTGAGCCGGCGCGACAGCCGCGCGGAGACTTCCTGCGCGAAGTTCGCCATGCGGTCGGAGAAGGCCGCGATGTCGGAGGAGAACTTGTTGTAGAAGATCAGCGCCGGTATGGCCGCGAACAGGCCGAGCGCGGTCGCAAACAGCGCCTCGGCGATGCCCGGCGCCACGACGGTGAGGTTGGTCTCGCCGCGCGCCGCGATGTCGCGGAACGAGTTCATGATGCCGATGACCGTGCCGAACAGGCCGATGAACGGCGCCGAGGAGGCGATGATCGCCAGCGTGGAGAGGCCGCTCTCCATCCGCTGGGTTTCCCTGTTCACCGTTACGTCCATCATCTGGTTGGCGCGTGCGACGATCGCGGCCGTCTCATCCGGCGTTCCATTGCGCCGTCCCTCGCGCCACTCGCGCGCGCCGGCGGAGAACACGCGGGCCATCGCCTCGGCGGATTTCTCGGTGACGCGTTCGTTGATCTCGTCGAGCGGCTGGCCGGACCAGAAGGCGTTCTCGAACCGCTTGGCGCGCGACTTGGCGCTGCCGACCGAGAAGAACTTGTCGATGGCCACGGCGACCGACCAGACCGACATGAGCAAGAGCACGCCCATCACGATCTTCACGAAAATGTCGGCGCGCATGAAGAGCGCGATCAGCGAGAAGTCCTGGCCGGAAGCAATTGCCGGCAGCGTCGTCGGGTCCATTAAGGCCTCACAATATCCTTCGAAGCGGGCAAACGGCTTTTGGCCAATGCCCGTTGGCAAGAGCTTTCTGAACCGCTTCTGGTTACGAAATTAGGCGACATGAAGGTCAATACCGGCGAATCCCCGGGGGTTCAGGGGCCATCCTGCGAGGCTAGCCGGTAGGCCTCCCAGTGCGTCAATTCCGCCGGGGAAGGTTTACGCGCCCGCCCGTCAGGATGGATCGCTACGGCAACAATTTCGGCTTCCGCCAGAAGTGTCCCATCCCGCGTGATCCTTTGCCTGAAATTGAGGCGCGGCCCCTTCATGCCGGTAAACGTGGTGTGAACGACCAGCGCGTCGTGGATGCGCGCCGCCGCCCGGTAATCGATCACGATACGCGTGACCGCGAAGGCCCCGTGATCGTCACGATCCGGCGGCGTCCCCATCACCCGCAGCATCTCGGAGCGACCACGCTCGAAATAGCGCAGATAGGTCGCGTGATAGACCACGCCCGTGAAGTCCGTGTCCTCGTAATAGACCCGCACCGGCAGCCGGTGCTCCAGGCCAACGAGGCGTCCGATGGATGGCGTGTCGTCTGTCATCTGCCCCGCATAGTCCACCTGTGCAACAGATCAACCACCCCAACGCGACGATTTGCCGGGAGGAGCGAGGCTCGCCGCAGTTTCTTCCCCCGAGCGGAGGTCTACTTCGCCTCGGGTGTCGCTTTCGCCTCTTTAGCCGGACTGGCTGCACTGTGCAGGACGGTGACAAATCAAGCCAGTGGAGCCCCGGCGACACTCGCGGATCGGTACACGTTGACCTTGGTCAGATCGCCGTTGGCCCACGCCATCACTTTCGGGTTCATCACGCGGAACCATAGCGGCGGAATCGCGGCGAGCAGAAACATGCCCGGGTATCCATTCGGCAGGCGAGGCAGGTCGGGGAAATCGCGCAGCGACTGATACGGGCGCTGCGCGTTGGCGTGATGATCTGAGTGGCGCTGCAGGTGGAAGGTGATCAGATTTGAGAAGATGTGGTTTGTGTTCCACGAATGACGCGGGGCCACCGGTTCGTAACGCCCGTTCGCCTGCTTCTGGCGAAGCAAGCCATAGTGCTCGACATAGTTTGCCTGGGTCAGTCCATACCACCCGAAGAAATGGTGGGCCAGTATGAATGGCAACACAGCCCATCCAAGCGTTGAGACAAGCACCGCGGCAACGACGAGCGTGATCGCATATCCCTGCAATATCTCGTTCTCAAATGACCATGTGCTCTTGCCGCGCTTCGACATGCGCAGCGCTTCCTGCTCCCAGCCACGGCGGAATGCGCCCGGCAACTCGCGAGTCGCGAAGCGATAGATCGACTCGCCCATGCGCGACGATGCGGGATCCTCCGGCGTCGACACCCACACATGATGCCCGCGATTGTGCTCGATGCAGAAATGCGCATAGCCGCATACCGCGCACGCCAATTTCGCGAAGAAACGGTCGATGGAACTGTGTTTGTGGCCGAGTTCATGTCCGGTAGTCAGACACCCGCTGTTGATCGTGCCGACCCCCACGACAAGCGCCAGGATCGACCACCACGGCAGTCCTTGCGTGCCGACCAGCAACGCCGTCGAAACGAAGCTTATCCAGAACAGCGGCACAGAAAGGATGCAGAGGATGCGGTAGTAGTTGTCGGCGCCCATCGCCTCGACGACCTCTTCGGGTGGATTGTTCGTGTCTTCGCCCAGAATCGCATCGGCAACCGGCACGACGCCGAAAACAAACAGGAGCGGCGCCAGCGTCACCAGCACGTTGCCGGTGAGGAAATACCCGATGACCGACAGCGTCGGCACCATAGGGAGAAACAGCGAGAACAGATAAAGATGGCGCTTGCTATCCGTGTAGTTGACGTTGCGCCCGTCTTCGGTTCGAGCGGTGAAAGCCATTGGCGTTTCCTGATCTGAAGTTTTGAGGCTCCTTGTGATCGAACTCTAACGCGGCCAGGAGTGTCCCTCGCGCCAAAAATGTGGCATTTTGCGCCACGATGGCGAAGCGAACCGCGCCCGACCCCAGACGTTCTATTCCCGCCCCCGCGGGCTACATCCGCTTTCTGGTGCGCCGTTTCGGTCACTCGCCAACGCTCAGGACGGAACTGCTGCAAGGCGCCGACATCGACGAAGCCCGCCTCGCCGACCCCGCCGCCGAAGTGACGCTGTTTACGTTCATCACCTTCAACGAGAACCTCTGCCGCCTTGTGGGCGAGGCTTGGCCGCTCGACGCGATGGCAGCGTTTAGCACCTCGATGCAAGGCGCGCTCGAAGTGGCGGTCCGCAGCGCCCCCACGATCGGCGAAGGCTTGGAGGTCATCGCCCGCTTCGGTCGCGTGCGCGCGCCGTTCCTGACGCTGAGCCTCAAGCGCGGGTCAAATGCAATGCATCTCATTTTGCACCCAGGCGTTGCTATCAGCGAATCCGGCTGGCGCGCCTTGAGCGCAGGCGTAGCGTTCGGCTGCGCCAGTATGCTCACGACGCTTGCGGAAGGCGACACCGAGGGGCTTGAGTTCTGCTTCGCCTGGCCAACACCGAAATACGCCGACCGTATGCGTCAAGCGCTGCCGGGCGTGCTAAAATTCGCAACCCCCGAGTGCGCCGTCGTCGTGCCGCACCAACTGTGCAAGCGCTCCTCGCCGTTCGCCGACGCCGAGCTGTACGCAACTGCTCTTGCCGAACTCGAACAAACGTCACGGCGCATCCAGAGCGAAGACACGCTGGTTCTGCAGATTGAACGTCTGCTTAAACGCCGCCGCACCGGACGCGTGACGGAAGATGAAGCCGCGGAAGAACTTGGTCTCTCCCGCCGCACACTAGAGCACGTTGCGACCTGAGTGAATCGATTTTGGATTCCCAAGTGGTGCGAAGCCTGATTCATGATGCTGGCTGGGATGGAGGCCAGCATGGATGCCAGGCAAGCCACGTTCTGAAGACCTTCGGGTGCGTGCGATAG
>JBGAKC010000067.1:0-9657 GCA_044224605.1 Hyphomonadaceae bacterium
TGGGCGAGCCGTATTCGACGACGGTGACCTTGGCGTCGGCGGCCCCCAGATACATGTCGACGCTCTTGTCGAGGCTCGCGAGCTGGGCGCGGCCCTGCTCGCCGCAGGCTGCAGTGAGGGCGATGGCGGCGAGGGCTGCGCTGAGGGTCTTGAAGAACATACAGGGCTCCGGTCTTGGTGGGCGGAACCTAGAGGGTTGGGGGCCGTGGGGGAAGGGTGTTTGCCGCCGCGTTTCCTCGCCCCCTTGTAGAGAGGGGCGCAGGGGTGGGGGTCGTGCAGCGGTGTTGACTGTCGTTAATCAGTCCCGGCCGCGAAGCGCGCGCATCACGGCGGCCAGTGCTCACTCGCATGTGCCGAACACATGGGCGTTGGGAATTCGCAGTACGCGGAATCCTGCGTGCGTGGCCCACGCGTCCTTCGCCTTGTCGCGTTCAATGACGTCCGGCATGTTGTGAATGCCGCCATCAAGGTCAATCAAGAGCTTTTCGCCGAGGTCAGCGAAGTCGACGACGTAAGGACCGACGCTGTCTTTCTTCTGAAGCGAGCGCCTTCGATCTTGCGGAGGTGTTTCCAGAGGCGCGCTTCGGCGGAGGTTGGTTCGTGGCGCAGGCGCCGGGCGCGTGCGTTTGTCTTCGGGAAATCTCCCTGGCGATTTGCCACTTGATCACCCTCCCCCCTGCACCCCTCCCCACAAGGGGAAGGGGGTGATGGTGCGCGAGCGTTGATGACATTTCCCGCCGGCGGCCTTATTCGCGAAGCATGACAGAAAAGACCGGCAAATGGCGGATCAAATCGGCGCGGACGGTTTACGCGAACCGGTGGATCAATGTGCGCGAATACCAGACCGTGGCGCCGACGGGAGCGGATGCGCTCTACGGGCTGGTGCACATGCACAACCTCGCGGTGGGCGTGCTGCCGATCGATGAGGAGGGCATGACGATCCTGATCGGGCAGGAGCGGTTTCCATTCGGCCAGTATTCCTGGGAGCTGCCAGAAGGGGGCGGGCCGGAGAATGCCTCGCCGCTGGAAAGCGCGCGGCGGGAGCTGTCCGAGGAGGCCGGACTGAAGGCCGAGCATTGGCAACCTCTGGTTGCAGACATGCAAATGTCGAATTCGGTGACGGACGAGCGGGCGTTTGCTTTCATTGCTTGGGGACTGTCGCCGGATGACCGTTTACAGGCCGACAGTTCAGAGGAACTATCGGTTCGAAGAGTTTCCTTCGCAGAAGCCGTAAAAATGGCGGCCTTGGGCGAGATCGTCGACGCTTTCTCTCTTGTCATGCTGTTCAAGGCCGACCATCTGCTCCGGACCGGGGCCTTGCCCCGGGAGCTTGCGAGGCTGATGCTCGCGGGCGCTTGACGGGCGGACGGGCCCCGGGAGAGACACATGTCGGATGGACGCTCGACCCTGACCGAGGCGATTGGTTATGCCGGGACGCCGGCGCCAGTGTGGCAGAAGCTGCGCTTCGATGCGAAGCAGGCGGCGGACCAGGAGCCGGCGCTGTCGAGCTATCTGGCGGCGACGGTTCTCAATCACGAGACATTTGCAGAGGCGCTCTGCTACCAGCTCGCGCAGAAGGCGGGGGGCCCAGACATGAGCGCGCTGGCGATCCGCGAGATCGCAGAAGAGGCGTACAAGTCCGATCCTTCGATCGTGACGGCGGCTGAGCGGGATCTGCAGGCCGTGCTCGAGCGCGATCCGGCAACGCGATCGACGCTGCAACCCTTCCTGTTCTTCAAGGGCTTCCTGGCGCTGCAGACGCATCGCGTGGGGCACTGGCTATGGGGGGAAGGGCGCGAGACGCTGGCGTTCTTCATGCAGTCGCGCATGTCGGAACTCTACGCGGTGGACATCCATCCGGCCGCGCCGGTGGGTTCGGGCGTGTTCATCGACCATGCGACTGGAGTTGTCATTGGCGAGACCGCGCGCGTGGGCAATGACGTGTCGATGCTGCATGGCGTGACGCTTGGCGGGACTGGCAAGGTGTTCACGGATCGCCATCCGAAGATCGGCAATGGCGTGCTGCTGGGCGCGGGATCGAAAGTGCTGGGAAACATCACGATTGGTGATGAGGCGCGCGTCGGATCAGGTTCGGTGGTGCTGAGCGACGTGCCGCCGCGCTGCTCGGTGGCGGGCGTGCCGGCGAAGCCCGTGGGCGGCGCCTGCATGAAGCCCGCGCAGACAATGGATCAGAAATTCGACATGGGGCTCTGAGGAGCGCTCCGGGACCTGTCCCCCCGGAAGCTCGTCGCGTCAGCGGGCGTCGGCGGACGACGCATGCGGGGCGCCGGAGGCGAAATCGTCTTCATCCCACCAGGGGTCGTCGCCTCCTACGAGGGCGCAGCCGGAGCTCAGGGTCAGCGCCAAAGCTGCCATTGTCGCGAGGATAGCGCGTTTCATCGTGAATCACTCCCCAAGTCCAACCCTCCAGGCAACCTAGCAGGCGTACGCATGGTTCAAAGAGGGGAGTTCAGTTCGGCGTTTCGGACGGGAAGCTGATGGCCGTGCTGCTTTGCTGGTTCATCCTCGCGGCGTTCATCTGCGCGAGCGCGCGATTGCTCGTGCAGTTCGCCTTGGTGCGATATGCGGGATCACCACTGCGAACCGTGCTCATCGCCCAGGGACCAGACGTGCTGCCGGACGGCGCAACACTTTCAAGGGTGCAGCCCTCGGGATCGTAGGCCAGTTGCTGGCCTGTCGATGCGCAGCCGGATGCAAGCATCGTGGCGGCAAGTGCGGCTGTAACCATGCTCTTCATGTGAAAGTCCTCCCAACAGATCCGAACCTATCCGATTTGAACGGTCTTTTCCACGGGTCGGGAGGCGGCGGGCGTCCCGGCAGGCGAGCGGACAAGTTCCGGTGGATCATTCTGGCGTCAGGATGGGGCTCAACCCGGGCAGTCTTGGCGGAGGGCGCATGGCTGGGGTAAGGCTCTGGCCGGACAAGCACTGGAGCCGCCCGATGAACCCGGAAACCGTCAAACGCATCGAGGCGTATCTCAAGCGCACGCTGAACCCCGGGATCACGCTGGCGGCCCGCCCGCGCGTGACGGACTCGGTCGAAGTCGTGATCGGCGGCGAGCATGTCGGCCTCGTCTACCTGATCGAGGACGAAGGCGAGACGAGCTACCAGCTCGAAATGACCATCCTGCAGGAAGACCTGGACGGCTGATGTTCGGACGGGTTGGGGTCCTTGAACTGCTTTTGCCCGCATTCGTGGCGGCAGGCATGATCGGGCCGACGCGGTTCGCCATGATAGCCGCGTACGCGGCTGGCTTTGCGGTTGGCAGCCGGTAGGCTGATCACTTCCTCTTGCGAACCGATTGTGCGCCGGCGCGACCGGGGCTAGCCTGACATCGTCAAGTCAAAAAAAGACGATGGAGGGAATACCTATGCTGCGTTCCGTGTTGGGAGTTTCCGCGCTGGCCGTCGTGCTGGCTTTTGGCGCAACGCAGATGAGCGCGGTGGCTGCGCCGCCGGCTGCTGCCGCGAAGAAGGCGGTGAAGCTCGAGGACAAGTACGCAACAAGCCCGGACGGGGTGAAGATTCACTACGTGGCCTCGGGCAAGGGGCCGCTGGTTGTGATGATCCACGGCTTCCCGGATTTCTCCGGATCGTGGGCGGGGCTGACGCCGAAGCTGAATGACGCCTATCGCGTCGTGGCGCTCGATACGCGCGGCTACAATCTTTCCGGCCAGCCCGAGGGCGTTGAGAATTACAAGATGCCGAAACTGGTGGCCGACGTGCAGGCTGTGATCGAGGCCGAGGGTTACAAGAAAGCGACGGTGATCGGCCATGACTGGGGCGCGGCGATCTCGTGGGAGTATGCGTTCGCGCACCCCGAAACGCTGGAGCGGCTGGTAATCCTGTCGGTGCCACACCCGGACTCGTTCGCGGTGCAGCTGGCGACCAACAAGCAGCAGCAGCAGAACAGCGCCTATGCGCGCAACTTCCAGAAGGAAGGTTCGGAGAAGAACCTGACGGCGGAAGGCCTGGCGGGCTGGGTTCAGGACAAGGACATGAAGCCGAAATACGTCGAGGCGTTCAAGCGCTCGAACTTCGCAGCGATGATGAACTATTATCGCGCCAATTATCCGGATGGGACGAACGCGCCTGCGCCGGGAGCGGCTCCGGAGGAGCATCCGAAGATCAACGTGCCGGTGCTGGTGATCCACGGCATGAAGGACACAGCGCTGCTGTCGGCAGGCCACAACAACACGTGGGAGCATATCGGCAAGGACACGACCATGCTGATGGTGCCGGACGCGGGGCACTTTGTGCAGCATGACGCCTCGGCGCTGGTGAATGCGCAGATCCGCTCGTGGCTTGATCTGCATCCGGTGAATTGAGGCTGGTGAGCACGCCCTCGTGGTTCGACGGGCGGCGGCTCCGCCGCCTGCTCATGGTGAACAGGCCCGAAGGGCCGTCTGTCGAACGAAGAGGGCTTACGTGCAGAAGGGGAGGCGTGCATGCGGCTGGTCATCGGGGCTTTGCTGGCGATTGTTCTGGGCGCGTGCGCGATCGGTGCGCCAGCGGGGCCTGCCAAGGCCGCCGTCACGCTGGAGGACAAGTACGCGCAGAACGGCGATGTGAAGATCCACTATGTGGCCTCGGGCAAGGGGCCGCTGGTGGTGATGATCCATGGCTATCCGGATTTCTCCGGGTCGTGGACCTATCTCACGCCGAAGCTCAATGACGCCTATCGCGTCGTGGCGGTGGATACGCGCGGCTACAATCTTTCAAGCCAGCCGGTCGGCGTTGAGAATTACGAGATGCCGAAGCTGGTCGCCGACATCGATGCGGTGATCAAGGCGGAGGGCTATGAGAAGGCGACGGTGCTGGGCCATGACTGGGGCGGCTCGATCGCATGGATGTATGCGTTCACGCATCCCGACAAGCTCGACAATCTGATCATCCTGTCGACGCCGCATCCCATCTTGTTCATGGAGCGGATGCGGACCGACCCGCAGCAACAGGCGACGTCGCAGTATGCGCGCAACTTTCAGAAGGAAGGCTCTGAAGCGGGCATGACGGCCGAGGGGCTTGCGCGGCGCGTGCAGGATCCGGCGCTGCACGAGAAGTATCTCGAGGCGTTCAAGCGTTCGAGCTTCGCTGGGATGATGAACTATTACCGCGCCAACTATCCCAAGACTGTGGGACCGGATGCCAAGCGCCCCTTCCTGCCGGACAATCCGCCGATTATCCCCGTGCCGCTGCTGGTGATCCACGGGATGAAGGACACGGCGCTGCTGGCGGCCGGGCACAACGGCACGTGGGAGAAGGCGGCGAAGGACACGACGATCGTGATGGTTCCGGACGCCGGGCACTTCGTGCAGTTCGATGCGCCGGAGCTGGTGAACGGGACGATCCGCAGCTGGCTGGACATCCATCGGGCCAGGTAGCGGTTGAAAGCACGCCCGCGTGGTTCGACGGGCGCTGGCTTCGCGTGCTGCTCACCATGAGTGCTAATCTGGCGTCACCTGTTCAGCCCTCCTGATGAGCAGGCGGCGTAGGCGCCATCCGTCGAACCACGAGGGCGTACGCGGTGGCGCGCGTTGCCAGGTGGACGCTTGGCGGTCTGGTCAGGAAAGCGCTTTCGCGGCGGCGGCGAGGCTCTTGGCGAACTCGTCGTCGGCGGCCTTGCCGGTGAGCTGTTCCGTGAGGATCGCGGAGGCGGCGCGCGAGGCGGTTTCGACGGCGGCGAGTTTCACGTCGCGGATCGCGTCGGACTCGGCGCGGGCGATGCGCTCCTGGGCGAGCTTCTCGCGCAGGGCGATGCGCTCGGTGAGGGCGGCGGCGGCATTCGTGGCAAGCTGGTCGGCCTCGCGGCGGGCCATATCGACGATCTGCTTCGCTTCGACTTCAGCTTCGGCGGCGCGTTTCTGGACTTCGACCAGCTTGGCTTCGGCTTCCTTGCGGAGGGCTTCGGCGGCGGCGAGTTCCGAGGTGATCTTGGTTGCGCGGTCGTCGAGCGACTTTGTGATCGTGGCCGGCACCTTCATGTAGATGATGACGGCGAGGAAGATGATCAGGCCGACGAACGCCCAGAAAGCCGGGTCGTTGAGGTCGAACGGGCCGATGACCGGCAGGGGGCCGGTAGCGGCGTGTTCGGCGACGGGAGCGTGTTCAGGTTCCATCCTAGCCTCTCACCGCACTGGCGACGGCTCTCTTTGCGGCGTCTGCCGAGGGCTTCACGCCGGTGAGGCGTTCGGCGATCGCGGCCGCGGCGTCTTCTGCGACGGCGGCGACACTCGTCATCGCCTTGGCGCGAGTTTCGGCAATGCGGCCCTCCGCGGCGGCGAGACGGGTGTTGAGCTCCGCCTCGACCTTGGCGGTCTGGGCTGCGGTTTTCGCATCGGCTTCAGCCTTGGCCTTCGACGCCGTGTCGCGCGCGTTGGCGCGGGCGGCGGCGATCTGGGCTTCGAACTGCTTCACCGATGCGTCGGCCTTCGAGGAAAGTTCAGCGGCCTTGGCGACGTCGGCCTTGATGGCTCCGTCGCGGTTTTCGACCGCTGCCTTGATCTTCGGCAGGAAGACGAAGGCGACGAAGAAGTAGAGAACGGCAAACGTGACGATCAGCCAGAAAACCTGGGAGACCCCAAATTCTCCGATCTGGTCGAACGGGGGAAAGCCGGATCCGGCTTCGTGGCCCGCTGCTGCCGCTTCATGCTCCACGTCGAGTACTCCGTCTTCCTGTGAAGCTGGATCAGACTGCGAAGATCAGGATCAGGGCGATGGCGAAGCCGAAGATGCCCAGCGCTTCCGTCACGGCGAAGCCGAAGATCAGGTTGCCGAACTGCTGCGGGGCAGCCGAAGGATTGCGCATCGCGCCATCGAGGTACGAGGCGAAGATGTTGCCCACGCCGATGGCGGCGCCGAGCATGGCGAGGCAGGCAAGACCGGCGCCGACGTAGTTGAGACCTTCCATAGTGTATTCTCCTTGCGAAGTCCGTTGGTGATCAGTGCGCCTCGCCCAGAGCGTCATTGAGATAGACGCATGTGAGCATGGCGAACACGTATGCCTGGAGGAACGCCACCAGGAATTCGAGTGCAGTCACACCAACGATCAACGGCATCACGAGCAATCCGCCCATCAGCATGCCGACGCCGCCAAGGGCGACAGCGAGCGAGGGAACGAAGCCTGCGAAGACTTTGAGCGCCACGTGGCCGCCAAGCATGTTCGCGAACAAGCGCATGCCGAGGCTGATCGGGCGTGACAGGAACGAGATGATTTCGATCGGGGTGACGATCAGGAGGAGCACGAACGGCACTCCCGACGGCACGAAAATCTTGAGGAAGCCGAAGCCCTTCTTGATGATCCCCACGAGCACAACGAGGCTGATGGTGAAGATCGCCATGAAGCCGGTGACGGCGATGTGGCTGGTGGTCGTGAACCAGTACGGCATCATGCCGAGGATGTTCGCCACGAAGATGAACGAGAACAGCGTGAAGACCAGCGGGATGAACGGCTTGCCCGGCGCGTGGTTCACGTCTTTCACGATGCCGGCGATGAACTGGTACCAGATCTCGCCCAGCGACTGGATGCGGGTCGGCACGGTCTTCATGCCGGAGGTGGCGAGGGCCAGGATGCCGATGAGGACGAGAACGCCGATCACCATCCACATGGCGGACGTCGTGAACGAGATATCCAGATCGCCAAGACGCAGATCGAAGATCTTGCCGATCTTGAACTGGTGCATCGGGTCGGTGGAGACCATCATGCCTTGTCGCCTTCGCCCTTCGAACTGGCGGCCGAATTGGCCTTCATCGCGGTAGCCACGACATTCCGGACGCCGGCGACGAACCCGAGCATGAGGCAGACGACAGTGGCCCAAGGCGAAACCTTGAAAACCGCATCTATCCCCAAGCCAAGGATCACTCCCACGATGACGGCGGCCGCGAAGTCCGACGCCATGCGGAAGCCCAGACCCATCCCCTTGCCCGTGCTCGCCAGAGCGGGGCGTTCCTGCGCATCGATCTTCGCCTGGGCCTTCGCGATCCGGTCGTTCAGATCGTCCTGGCTCATCGGAGATGCCCGCAACAGGTGTGGGAAAAGTCCGTCCCTGCGTGCGGATCAGCCCCAAAACAAAGGGGTTTTCACCGCGCGCGCAGCTATATGGGCGCCTCCGAGTCCAGTCAAGCAAATGTCATGGCGAAATTCGTGCATAGCCTTCTGAAAAAGCTACGCTTTTTCGAAAGCCATTACGCCGCAGGCGAAGCCGGTTGTTTCAGGCGGTCACGACATGGCGTTCGACCGTGACGTGGACGAGTTCGTGGACCGGTTTCAGGCGCTCGCGGATGACGGCGAGGTCGACGGCGGGGCGGCTGGCGACCGTGAGGACGGCGGCGTGGGCAGCGGGGCCGACGCGCCAGACGTGGAGATCCGTGATCCAGCTGTCGCCGGGGCCTTCGATCTCCTGGCGGATCTCTTCGACGAGGTGCGGGTCGGCAGTGTCGAGCAGGACGCCGGCGGTGTCGCGCATCAGGCTCCAGGACCAGCGGGCGATGACGATCGCGCCGACGAGGCCCATGACTGGATCGAGCCAGACCCAGCCGGCGAACTTTCCCGCCACCAGGGCGGCTATCGCGAGGACCGAAGTGAAGGCGTCGGCCAGGACGTGGAGATAGGCGGCGCGGAGGTTGTTGTCCGGGCCGTGGCCGTGATGGTGGCGGCCGTGGTGATCATGATGGTGGTCGTGATGATGATCGTGACCGTGGTTATGGCCGCCTGAGAGGAGGAGGGCGCTGACGAGGTTCACGACAAGGCCGAGGACCGCAACGAAGATCGCCTGGTCGAAGGCGACGGTGCTGGGTGCGATCAGGCGCTGGGCCGATTCAACTGCGATGGCGAGAGCGATGACGCCGAGGACGAGAGCGGAGGCGAAGCCCGCGAGATCGCCTACCTTGCCCGTGCCAAACGTGAAGCGCGGGTTGCGAGCGTGGCTGCGGGCGAAGGCGTAGGCGATGGCCGCGACAGTGAGCGCTCCGGCATGGGTCGCCATGTGGAAGCCGTCGGCCAGCAGGGCCATGGAGCCATAGACGGCGCCGGCAATGATCTCGCCGACCATCATCATGGCGGTGAGGGCGACAACCCAGAGGGTGCGGCGGGCGTTGCGGTCGTGATCCTGGCCGAGGAATTCGTGGCTATGGCGCAGGGCGTCGATGGCGTCGGACATGGGACTACTTCGAATAACGCTTGATGATGATGATGAGGTCTTCAGCGGCTTTTTTCCGGGCTTCACCGCTGATCTTCGGGCCGGCGACATGCTCGCGCACGAAGTCGGCCATGATCTCCTCGGTGAGCCCGTTCACGGCGCCGCGGGCGCCGGAGACGAGATGGAGCAGGGTTTCGCAGCCTGCCTCTTCCTCGAGCGCGCGTTCGATGCCCTCGAGCTGGCCGATGATGCGGCGGACGCGGGCCGAGATCTGTTTCTTCGATGCGATTGTGTGAGCCATGGGATAGGGGGGTACCCTATCGTGCTCACACTGGCCAGAGGGGCAGGCTATCGCTCAGCCCATGAGCGAGGCGTAGGCGGCCTGCAGGAGGCCGAAGCCGCGCGGGTCGCCGAGGAGGCCGGATTCCATGCGGTTCATGACGTAGGAGACGCACAGCCGCTTGTCGGGATCGACGACGACAGTGGAGCCGCCATAGCCGCCC